>NZ_LR134525.1:728699-1457398 GCF_900638555.1 Neisseria meningitidis
CAAAAACATTTTTCAGACGACCTCTTTGATGTAGTTTGCCAAAAGGGAACAAATAAAACTATTTCAATCAAAATTAATTGGCAAGATGGAAGCGTCACTAATAGCAATTTTAAATATTACGGCCAAGGCACGAGAAATGAGGCGAGAATTACGGGTTTTGGCAAGAATTTTGAATTTTTAAGTGATAAATATAGTGGTTTCTTATTGGTATTGTGCAGAGCTTGTTATAAAGATTTATTATTCCATGCTTTTGTTTTATCTTCAGATGAAGATATTGAAATATTTATCGCAGAAACTAACATTTTACCAGGAAGTTTATATTTACCTAAAAAACAAGAAGTAGAGGATAACCTAACAAAATTATTTTCACTATTTCCTAACTTCCCCAAAACTGAAGAAATGGCAGTTTTGGCAAGGGAAAATATTGCATTAAATAAAACTAACGTTAGTAATGTGTTAAAACAATGGGTTTCAAAGGAATATGAATTATTTTCCATTTTTGAAAAACGTGAATTTGAAATTATTAAATCAAAAATTACTGATTTGGATAGCTTCATTAATTTTGCACATTCTTTTACAAATCGCAGAAAAGCAAGAGCAGGAAAATCTTTAGAGTTACATTTATCAAGAATATTTGACGAATTTTCCTTAAAATTTGAGACGCAAGCGAAGACAGAAGGGAAAAAGAAACCAGATTTTTTATTTCCTGGAAGTGAAGAGTACCATGCGATGGATGAATCAGGGAATTTCATATTTCAAACTGAAAAGCTGACAATGCTAGGTTCAAAGACTACTTGTAAGGATCGCTGGCGCCAAGTTTTAAATGAAGCAGATCGAATTCCTCATAAGCATTTATTTACTCTACAAGAAGGTATATCTGATACTCAAATTCAGGAAATGAGTGATGAGAATTTAACCTTAGTTGTCCCTAAAGAATCCGTAAAAACATTTGGAACTTTTGGGAAAACCCATGTTTTAACTTTAGAAAATTTTATTAAATATATAAAGTCTCAGCAGGTTAGTTAAAACTTACAGATCATTTTTAATTAATATAGAGAATAGATTATGTCCTGCGAACACTTAACTATGTCATACAGCACCTTTCCCAAAACCAAAAACGACGCGCTGAATGAGCCGATGTTTTTCGGTCAGCCGGTTAATGTCGCCCGTTATGACCAGCAGAAATACGAGGTATTTGAAAAACTGATTGAAAAACAATTGTCGTTTTTTTGGCGGCCGGAAGAAATCGACGTGTCGCGCGACCGTATCGACTACGCCAACCTGCCAGAACACGAAAAACATATTTTCATCAGCAATCTGAAATACCAAACACTGCTCGATTCCATCCAAGGGCGCAGTCCGAATGTTGCCTTGCTGCCTTTGGTTTCGATTCCCGAGTTGGAAACGTGGATTGAAACGTGGAGCTTCAGCGAAACCATACACTCGCGCAGCTATACCCACATCATCCGCAATATTGTGAATGATCCGTCGGTCGTGTTTGATGATATTGTCGAAAACGAATACATTACCGCCCGCGCCGAAGACATTGCCTGCTATTACGACGACTTAATCGAATACACCCAGTATTACAATCTGTTGGGCGAAGGGGTGCACAATGTCGGCGGAAAACCCATTACTGTGTCTTTGCGCGGGTTGAAGAAAAAACTCTATCTCTGCCTGATGTGCGTCAACGTGTTGGAAGCCATCCGTTTCTACGTTTCATTCGCCTGCTCGTTTGCTTTTGCCGAGCGCGAGTTGATGGAAGGCAACGCCAAAATCATCAAACTGATTGCCCGCGACGAAGCCCTGCACCTGACCGGCACGCAGCATATGCTTAATCTGATGCGTTCGGGTGTCGATGATTCTGAAATGGCAGAAATTGCCGCTGAGTTGCAGGACGAATGTTTCCAACTCTTCAAAAAAGCGGCGGAACAGGAAAAAGAATGGGCGGCATATTTGTTTAAAGACGGTTCGATGATTGGTTTGAACAAAGAAATCTTATCCCAGTACGTCGAATATATTACCAATCTGCGTATGCAGGCGGTGGGGTTGCCGGCCGGATTTGAAGGCGCAAATCAAAACCCGATTCCGTGGATTAATGCGTGGCTGTCGTCCGATAACGTACAGGTCGCGCCGCAGGAAGTGGAAATATCCTCTTATTTGATCGGTCAGATCGATTCTGAAGTGAATACGGATGATTTGGGCGATTTTGAGTTGTAAACGTTTTTTGAAAAAATGCCGTCTGAAGCCGGATGTTTCAGACGGCATTTGTATGTTGTATGATGGGAAAAACAGCGGGTAGGATCGGTTATTGTTCCTTTTATAGTGGATTATAGTGGATTAACAAAAATCCGGACAAGGCGAGGCAACGCCGTACTGGTTTAAATTTAATCCACTATATTTTTGATTGGTCGGAAATGGCGCGCATTGGTACGAATAAGGGTTTTTTTGAGCTCTTGGAGGGCGAGACCCTGTTGGAAGGCTTGGAACGGACGGGGCATATGGTGGAATATCAGTGCCGAAGCGGATATTGCGGATCGTGCCGAGTGAAGATTTTGGAGGGAAGCGTTACTTATCGGGAGCCGCCTTTGGCTTTTTTGGGGCGGGACGAGATACTGCCGTGCTGCTGTTGCGTCGAGGGGGATGTCAGGCTGGATTGCGGTTTGTCGGGGGAGGATGAGGGGCTGTCTGACAGTTTGTTGAAATAAAAGCCGTCCGAACATTGGTTCGGACGGCTTTTTGACGGTATTACCGGTTATGCCTGATGAGTCGGTAAAAGGTTTCACCGTCTTGGATATAACCCAGTTCTACCCGGGCGATTTCCGAAATGGCTTCTTGACCGTTTTCCAAATCATAGACTTCGGCGGCAAGGGAATGATTGCGTAGGGCGAGTGTCTGGTTTTTTTCTTCTTGAACGGCAATCTGTTCTCTCAGACTGCTGTTGCGTCCGATGCTGCCTTTGCCGAACCAGAGGCTGTATTGGCAACAGACAAGTGCGAAGGATAAAACGACAGTTACCCACTTCATACCTTAACCTTTTTTATTTGCCCAGTTGGTAGAATGCGGCTTTGCTGGGGTAGTCGGCGGCTTCCGCCAATTCTTCCTCGATACGCAGCAGTTGGTTGTATTTCGCCATGCGGTCGGAACGGCTCAAAGAACCGGTTTTGATCTGCATACAGTTGGTGGCGACTGCCAAGTCGGCAATGGTGCTGTCTTCGGTTTCGCCGGAGCGGTGGCTCATTACGCTGGCGTAGCGGTTGCGTTTGGCTAAGTCGACGGCTTTCAGGGTTTCACTCAAAGTACCGATTTGGTTGACTTTGACCAATAGTGCGTTTGCCACGCCTTTTTCAATGCCTTCGGCAAGGATTTTCGGGTTGGTAACGAAGAGGTCGTCGCCAACGAGTTGGACTTTGCCGCCCAGTTTTTCGGTCAGCAGTTTCCAGCCTTCCCAGTCGTTTTCATCCATCCCGTCTTCGATGGAGATGATGGGGAACTCGTTGACCAGGCCTTCCAGATATTCGGCAAATTCCGCGTTGGTGTAGGAGCGGCCTTCGGCTTCCAAGTGGTATTTGCCGTCTTTGTAGAACTCGCTGGACGCGCAGTCCAATGCGAATAATACGTCTTCGCCCGCTTTGTAGCCGGCGGCTTCGGTCGCCTCGACCATCAGTTGCAGGGCTTCTTTGTGGCTGTTCAGGTTGGGGGCGAAACCGCCTTCGTCGCCGACTGTGGTCGGGAAGCCTTTGCTGTCGCACAGTTTTTTCAAGGCGTGGAAAATTTCCGCACCGCAGCGCAACGCTTCGCGGAAAGATTTTGCGCCGACGGGCATAATCATAAACTCTTGGATGTTCAGGCTGTTGTTGGCGTGTTCGCCGCCGTTGATGACGTTCATCATCGGTACGGGCAGGGACATCGGGCCTGCGCCGCCCAAGTAGCGGTAAAGCGGCAGGCCTGAGTCTTCGGCAGCGGCGCGTGCAACCGCCATAGAAACCGCCAAAGTCGCATTCGCACCCAAATTGCCTTTGTTTTCAGTACCGTCCAATTCGATCATGATTTGGTCGATATAAGATTGCTCGTTGGCATCGATACCAATGAGGGCTTGGGCGATTTGGTTGTTGACGTGTTCGACCGCCTTCAATACGCCCTTGCCCGAATAACGGGATTTGTCGCCGTCGCGAAGTTCCAAAGCCTCTTTTTGACCGGTGGACGCGCCGCTCGGTACGGCTGCGCGTCCCATTACGCCGGATTCGAGCAATACATCACACTCGACTGTGGGGTTGCCGCGTGAGTCCAAAATTTCGCGGGCGAAAATATCAACGATTGCGCTCATGAATGTTCTCCAAGTGAAGTGAAGGGAGGTAAAAAAATGGGAGGGCTTCAGACGGCATCTTTGCCGGAAAGCCGCCAACTTAAGTAAATCGAAAGTAGGGCGGCCGCCATAAAAACAATACTGGAAATACCGTGCCACATTCCGAAGGATCCGCCTACAAACGACAACAGCCAATTTTCATGCCCGTATTTCAGTGCCTCGATAACGGGGGTAACCAAAAATTGGTTGGCGGCAAGGGCGGACAATAAAAAAAGCAGCAGGGCGGTTTGCCGCCGGGTTAGGGCGGCAAAGGCGGCAGCCAGTACCGCGCCCCAAACGGCAAGCCCGCTCCAAGAGAGGATGTCGAACAATACGCCGGCAATTTCGCCCGCCTGCATTTTGGGCAGCATTTTGAACAGCACCGGCGCGGCGATATAACCCGCCATAATCTGCATACCGAGCCACAAGGTTGCGGCATACAGGCTGATTTTTCGGAAAGTCTGCATCATAAGGCGAAACCGTGTTACTCGATTGTTAAAATCGGTTGTGATTTGATTAAATCGTCCAATGCTTTGATGCGGATTAAAAAATCTTCTAAAAGGTGCAGCGGCAGCGCGCTGGGGCCGTCGCATTTTGCCAGTTTCGGATCGGGGTGCGATTCGAGGAACAGGCCGGCAAGGCGGGTTGCCATGCCTGCAAGTGCCAAATCCAAAGCCTGTGCGCGACGACCGCCGGATGCGGCAGAACCGGCATCGCGGGTTTGCAGGGAATGGGTAACGTCGAAAATAACCGGCAGGTTGCCGCAGGTTTGTTTCATCACGCCGAAACCGAGTATATCGACAACGAGGTTGTCGTAGCCGAAGCTGCTGCCGCGTTCGCATAAAATCAGTTTCCCGTTGTCGGCTTCGTGGAATTTTTCCACAATGTTTTTCATTTGAGAGGGGCTGAGGAACTGGGGTTTTTTGATGTTGATGACATTGCCCGTTTCCGCCATTGCGGCCACCAAATCGGTCTGCCGCGCAAGAAAGGCGGGAAGCTGGATGACATCGCACACTTCGGCGACGGGTTGGCACTGATGGGGTTCGTGTACGTCGGTAATGACGGGGATGCCGAACTCTGCTTTGACTTTTTCAAAAATCTTTAAGCCTTCTTCCAAGCCTACGCCGCGATAAGAATGGATGGAGGAACGGTTTGCCTTGTCGAAAGAGGCTTTAAAGATATAGGGAATACCGAGTTTGCGGGTTACTTCGACGTAATGCGCGCAGGTTTGGAGGGTGGAATCCAAGCTTTCCAAAACGTTGATGCCGCCGAATAGGACGAAGGGCAAGTTGTTGCCGAGGGTGATGTCGTTGATTTTAATATCCATAATCGATGTCCGTTTTCAGGGTTACAGCACGGTGTGCGGCGGCTCATAGGAGATGATGTCGCGGATTTTGTTGTTTCCGTCTACCAAGACGACTTTGGGTTCGTGTGCGGCGATTTCGGGTTCGGAGAGTTGGACGTAAGACATGATGATGACGATATCGCCTTTCTGCACCAGCCTTGCCGCAGCACCGTTCAGACAAATCACGCCGCTGCCGCGTTTCCCTGCAATGGTATAGGTTTCAAAACGTTCGCCGTTGTTGTTGTTGACGATGGCGACTTTTTCGTTGGGGTAGATGCCTGCCGCGTCCAACAGGTCTTGATCGACGGTAATGCTGCCGACATAGTTTAAATCGGCTTCGGTTACGGTGGCGCGGTGGATTTTTCCGCCAAGCATAGTACGGAACATGTATTTCCTTTTGGTTTGTGTGCGGTTTGACGGGCGCGATGCCGTCTGGAAATCTGAATGCCGTATTATAGTGGAGTTTCCTTCAAATTCATAATGGCGGCTTTCGGACAAGGAAAACGGTGTTTCAGACGGCATTGCGGTGTCGGCTTTATTTGGGCAGGCATCTGTTTTGCAAGGTTTTTAAAACGTTTTTTACGGTGTTGATTCTGACCTCGATATTTTCCATCTCTGCGGTAAACCGCAGCTTATCGGCGCCGGCAAGGCGGTATTTTTTGTCGTTCTGAATCAGCAGGATGATTTCGGTTGGATCAATATTGTTGTTTTTGCCAAAGGTTACCGTTACCGCTTCGCCGGCCGCATCAATGGCATTGATACCCAATTCTTTTGCCATAAGCCGTAAGTGGTGGCTTTCGATGAGGGTTTTGACGGGTTGTTCGGGCAGTCCGAAGCGGTCGACGAGTTCTTCGTGTATGGCGTTGATTTGTTGCACGGTTTCGCAGACGGCGAGGCGTTTGTAGAGGACGAGCCGTTCGTGGATGTCGGGGCAGTAGCTTTCGGGCAGTAGGGCGGGGCTGTGCAGTTTGATTTCGGTGGTGATGCCCAACGGTGCGTCAAGGTCGGGCTGGTGGCCTTTTTTGAGATCGCGCACGGCTTGTTTGAGCATTTCGGTGTAGAGCGTGAAGCCGACCTGTATCATTTCGCCGGATTGTCCTTCGCCGAGGATTTCGCCTGCGCCGCGGATTTCCAAATCCTGCATGGCGAGGGTGAAACCTGCGCCGAGTTCGTCTGCCGCCGCGATGGCGTCGAGACGTTTTTCTGCGTCTTTGGTGATGTATTCGGGCGTGAGCAGGTAGGCGTAGGCTTGGTGGTGGCTGCGGCCGACGCGCCCGCGAAGCTGGTGCAGCTGCGCCAATCCGAATTTGTCGGCACGGTTGATGATGATGGTGTTGGCGTTGGGAATGTCGATACCGGTTTCGATGATGGTGGAACAGAGCAACACGTTAAATCGTTGCTGCAAAAAGTCGCGCATGACTTGTTCCAGCTCGCGCTCGCGCAGTTGTCCGTGCGCCACGCCGATGCGGGCTTCGGGCAGCAGGGTTTCCAGCCGCTCACGCATGTTTTCGATGGTATCCACTTCATTGTGCAGGAAAAATACTTGCCCGCCGCGTTTGAGTTCGCGCAATACGGCTTCGCGCACGCTGCCTTCGCTGAACGGTTTGACAAAGGTTTTGACGGCGAGGCGGCGGCTGGGCGCAGTGGTAATCAGCGAGAAGTCGCGCAGTCCTTCCAGCGCCATACTTAAAGTACGCGGAATCGGCGTAGCGGTCATGGTAAGGATGTCGACATTGGCGCGCAGGCGTTTGAGCTGCTCTTTCTGACGCACGCCGAAGCGGTGTTCTTCGTCGATAATCACTAAACCTACGTTTTTGAATTTTATGTCGTCCTGCACCAGTTTGTGCGTACCGATAACAATATCGACCGTGCCGTCCGCCATGCCTTCCAGCGCGGCTTTGGTGGCTTTGCTGTTGTTGAAACGCGAAAGGCTGGCGACTTTCACGGGGAAATCGGCGAAGCGGTCGGCAAAATTTTGCGCGTGCTGCTCGACCAGAAGCGTGGTCGGTGCGAGTACGGCAACTTGTTTGCCACCCATTACCGCCACAAACGCGGCGCGCAGGGCGACTTCGGTTTTGCCGAAACCGACATCGCCGCACACGAGGCGGTCCATCGGCTTCGCCTGCGTCAAATCTTTAATCACGGCGGCGATGGCGGCTGCCTGGTCTTCGGTTTCTTCGTAGCCGAAGCCGTCGGCAAACGCCTGATAATCCAACTCGTTGATTTCAAACTTGTGTCCCGATTGGGCGGCACGTCGGGCGTAAAGGTTAAGCAACTCGGCGGCGGTATCGCGCGCCTTTTCGGCGGCTTTGCGCTTCGCCTTGTTCCACGCGCCACTGCCGAGCTTGTGCAGGGCAATGTTTTCATGCGCCTGACCGGAGTAGCGGCTGATTAAATGCAGTTGCGAAACAGGCACATAAAGCTGCGCTTCTCCTGCGTATTCGAGCAACATCATTTCGTTGGTTTCGCCGCCCAAATCTATCGTTACCAAGCCCATATACCGCCCGATGCCGTGTTCTTCGTGCACGACGGGATCGCCGATATTGATTTCGGCAAGGTCGCGCAACAGACCGTCTGAAACGGCGGCGTGTTTCTTGCGGCGGTTGTGGACGCGCGAACGGGCGACGTATTGGTAGAGGTCGGATTCGGTAATGACGGCGATGGCACTTTGGTCGGCAACTGCTTTTCCCTCTCCCCAACCCTCCCCCACGGGGGAGGGGGCAGGTTGCTGTCGGATTTGCCCGTGCAGACTATTTTCGATGGGGTACAGGCTGCTTTTGGTTTTCAGGTCGTCTGAAACGGCGGCTGCACTTTGTTCCCTCTCCTGTGGGAGAGGGCTAGGGAGAGGGTTTGTTGCGGATGCGGGAAATTCGGTTTGAGCGGCAACTGTTTTGCTCTCTCCCCAATCTTCCCCCACGGGGGAGGGGGTAGGTTGCTGTCGGATTTGTCCGTGCAGATTATTTGCGATGGAATACAGGCTGCTTTCGGTTTTCAGGCCGTCTGAAACGGCGGCGGCACTTTGTTCCCTCTCCTGTGGGAGAGGGCTAGGGAGAGGGCTTATTGCGGCTGCGGAAAATTCAGTTTGAGCGGAAACTGCTTTGCTTTCTCCTCGACTTTCTCTCTCAGGGGAAGGGGCAGGTTGCTGTCGGATTTGCCCGTGCAGATTACTTGTACCGAGGGGCAGGCTGCTTTCGGTTGAAACGGCGGCTGCTTTCAGACTGTCTGAAACGACGGCTGCACTTTGTTCCCTCTCCTGTGGGAGAGGGCTAGGGAGAGGGTTTGTTGCGGCTGCGGAAAATTCGGTTTGGTCGGTAACCGCATCGCCTTCTCCTTCGGAGGCGGAAGTAGTTTGCTGTTGGTTCGGCGATTGCAGTCCGCCCAGTTTGAACCCGTATGCCAACGGCGCAACTGTAATCATCAGCGGCTCATGCGCCGACAAGAAGCCCTGCCAGTCGGACACAGGTTTGGCTTTCAAACCGTTTTGCTGCAAGAAACCGAGCATGGTTTCGCGCCGTCCCAAACTTTCGGCGCACAGCAAAATCCGCCCGTCAAAGGCCGTCTGAAAATCCTTCAATGCCTGCAAAGGCTCGTCGGATTGTCGGTTGACGGCAAGGTCGGGCAGGGTGTGTTCCTTGCCGGAAACATCGGGCAGTACCTGTCCGTAGTTTTTCAGACGGCCTGCGAATACATCGGCAGAGAGATACAAATGCTGTGGAAGCAAAGGCGGATAGGTTTCGTCGCCCTGCGCCATGGCGTAACGCGATTTGACGTCGCTCCAAAAGCGGTTTGCCTCGGCATGAACATCGCCCAAAGAGACAAAGAGCGCATCTTCGCCGATATAGTCAAACAGCGTTTCCAGCTCGTTTTCAAAAAACAGTGGCAGATAATATTCTACGCCTGCACCGAAATGGCCGTTGCTGACGGCTTTGTATACAGCCGCATCGTTCGGATTACCGTCGACTTCTTCTCGGAAGCGGCTGCGGAAAATCTTTTGCGCCTCGCTGTCGGTGGGGAACTCGTGTGCCGGCAGCAGGCGGATTTCGGAAACGGGGGAAATGGTGCGTTGCGTTTCGGTGTCAAAGGTTTTAATGCTGTCGATTTCATCGTCGAACAAATCGATGCGGTACGGCATTTCGCTGCCCATCGGGAACAAATCGACAATACCGCCGCGCACAGCGAACTCGCCTGCCGCGACAACGTGGGAAACATGGTTATAACCTGCATCCACCAAATCGCTTTTCAGACGGCCTATATCCAAAGTCTGCCCTGTTTTCAGCCAAAACGTGCGCCCTGCCAGAAACGGCACAGGCGGCAGCTTCTGCATCGCCGTGGCAACCGGCACGAACAACACATCCGCCGCGCCGCTTTTAATCTGCCACAACGCCGACAGCCGCTCCGACACCAAGTCCTGATGCGGCGAAAAACGTTCGTAAGGCAGCGTTTCCCAGTCCGGCAGAAACACCGCCGTATCGTGCGGACGGAAAAACCGCCATGCCGTCTGAAGGCGCAACGCCTGTTCCGCATCTTGAGTCAAGACAACCTTGAGCTGCTTATGCGGCAGATAACGCGCCAAAGCTAAGGGTAGCGAGCCTTGCGAAAGATTGAGCCAACGGGATTTTTCACGGGGTTTGGGGATGGGGTAGGTCATAGTGCGGCAATCGGCGGACAGTGATGCAAACGGTCATTTTAGCACGGGAGGGGGCGCGATGCCGTCTGAAAGGTCGGCGGATTGTTGCCCGGCGCACTTTGTGGTAAAGTTTAGAAAATCAACTCTAAACTGTGGCAGGCGGTTTGACCGGCCGCCGATTAATGGGAACCGACAGAGGAAGCCGATGATACACACCGAACCGAGCGCGCAGCCGTCAACTATGGACACGGCTGCTTTTTTAAAGCACATCGAATCCGCATTCCGCCGCATTTTTGCAGACGGTATCGACCTGGTGCGATACCTGCCCGAAGACAAATGGCTTGCCTTGAAGCAGGCGGGTTTGCTGTTGCCCTTCCTCGACAAAAAATACGGCGGGCGCAAGGGCAGCCAGTTTGAAATTCAGGAAGTCTTGCGGATTGCGGGGCATTACGGCGTGCCCGTTACGCTGCGTACCGGCATCGAAGGCGCGCTGGTGTTGCAGCCACTGCAAGAGTTCGGCGATGAAGCGCAAATCGCACAGGGTTTGGACATGGTTTTCAAAGGCGAGGGCGGCGGTTTAGGCGTTACCGAACCCGAAACCTCCGGCGCGGCGATTGCCCGAGAAATGCAGTCTTACTACGAATATACCGACGGACAAACCATTTACGTCAACGCCGCGAAATACTGGCAGGGCAACTCGCAAAGCGACTTCCTCCTCGTTGCCGCCAAAGAGCGCAAAAACGGCAAACTCGCCAAAGTCATCGACCTGCTGCTCGTCCCCAAAACATACATCCGCTGCGAAACCCTCGCATCCGAAGGCTTGCGCGCCGTCCGTTACGCCGTCAACCGCATCGATGCCGAAATGCCTGCAACCGCCGTGATGAAACTCTCCCAGAGCGACGCTGCCGGTTTGCGCGCGTTCCAAAACATCTTTATCCGCAGCCGCCTGCAACTGATCGGCATGACGCACGGCATTATGGAATACACCCTTGAAAACCTGGAACAATACGTCCGCAACGACATCAGATTCGTCGATTACGAACGCCGCGAAATCCGGCGCCGCCATCAGGTTTCCGAGATTCTTTACCGCTACGTCTGCCATTCCGTTTCGCCCGTTGCACCCGTCGCCCATCAACTGATGGAGGCGAACATCGTCAAAACCCTCGCCACGGAATACACTTACGCCGCCGCGCAAATGTTGCAAAAACTCTTGGGCGCGAAGGGTTTTGAACGCGGACACACCGCCGGCAATATCGCTATCGACATCCGCCCCTTCACGATTTTTGAAGGCCCGAACGATATGCTTTATGCCGAAATTTACGACCAGTTTGTCCGCGCCACCGCCGAAGAAAAAGAAGCAGGCATGAAGTTGGACAAAAACCAAACCCTGCTCGACCGCCTGCAAACCGATGCCCGCTTTGCCGCCGTCGCCCGCGACTACACTTTGCCCGAAGACATCCGCAGCTTCCTGCAGGAACACACCCTGACCGATGCCTGCGCCCTGCAAAAAGTCTTTATCGGCAAAATCATCGCCCGACTCTTTGTCTTCGTACAGGCGGAACACGAAGACACCGCAGCCTTCCTGCTGAACGACATCCGCAAAGACATATTGGACTGCCGATATTGCGGATAGCGGGCAAATACGGCGGCAGGCAATGCCGTCTGAAGGGGGAAGTGCCTTCAGACGGCATTTTCGGCGGCGGCATACGGATTTCGGGCGGTGCAAGAGGCAACGTGCGGCATTCCGCAAAGCCGCCGATTGCGGCGGATGCCGCATTTCGCGCCGCGCCCTTGTGCCGCTTTCCCACTTACCCTATTTGTTCGGAACATATTTATGAAAAACAGAAAAATACTGCCGCTGGCAATTTGTTTGGCGGCTTTGTCTGCCTGTACGGCGATGGAGGCACGCCCGCCCCGGGCAAATGAAGCCCAAGCCCCCCGCGCGGATGAAATGAAAAAAGAAAGCCGCCCCGCGTTTGACGCGGCAGCCGTATTTGACGCGGCAGCCGTACCGGTATCCGACAGCGGGTTTGCCGCCAATGCAAATGTCCGCCGTTTTGTGGACGATGAAGTCGGGAAAGGGGATTTTTCCCGGGCGGAATGGCAGGATTTTTTTGACAAAGCGGCTTACAAGGCGGACATCGTCAAGATTATGCACCGCCCCTCCACATCGCGTCCGTGGTATGTGTTCCGCACGGGAAATTCGGGCAAGGCGAAATTTCGCGGCGCGCGCCGGTTTTATGCGGAAAACCGCGCGCTTATCGATGATGTGGCGCAAAAATACGGCGTGCCTGCCGAACTTATCGTGGCGGTTATCGGGATTGAAACGAATTACGGCAAAAATACGGGCAGTTTCCGTGTGGCGGACGCATTGGCGACCTTAGGCTTTGATTACCCCCGCCGCGCCGGGTTTTTCCAAAAAGAATTGGTCGAGCTTTTAAAGCTGGCAAAAGAAGAAGGCGGCGATGTTTTCGCCTTTAAAGGCAGCTATGCGGGCGCAATGGGGATGCCGCAATTTATGCCTTCGAGCTACCGGAAATGGGCGGTGGATTATGACGGGGACGGACATCGGGACATATGGGGCAATGTTGGCGATGTCGCGGCATCGATTGCCAATTATATGAAGCAGCACGGTTGGCGCACGGGCGGGAAAATACTGGTGTCTGCAACATTGGCGCCGGGTGCGGATGTTCAGGCAATCATTGGCGAAAAAACCGCCCTGACGCGGACGGTGGCGGATTTGAAGGCGTACGGCATCATCCCCGGCGAAGAGCTTGCCGATGATGAAAAGGCGGTTTTGTTCAAACTGGAAACCGCACCCGGCGTGTTTGAATATTATTTGGGCTTGAACAATTTTTATACGGTATGGCAGTACAATCACAGTCGGATGTATGTAACGGCGGTCAGGGACATTGCCAATTCGCTTGGCGGCCCGGGATTGTAATGTTTTTTAAAAGGGGCTGTACTAGATTAGCCCTAAATCCCACACCAATCCCGCAGGATTTTAAGCTGTTGAGACGGTGTGCCGAAGTTAAATCGAAATTCGCATTCTTTCAAGAACAGTGGGAAAGATTTGCAATCGATTCCGTTGTATAGTGGATTAAATTTAAACCAGTACAGCGTTGCCTCGCCTTAGCTCAAAGAGAACGATTCTCTAAGGTGCTGAAGCACCAAGTAAATCGGTTCCGTACTATCTGTACTGTCTGCGGCTTCGTCGCCTTGTCCTGATTTTTGTTAATCCACTATATTTTCGCAAGACGCGTTTTGCCTGATTCCAAAAATTCTCAATGCCGTTAATGTGGTTCTGACGGTCTGCAAACTCCTTGGAATGGTTGATGCGGTAATGGATAAAACCGCTCACGTCCAACTTGTCGTAGCTGCTCAGACTATCGGTATAAACAATACTGTCCGGCATGATTTTCTTTTTGATGACAGGGAGTAACGTTTCAGACTTGGCATTATCCACCACAACGGTATAGACCCGTCCGTTGCGTTTCAGAATGCCGAAAACAACCACTTTTCCTGCTGCACCGCGACCACGTCTACCTTTATGCCGTCCGCCGAAATCGCTTTCGTCCGGCTCGACAGAGCCCTCAAAAACCTCATCGGCAGCCAAGGCCAAATGATGGTTGATAACCGTGCGGATTTTACGGTAGAACAGTGCTGCCGAATTGGGATGGATACCCAAAATATCGGCGGCAGAACGGGCGGTAACTTCCAGTACAAAAAACGGAGCAGTTCTTTCTGTACTTTTTTCTTTAATTTGCAGTGCGTTATCTTCATATTTCGAGGGTAACATATCTGCTAATCTAGTACAGCCCCTTGGATTCGGATTTCAAGTGCAACACTAGTGTATTAGTGGTTGGAACAGATTCAAGAATAAAACACTTGGCGTTTCGTAGCCAAGTGTTTTTCTTGGTCGGTGGTTCAACTCATCTTGAACCCTGCGTATCTCCCGATCACTGATGTTACGGAAATCGGTTTGTTTGGGGAAGTATTGCCGGATGAGTCCGTTGGTGTTCTCATTCAGCCCTTTCTCCCAAGAATGGTAAGGGCGACAAAAATAAGTCTCCGCTTTCAATGCTTTGGTTATTTTGGTGTGTTGGTAGAACTCTTTGCCGTTATCCATGGTGATGGTGTGCACCCTGTCTTTATGTGCCTTTAATGCCCTAACAGCTGCCCGGGCAGTGTCTTCGGCTTTGAGGCTATCCAATTTGCAGATGATGGTGTAGCGGGTAACGCGTTCGACCAAGGTCAATAATGCGCTTTTCTGTCCTTTGCCGACAATGGTGTCGGCTTCCCAATCGCCGATACGGGATTTTTGGTCGACGATAGCGGGTCGGTTTTCTATGCCGACACGGTTGGGTACTTTGCCTCTGGTCCATGTGCTGCCGTAGCGTTTGCGGTAGGGTTTGCTGCATATTCTGAGATGTTGCCACAACGTGCTGCCGTTGCTTTTGTCTTGGCGAAGGTAGCGGTAAATGGTGCTGTGGTGGAGCGTGATCTGGTGGTGTTTGCGCAGGTAGGCGCATACTTGTTCGGGACTGAGTTTGCGGCGGATAAGGGTGTCGATGTGCTGAATCAGCTGCGAATCGAGCTTATAGGGTTGTCGCTTACGCTGTTTGATAGTCCGGCTTTGCCGCTGGGCTTTTTCGGCGCTGTATTGCTGCCCTTGGGTGCGGTGCCGTCTGATTTCGCGGCTGATGGTGCTTTTGTGGCGGTTCAGCTGTTTGGCGATTTCGGTGACGGTGCAGTGGCGAAACAGGTATTGGATGTGGTATCGTTCGCCTTGGGTCAGTTGCGTGTAGCTCATGGCAATCTTTCTTGCAGGAAAGGCCGTATGCTACCGCATACTGGCCTTTTTCTGTTAGGGAAAGTTGCACTTCAAATGCGAATCCGCCCCCCTTTTAAAATGCCGTCTGAACCACGTTTCGGTTCGGACGGCATTTTTGCATCCTTTTATGGGGATTTCCCGCATCAGGGCGGTATTCGGGGCGAATCCCGCTTCAGACGGCATTGCCGGTCAAGGCTTGTCCGAAGGAGGATGTCCCTGTTCTTTGGCGGGCGGGAGGAAAAGTATGCAGGGATTGCTTTTAATCTGATTCCAAAAACTCTTAATCAGATTGCGGATGCTGCCGATTTTCGTGCCGCGCGAGCGCAGGGCGACGAAGAGGGCGAGGCTGAAGCTGACGCAGAGGTTGACCAGGCCGATGGCGAGGACGCTGAAAATGCCGAGTACGAACGTGCCCAAACCGACGTTGCCGCTGACGGCGGCATAGCCGAGGTTGGCGGAGGAAAAGGCGACGTGGCGGATGTCCAGCGGCAGCCCGAGGAGGTGTCCGAAATAGCCGGTCATACCCAAGAGCATCCCGAAGATGAAGTTGCCTGCCAGTGAGCCGTAGTGTTTGTGGATGTAGGCGGCGAGGACGCGGCGGGGTCCGGGGCGCATTATTTTACGCAGCAAGGGGTTGAAGGGCAGGCGTTGGCGCAGGTTGAGGTAGTCGGCGCGGTTGTCGAAGAAGCCTGCGATGATGCCGGAGCAGAACAGCCACAGACCTGCAATGGCGGCATACCACAGCGTCGGGTAAGCGATGATGTCTATGGATTTGAACTGGTAGGCGGCGGTGTGGACATCGAGTATGGGCTGTTGGTGCAGATGGGCATAGCCGAACGATATGGCGCACGCCAAAAGGATGGCGATGGAAACGTTGCCGAAGACGGCGACACTTTGGGAGCGGCATACGTCGATGAGGAGCTTGGCGAGTTTGTTGTCCACCGCTTTGCCGCCTTCGTTGAGGTCGACCTGTTTGGCAAAGCTGGCGGCAGTCATCGCGGGCTGTTTGGTGGCGACGGTGCAGTGCAGCATATGGATGATCATAAAGCCGATGCCGTAGTTGAACCCAGCCGACAAGGAAGTCAGGAAGGGGCTGAGGCCGAGTGTGCCGATGCGGATTTTGAGCAGCGCCATCAGGGCGATGATGATGCCGCCGCCTGCCGCCGAGTAGAACATTTTGAAATATTCTTTGCGGTTGCGGGTGATGTAGTGTTCGCCGTGGTGGCTTTTGTTTTCGGTAATGCTGCGGGCGAGCATACGGATGCTGCTGCGGCGCAGGTGGCGGGTGCTGTATTGTTCGACCGCCGCGTAGATGAGGGAGTTCATCAGCGCGATGGTCAGGCGGTTGCTGTTGCCGGCACCGGTTTGGATGTCGGTGAGCAGCTTTAGACGGTCTACGGTCTGCCGGAGCCGTTCGAGCAGGTGGGCGACTTTGACCGACGAACCGGAGCCGGCGCCCGTCCCTTTGCGGCGCAAATAGTCAATCTGGCTGAAACATTGGTCGAACATCACTTCGAGGTGGGCGGTGTCGTAAGGCGTGGTGCCGTTGCGGTAGTGTTCGACCAGTTTGGCGGTTTCGCGTTGGAGGGCGACGAAGGAAGAATCGGCTTCCAGCAGGCGCGGGGCGATGCGGATGAGGTCGGGTTCGATGGCTTCGGATGCCGTCCAGACAGACAGCATTTCGATGGCGCGCAAACGCGCATCGGCAAGGCGGATGCCCGCCGTCTGCAATTTGGACGGCTCGGCGTGGCTCCGGATGAGTTCGTATAAAACCAGCCATTGGCGGATATTGAGCGTTTGCAGCCATTTGTCGTCGTTTTCGGAATGGAAAAGATAAAGGAAGACTTCGCCCAAGTTGGCAAAATCTTTATATGACGGGCTGAAGCGTTCGTAGATGCGTATGCCCATTTCCCGGGCAAAGCTGTAGCGCGAGAAGATGCCGAGTTTGATGAGTGCCGGATAAATGTGTATTTGCGCGAGCCAGATGTAAAAACACCGGCTGAAGCGGGACAGTAATTCCCTGTCTTGTTTGAATGTGTCGATAATCAGGTCGAAACGTTCCCCCGCACATTTTTTGCCGCCACGGCGCAAAAATTTAATCAGTGCGTTGAGGACGTTGACAAAATCGGTATGTCCCAAGCTTTCCGAAAGCAGGGGGCGCAGGTTTTGAGGGGTAATTTTCTTCATATCAGCCATTGTACCGCATCGGCAATCCGGCGTTAAACGCCCCGATAGCGGGGAGGGCGCGCCTGCGGTGGGCGGCGCATTTTCCGCCGGTTTGAAATCAAACTATATTAATGATATAATAAATATCGATAAATCAATCTGATAGAATAATCCGTATTGATTTTTAATTTTTTCGATTATAACAATTTCGGCCGGTTTGTGCATTTCGTCATCCGGAAGCCGGTATTTTACCGGCAGGTTTTGACCGCTTTGCCCGATGACCGGGTTTGTCTGTTTTTAACAAAGGAGTGAGAAGGTTTGTCCCTGTCTGAATTTATAGAACGCCGAACGTCATTTAATCCGATGGTTATTTTGACGACTTTGTTTTTTGTGTGTGTTTTGGTGGTATTGGTTTTAACCGTGCCGGATCAGGTGCAGATGTGGCTCGATCGGGCAAAAGAAGTCATTTTTACCGAGTTCAGCTGGTTTTATGTTTTAACGTTTTCCATTTTTCTGGGTTTCCTGCTGATACTCTCGGTCAGCAGTTTGGGAAACATCAGGCTCGGACGGGATGAAGATGTGCCGGAATTCGGCTTCCTGTCGTGGCTGGCGATGCTGTTTGCGGCCGGGATGGGCGTGGGTCTGATGTTTTTCGGCGTGGCAGAGCCGTTGATGCATTATTTTTCGGACATTACGGCCGGCACGCCGGAACACAGGCAGCAGCAGGCATTGCTGCACACGGTGTTCCATTGGGGCGTTCACGCTTGGTCGGTGTACGGTACGATTGCATTGGCTTTGGCTTATTTCGGTTTCCGCTACAAGCTGCCGCTTGCCCTGCGTTCTTGTTTTTACCCCCTGTTGAAAGAAAAAATTTCCGGAAGGTTCGGCGATGCCATTGATATTATGGCGTTGCTTGCTACTTTTTTCGGCATCATCACCACATTGGGGTTCGGGGCTTCGCAACTGGGCGCCGGATTGCAGGAAATAGGCTGGATTGCCGAAAACAGCTTCAGCGTGCAGGTTTTGATTATCGCCGCCGTCATGTCCCTCGCCGTCGTTTCGGCAATATCCGGCGTGGGGAAGGGTGTGAAGGTGTTGAGCGAGTTGAACCTGGGTCTTGCGTTTTTGCTGCTGTTTTTTGTTTTGGCGGCGGGTCCCACTGTTTACCTGTTGTCGGCATTCGGCGACAACATAGGGAACTACCTCGGAAATCTGGTGCGCCTCAGTTTTAAAACTTATGCGTACGAACGGGAACACAAGCCGTGGTTTGAATCTTGGACGGTGCTTTATTGGGCGTGGTGGTGTTCTTGGGCGCCGTTTGTGGGTTTGTTTATCGCGCGCATTTCAAAGGGGCGCACCATCCGCGAGTTTGTCTTCGGGGTTTTGCTCATCCCCGGCCTGTTCGGCGTTTTGTGGTTTACCGTCTTCGGCAATACGGCGATTTGGCTGAATGACGGGGTTGCGGGGGGAGTGCTCGAAAAGATGACCTCCTCTCCGGAAACGCTGCTTTTTAAATTCTTTAATTACCTCCCCTGCCCGAATTGACGAGCATCGTCAGCCTGCTGGTCATTTCTCTGTTTTTTGTAACTTCTGCCGATTCCGGGATTTATGTCCTGAACAATATTACCTCTCGGGACAAAGGCTTGAGCGCGCCACGGTGGCAGGCGGTTATGTGGGGCGTGCTGATGTCTGCCGTTGCCGTTTTGCTGATGCGCTCGGGCGGACTCGGCAACCTGCAGTCTATGACCCTGATTGTTTCCCTGCCGTTTGCCCTGCTGATGCTGATAATGTGTTTCAGCCTGTGGAAAGGATTGAGTGCGGATAAGAAATATTTTGAGACCCGGGTTAACCCTACCAGTGTATTTTGGACGGGCGGCAAGTGGAAAGAACGGCTGGTGCAGATAATGAGCCAGACGCAGGAGCAGGATATTTTAAAATTCCTCAAACATACCGCATCGCCCGCTATGCACGAGTTACAACGGGAGCTTTCGGAAGAATACGGCTTGAGCGTCCGGGTCGATAAGATGTTTCATCAGGACGAGCCCGCAATCGAGTTCGTCATTCGGAAAGAGACGATGCGCGATTTTATGTACGGGATTAAGTCTGTCGGGCAGGATGTATCCGACCAGTTGATTAACGACGGCAAGCTGCCGCATATCCGGCATCAGACAACTTACAAACCCTACGCTTATTTTTTCGACGGGCGCGTCGGGTACGATGTGCAGTATATGAACAAGGACGAGCTGATTGCCGACATTTTGAAAAACTACGAACGTTATTTGATGTTGTTGGATGATGTCGGTCAGGAACTGATGGCGCACGAGCAGGTGGAATTGGCAGAGTAAATATCCTCGCTCCGGCGTTTGCCAAAAAAATGCGGTGAAGCAGATTCACCGCATTTTTTTTGCCGGACGGGGCTTCGGACGGCACGGCGTTCATTTGTTTCCGTCAAACTGCTCCTTCAACACCCGTTTCAATACCTTGCCCGTAGCGTTGCGCGGCAGCCCGTCTTTAAAGTGGATTTGTTTGGGGATTTTGAAATTTGCCAGCACGGTACGCAGGTGGCGGCGGATTTCGTTCTCGCCCAAATCCATACCTTCCTTCAATTGGACGAAGGCGACGATTTCCTCGTCGGCATAACGGTCTTTCACGCCGATGACGGCGGCGGCTTCGACGGCATCGAGTTTGTAGATTTCTTCTTCGATTTCGCGCGGATAGACATTTTGACCTTTGGAAATAATCAAATCTTTTTTGCGGTCGACGATAAAGATAAAGCCGTCTTCGTCTATGGTAACGAAATCGCCCGTTTTCAACCAGCCGTTGACGATGGTTTCATCGGTGGCGGCAGGCATATTGAGGTAGCCCCGCATCACCGAACCGCCCCTGACGATCAGTTCGCCCACTTCGCCGCGCGGCACTTCGACCAATTCTTCATCGACGGCTTTGACTTCCAAACCGGGCAGGGGGATGCCGACGCTGCGGGCTTTTTGCCTCTCGGGCGTATTGACGGCGACGACGGGCGAGGCTTCGCTCAGTCCGTAGCCTTCCAGCAATTTGGCGCGGGGGAACTTGGCTTTGAAATCGAGGATGGTTTGTTCCGCCAAAGGTGCTCCGCCGCTGATAAACAGGCGGATGCGGTTGAACCATCTGAAATACCAAGGGATTTTCGTCTTGCTCATCGCGGTGTAAATCGCGGGCACGCCCAAAAACACGGTCGCGCGTTTGAGCAGTGCCTGTTTCAAAACGTTGGAAAAGGGGAAAACGGATTTGACCAAAATAATCGAACACGCCATATAAATCGGCAGCAGCACCATAGCCGTCAGCGTGAAGCTGTGGAACATCGGCAGGAAAACGATAAAGCGGTCGCGCTTGGAGATTTTAAAGATGCGTTCGATGCCGTTCAGGTTGGCGAACAGGTTGGCGTAGCTGATTAGCGCACCTTTGGGATGCCCCGTCGTGCCGGAGGTGTAGATGATGTGTGCCAAATCATTTATCCGGGGTTGGCGGCCCAAGTCGGGTTTTTCGGGGAAGCGGCGCACGTCTTCAAAAAAGGCATCGCCTTCCGCCATTTCGCCGTCCGGACGGCTTTGGCCCGTCCAAATGATTTTTTCGACGGGCGTTTGCGCCTTCAAGCCCGCCAATTCTTTTGACAGGCCGGCCGAGGCGAACAGGAAGCGCGCCTTGCAGTCGTTCAGGATATACGCGTATTCGCTGTTTTTCAAAAATGTGTTCATCGGTACGGCAACCGCGCCGATGGCGGATACGGCGAAATAGGCGGTAATAAATTCCGTGGAATTGGAAACCGCCAGCGCGACCGTGTCGCCGAACTTCACGCCGATATTTTGCAGATACGCCGCAACGGCTTCGGCTTCCTGCTTGAGCGCGCGGTAGGCGGTTTTTTCCTTGCCGTCGAACACTGCCGTGCCGTTGCCGTTTTTGCGGCAGGCGGCGGTCAGCATTTCGTAGAAATTGGCATAAGTCCGGTTCATGAAACTTCCTTTATGGTTGCGGACGGAGAACGCCCTCATTTGAAAACAATATGCCGACGGATTCGCATTTGAAGTGCAACTTTCCCTAACAGAAAAAGGCCAGTATGCGGTAGCATACGGCCTTTCCTGCAAGAAAGATTGCCATGAGCTACACGCAACTGACCCAAGGCGAACGATACCACATCCAATACCTGTTTCGCCACTGCACCGTCACCGAAATCGCCAAACAGCTGAACCGCCACAAAAGCACCATCAGCCGCGAAATCAGACGGCACCGCACCCAAGGGCAGCAATACAGCGCCGAAAAAGCCCAGCGGCAAAGCCGGACTATCAAACAGCGTAAGCGACAACCCTATAAGCTCGATTCGCAGCTGATTCAGCACATCGACACCCTTATCCGCCGCAAACTCAGTCCCGAACAAGTATGCGCCTACCTGCGCAAACACCACCAGATCACGCTCCACCACAGCACCATTTACCGCTACCTTCGCCAAGACAAAAGCAACGGCAGCACGTTGTGGCAACATCTCAGAATATGCAGCAAACCCTACCGCAAACGCTACGGCAGCACATGGACCAGAGGCAAAGTACCCAACCGTGTCGGCATAGAAAACCGACCCGCTATCGTCGACCAAAAATCCCGTATCGGCGATTGGGAAGCCGACACCATTGTCGGCAAAGGACAGAAAAGCGCATTATTGACCTTGGTCGAACGCGTTACCCGCTACACCATCATCTGCAAATTGGATAGCCTCAAAGCCGAAGACACTGCCCGGGCAGCTGTTAGGGCATTAAAGGCACATAAAGACAGGGTGCACACCATTACCATGGATAACGGCAAAGAGTTCTACCAACACACCAAAATAACCAAAGCATTGAAAGCGGAGACTTATTTTTGTCGCCCTTACCATTCTTGGGAGAAAGGGCTGAATGAGAACACCAACGGACTCATCCGGCAATACTTCCCCAAACAAACCGATTTCCGTAACATCAGTGATCGGGAGATACGCAGGGTTCAAGATGAGTTGAACCACCGACCAAGAAAAACACTTGGCTACGAAACGCCAAGTGTTTTATTCTTGAATCTGTTCCAACCACTAATACACTAGTGTTGCACTTGAAATCCGAATCCAAGGCCGTCTGAAAACGGAAGGCGGCAGTTTATCATCTTTGCCTTCAGACGGCATATCAAACGCCGCCTTTGCGCCGTATGCCGGAGGTTCGCCCCCGTCCTTCCGATGCTTGAGGCGAATGCCGGTTGCGTCCGGCAAACCGTGCGCGGGGTGGCTATGCCGTCTGAAGCAATATGAAGGTATGCGTTTCAGACGGCATCCCCCTGTTGCGGAAATACCGTCCGCCTCCTGTCCGATTATTGCCTGATTGCAGCGGAGCGGACGAGTTCTTCGAGGCTGTCGGCGAGCATTTCCGCCGACCGTTGGTAGCCTTTGGCGGAAAAGTGTACGCCGTCTTTGGCGGCCCATCCGTGGTTGAGCCAGTTTTTCATGCTGCAAACGCCGCCCATCGCGTTTTGCCAAGACCAGAACATCGTCTGCCCCTGACGGGCGATGCGCCGCTGCATCTGTTGGACTTCGGTCAGGCGGACGGGGCGTGTGCCGCATACGCCGAGCGTGTTTTTCAGGGATTCGGGCGCGCCGATGATGAGGATGCCGGCGGCAGGTAGGCTGTCGCGGATTTGGCGGACGGTATCCAGCCATTTCTGTTCGGTATCGGCAATGTCGATGTTGTCGCCGAAGGCTTCGTTGGTACCGTAGGCAAGGATGACTAGATCGGCGCCGGTTTGGGCAAGGTCGTTCATACGGTCGGCACGCCATTTCGACCACTGGGTTAATTGTGCGCCGTTGATGCCCATCGCGGAAACGGTAATGCCGCCGGCGGGATTTTCGATGTTGATGAAGCCGATGTCCCACGGCATTTCGGTGTGTATGGTCAGGGGCAGTGCCGCGCCCGTATCCAGTACCTGCCAGCCGCCGCCGTTGGCGGAGACGGTGTTGCCGTTGACGGTCAGGGTTTGTTCGGCAAGCAGGGGTTTGGCAAACAGGGAAACGCGCTGCTTGCTTGCTATGCCGTCCGATGCGGTCAGGGTCATGCTGCCGCCGCTGCCGGTGTGGGCGAGGATGCCGCCGAGCGGGAAGTCTCCGGTGTTGTTCCTGCTGGTGAGGCTTTGCCAGTTACCGTTGTGCCGGACGGCCGCCATGCGCTGCCCTTTGACGTTGGCGGGGTAAACCCAGCCTATGCCGCCGTCGCCCCAAGTTTTTTGTAGGCGTTTGCGCAGGCTGTCGGTAAAGAAGTCGCCGGCGGTATGCGAGTCGCCGATTTGCAGGATACGGAAGGTCTCGCCGCTGCCTTGTGCGACGGATTGGAGTTTTTTCATCCAAGGCGAGGCGGAGGCGTTGCCGTAGTCGGTCAGCAGCCCGTTTGTATCGGTGTAGGGGGCGGACGGGGAAACGGTAACGGTGTCGAGGCTGACTGAGGCGACAGGTAGGGCTTCTGCCTGCGTGGCGGCGAATAGGGCGGAAAATGCGATGAGGTGTTTGGGGTTCATGGCTGTGTACTTGATGGTTGCGTACTTGGTTCAAAAACGATTTTTTCCATTATTTTTGCCGCCAGCAGTTTTTGTCCTTCGGCGGTAAAGTGTATGCCGTCCTTGCTGCGGTAGCGGACGGGTTTGCCGTTGACGTTGACGGAGTCGGTGTAGCGGTCTTTCCCGCCGCTCAGGGTGTGCGCGGTGGGAATCAGGATGATTTTGCCTTTCAAATATTCCGAAAGCAGTTTGTCTAGGTAGCGCATCTGTCCGTCGAGCTTGGCTTTTTTCATGTAGGGGATGCCGAGCCAGACGACTTGGACGTAGTGCGTGTGTGCGGCTTCAAGGATGCGGTCGACGCGTTTCAGGTATTCTTGCGCCCATTCGTCGGAAGCGAATTTGAGGTAGCGTTTGCCAACGGGGAAATCCCACGGGTCGTTCGGACCGAGGAAGACGGCGAGCACGCTGATTTCGGGATGTTTTTTCAGGGTTTCTTCAATCGTTTTCGGCCAGTCGAAGAATGAGGGGTAGGACAGCCCCGTGCTTTGTTTGCTGAGGTTGACGGATTCGATGCCGTATTGCTGTTTCAGGCTTTTTTGCACGAAGGGTGCAACGCCCTGCATCAGCGAGTCGCCGGCGAAAAAGACTTTGTCCCCTGTTCGGACGGCGGCGGCTTCGGTGTTTTGTTTCCATTCTGTTTCGCCAGTTTGAGGGGCGGTTTCGGGTGCGGCGGCTTCAGACGGCATATCTGCCGAACCGCCGTCTTGAGCCGTCGGCGGCGTTTCGCCGGACAGGAAGGCTTTGATGCCGTCTGAAAGGGCGTAGGCGTTTTCTTGCAATGCCGCACCGCTCCGCCACCATCCGTAGGCGGCAAGCGGTTCGAGCGGGCTGTTGCGGTGGTAGGTCTGCTGCCAGTAGGCGTTGATGGGGTTTTGGCTGAACCACACGGCAATCAGGGCAGACATCAGTATGGAGGCGAAAAGGGAAAGAAAGTTTTTCATGTCCAAACCCTTAAAAATTGGCATAAATAAAGCCGGGTATCCCCGAGGGGGCCAATACGATAATCAGCAGCAGGACGGCGGAAACGGGGATAAACCACAGCCACATCGGGATTTTTTCCAAACCTTTGACCGCGCCGTCGAAAGCGCGTTGCAGGTAAGGGTAGAGCAGCATGGCGGATGCAAACGAGGCAAGCAGCAGCATGTCTGCCTGTTGCGGCGCATTCCAGCCGTTGGCATTAGCAAAGAGGGCACTGAAAACTGCGCCTGCATCGTCGGGGTTTGCGGTATTGAAGACGACGAAGGTCAGGCAGACAAAATGGAAGGTGATGAGCCACGAGAGCGGTGCGAGGTATTTCAGACGGCATAGTGCGTTGCGTCCGAAATAGCGGTCGCCCGTGTTGAGCAGCACCAGTGCCGTGCCGTGCAGCGCGCCCCAAATGAGGAAATTCCAGCCGTAGCCGTGCCAGATGCCTGAGAGTACCATCGCCGCCATCAGGTTGAACTGTGTCCGCAAAAAGCCTTTTTTGCTGCCGCCCAAGGGGATGTAGATGTAGTCGCGTATCCAGGTGGAAAGGCTGATGTGCCATTTGTCCCAAAATGCGCGGATGTTTAAAGCACGAAGCGGTGCGGAGAAGTTTTTAGGCAGCCTAAAGCCCAGCAGCATTGCCATGCCGATAACCAAATCGGAATATCCGGAAAAGTCTAAAAAGAGTTGGAAGGTATAGCCGTACACGCCCGCCAATACGCTCCAGCCGTCGAATTGGGCGGGGTTTTCAAATACGGGCGACACCCAGTTTTCCGCCAGCATCCCCGCCAGCCACCATTTTTTGGCAATGCCCAGAAGAATCAGGGAAACGGCGAGTGCGGGGCGGACGGGCGAACGCGGTTGGCGGGTACGGATTTGCGCCAGTGCGCCCGCCTGCTCGCCGTCCGCGCTTTTGAATGCGGCGGCGCGGATAATCGGGCCGGAGGTAACGGTGGGGAAAAAACTCAGGTGCAGCAGCAGCTCGTGCCAGCTGAAACGCGCGGCGTGCGGGGCGCGGAAGCAGTAAACCAAATAGGCGAGCGACTGGAAGGTGTAATAGGAAAGCCCCAGCGGCATCAGGATGTCGATTGCGCCGCCTTGTCCGGCATATTGGGCAATCATCGGGCGGAAAAAGTCGAAATATTTGAAAAAGCCCAAGACGGTCAGCGAGGCGGCAATGCCGCACCCCAGCCAGAAACGGCGCGTATTTTCGCGATCGGAACGGAGCAGTTCGCCCAAAAGGTACACGCAGGAGGAATAAAGGACGACGATTGCCGCAAATACGGGGCTGATATGGTAGAGCCAGCCCATACCGGCAGCCAAAAGCAGCAGGTTTTGGACGGACGGGTATTTCGCCAAGCCCCAGTAAATCGGCAGGAAGGCGAGAAAGAACAGTGCGAACTCGACAGACAGCAGCGGCATAAACCATCCTTGGAACAAAAAAATAGGCGTTAAAACACGGCAAAGCCCGTTATTTTAAGCAGGGGCGGATATTTCTTCAATCAAAATGCCGTCTGAAGGGCAGGAGGGGCTTCAGACGGCATCGCGCGGTCAGGTTCGGATATGGCGGTTCAAATTCAGGCAGACCCACAAACCTGCCGCCGCCGTCAGCATACCGGCAATGCCGATACGGGAAATGCCGACATATTGCGTTACCCAATGTCCCAACAGTGCGCCGCTGCCGATACCGACGTTGTATAGTGGATTAACAAAAATCAGGACAAGGCAACGAAGCCGCAGACAGTACAAATAGTACGGAACCGATTCACTTGGTGCTTCAGCACCTTAGAGAATCGTTCTCTTTGAGCTAAGGCGAGGCAACGACGTACTGGTTTTTGTTAATCCACTATAAATGCGCCGATTGCCAAGGCGATGATGCTCAACCAGGGTTTTTGCGAAGCGTTCATTTTTGTTGTCCTGATGGGAATTGCCGCCATTATGCGCAAGCGTCAGTATTTTTCCAAACCGCCGCACCGTTTCCGTGTTTGCCCAGGTTCACGCTCCGACTTACAATAACGCCCGTCAGAATGCAGTACCAACGAAAGGAAAAATCATGGAAACCCTCCTTCTCGACATCGGCGGCATGAACTGCGGCGGCTGCGTTAAAAGCGTTACCCGGATATTGGAAAGCGTCAAAGGCGTGGCAAGCGTCGAAGTCAGCCTTGAAAACAAAAGTGCGACCGTCGGATACGATCCCGCGCAAACCGATGCAGGGGCGTTGATTGAAGCCGTTGAAGACGGCGGCTATGATGCCGCGTTGAAATAAAGCGGCAAAAATGCCGTCTGAAGCCTTCGCGCCTCCCCGATGCCGTCTGAAGTACGCTCCGCGCCTTCAGATGGCATTTGATTTAGTTGAACGGGTAGGATGAATTGGTTAAACTTGCGGGCAATAGTGCCTTCAGACAAACAAAATATGCCGAACAAAAAGAATAAAGCCGCCTTTGCGCGCACTGTAACGAAAAACGGTGCGCCGGACGTGTCCGACATCAAAAATTCATATGATGATTTGATGTACGAATCCGGCGCATTCTCTCAAACCGCCATCAATAATTTGGAGGCGCGCGCCCGCCTGATGGGCTTGCAGCCCGCGCCCGCCGCCAATGCCAAGGTCTTGGAGCTGGGCTGTTCGATGGGCGGAAACATCATCACGCAGGCACTTTATTACCCGGATGCGGAATTTACCGGTATCGACCTGTCCGGCAGGCAGGTTGCACAGGGCAACGCCATCATTGAAAAAATGGGCTTGAAAAATGTGCGTCTGGAAGAAAAAGATATTTTGACCGTCGATGAATCATTCGGGAAGTTCGACTATATCATCGTCCACGGCATTTGGTCGTGGGTGCCTGACGCAGTTAAAGACAAAATTTTTTCGATTTGCCGGAACAACCTGACCGAACACGGCATTGCCTATATTTCATACAATGTTTACCCGGGCTGGAAACGGCAGGAGCAGTTGCGCGAAATTATGTACTTTGCCGGCAGGGATGTGCTTGAAGAACCCTTGGAAGCGCGGACGCGGAAAGGCTTGGACGCGCTCAAGGCGCTGGCGGAAATTTTGGAAAACGACAAGGGCTTGGACGGCGGCGGCAAACTTCCGGCGATTCAAAAAATATTGAATCATAATTTTTATTACATCGCACACGAATATATGGAGGCGTTTAACGACCCGATTTACGTCAACGGCTTCATCGAATGGGCTAATCGCCACAGGCTCGCATATATCGGGGATACCGATTTGCACGCGTCTTTTGTTTCTTGGATGGCGGAGCATACGCGGGAGCGGATTCTGGCATTGGCAGGGGGCGATTATATTGCCAAAGAATTTTACAGCGATATTTTATCCGACCGCCAATTCCGCCGTTCGCTTTTATGCCGTGAGGAAGTCGGGGATACTGTCAGGCGTGACGAGTCGGTTGCCGTCGAAGTGATAGAAAGTTTGAATTTCCGCCCGGCAAGAGGAGAAACAATCGACTTTGATGAAAACGATACCCTGCTTTCGGGCATACGCGATGTGATGAAAACCGGAGAGGCGTTTAAAACGGAAGATGTTGCGGAAAATCTCGCCCGCCGATTTCCCGGTCTGGAATTTGACCGCATGAAAATCAATTCCCAGCTTTTATTGCAAACCATTCTCGGGCGTTTTTCTGTTTCATCAGACAATGCGGGCAAACCATTTTTTGAAGACCATAAAACCTATGTGCCGGCGCGTTTTACAGATTATGCCGCCGCCTTTGTGGAACACGGCGCGGAAGCGTTTGTCCAGCCTGCCAACCGTTACAACGAAAGCACCCCCTCATTCGGGTACGGGCATTTGTACATTATGCGGCAATTGTCGCGGCCGACGAGCAAACAGGCATTGATTGAAACGGTTGCCGAAAACTTGAACATCGTCAGCACCACGCCCGACGGTTTGACATTCCATCCGCCTGCCGAAGTGTATGTGGAAGAAATATTGGCAGACTTGGCAGACAGGCATTTTCTCGTTTCGGCGGATTGACGGGCAAGTCCCGACGGCAATCCGTCCGATATATTTTCAAACAGGAAAAACACACACTGCGAAAAGCGGTACACGACATATATGAACCAGACATTTACCTTGCCTGATACGCGCCCGTATCCCCAAAATCCGATTAAGAACCACCTGCTGCTCAATGCCTACCAGTTGGCGCATAATTCTTCCCAGGCTTCGCGCAAACTCTCGTCCGGCCAACTTCAAACCGAAATCAGGGGAATGCTTGAGCAAAACCACTATATCAACCTTTCCCTCGCGCTGACGATGTCGCCCGATGCCGGAACTTATGCCGCGCTGCTTTCCAGTGTGAACGCGGTACTCGATTGCGAGAAAGAAGGCGAAGTGCAGTGGTTCGCCCTGCCGGTCGTGCTGGTGTCCGGCTGCAAGAAAGAACGGGCAATCGAGATGAAGCTGCCGACGGAGGCATTGTTTGCCTGCCTGCAAAACTATCCGCACCTGCGCGTTTTGACGCAAGAGACGCAATGGCTGCCTTATCTTGTGCATTCGTCCGATTTGAGTGCGGTCGCGCCGGATGAGTGGTGGCGTGCCAAACAAAATACCGAAGCGGCGGCGCAACACTTACGCCGTTTCGCCCCGCGCCCTTTGCTGTTGCCCGAAGGGCAGTCCGTCCACGTCGTTTACGCGCTGGGTTTCGGCAGCGGCAAGGTTCAGACGGCATTGGGTCAGAACCTTCTTCAGGCAGGCCTGCCCTTAATGCAGGTATGGCAGGAAAATCTTGCATCGGAAGGCGTTACGCTGTTTGCCAATCCACTTTCCCCGGATTCTCCGGTACGCGCGCTTTCAGACGGCAGCCACACGCGCCAGCGTATGGCGATGGATGTGTTTGCGGCAAACGCGATACGCGCCGTCCGTATGCAGAGTCCGCGCGTCGGCGTGGTCGCTGCGGCAAAGGCGGGCGGACAGGTTTTATTCGGGTTTAATGCGACCGACGGCGCGTTTGAAGTCGTGCCGCAGGTGTTTTCGTGGCAGCTTTCCTTTACCGACAATATTGGCGTTGTTCAGCAAAATTTTTTGGATTTAATGGCAGAATGCCGCGTGGAACACGTTTACCTGTTGCATAATGCCTTGGGCGAACAGGAAAACATCCCGAGCTATGCGGAAGCATTGAAACGGGAAGGGCACAATCCGTTTTTCAGCGCATAGTGATTTGTAGTAGTGATAGGCTTTCTCATTTCTATAATAAATCAAAATAAAGAGCACAACACTTTTTCATTCTGTGTTGTGCCTTGAGTGAAACGAAAGGATGAATTATAAATATGAAGATTGTAATTGCACCGGATTCGTTTAAGGAAAGCTTGACAGCTCAACAGGTAGCTGAAGCAATAAAAAGAGGCTTCCAACAATCGATAGCAGATGTGGAATGTCTCCTCTGTCCTGTCGGTGATGGGGGAGAAGGCACTGTAGATGCTATCCGACATTCTCTTGACCTAGAAGAAAAATGTCTCCAAGTGACAGGACCTTTTGGACAAAAAGAAGTCATGCGCTATTTTCAAAAAGAACAACTAGCCCTATTCGAAGTTGCTGATTTGGTTGGTCTTGGAAAAATCCCGCTAGAGAAACGAAATCCATTACAAATCCAAACTCGTGGTATTGGAGAATTGATTCGCCACCTCATTAGTCAAGAAATTAAAGAAATCTATATTGGCGTTGGCGGTACGGCCAGTAATGATGGAGGTATTGGGATTGCTGCTGGTTTAGGTTATCAATTTTATGATGAGGATGGAAATACCTTACCCGTTTGCGGTCAATCCTTACTAAACCTAGCTTCTGTTTCAACAGAAAATCGCTATGAAATTCCTGAAGATGTTCACATTCGTATTTTAGCAGATGTTGTGAGTCCCTTATGTGGACACCAAGGTGCGACCTATACGTTTGGCAAGCAAAAAGGGTTGGATTCTACTATGTTTGAGGCCGTAGATCAGGCAATACAAGATTTTTATGAAAAAGTCTCCCCTGCAACATTAAAACTTAAAGGAGCAGGAGCTGGTGGAGGCATCGCTGGTGGTTTGTGCGCCTTTGCTCAGGCAAGTATCGTATCTGGAATTGACACCTGCCTGGACTTGATTGACTTTGATAAGAAAGTGTCAGATGTTGACTTGGTTATCATTGGTGAAGGAAGACTAGATCGTCAAAGTTTAGCAGGGAAAGCGCCTATTGGTGTAGCAAAAAGAACCCCTGTCGGAGTTCCTGTTGTCGCTATTTGTGGCAGTCTCGTTGAAGATTTGCCTTCCCTGCCATTTGAAAATATCCAAGCTGCCTTTTCTATTTTGGAGAAAAGTGAACCTTTAGAAGATAGTTTGAAAAATGCCAGTCTCTATTTGGAGCATACGGCTTCTAATATTGGACACTTATTAAATATGCCTAAGATTTAGCCAAACCATTTCTTCCAGATGGATGTTTTGGCTGGTTCTGCCTTATGCGGTTACGATTAACCGACCGATGCCGTCTGAAAGGGTTTCCGCTTCAGACGGCATCGCGCCGGAACAGGGAGGGGATATGAAAAAACCGAAAATCCTTTTTGTCTGCCTCGGCAACATCTGCCGTTCGCCGATGGCGGAATACATTTTGCGCCGCCGCGCCGCCGAAGCGGGCATTCCCCTTGAAGCGGACAGCGCGGGGACATCGGGCTGGCACGACGGCGAAGATATGCACCGCGAGACGGCAAAGATATTGAAAAAACACGGTATCGATGCTTCAGGCTTTACCAGCCGCAAAATCCGCCAAAGCGATGCGGTGGCGTTTGACTGCATCATCGCGATGGACGGCAAGAATTTGTCCGAATTGGAAAGAACCTTCGGCAGGCGGTCGGAAAAAATATTCAAGCTGACCGACCTGATACCCGAAAGCGGTTACGACCATGTCCCCGATCCGTGGTACACGGGCGATTTTGAAGAAACCTTCAGGCTTGCGGATGCGGGCTGTCGGGCATTGTTGGAAAAGATTTCCAAATAAAGCAATTGAATACAAATATAAAACCGCCTCCTGCCGTATCGGTTGTTCAGACGGCATAAACAGGGAATTTATGAAAACAAATTTCAAACAGAAAATTATCGAACAGGCACGCAGCGAAGGCTTGCAGGTAACCGCTTTGCGCGAGCAGGTATTAGATATTGTCTTGCAGCAAAGCGGCGTGATTAAAGCCTACAACGTCTTGTCGCAGATGCAGCAGCAAAGCGAGGGCGTGCTTGCACCGCCTACCGCCTACCGCGCCCTTGATTTTTGGGCGGAGCAGGGCGTTTTGCACAAAGTGGCGGCGGTCAACGGCTATATTTTGTGCAGCCACGCGCAGCACGAGTGCGACGACCATTGCCACGACCACGAAGAAGCCGAAGCGCACCACAGCGCGTTTATTTTGGTCTGCACCGAATGCGGCACGGCGGACGAGCAAACCCTCAGCCACGAGTGGGCGGCACTGCGCGCAGGCGTTGCCGAAAGCGGCTTTGCGCTGAAAGAAGAACACGTTGTTTTAACTGGGATTTGTAAAAAATGTCAGAAGTGAAAAAAACCAAAGTCCACCTGATTTCAGGTTTTCTGGGAACAGGCAAAACCACTGCGCTCAAAAGCCTGATGGCGCAAAAAGACCCGAACGAAAAATGGGTCATCATCGTCAACGAGTTCGGCGAAATCGGTATTGACGGCGCGGTATTGAGCGACAACGGCATCCCTGTGGCAGAAATCGCCGGCGGCTGTTTGTGTTGCACCGCCGGCCCGCAAATGGGCGTAACCGTGCAGAAAATGCTGCGCGACGCCAAGCCCGACCGCCTGATGATTGAAGCAAGCGGACTGGCTCACGCAGCCAGCGTCATCGACGAACTCAAAGCCAAACCGCTGGACAGCCTTTTGGAAATCGGCGCCGTCTTTACCGTCGTCAATCCGCGCCAGTTCATCAACCCCGATTACGCGCAACAGGCGTTGTATAAAGACCAAATCGGCATCTGCGACGTATTGGTCGCCAGCAAAACCGATTTATGCACCACCGAACAGCTTGCCGAATTTCACGACAAAGCGGCAAAACTGTTCCCGCCCAAAGCCAAAGTGGTCGAAGTCCAAAACGCACAACTCGACATCCGGTGGCTCGATATTCCCGTCATCGAAAAATCACGCTACCGCCTCAAAGCCCTGCCGGACAACACCATGGGCTTCCAGTCGCAAGGTTTCACATTCCCCGCCGGACGCGATTTCGACGGCGAAAAGCTGACCAACTTTTTCAACGACCTGCCCAAAATGACCGAAGGACTCGTCCGCGCCAAAGGCGTGTTTCAAGTATTGGGAACGTGGGTGTGGCTCAACTGGGTAGACGGACAGTGGGGCGCGAACCAAGTCTCATGGCGGCGCGATTCGCGTTTTGAATTGATTGCCAAATCGTTTGATGCGGATTTAATCGAACAAAAGCTCAAAGACGCATTGGAATAGCGTTCACGCGCTTTCAGACGGCATATGAAATGAAAATGCCGTCTGAAGGCTTTAGGAGGACGGGATGAAACCCAAATTCAAAACCGTTTTAACCGCGCTGCTTTTGGCGGTTTCCCTGCCGTCTATGGCGGCAACCCATGTTTTGATGGAAACCGATATGGGCAATATCCGTTTGGTTTTGGACGAGTCCAAAGCCCCCAAAACCGTTGCTAATTTCGTGCGCTATGCCCGAAAAGGCTTTTACGACAATACGATTTTTCACCGCGTCATCGGCGGCTTCGTTATCCAAGGCGGCGGATTTACCGAGGACTTGGCACAAAAGGCAAGCGATAAGGCCGTTGCCAACGAATCCGGCAACGGCTTGAAAAACACTGTCGGCACCATCGCCATGGCGCGGACGGCCGATCCGGATTCCGCCACCAGCCAATTCTTTATCAATCTGGCGGACAATGATTCACTCAACTACAAAAACGGACAATACGGCTATACCGTTTTCGGCAGGGTCGAAAGCGGCATGAACACCGTTTCCAAAATCGCCCGCGTCAAAACCGCCACGCGCGGCTTTTATCAAAACGTACCCGTACAGCCCGTCAAAATCCGTCGCGTTGTTGTCGGGCAGTAACACGCAGACAGACGTTCAGACGGCGTCGCCCGTTTCCCAAAAAACGCCGTTTAAAGTAAAAAAATATTTTAAAACAGACAGTTGATATTGACAAATTCAAACCGAGGATTTTAAAATGCTGCCAAGCCAAGCCAAGCCAAGCCAAGCCAAGCCAAGCCCTGATCTAAGCGACACAGCCGGGGCGAACACCGAGGCAATCTACACTTCAGACGGCATTACCGCCAACTCTACCCAACTCGAACAGCTCAAAAAACTGTTTCCCGCCTGTTTTGACGCAGACGGAAATTTCCTTATCGACAGATTACAAGCCGAAATTGCGCCACAGACCGACATCGGACGCGAATTTTACGAAATGAACTGGCTGGGCAAATCATATGCCCGCCTGCTTCGCAACCTGCCGCCCGAAACCCTGATAAGTGAAGATAAGACGCACAACGCCAAGCCCGAAAATGCAGGCAGCCAAAACCTGCTGATTCGTGGCGACAATCTAGAAGTGTTGAAACACTTAAAAAACGCCTATACAAACAGCGTGAAGATGATTTACATCGACCCGCCCTACAACACTGGCTCGGACGGCTTTGTCTATCAGGACGACCGCAAATTCACCCCAGCCGAACTTGCCCGCCTGGCGAATATTGACGAAGACGAAGCCGCGCGGATTTTAGATTTCACCGACAAAGGCTCAAACTCGCACAGCGCATGGCTCACCTTTATGTATCCGCGCCTGTATGTCGCCCGCGAACTGTTGCGCGAAGATGGCGTGATTTTTATCTCGATTGATGATAACGAAGCAGCGCAGTTGAAGTTGCTTTGCGATGAAGTGTTTGGGGAAGGGAATTTTATTAAAGATTTAATTGTTAATACATCAGAAGGTGGTGGTAATGCAAAATATGTTGTAAATGGGCATGAAACTGTTTTAGTTTATGCGAAAGATATTACTCATTTTGACAATCTAAAAAGACCAAAAGATATACGCGGCAAAAAAATTGTAATCAATGATGAATTATATTGGATACAGGAAGATGCCGTTCGCGAACAGTTTGGCAAATATGGGAACTTACATTACGAAGATATTATTGAAATAAAAGGAATTGAGTTTAAAAACAAAATTGATAAAGATATTGAAAATAATGAATATATCTTAATTCCGAAGTCTTATGGGAAAACAATTATTGGAAAACTTAGAAAAGTATCCGATGATTTTTCCAAATTTCATAGCATCTTAAATATTGGAAATATAAGTAAAAATCTTACTAAAGATGGTATTCGTGAATTAGAAGAGTTGTTTGAAACTGGAAAAGGTTATTCTCCTTTTGAAACACCAAAACCATTAGATTTATTGAAAAGATTAGTTCTTTCCGCAACTTTCAAGGGAAATCAAACTGACCTAATCCTAGACTTCTTCGCAGGCAGCGGTACAACCGCCCATGCCGTCATGCAGCTTAACGCCGAAGAACAAAACGGCAGCCGACGCTATATCTGCGTGCAGCTTCCCGAAAAAACCGCTGAAAAATCCGAAGCCCATAAAGCGGGCTACCCAACCATCTTCGACATCACCAAAGCCCGCATAGAAAAGGCCGCCGCCAAAATCCGCACCGAACATCCCGATTACACCAGCGATTTGGGCTTCAAAATCTTTCAAACGGCAGACAATTTCAGGCAGCATCCGGACAAGGATTTTTCGCCCGACCAACCGGATTTGCCGCTTAACGATGAATTAAGCGAAGAACAGCTGCAAACGCTTCTGACCACCTGGACGCTGTATGACGGGGCGGCACTGACCACGCCGGTTGAGCCTGTGCGGTTAGGGGATTACATGGCGTATTTGTGCGAAAAGCGGCTGTATCTGCTTAACAAGGGTTTTACTTCCGTCGATTTGTTGGCGTTTATCCGCAAGCTGGACGACGATGCGGCTTTCAATCCCAACCGCGTGATTGTATTCGGCAGCAATATGGCAAGCGCCATGCAGCACGAACTTGACCAGGCGGTTCGCGGTTATGCCAATAAAAAAGAAATTGAGTTAAACGTGATTATCAGGGTTTGACGGAGAAAGTTTATGAGTGGTTTTAATTACGAGAAAAACCAGCCGCACCAAATGCGGGCGGTTTCGGCGGTTTTGGGCGTGTTTGACGGGGCAACGCCCAAATATCGGGCGGCAGACGAAAATCCCGAACTTTTGTTTGCTGCAAAACAATACGCAGACAATATCCTGAAAGTGCAAAGCCAAAACGGCATAGACGGCCGATTCCCCGACCGTTCGGACGACCAAAATATCCTTGATATTTCCATGGAAACGGGCACGGGCAAAACCTATACCTACACACAAACCATGTTCGAGCTGCACCGTTGGCTGGGCGTGTTCAAATTTATCGTGGTCGTGCCGACTTTGTCCATTAAGGCGGGAACGCGGCAGTTTTTGCAAAGCAAGGCTTTGGCAGAGCATTTTAAACAGGATTTCGGCGGCGATTATGAAGGCGTACGCCTGAAAACCTATGTGGTGGAAAGCGCGAAAAAGAATAAGGGCAAAAAGTCCAATGCGCCCATAACAATCGAGCAATTTGTCAAAGCGGAAAACAAAAAGGAAATCCATGTGCTGCTGATTAACGCGGGCATGGTTAATTCGCCGTCCATGACCGATACGGGCGACAAGGCATTGAAGGATTTGTTTGACAATCCCGTTGATGCATTGGCTGCCGTGCGCCCGTTTGTGATTGTGGACGAACCGCATAAATTCCCGACCCGAGATAGCGCGAAAACGTGGGGCAATATCAAACGCTTAAAACCGCAATATATTTTGCGCTACGGTGCGACATTTAACGATGAATATTACAACCTGCTTTACCGTCTGACGGCTGTAGACGCGTTTAACGACGGGCTGGTCAAAGGCGTGCGCGTGTTTCAGGAAGAAATGCAGGGCGGCATGGATGCGGCGGTAAAACTGGTGTCGTCGGACGGCAAAGAAGCGAAATTTGAATTAAACGAAAAGGACAAAAAGCAGACGTTCAAACTGGCAAAAGGCGAAGATTTGGCGAAAATCCATCCCGCTGTTTCGGATTTGAAAATCGACAAAATGAATAAAACCGTGGTGGTGTTAAGTAACGGCTTGGAGTTGAAAACGGGTGCCGTCATCAACCCTTATTCCTATTCGCAAACGGTGCAGGATGCGATGATGCAGCGGGCGGTTGCCGAGCATTTCAAGCTGGAACGTGCGCTTTTGGCAGAACGCGCGCCACAGCCCAAAATCAAGCCGCTGACACTGTTTTTTATTGACGATATTGCGGGCTACCGCAGCGGCAACGAGCTTTCAGGCAGCCTGAAAGATAAATTTGAAAGCTGGATTCACGCGGAAGCGGCACGCCGCCTGAAAACGGAAAGCGACCCGTTTTACCGCGATTACCTGCAAAAGACGTTGGACGATGTATCCGCCTGCCACGGCGGTTATTTTTCCAAAGACAATACAGACAGCGACGATAGAATCGAGCAGGAAATCAATGAAATCCTGCACGATAAGGAAAAACTGTTGTCTTTGGACAACCCGCGCCGCTTTATTTTTTCCAAATGGACGCTGCGCGAAGGCTGGGACAATCCCAACGTTTTCCAGATTTGCAAACTGCGTTCCAGCGGCAGCACGACTTCCAAGCTGCAAGAAGTCGGACGCGGCCTGCGCCTGCCGGTAAACGAGCTGATGGCGCGGGTGCGCGATGTGCCGTACAAACTGAATTATTTTGTCGATAGCAGCGAAAAAGACTTTGTGAAGCAGCTTGTCGGCGAAATCAACGATAATTCTTTTCAGGAAGAAATCTCCAAAAAGTTTACCGAAGAGCTGAAACAAAAAATATTGCAAAAATACCCCGATATCAAACCGCTGGTATTGGTAAACCAACTGTTTTCAGACGGCATCATTGACGACAATGAAAACTTTGCCGAAGACGGCTATGACAAATTAAAAGCCGCCTATCCCGAAGCCTTCCCCAAAGGTTTGGACAAAGGCAAAGTCAGCAACGCCAAAGACGAGGGCAAAGACACCATCATCATGCGCGAAGGCAAATATGAAGAACTCAAGGCCTTGTGGGAGCTGATTCACCATAAAGCCGTTTTGCAGTACAAAATCAAGGATGAAGCCGAATTTGTCGATTTATTTACCGCCTATTTGCGTGAAAACGCCGCCAAATTCCCGCAGGCAGGCATACGCACGGCGGTAAACGAAGCTTATATCAACAACGGGCTTATGCTTTCCCGCCGCATAGACAGTTTTGAAGATGAAGATTTTATCCGTTTCAACACAATGAATTACCGAGAGTTTCTGGAAAAACTGGCACAAACGGCAAAAATCCGCATGCAGACTTTGCATCAGGCGTTTTACCGCGTCCGCGACGAACTGAACATTGGCGATTTTTTGAATATGCAGACCATCGCCCAAATCAAAAACGGCTTCAACCGGTTTTTGCTTCATCATTCCTTCCATAAATTCGAACTGGATTACCGGCTTGTCGGCAGCAAAATCCATCCGACCAAATTTACCGATAAAGACGGCAAACCGCGCGCGGTGAAAAAAGCAGATTTGGGAAGATTTGAAGATACGGAGCACCGGCCTGCCGCCGGCTATCTCTTCGACGAGATTTTCTACGATTCGGATATAGAACATGAAAATGTCGCCAACAACCAAATTGAAGGCGTAACCGTATTCACTAAAATACCGAGAAACTCCATCAAAATCCCTGTTGCCGGCGGCGGCACGTATTCGCCCGATTTTGCCTATATCGTGAAAACCAAAAGCGGCGAGATTCTGAACTTTGTGATTGAAGCCAAAGGGACTGACGGGGCGGAAGATTTGCGAAAAAGCGAAGAGCGGAAAATCAAACATGCCGAAAAGCTGTTTGCCGAGATTTCCAAAGAAATCAAGGTGGTGTTCAAAACGCAGTTTGACGGCGAGAGGATAGCCGAACTGATCGGGCAAAATATGCCCGCAGTCGGGCATTCTGAAAACGGATACTGAGAAACAAATGTTTGGGAGCCGTCTGCTTCGGGCTTTTAAAATGCCGTCTGAAACGCCAAACGGGCTTCAGACGGCATTTTTGACGGCGGGGGTTACGCGCCGCAGGCTTTCGGCTTGTTCGCCAGAATGTTGATGACTTTGCGTTCGGCTTTTTGCGGCTCGATTTTGATTTCGCTCTCATCTTCTTCGCTGCCGTCTGAAAAACGTTCGGGCATTTTTTCGCTGTCAAAAGCCAAATCGCCGCCGTGTTTCAGGCTTTGACCGCGTTCCAATCCGACAAAATCAAAGAGTTCGGTATCGGCAAGGTGGGACGGGACGACGTTTTGCAGGGCAGAGAACATCGATTCGATACGGCCGGGGAAGCGTTTGTCCCAATCGCGCAGCATATCGCCGATGACTTGGCGTTGCAGGTTGGGTTGCGAGCCGCAGAGGTTGCACGGGATGATGGGGAATTGTTTTAATTCGGCGTATTTGATTAAGTCTTTTTCTTTTACATACGCCAGCGGACGGATGACGATGTGTTCGCCGTTGTCGCTCACCAGCTTGGGCGGCATGGCTTTGAGTTTGCCGCCGTAAAACATATTTAAAAACAAGGTGGCGAGGATGTCGTCGCGGTGGTGTCCCAAGGCGATTTTGGTGCAGCCCAATTCTTTTGCAGTGCGGTAGAGGATGCCGCGGCGCAGGCGGCTGCACAGCGAACAAGTCGTTTTTCCTTCGTCCAACACGCGTTTGACGGTGGAATAAGTGTCTTCTTCGACGATTTTGTACGGCACGCCGATGCTTTCGAGATAGGTCGGCAATACTTCTTCGGGGAAGCCCGGCTGCTTTTGGTCGAGATTGACGGCGACCAGTTGGAAATCAATCGGCGCGCTGGCTTGGAGCCGGCGCAGGATGTCTAACAGGGCATAGCTGTCTTTGCCGCCGGAGAGGCAGACCATGATTTTGTCGCCCGGCTCGATCATGTTGAAATCGTTAATCGCGTCGCCGACGGCGTGGCGCAGGCGTTTGCTGAGTTTGTTGTTTTCGAGTTCTTGCTTGATTTTTTTGGACATAACGGTTCGGGTTTGAAAATTGGAAAGGCGGCATTGTAACCGATTGACGGGGCGGCAATGCCGTCTGAAGGGCTTCAGACGGCATCGGCGGCTTATTCTGCATTTTCGGTTTTAAAGAAGAGATGAACCGCTTTGAAGATACCGCCGTTTGGGACGGTCAGTTCTTTTTGTGCGGCGGAGAATTTAATCACGGCAAGGGCGGTAAAGTTTTCCGAATCTTGAACGCTGTCGAGCACGATGCCGGCCTCTTCGCCGTCCGCTGCCAATACGCTGCCCGCTTCGGCTGCCGAATTTCCAGACAATACCGCCAAGCCGCGTTTGACCTGCCCCCGATACTGGGCACGCGCGATGATTTCCTGTCCCGGATAGCAGCCTTTTTTGAAGTGTACGCCGCCGATGATGTGCTGGTTGAGCATTTGGGCAACGGCAGTTTCTTTGGTAGCCGCGCATATCCACGGATAACCGCTACGGATTTCGTGCAGCCGCCACGCGTTTTCGGCGGCGGCATCATAAGGCGGCAAGGTGTTTTTGGGGGCGATGCGAAGGATGCCGCCATGAGGCAGAGCGATAGAGCAGATGCCGTCTGAATCTTGTTGTGCGGCAAAGGCAAGGTTGGGTTCTTGCGCGGCAAGCGGTTCGGCGGATGCTTCCAATTCCGCGCCGACGGCGTAATCTTCAAGGATTTCAAAAACGGCTTTGGCACGCAACACAAACATCCGCAAACGTTTGACCGTTGCTTCAAGCAAGTCTTGCGCCATAATCAGCAGCAAATCGCCGCCTCGGTTGACGACAATCATATTGGCGATGACGCGGCCTTTGGGCGTGTTGTAAGTCGCATAACACGCCTGCCCGGTCTGAAGATTATTGATGTCGTTGGAAAGCTGTCCGTGCAGGAAGGTTTGGCGGTCTTCGCCGCTGACGCGTACCACGCCGAAAAAGGGCAGTAAGGTTTTCATCATTTGCGTACTCTGAAATATAAAGGAAATCTGTTTATGCGGTTGCCGCATCTTTCTTCACGGCGGTTATTTTGATTTCGACACGCCACTCCGGACGGGCGAGCCGTGCTTCCACGCAGGCGCGGGCGGGCGTTCTGCCGGCGGCAACCCAAGCGTCCCACACGCCGTTCATTTCCGCATAGTCGCCCATATCGCGCAGATAGATGACCGCATCCAAAACGTGCGCTTTGTCCGAGCCGCATTCCGCCAGCCAGCGGTCGATTTGGGCAAGCACGTCGGCAGTCTGTTCGGCAGCCGTTTCACCGTTTTCGGGAACCATGCCGGAGAGGAAAATCAAGCCGTTTGCGCCGACGGCTTCGGAATAGCGGGGCGTTGTGCCGAAATATCGGATATCCATATCGGTTTCCTTCGATAAAGGGGATATATGGTAACATTGCGCTTGACCGATTTCCATGTTTTGCATGACGAAAAATGAGTAAACACACTTATCCGATAACACCTGCCGTGCGCGTTTTGCGTGAAAACGGCATCGAATTTGAACCTTTTACCTATGCCTATGAGGAACACGGCGGCACGGCGCAGTTTGCCCGACTATTCGGCAAAGACGAACACTTGGTCATTAAAACCATTGTTTTGCAAGATGAAAACGGTAAGGGGCTGATTGTCTTGATGCACGGCGACAAGCAGATTTCAACCCGCAATCTGGCGCGGCATTTGGGTGCGAAACACATCGAACCCGCCACGCCCGTACAGGCAAACAAGTGGACGGGCTATCTGGTCGGCGGCACAACGCCGTTCGGCATCCGGACAAAATTGGATATTTACGTCGAACAGTCGGTGATGGATTTGGAAACCATCTATATCAACGGCGGAAAACGCGGGTTCATTATCGGCATCCGTCCCAGAGATTTAAATATTTTGAACCCGAAAACAATACAGGCGGCGGTTTGACGGGAAAGTATAAAGGAACAATATGGACAAAGATTTGTATGCCGTATTGGGCGTGTCGCCGCAGGCGGGAGCGGACGAAATCAAACGCGCCTACCGCAAGCTGGCGATGAAATATCATCCCGACCGCAATCCGGGCAATCCGAAGGCGGAAGAAAAGTTCAAAGAAATCCAACGGGCTTACGATACGCTTTCCGACCTGTCGAAACGGATGCAATACGACGCGTCCTTCAGACGGCATGAGGAACGCGGGCGGCAGGAAGAGGCATTCCGCCGCGAACAGGCGCGCAGGGAGCAGTTTTACCGCGAACAGATGCGCCGCGAACAGGCGTTCAGACAGGCGTTTGAACGGCAGGCATCACGTTCGTGCCATACTTACGAACCGTCCGGCGGCGGAAGCGGGCGCAACTATGTCCTCGCCGCCTACATCCTGTTCGGTTTGGGTGCAATCATGCTGTTCATGCCCATAGTCGGCGTGATTTTCGCCTATATGCCCATAGTCGGCGTGATTCTCGCCTATATGAAACGGAACAGTTTGGACAGCATTGTCTATGCCGCACATACCGAATACCTGATTAAAACCTTTTGGCGCACATTTTGGCTTTATATTTTGGGCGCGCTGACTGCCCTTTTGGGTATCGGCGTGCTGATTATTATTGCAACGAACGTCTGGTATTTCTACCGCATCATCGCCGGCTTTATCCGCTTCAACGGCGGCAGGGCGGTTGCACCCGAGAAATGGATATAGTATGGCTTACCTGTTAATCAGCATCGTGTTCAGCGTATCGGTTTCCATTTTGCTGAAAATGGCAAGGAAGAAAAAAATCGACATCGCGCAGGCGGTCGCCGTCAATTATGTGGTCGCGGTCATACTGACCCTGCTGGTATTGAAGCCGGATGTCGGCAATATCGGCGCATTTTTGCCGACATGGTGGCTGTTTGCCGCATTGGGCGTGCTGCTGCCGTCCGTATTTGTCATTATGGGCAAATCCGTAGAATCCGCCGGTATCGTCAAATCCGACGCGGCGCAGCGTTTGTCGCTGTTTTTGCCGATTGTTGCCGCCTTGACGCTGTTTGGCGAAAAACTCAGCGAAGGCAGACTAATCGGGCTGTGCCTCGCATTTGCCGCACTGTTCTGCCTGCTTTGGAAACACAGCGGTGGCAAAAAATCAGGAAGCGCGTGGCGGCAGGCGGCATTGCTGCTGGGCGTGTGGGCAGGTTACGGCATTATCGATATCCTGTTCAAACAGCTTGCCAAAAGCGGAACGGCATTTGCGGGCAACCTGCTGGTTGCATTTGTGCTGGCGGGTGTGCTGATGTTTGCCTGCCTGTTTGCCAAATCGGTCAGATGGCGTGTTGAGAGTGTGGTTGGCGGCATATTCTTGGGCGGTTTGAATTTTATGAATATCGTAACCTACATCACCGCGCACCAAATGATGAAGGATAATCCGACCTTGGTTTTTGCCGGTATGAATATCGGCGTGATTGTTTTGGGTACGCTTTCGGGCGCATTGTTTTTTAAGGAAAAAATCAACACAATCAATACGGCGGGAATCGTATTGGCACTGTGTTCCATCGCCTGCCTGTTTTATTGGGCGGAGGTCAAGGCACTGTTCGGCATATAATCCGGCTGATTGATATAATTAAATGCCGTCTGAAAGGGCACTTCCTTTCAGACGGCATTTGTCCGTAATGTTTACAGATGAGGATTCATCAGGTTCTCGGGGGAGAGGATGCGGTTGAGTTCTTCTTCGCTCAACAACCCGCGTTCCAAAACAACCTCGCGCACGCCTTTGCCGGTTTGGGCGCAGATTTTGCCGACCAAATCGCCGTTGTGGTGTCCGATATACGGATTCAGATAAGTGACCAAACCGATGGAGTTGAAAACGTAACGTTCGCAGATTTCGCGGTTGACCGTAATGCCTTTGACGCATTTGTCGGACAGGTTGACGGCGGCATTACCCAAGAGGGAAATCGTTTCAAACATACATTGGGCGATGACCGGCTCCATTACGTTTAATTGCAACTGACCTGCTTCGGCGGCGAAAGTGATGGTGGTGTCGTTGCCGATGACTTTGAAGCAGACTTGGTTGACGACTTCGGGAATCACGGGATTGACTTTGGCAGGCATAATGGAAGAACCGGCCTGTAATTCGGGCAGGTTGATTTCTTTCAAGCCGGCACGCGGGCCGGAAGAGAGCAGGCGCAAGTCGTTGCAGATTTTGGAGAGTTTGACCGCCGTGCGCTTCAATGCGCCGTGTACCATCACATATGCGCCGCAGTCGGAGGTCGCCTCGATCAGGTTTTCAGTCAGTTTGCAAGGCAAGCCGCTGACTTCGGAGAGTTTTTTGACCACCAGTTCGGCGTAGCCTTTAGGCGTGTTCACGCCTGTACCGATGGCGGTGGCGCCGAGGTTGACTTCCAAAAGCAGTTGGCGAGTACGGTCGAGGTTGAGGATTTCTTCTTCCAACAACACTTGGAAAGATTGGAATTCCTGGCCTGCCGTCATCGGTACGGCATCTTGAAGCTGGGTGCGGCCCATTTTCAAAACGTCTTTAAATTCTTCGGCTTTGGCGGCAAAGGCGTTTTTCAATACGGTCAGTTTGTCGAGCAATTCGCCGATGCTGTAATACACGGCAAGGCGGAAGCCCGTGGGATAGGCATCGTTGGTCGATTGGCTGGCGTTGACGTGATCCATCGGATTGACGATGTCGTAGCGGCCTTTCTCATAGCCCAAGGCTTCCAATGCGAGGTTAGCGATGACTTCGTTGGTGTTCATATTGACCGAAGTTCCCGCACCGCCCTGATACACGTCGGACGGGAATTGGTCGAGGCAGCGGTTGTTTAACAAAACTTCGTCGCAGGCCTTTTCAATGGCGGCGGCGATTTCGGGTTTTACTGCACCCAATTCGCCGTTTGCCTGCGCGGTTGCTTTTTTCACCATCACCATGCTGCGGACAAATTGTGGCACGTCGGAAATTTTTTGTGTGGAAATTTTAAAGTTTTCAATGGCGCGCAAAGTATGGATGCCCCAATATACTTCAGCAGGGATCTCGCGGTCGCCCAATAAATCGTGTTCGATACGGACAGTCATGTTTTTACCTTTGTAAGTCGGATAATTAATATTGAAAAAATGCGCCATCGGAAAGATGCCGCCGCAGGACGAACACTATACCGGCCGGATGAAATTGTCCATATCGTATGCCGTCTGAAAACGGGAAACGTTGTTTTCGGGTGTTATAGTGGATTAACAAAAATCAGGACAAGGCAACGAAGCCGCAGACAGTACAAATAGTACGGAACCGATTCACTTGGTGCTTCAGCACCTTAGAGAATCGTTCTCTTTGAGCTAAGGCGAGGTAACGCCGTACTGGTTTTTGTTAATCCACTATACTTTCCGGACTTTCCGGCAAGCCCTGCCTGCCGCTGAAATATCTTTCGGCGGATTGTGCTCCGCCATATCGGCTTACCGTTGGCGGGGCGGTTTGATGAAGACGGCACAAATGCCGTTTGAAGGACGTTCAGACGGCATTTGTGCTGATTCGCATCAAGATTTATTGTTTGGCTGCCTCGATTTGGATGTCGATGCGGACGCTTTTGGTCATACCAACGTTAACGAGGTAGTCCACGCCCCATTTGGTGCGGTCGATGGTGGTGCTGAAGTCGCCGCCGCAAACTTCGGTTTTCTCCATCGGGCTTTGGTAGCAGTTGAATTTTTCGGCTTTGAGTTTGACGGGGGCGGTTTTGCCGTGCATGGTCAGGTTGCCGTCAACGGAAACCAGTTTTTTGCCGTTGAAGTTGAATTTGGTGGAAACAAAGCGGATGTCCGGATATTGGGCGGCATCGAAGATGTCGGCTGATTTCAGGTGGTCGGTAAAGTGTTGCGAACCGCTTTGCAGGTTGGCAATGGGGATGGTGATGTCGATTTTACCGTCGCGTTTTGCTTGGTCGAACTCGACGGAACCGGTCAGACCGTAAAAACCGCCGACGTTGGTGCTGGTGTTGAAATGGTCGATGGCGAAACGGGCGTTGGCGTGATATTCGTCCACTTTGTAGGTGGCGGCGGAGGCAGTACTGATGGCGGCGGCTGCGAGTGCGGCGAAGATGATTTTTTTCATGATGATAATCCTTTGTGTGGGCCGGTAAAGGCGTTTATCCTAACATAGGCAGGGATTTATGGCATTTCCTGCCGGTAAACGGTGGGTTTGCAGGCGGTTGACGAACGGGGCGGGCGGAAAAGGGCGGATGAAAAAGCGCGGTGTGATCCGCGCTTTGTTTTTTTACAAGGCGGCGAGTACCGCATCGCCCATTTCGGAGCAGGAAACGAGTTTTGTGCCTTCTTCGTAAATGTCGCTGGTACGCAAGCCTTGTTGCAGCACTTTTTGGACGGCGTTTTCAACTTGTTGCGCGCGCGCTTCGTCGTTCAGGCTGTAACGCAGCAACATTGCGAGCGAGAGGATGGTGGCCAGCGGGTTGGCTTTGTTTTGTCCGGCGATGTCGGGGGCGGAGCCGTGAGACGGTTCGTACAGGCCTTTGCCGTTTTCGTCCAGCGAGGCGGAAGGCAGCATACCGATGGAGCCGGTCAGCATGGAGGCTTCGTCGGAGAGAATGTCGCCGAAGATGTTGCCGGTGGCAATGACGTCGAATTGTTTGGGCGCACGCACGAGCTGCATGGCGGCGTTGTCGACGTACATATGGGAAAGCTCGACATCAGGGTACTCTTTGCCGATTTCTTCAAAGATTTCGCGCCACAATTCGGTGGTTTCCAAAACGTTGGCTTTGCCTACGGAGCAGACTTTTTTGCTGCGTTTTTGGGCGGATTGGAAAGCGACGTGGGCGATGCGGCGGATTTCGCTTTCGCTGTATTTCATGGTGTTGTAGCCTTCGCGTTCGCCGTTTTCCAGAACGCGGATGCCGCGCGGTTCGCCGAAATAGATGTCGCCGGTGAGTTCGCGCACAATCAAAATATCCAAACCGGCAACGATTTCAGGCTTCAGCGTGGAGGCGTTGGCTAATTCGGGATATAAAACGGCAGGACGCAAATTGGCAAACAGGTTCAAATCCTTACGGATTGCCAACAGGCCGCGCTCAGGACGCAACGGACGGTCGAGGTTGTCGTATTGAGGAGAACCGACTGCACCAAGCAGGACGGCATCGGCTTTGCGGCAGAGGTTTTGCGTGAATTCGGGATAGGGATGGCCGTATTCGTCGTAGGCTTCGCCGCCCAATGGGGCGTATTCGTAGCCGGCATCCAAGCCTTGGGCGATAAGTTTGTCGAGTACGCGGACGGTTTCGGCGACGATTTCTGGGCCGATGCCGTCGCCGCGCAAGATAGCGATATGTTTGGTCATTTTGTTTTTCCTTTTTTTGTCAATAAAGAGTGGGGATGCCGTCTGAAAAAAGTTCGGGCAGGTTTAGAGGTCGGATACGCTGCCAAGATGCCGTTATAGACGCTCTGTTTCGATACGGATTTTAAATACCGCTTTGCGTATGTTTGCCTTGTCACCGACTAATGGTGCATGCGCATCATTTGGAAAAAATAGCGCAAATTCGCCTGGTTCCAAGGTCAGCCAAGTTTCTGGCTCGCAGTTGAAAAACTCGATATCGCGCTTTTCGTTGTAGCCCAAACCGTTTTTCAGACGGCCTCTGTCTATCCAGCCATATGTTTCGCTGCCATCAATCGGCGTTTGAATATCAATATGTTTTAAGTGCGCTTCAGGCTTGGCTTCTCCCTTCGTCCTCATCGGCTCGCTACCGATAAAAATACGGATATTGGGATTCTTGCATGGCACCTGACCGTCGGGCAGCTTGGCAAAATCCAAGGTCTGTAACAGATGGAAGGCCTCGGCAAAGTCGGGATGCAAGGCAGCGTAGCGGGTGGCATTGCTTATGGTGTCGGTAATCATGGTATATTTTTGTAGATTAAAGGCCGTCTGAAACACTTAAATTTTTCAGACAGCCTTTTGTATATCAACCGTTAAACAGCCAAGGCTGACTTTGGCGGCGTTTTTCTTCAAAGGCGTGAATTTCATCGGCATGTTGCAGGGTCAGGCCGATTTCGTCCAAGCCGTTTAAGAGGCAGTGTTTGCGGTGTTCGGTAATGTCGAATGTGAATGTTTCGCCGCCAGGGGTGGTCAGGGTTTGTTCGGCAAGGTCGATGGAGAGCTGATAGCCTTCGTTGGCTTCAACTTCTTTGAAAAGCCGATCGACTTGTTCTTCGGTCAACACGATAGGTAAAAGGCCGTTTTTGTAGCAGTTGTTAAAGAAGATGTCGGCGAAGCTGGGGGCGATGACGGCGCGGAAGCCGTAGTCGTCCAATGCCCAAGGGGCGTGTTCGCGTGAAGAGCCGCAACCGAAGTTTTTACGCGTCAACAGGATTTGCGCGCCTTGGTAACGCGGCTGGTTCAGCGAGAAATCAGGGTTCAACGGGCGTTTGCTGTTGTCCATGCCTGGTTCGCCGTGGTCGAGGTAACGCCATTCGTCAAAGGCATTGGGGCCGAAGCCGCTGCGTTTGATGGATTTTAAAAATTGTTTGGGGATGATGGCGTCGGTATCGACGTTGCTGCGGTCGAGCGGGGCGACGATGGCGGTAATTTTGGTAAAGGCTTTCATGGGTTTGCGTCTTGTGCTGACGATGCCGTCTGAAGCGGTTTCAGACGGCATCGCGAATCGGTTATTCGGTGGCGTTTTCGATTTTTCCGCCGAGATGGGAAATGCCGCGTCCGACGGCATTGCCGCCTTTTTTGACGGCTTCTTTGGTTTTGTCCCAGCCTTTTTCGACGGCGTTGCCTGTTTGTTCGGCGGCGCGTTCGGCGGCGGCCTGTGTTTTGTCAAGGTTGCGGGCGGTGTCTTGTTTCGCGCCCTCCCAAGTGCCGGCGCAGGCGGACAAGGCGAGGGCGGACAGGGCGGTAATGAAAAGTTTGTTCATGGTTAAACTCCTTGGTTTGAATATTAAAGGTGTTTCTGCCTTACGGGACATATTTCAGACGGCCGCGTCAAATTCTTAAAGACCGCCTGAAAATACTTACGCCATCATGCGGATGTCGGTAAAGCGGCCGGTAACGGCGGCGGCGGCTGCCATAGCGGGGCTGACGAGGTGGGTACGTCCGCCGTTGCCTTGACGGCCTTCAAAATTGCGGTTGGAGGTGGAGGCGCAGCGTTGCCCCGGGGTCAGGCGGTCGGCGTTCATGGCGAGACACATCGAACAGCCCGGTTCGCGCCATTCAAAACCGGCTTCGATGAAAATTTTGTCCAAGCCTTCTTTTTCGGCTTGTTCTTTAACCAAACCGGAGCCGGGGACGATTAACACGCGCTGTACGTTGGCGGCTTTTTTGCGGTCTTTGGCGATGGCGGCGGCTTCGCGCAAGTCTTCGATGCGGCTGTTGGTGCAAGAGCCGATGAATACGATGTCGACGGGGATTTCGTTTAATGGCGTACCGGCTTCCAAGCCCATGTATTCAAGGGCGCGTTCCATACCGCTGCGTTTGACCGGATCGGTTTCTTCGGCAGGATTCGGCACTTTGCTGCTGATGTCTAAAACCATTTCAGGCGAGGTACCCCAAGTGACTTGCGGTTCGATGTCTTCGGCGTTGAAACGGTATTCTTTGTCGAATACCGCACCTTCGTCAGACACCAGCGTGCGCCAGTACTCGACGGCTTTGTCCCACGCTTCGCCTTCGGGTGCGAAGGGTTTATCTTTTACATAGTCGATGGTGGTTTGGTCGACGGCAACCATGCCTGAGCGCGCACCGGCTTCGATCGCCATATTGCATAAAGTCATGCGGCCTTCCATAGAAAGGCTGCGGATGGCTTCGCCGCCAAACTCGACGGCGTAGCCTGTACCGCCCGCCGTGCCGATTTGCCCGATGATGTAAAGTGCCACGTCTTTGGCGGTAACGCCCGCTTTTAATTTGCCGTCAACGGCAATCAGCATGGATTTGGATTTTTTCGCGGTAATGCACTGGGTCGCCATCGTGTGCTCGACTTCGGAAGTGCCGATGCCGTGCGCCAGTGCGCCGAATGCGCCGTGGGTGGAAGTGTGCGAGTCGCCGCAGACGACGGTCATACCGGGCAGGGTCGCGCCTTGTTCGGGGCCCATAACGTGTACGATGCCCTGACCTTTGTCCATAAACGGAAAATAGGCGAGTGCGCCAAACTCTTTAATGTTTTTGTCCAAAGTATCGACTTGCAGCTTGGAAATCGGGTCTTGGATGCCTTTGTCCCAATCGCCGGTCGGGGTGTTGTGGTCGGCGGTGGAGACGACGCTGTCGATGCGCCACAGCTTGCGCCCCGCCATTTTCAAGCCTTCAAATGCCTGAGGGCTGGTAACTTCGTGCACCAAATGGCGGTCGATGTAGAGCAGGACGGTGCCGTCTTCTTCTTCGCGGACGACGTGGCTGTTCCAAAGTTTGTCGTAGAGGGTTTGTGCTGTCATGATGTTGTTCTTTTGGATAAATGGTAATGCGGATTGGGCGGATTTTAGACGTATTCTTTATACCGCGCAACAAATTTTGTCTAATTTTTGAGCCGGTGTTATTTTGCAAACAATTTTAACGAAAAAATTAGACGTATTGTCCATTTCAGTAAACAGTTATATCTAAAGCATGATTCGATACGAAAGAATACTTGTCGTCATTCTTTTAAAGGCATTATCATCTGCATCTTGTCAAAAAACACACAGAGGCAGACGAAAGATGAAATTACCGGTGATGTCGCCCGAACATTCGGCGCAACTTCAGGCGTTTGAGGCAAAAATCCTGTCCAATCACGCCAAAATCGAGGCGTGGTTCCGCACGCAGTGGAGCGTACACCGCCCGCCGTTTTACGGTTCGGTCGATATACGCAATGCCGGTTACAAAATTTCGTCTATCGATATGAATTTGTTCCCCGGCGGCTTCAATAATCTGAATCCCAACTTTATCCCGCTGGCGGCGGTTGCCGCGCAAGATGCGGTGCAACGCGCCTGCGAAACGGCGAAATCCGTATTGATTATTCCCGAAAACCACACGCGCAATACGTTTTACCTGCAAAACATTTACGCCCTCGGCGAGATTTTGCGTTCGGCAGGGTATGAAGTGCGCTTGGGCAGCCTGAATCCGGAAGTAACCGAACCGACCGAATTTGAAACTGCATTGGGCGACAAAATCCTGTTGGAACCTTTATTGCGTACCCGCGACCGCGTCCATCTTGCAGACGGCTTTTCGCCTTGCGTGGTTTTGTTGAACAACGATTTGTCTGCCGGCATTCCCGACATCCTCAAAGGCATCAGCCAAACCGTTTTGCCGCCGTTGCACGGCGGTTGGACGACGCGCCGCAAAACAAATCATTTCGGCGCGTACAACCAAGTTACCGCCGAATTTGCCAAGTTAATCGGCATCGACGAATGGCAAATTAACCCTTATTTTGAAAAAATCGGCGGTTTGGACTTCCAAGGGCGTGAAGGCGAAGACGCGTTGGCGGAAGCGGTAGAACGTGTGCTGGCGAAAATTCAAGCCAAATACGACGAATCGGGCATTACCGACAAACCTTTCGTCATCGTCAAAGCCGATGCCGGCACTTACGGCATGGGCGTGATGAGCGTCAAATCCGCCGACGAAGTGCGCGGATTGAACCGTAAAAACCGCAATAAAATGGCGAAAGTCAAAGAAGGCTTGGAAGTCAGCGAAGTGATTGTCCAAGAAGGGATTTATACTTATGAAACCTTAAACGGCGCGGTGTGCGAACCCGTCGTGTATATGATGGACCGCTTCGTCATCGGCGGCTTTTTCCGCGTACACGAAGGGCGCGGTGCGGACGAAAACCTCAACGCCGGCGGTATGGTGTTTGTTCCGCTGTCTAACAGCATCCCCACCGGCAACGGCGACAACTCCCAAGAAGCGCCCGAAGCCTGCAAGCGCGTATTCGAACAATGGGACTCGCTGGGTATGCCGCGCTCTGAAAAAGACTGCGACGTGGACAACGAACACAACCGCCTCTACGTTTACGGCGTAATGGCACGCCTGTCGCTTCTGGCGGCTTCAATCGAGTTGGAAGAAACGGCGTAAGACTGTTTTGAAATACAGATGCCGTCTGAAGCGGAAATCCGGTTCAGACGGCATTTCGGATATTTGGCGTGTGGGAACATTTGTTTCAGACGGCATCTCAGACTATTTAAAAAAGGGAAAACATGAGCATCAAGCAATGGCCGGAAGGCGAAAGACCCAGGGAAAAGCTGTTGGAACGCGGGGCGGCGGCTTTGAGTGATGCCGAACTTTTGGCAATCCTGCTGCGCGTCGGCACGCGCGGAATGAGTGCGGTCGATTTGGCGCGTTATTTGCTGCAGGAGTTCGGCAGTTTGGGGAGGCTGATGAGCGCGGAGGTCGGCAAACTGTCGGCATACAAAGGGATGGGGACGGCAAGTTTCACACAGTTTGCTGTAGTCAGGGAAATCGGGCGGCGGATATTGGCGGAAGAATTGCAGGAGAGCATCGTCCTGTCCGATCCGGATACCGTTGCCGATTATTTACGCTTTCATTTGGGGCAGGAAAAAGTCGAAGTCAGCGTCGCGCTGCTGTTGAACCGCCAAAACCAACTGATTGCGGTCAGAGAGCTGTCGCGCGGTACGGTTGCGGAAAACACGATTTACATCCGTGAAATTGTCAAACTGGCATTGGACGAATATGCCGACAGCCTGATTATCGCGCACAACCATCCGGGCGGCTCGCCCGAACCTTCGCAGGAAGACATCATGTTCACAAGGCGGCTGGCACAGGCAATGTCGCTGGTCGATGTGTCGCTGCTCGACCATTTTATCGTAACGGCGCAAACCGTCCGTTCGTTCAGACAGTTCGGGCTGATGCCCTGACACCCTGTTTTACATGCGGCGGCTCTGATAAAATAGCCGCTTCAACCGTATTCGACAGATATTGTTAAGTTAATGGAAACACAAAACAAACCTACCGTTACCGACATTGACCGCCCCATACTCGTCCCGCCCGGCGGACATAAAAAAGTCTTGCTGCATTCCTGCTGCGCCCCGTGCAGCGGCGAAGTGATGGAAGCTATGCTGGCCAGCGGCATTGATTACACCATTTATTTTTACAATCCCAATATCCATCCGCATAAAGAGTATATGCTCCGAAAAGAGGAAAACGTACGCTTTGCGGAAAAGTTCGGCATCCCTTTCATCGACAAAGACGACGATTACGAAAACGACCGCAAAGAATGGTTTGCCAAAGCCAAAGGCATGGAGTTTGAGCCGGAACGCGGCATCCGCTGCACCATGTGTTTCGATATGCGTTTTGAAAAGGCGGCGCAATACGCGCATGAACACGGGTTCCCCGTCTTTACCAGTTCGCTGGGCATTTCACGCTGGAAAAATATGGCGCAAATCAACGACTGCGGACACCGCGCCGCCGCGCCTTACGATGATGTGGTGTATTGGGATTTCAACTGGCGCAAAGGCGGCGGCAGCGCGCGTATGATTGAAATCAGCAAACGTGAAAACTTCTACCAGCAGGAATATTGCGGTTGTGCCTATTCCCTGAGGGATTCCAACGCCCACCGCAAATCGCAGGGACGCATCCCCATCAAACTCGGCGTGCTGTATTACGGCGACGAATCGACACAATACGAACCTGCACCCATCCGGGTGGACAAATAAACACCCGATGCCGTCTGAAGGTTCAGACGGCATCGGGTTCGGCATCGGCACGGGGAAAGGTTTGCCGGTTTGGCAATCTGCAATCGGAAACCGCATTGGCAAGTTTGCCGTTTTGATAAAACACCCCGTTGCCGCGTCGGGAGGACGGCATTATGAAATCCCTTTTTATTCGGCTGCTCCTGTTGGGTTCGGCGGCCGGCGTTTTCTATCATACCCAAAACCAATCCCTGCCCGCGGGCGAACTTGTCTATCCGTCCGCACCGCAAATCAGGGACGGCGGCGATGCGCTGCACTACCTCAACCGCATCCGCGCCCAAATCGGTTTGCACAAGCTGGCACACGCGCCGGTTTTGGAAAATTCCGCCCGCAGGCACGCACGCTATCTCACGCTCAATCCCGAAGACGGACACGGCGAACACCATCCCGACAATCCGCACTACACCGCACAAAAGCTGACCGAACGCACACGCCTTGCCGGGTATCTCTACAACGGCGTGCATGAAAACATCAGCACGGAAGAGGAAGCCGCCGAATCGTCCGACAGCGACATCCGCACGCAGCAACGCCAAGTGGACGGATTAATGAGCGCAATCTACCACCGCCTTTCCCTACTTGACCGCCATACGGATGAGGCAGGAGCGGCATTTGTGCGCGAAAACGGTAAAACCGTTCTCGTATTCAATCAGGGCAACGGCAGGTTTGAGCGGCATTGCGCCCAAGGCAGAAATCAGCCGGAAGCAGGACGGAAATATTACCGCAACGCCTGCCATAACGGTGCGGTCGTGTACACCGACGAAGCCATGCCCGCACAGGAGCTGCTCTATACAGCCTATCCCGTCGGCAACGGCGCACTGCCTTATTTCCACGGCGAGCGTCCAGACCCCGTGCCGGAATATGAAATCACGGGCAATCCTGCCAGCATTGATTTTTCCGAGGCGGCAGGCAAAATTACGATGAAAAGTTTCAAGCTGTATCAGGGTAAAAACGAAATCCGCCCCGTCAGGGTTTTAACCGCCGGCAACGACCCCAACGGCAGGCTGACCGCGTACCAATTCGCGCTTTTCCCGCTCAAGCCTTTGGAATACGGTACGCTTTATACGGCGGTATTCGACTATGTCCGCAACGGACGGCGCGCGCAGGCGAAATGGCAGTTTAGAACCCGAAAACCCGATTACCCTTATTTTGAGGTAAACGGCGGCGAGACACTTGCGGTTAGAAAAGGCGAAAAATATTTCATCCACTGGCGCGGACGCTGGTGTTTGGAAGCGTGTACCCGTTATACCTACCGGCAGCGACCCGGCAGCCGCCTGTCCATAGGAAGGCACGAGGCGGGCGGCATCGTCTTCAGCGTTGACGGAATGGCGGGCAGCCGCATCACGCTTGCACCGGAAGGAGAAACGGAACGAGGCGTAACCCTTTATTTACAGGATTGAATACATGACAGGCAGAACAGGCCGCAACGGCAGTACCCAAGCGCAACCCGAACGCGTCATGCTGGTGGGCGTAATGTTGGACAAAGATGGCACGGGCAGCAGTGCCACCCGTCTGAACGGTTTTCAGACGGCATTGGCGGAAGCTGTCGAGCTGGTCAAAGCGGCGGGCGGCGATTCCGTGCGCGTGGAGACTGCCAAACGCGACCGTCCGCACACCGCGCTGTTTGTCGGCACGGGCAAGGCGGCGGAGCTGTCAGAAGCAGTTGCCGCAGACGGCATCGATTTGGTCGTATTCAACCACGAACTTACGCCCACGCAGGAACGCAATTTGGAAAAAATCCTCCAATGCCGCGTATTGGACAGAGTGGGGCTGATTCTGGCGATTTTCGCCCGCCGCGCCCGCACGCAGGAAGGCAGGCTGCAAGTCGAGTTGGCACAATTGAGCCATTTGGCGGGACGCTTGATACGCGGTTACGGCCATCTGCAGAGCCAGCGCGGCGGTATCGGCATGAAAGGCCCCGGCGAAACCAAACTGGAAACCGACCGCCGATTGATCGCCCATCGGATCAATGCCTTGAAAAAACAGCTTGCCAACCTCAAAAAACAGCGCGCCCTGCGCCGCAAGTCCCGCGAATCGGGCACAATCAAAACGTTTGCGCTGGTCGGCTATACCAATGTCGGCAAATCCAGCCTGTTCAACCGGCTGACCAAGTCGGGCATATATGCGAAAGACCAGCTTTTCGCCACACTCGACACGACGGCGCGGCGGCTGTACATCAGTCCCGAATGCAGCATTATCCTGACCGATACCGTCGGATTCGTCAGCGATCTGCCGCACAAACTGATTTCCGCCTTTTCCGCCACGCTGGAAGAAACCGCGCAAGCCGATGTGCTGCTGCACGTCGTCGATGCCGCCGCTCCGAACAGCGGACAGCAGATTGAAGACGTGGAAAACGTACTGCAAGAAATCCATGCCGGCGATATTCCGTGCATCAAGGTGCACAACAAAACCGACCTGCTGCCGTCTGAAGAACAAAACACGGGCATATGGCGCGACGCTGCGGGAAAAATTGCCGCCGTCCGCATTTCCGTTGCTGAAAATACCGGTATAGACGCACTGCGCGAAGCCATTGCCGAGTCTTGTGCCGCCGCACCAAACACAGACGAAACCGAAATGCCATGAAAAAAACCTGTTTCCACTGCGGTCTGGATGTTCCCGAACACCTCCACCTGACTGTCCGTTACGAAAACGAAGACCGCGAAACCTGCTGCGCCGGCTGTCAGGCGGTCGCACAAAGCATTATTGACGCGGGCTTGGGCAGTTATTACAAACAACGCACCGCCGACGCGCAAAAAACCGAGCTGCCGCCCCAAGAAATCCTCGACCAAATCCGCCTGTACGACCTGCCCGAAGTCCAGTCCGACTTTGTGGAAACCCACGGCGGCACGCGCGAGGCGGTTTTAATGCTCGGCGGCATCACCTGCGCCGCCTGCGTCTGGCTGATCGAACAGCAGCTTTTGCGTACAGACGGCATCGTCCGCATCGACCTCAATTACAGCACGCACCGCTGCCGCGTCGTCTGGGACGACGGCAAAATCCGCCTTTCCGACATTCTGTTGAAAATCAGGCAGATAGGCTACACCGCCGCACCCTATGACGCGCAAAAAATCGAAGCCGCCAACCAAAAAGAACGCAAACAATACATCGTCCGCCTCGCCGTTGCCGGGCTGGGGATGATGCAGACGATGATGTTCGCGCTGCCGACCTACCTTTACGGCAGCGACATCGAACCCGATTTCCTGCAAATCCTCCATTGGGGCGGCTTTTTAATGGTGCTGCCCGTCGTATTCTATTGCGCCGTCCCGTTTTATCAAGGCGCGCTGCGCGACTTGAAAAACCGCCGCGTCGGCATGGATACGCCGATTACCGTCGCCATCATCATGACCTTTATCGCCGGCGTTTACAGCCTTGCGACAAATGCGGGGCAGGGGATGTATTTCGAATCCATCGCGATGCTGCTGTTTTTCCTGCTGGGCGGACGCTTTATGGAACACATTGCCCGCCGTAAGGCAGGCGATGCCGCCGAGAGGCTGGTGAAGCTGATTCCTGCGTTTTGCCATCATATGCCCGATTACCCCGATACGCAGGAAACCTGCGAGGCAGCTGTCGTCAAATTGAAGGCGGGCGATATCGTGCTGGTCAAACCGGGCGAAACCATCCCCGTTGACGGCACGGTGCTGGAAGGAAGCAGTGCCGTCAACGAATCTATGCTGACCGGCGAGAGCCTGCCCGTCGCCAAAATGCCGTCTGAAAAAGTAACCGCCGGCACACTCAACACGCAAAGCCCCCTGATTATACGCACCGACCGCACCGGCGGTGGCACGCGACTGTCGCACATCGTCCGCCTGCTCGACCGCGCCTTAGCGCAAAAACCGCGCACTGCCGAGTTGGCGGAACAATACGCCTCGTCTTTCATATTCGGCGAACTCCTGCTTGCCGTCCCCGTCTTCATCGGCTGGACGCTGTACGCCGACGCGCACACCGCATTGTGGATTACCGTCGCCCTGCTGGTCATTACCTGCCCCTGCGCCTTATCGCTTGCCACGCCGACCGCGCTGGCAGCTTCTACCGGTACGCTGGCGCGTGAAGGTATTTTAATCGGCGGTAAGCAAACCCTGGAAACGCTCGCCCAAACCACCGACATTATTTTCGACAAAACCGGCACGCTGACCCAAGGCAATCCCGCCGTCCGCCGTATCTCATTGTTGAGAGGCACAGACGAAGCCTTTGTTCTCGCGGTGGCGCAGGCTTTAGAACAACAGTCCGAACATCCCCTTGCCCGCGCCATCCTCAAACACCGTGTTTCAGACGGCAGCGTCCCCGACATTGCTATTAAACAACGCCTCAACCGCATCGGCGAAGGCGTGGGCGCGCAACTGACCGTCAACGGCGAAACACAGGTTTGGGCATTGGGCAGGGCATCCTATGTCGCCGAAATTTCAGGTAAAGAACCGCAAACAGAAGGCGGCGGCAGCGCGGTTTACCTCGGCAGTCAAAGCGGTTTCCAAGCCGTGTTCTACCTGACCGACCCCTTGAAAGACAGCGCGGCGGAGGCGGTGTGGCAGTTGGCAGGCAAAAACCTGACCCTGCACATCCTCAGCGGCGACCGCGAAACCGCCGTTGCCGAAACCGCCCGCGCCCTGGGTATCACGCACTACCGCGCCCAAGCCATGCCCGAGGACAAACTGGAATACGTCAAAGCCTTGCAAAAAGAAGGGAAAAAAGTACTGATGATAGGCGACGGCATCAACGACGCGCCCGTTTTGGCGCAGGCAGACGTATCCGCCGCCGCAGCGGGCGGGACGGATATTGCGAGGGACGGCGCGGACATTGTGTTATTGAACGAAGATTTGCGTACCGTCGCCCACCTGCTCGATCAGGCGCGGCGCACCCGGCAGATTATCCGGCAAAACCTGATATGGGCGGGCGCGTACAATATCATTGCCGTACCGCTTGCCGTTTTGGGCTATGTCCAACCGTGGATAGCCGCACTGGGTATGAGTTTCAGTTCGCTGGCGGTTTTGGGCAATGCCTTGCGCCTTCACAAACGGGGGAAAATGCCGTCTGAAAAAATGCCGTCCGAACAATGACGGACGGCGTTGCTTTAGACGTATAGTCGATTAAAACAAAAATGAGACGATGAAGGATTACAAACTTAAAGTATGCATTGTTACCGCTCAAACACGTTGGCGTTTAAAATTTGAGATCGAATTGCTAGGTATTTGATTTTATTAAATAAGAGATTATATTAATGAGGAAAAAAAATTAAAAAGTGGATTTATGCGATAAATGGAATAATGATGTCAATATGGATTATTTTTTTTCCAAATACCGGTTCTGTGTATGACGGTGGCAGAACAACCATTTTCAATGAAAACCATCCTTTTCATTTTATTTTCTGCATAACATTTCTTATTGGGACAATTTTTCTTATATATCATGCATATAATGATAACTAATTTTTAACATCCTTATTGTTATATCATGATGAAATGACAATAAGGATGTTTTTCTGCTTTGGCTACGCAGAACACCGTCGTCAGTCCCGCGCAAGCGGGAATCTATATGTTTGGTTTCTCTTTTATTTTCAGATACTATAGTGGATTAACAAAAATCAGGACAAGGCGACGAAGCCGTAAACAGTACAAATAGTACGGCAAGGCGAGGCACCGCTGTACTGGTTTTTGTTAATCCACTATAATGAAACGGATAAGTTTGGATCCTAGCCTGCGCGGAAATGACGGAAATGTGCATTTCTAATTTTTACCCACTATAAAAACCCGAATCCTGATTGGCAGGATTCGGGTTTTTTTATCGCTGATGCCGTTCAGACGGGATTTTCAAACAGCTTATTGATCTACAAACGCACGCTCAATCAGGTAGTCGCCGCGCACGCCTGTTTTCGGGGAGACGGTCAGACCGAAATCGTCCAAAACTTTGCAGGTGTCTTTCAGCATCGCGGGGCTGCCGCACAGCATCGCGCGGTCGTCTTGCGGGTTGATTTTGGGCAGGCCGATGTCTTCAAACAGTTTGCCGCTCACCATCAGGTCGGTTAGGCGGCCGTGGTGTTCGAATTCTTCTCGGGAAACAATCGGGTAGTAAATCAGTTTTTCTTTAACCAAGTCACCGAGGTATTCGTGTTCGGGCAATTCTTTGGTAAAGCGGTCGTAGTACGCCAAATCTTTTTTGTAGCGCACGCCGTGTACGAGGATGATTTTTTCAAATTGCTCGTAAATTTCGGGGTCTTTGGTGATGCTCAAGAAAGGAGCGATGCCGGTACCGGTGCTCAACAAGTAAAGGTGTTTGCCCGGATTCAGGTCGCCGGCAACCAGGGTTCCGGTCGGTTTTTTGCTGATTAACACGTCGTCGCCGACTTTGAGGTGTTGCAGGCGGCTGGTCAGCGGACCGTCTTGGACTTTAATGCTGAAAAATTCGAGGTGTTCTTCCCAGTTGGCGGAGGCGACGCTGTATGCGCGCATCAGCGGCTTGCCGTCCACCATCAATCCGACCATAACGAACTGTCCGTTTTCAAAGCGCAACGATTCGTCGCGGGTGCAGGTAAAGGTAAAATATGCGTCTGTCCAGTGGTGTACGGACAATACTTTTTGGGTATTGAATGCTGCCATTTGGGTTTCCTGTCAGTAAAAGAAATGGATAGTGCTTGTTCGGGATGTGCGGCAGAGTGAAAATGTCTGCCCGATTCGGGGTAAAGCTAAAATTCTAAACGAAACGGATGGTTGCGACAATGCTTGATGCGCGTTGGTTATATGCCGTCTGAAGGGCTTCAGACGGCATCGTGGGGCGGGCGGCGGCTTACGGCGGCATATCGGCAAGGGAAATCAGGGAAATCGAGGCTGCCAGCCTGAGCGCGTCCCGTCCCCAGCGGGGGTGTTCCAGCCTGCGTATCGGGAGGATCGGTTTGACGGTGGCGGCAATCAGCTTTTGTATTTCGGCAGGCTGATCTGACAATACGCCGCCCCATTTTTCCGCAGCCGCTTCCAGCAGTCCGCCGTTTTTCAATATCAGCGCGGTCGAATGAATGTAGCAGAGCCAATCGCGGGCTTGGCATTGCGCTATGGTCAGGACCTCGGAAGGGTCGTCTTCAAAATCCAAAAAGCTGATGTTTTTTCCGTCCGACATCATATTTCGTGCAAACGCCTGACTGAGGAACTGCTGTTTTTTATGCACGCGTGCAATGGCTTCCAAACCGGCAAGCCAAGCGTCCGCCTTTCCGGCTTCGGCTTCTTGGCGGATTTGCGTATCGAGCGGGATACCTTCCAAATTTCCGAACATAAGGGCATTTTTCCTGACGGCGAGCAATTCGGGAACGGCTATCCCCGCCGCGCGCAATTCGTACAGGCGTTTTGATTCGGTTGCAATGGCAGGCTCGCCGCCGAGGCTGGGAACCGGCTTCAACACCCCCAGTTTCAAATATCGGGCAACCATACCGAGCAGCGCGTAACGCCATCGCGCATTGTGCCTGCCTGCTTTGCGTATCCATACCTTGGTTCCGTCGGCAAGCAGGTGGGGGGCGATGGCTGCCTCCTGTTTTGCCGCCAGTTCGTCCAGCAGTATGGAAAAATGGGTTTCCTGCATAGGTACGGTCATTTTCTTTCAATCTTAAGTTCGGACGGAATGCCGCCCATACGGAACATCAGGCAAGGGTTTGTTCGATGATGCCTTTTACCGCATCCGCACTGTTCGGCACGGTTTGCACGCGTTGCGGCAGGTTTTCCAAACCTTCCAGCGCGGCAGGGCGCGGAATGGCGACATCGCCGACGGCTTCGCGTATGGTCGCATCGAATTTCGCCGCCAACGCGGTTTCCAAACAAACCACCGTTTCACCTTCTTCGCGCACTTCGCGGGCGACTTTTACGCCGTCGGCAGTGTGCGGGTCGATGAGTTCTTGGTCTTGCTCATAAACCTGTCTGATGGTGGCGAGGCGGTCGGGGTGGGTGGATTTGCCGGAGGTAAAACCGTATTTGCCACCGACTTTTTCTAAAGCAAACCGCAGGTCAAAGCCTTTGCCCGCCGCTACTTCCGCCCACAGCGTATTGATTTCCTGAGGATCGCGATCCATCAGGTCGAACACGAAACGCTCGAAGTTGGACGCTTTGGAAATGTCCATCGACGGGCTGGAGGTAACATAAGTATGCGCGCTGTTGCGCGGGCGGTATGCACCGGTTTTGAAAAACTCGTCCAACACATCGTTTTCATTGGTCGCGACAATCAGGCGGCGGATAGGCAAACCCATCTGTTTGGCGATGTGTCCCGCGCAAACGTTGCCGAAGTTGCCGCTCGGCACGCAGAAGCTGACTTGCTCGTCATTGCTTTGCGTCGCTTTGAAATAGCCTGCAAAGTAATAAACCACTTGCGCGACGATGCGTCCCCAGTTGATCGAATTGACCGTACCGATATGGTATTTTTCCTTGAACGCGGCATCGTTTTGCACCGCCTTCACAATGTCCTGACAGTCGTCAAACATTCCCTTCACGGCGATATTGTGGATATTCTCGTCTTGCAGGCTGTACATTTGCGCGCGTTGGAACGCGCTCATTTTACCGTCGGGCGACAACATAAATACGTTCACGCCTTTTTTGCCGCGCAAGGCATATTCCGCAGCCGAACCCGTATCGCCGCTGGTTGCGCCCAAGATATTGAGTTTTTTGCCTTCTTTGTTTAAAACATATTCAAACGCATTGCCCAAAAACTGCATCGCCATGTCTTTGAATGCCAAAGTGGGGCCGTTGGATAAGGCTTGGATTTTGATGCCGTCTGAAAGCGTGCGGACGGGGGTGATTTCCTTAGTACCGAACGCCGCTTCCGTGTAAGTACGGTTCAGAATGTCGCGCAAATCGTCTTCCGGAATATCCGTAACAAACAGGCGCATGATTTCAAACGCCAATTCGGGATAAGACAAACCGCGCCATTTGTCCAAGGTTTCGCGCCCGATTTGCGGATAATGTTCCGGCAGCATCAGGCCGCCGTCGGGGGCAAGCCCCATCAATAAAACTTCGCTGAACGGTTTGTGTGCGGTTTCGCCGCGCGTGCTGATGTATTTCATGATTTTTCTCGTCTGTCGAAATTGCAGGAAAACGGCTTCAGACGGCATCTGCCTCATGCCGTCTGAAGAAGGTTAGCGGTACAGGTGTTTGAAGCAGGCGGAAACCGTTTTGGCGGTCAGGGCGGCAAGTGCCTGATTGCGCGTGGACGGATCCAGCATCTGCATCACATCGTTGCCGGTCAGCTGGTTGGGTGCTTCTTGGGCGACGCAAGCGCAAATCTTGTTTTCCCATTCCGCCTGTTTTTCGGCACTCATCGCCAGCGCGGTCAAACGCCATTCGCTGCGTTTGTTCAATTCCGCACGGCATTGGCTTTCTACCGCCATTTTGACGATGCTGCCGCCCATACCTGTGCCGCCGTCTAAGCTGCCGAATGTGTTACCGCCCCCGGCGGCGCAGCCGCCGAGTAAGATTGCCACCGGCAAAATAGACAAGGTTTTATTCATCTCAATTCCTTTTCGGTTGAAACCCCGCCTTTTATGGCGATAGAATCTGATTAGCCGCCCCGTTCGGGATAACGCGAAGGGCGGCGTTTTATGCGCCGTTCCGAGTGTTGGAACAAACCGTTTTGAATATCCGGTTGAAGCCCGGCAACATTATACTTCAATCGGGAAAATAAAAAATCCCGCCGCCGTCATTTTGCCTGTTTGCAAAAATGCCGTCTGAAAGCGGTTCAGGCGGCATTTCCGATTTCAGCCTAGCCCAAAGATTTGAAGTGCTCCAAAAACGGCGGGATACCGGGCAGCATCCCGACCGCACCCATCGCCACACACAAGATCAAGAAACCTACTACGGGTATCAATACGCGTCCGGTGAAACCTAATTGCGCGCTGCGCTCTTTGCAGCCGATTAAGCCCAAATTATCCAACAGCATCGTCAACGCCCAGCCGAAAACCGGATTGACCAAGGCGGAAGAGAACACCACGGTGGCGGCGGATTGGGTGGTTTTGCCTTTGCGCGTCATTTCCATGCCCGCTTCCAAAAGCGGTAAGTATACGCCTACGACCAAGGCTACGCTCAATACCGGCTGCCAAATCGCCAAGTCCATCGGATAGCCCCACAACCCGGCGATAATACATAAAACCGCCGTTAAAACCGCACCGCCCGGAATGGGGCGTTTGGCAATCGATGCCGGTACGATATAAGTTCCCCAAGAAGAGGTAAAATTTGCACCCCCTAAAATAGAACCCACTGCTTGACGGACAGAACAACTTGTCATGGTGTCGTCTATATTCATCAATACCTTATCGGTTTTTTCCGGATAGCTGATTTTTTGGAACACTTGATGTCCTAAAAAATCGGGCGACCACATTGCAACAGCCAATACCGCAAATGGAAAGACAACCAAAAAACTTTCTGCCGTCGGCAACCCCAGATGCCAGCCGCTGTTTTCACCCCACCAATAAGCAGGACTCATTGGAGGCAGGCCGGGGGCGGTGTGAAACTCAAACGGCGCACCCAATGCAAATGCCGCCACACCGGCAATCAAGCATCCCAAAGGCACGGCTAACCAGCGTTTTTTCCAATGCTCCAACAAAGCGTACATCACAATCGTTACAATAATGACGGTAAAAGCGATGTAGGGCATATTAAAACCGCCTGCCCACGAAAACAATTTTTTTACCTGCCCCGTCGTGCCGATAAAGCCCAAATAGAGTAATAATCCGCCGCATACGCCGTTGCTTGTCAGCTTCGCCATAATACTGCCGCCGCGAAATAAAGCCATCAGCAGACCTAAAACCGCAATCGAAATGCCGAACGCCAAAGGATGCCCGCCTGCCGACACAACGATGGGAATCATCGGAATCAGCGGCCCGTGCGTACCGGGCAGGTTGGCGCCGGGCAGAAAAAAGCCCGATACCAATAAGATAAACGCGGCGGCGATTAAAAGCTCATAGCGCACATTTTCCAGTACAAAGCTGTCAGGCAGCCCCAAAGGTGCGGCAAACGCCGCCGCCACCGCCCCCACCATCACCACTTTTCCAATCGTTCCCGCCATCGCAGGAATCAAATCCTCCCACTCGAAGCGGTAATCGCGAAAGGGCAGGTTGGGCCGCCAGCGTTTTGGTTGCATAATCTGCAATTCATGTTCCAAATATTCGTCCCGCGTCGCAAATTCCGAAGCTGGACGGTGCAAATCCCGATAAGTCCCATTATGTTTTTCCATAACCTTCCTCCTTATATATCGCGCCTCGTAAAAGGGGCGCATGACTTTTCTTTTTGATACGGGCTGCGTTCGGAAGCCGTAACCCCATTTAAAGCCCAAACAGGCAACAAAACCAATCTTTTTTTTTGATAACCATCATCCGGAAAACTGATACAATTTACAAACCACTTGATTAAAAAGTTAATTTTCAGCAACAATCCACCTAAAAGATTTCGATTGCACAAATATAGAAAACATCCGCACAAGGAGGGATATATGGATGCCGTACAATTAAAATCATTTGTCGCCGTCGCGCACGAGGGCAACCTTACCCAAGCCGCCAAACGACTTTTCCTTTCCCAGCCTGCCGTTTCTGCCCAAATTAAAGCCCTTGAAGAATATGTCGGCACGCCGCTGTTCAGGCGCACGGGGAAAGGCATGGTATTGACGCGGGCGGGCGAAATACTGTTGCCCGAAGCGGAATCCCTGCTGCAATACAAACACAAGCTGGAGCATTTTGCCAAAACGCTGGCAGGCGATTATTCGGAAGAGACCAGTTTGGGCATTATCCACCCCATCGATTCGGCAAAGCTCGTCGCGCTGACGGACAATATCGGTCAAACAGCCCCCAAAACGCGCCTGCACATCCAATACGGAATGAGCGGAGAAATCCTCTCGCGCATCCAACACAAAACCCTGCACGGCGGCTTTATACTCGGCAACGCCGCCCAACGCGGCATCCGCAGCGTATTCCTGCAAAACCTGACCTACGCGCTGATTTGCCCGCAAAGCCAATATCCCCATCTGACCCGCTCCCTTCCGCAGAGCCTGCAAGAATGCGTATGGATAGAAATGTCGGGCGTGTCCGGAAGTAGGAAGCACCTGCACCAGTTTTGGCGCAGCAACCGGCTCTCACCCAAAAAACAGATCTTGTGCGACTACCCCCAAACCATTATCGATTTGGTTGCAGGCGGTATAGGTGTGGCAATGGTGCCGGGAAACAAAGCCGAAGCGGCGGCAAAAGAAGGCGCGGGCGTGGCTATTATCGAATCGTGCCGCCACAGTATGCCGCTCAATTTCATTTATGCGGAAGAATACGAGGATAATCCCCACGTCTCACTCCTGCTCGAGTGCATTGAAAAAGTATGGGGAGTGCAGGCGGTGCAGCCGCCCGTTGTCTCGGACAACTGAAATAAATCCTGCTTTGCTGATTGTTTTAAAATAGAAATTTGAATTTTATCACGCTGAAAACACTGAAAACGCCATCCGCATTCTTTCAAATACAGCTTAAAATGCCCTTTGGAAATGCCGTTATAGTGGATTAACAAAAATCAGGACAAGGCGACGAAGCCGCAGACAGTACAGATAGTACGGAACCGATTCACTTGGTGCTTCAGCACCTTAGAGAATCGTTCTCTTTGAGCTAAGGCGAGGCAACCCCGTACTGGTTTTTGTTAATCCACTATAAACTGACGCAAATGCCGTTTTGTACAATTCCAAAAGTTTTCAATTCCGTTAATGCGATTTTGCCGTTTGGCGAAATGCGTACTGTTCCAGTCGTGGATTGAACCCCCACCCTGTATAGTTCTTTCGAAGCATTGGGGTATTGTTTTTTCAAAGCATCGATTAAAGCCGTATTGGTGTCCGGATTTTTAACCTGGACAATATTGTCCCCTTCGGCTTCAAGCGTTGCTTTTGCAGAATGCGACGCGATAATGCCTTTTACGGAGGCGTGGTTTTTTACATTTAAATCAACTTCATTATTTCCCTTGACGGCTTTGAGTTTGATGGTGCTGATGCCATCAAGGGAAGGTTGGGTAAGGTCGCTTGATTGATTATTGATGAAAATGCCCGTCGTGTGTCCGGAATAGGGGGAGTTGGACTGGAGACCATTTACGCCCAATCCCAAGCCCTTGCCCTCAGTGGCGATGGATATTTTATTGTTATTCCCCGTTAATACGGTATTGGATTTAAAAGCCGTTTCAATGCCCCTTAAAAAACTTGTACTCTCAACATTTCCTGTCGGCATAGGGTCGGCGAGTTCCCCTTTAATCGCAACCACATTATCGCTGTCTTCGGCAGTCAGATGAACATCGGTATTGTTGAGGTTGTGAATACCGAAATGGTGTGTGTCTTTATGAACGTTAACGTTCATATTGAACAAATTGCCTGTTTTTGAATGAAAGGATATGCTGCCTTTGTCATTTTCATCGGGGGGGCTGATAGTGTTGACATACCGCACTAAGGCACTATTGTTTGTCGGTATTTTTTTCCACTGGCTACATCTTGTACCCCATCACCATCGGAAACATTCAAATTAAATTGAATTTTTCCTTTGGCATCCAAATGGATATTTCCGGAATGGGGCTTCACGTCAACAGATTGGAGATTATTTTTAAATAGAATATCATTATTGCTTTTCACCGATAATTCAGGCGTATATCCTAATTGCGGGTCTGCAAAAGATTGGATGCCGTAAATTCCATTTACCGTTAAATTTCCATTATCATTTTTACCAGTGGTAATAAGTTCTAATTTTCTAAAGTTTTCACCTTTTTTCCACCAAGGCACAATATAGTTTTTTACAGTGATTTTTTCATCTTTAAGGGTTATAAGACTATCATCGTCTTTTTGCGGATCAGAAAATAAAGACACCCATTCCATCTCTTGAATATTAGTATATTCATGGGCTTCCGCCTCAAAACATAATGCCGATTGAATCAACAAAGCAATGGTAGATAAAGCAAATTTTCTATTTTAGTCTCCTTAATGTTTAATTGAAACGCTGATTTGGGTATTGTCATGCCGGTGCGGAATCGGTCTCCGTGCCGGATATATTGTGTGAAGTCTCTCGTCTTTTCCAGTATGCGCCTAATATCGGCTTAAGGCAAACGGAGGGGCGGAATCCGTATGCGGCACGCCGCCGTTCCCTGCCGTATAATCATATTGTTTGAAAACCTGTTGACGGAGCCGTTATGACCGATTTGTTTGCCCGAGAACCCGACGCGCCGCTTGCCGAACGATTGCGTCCGCATACGCTTGACGACGTGGTGGGGCAGGAACACCTCATCGGCGAAGGTAAACCTTTGCGCGTGGCGGTAGAAGGCGGCAAGCCGCATTCTATGTTGCTGTGGGGGCCGCCGGGCGTGGGCAAGACGACGTTGGCGCGGATTTTGGCGCAGAGTTTCAACGCCCAGTTTTTGCCTGTTTCCGCCGTATTTTCCGGCGTGAAGGACATCCGCGAGGCAATCGATAAAGCCGAAATCGCTTTGCAGCAGGGACGCGCGACGATTTTGTTTGTCGATGAAGTCCACCGCTTCAACAAGGCGCAGCAGGACGCGTTTTTGCCGCATGTCGAAAGCGGTTTGCTAACCTTTATTGGTGCGACGACGGAAAATCCGTCGTTTGAAGTCAATCCCGCGCTGTTGAGCCGCGCTCAGGTGTATGTTTTGCAACCCTTGTCTTCAGACGACCTGAAAAAGCTGATTGCCAAGGTATTGGCTTTGCCTGAATACCAAGAGTTTACGATTGAAACGGATGCGCAAAAATTACTCGTGAATACCGTCGACGGTGATGCGCGCAGATTGTTGAATTTGTTGGAACAACTTTTACGCGCCGCCGATACACGTCGTCTGAAAAACTTAACCGCCGAATTTCTCGCCGACAGTCTCGGGGCGCAAATCCGCCGTTTCGACAAAGGCGGCGAGAGTTTCTACAACCAAATCTCCGCCCTGCACAAATCCGTGCGCGGTTCGCATCCGAACGCCGCGCTGTATTGGTTCTGCCGTATGCTCGACGGCGGCACCGACCCGCGCTACCTCGCCCGCCGCATCGTGCGTATCGCTTGGGAAGACATCGGGCTTGCCGACCCGCGCGCCTTGCAAATCGCCAACGATGCCGCCGCCACCTTCGAACGCTTAGGCTCGCCCGAAGGCGAACTGGCTTTGGCGCAAGCGGTATTGTATCTTGCCGCCGCCGCGAAATCCAACGCGGGCTACAAGGCATACAACCAAATGCGCCACTTCGTCAAAGAAAACGCCAGCGACGAAGTGCCCGTCCACCTGCGCAACGCCCCGACCAAGCTGATGAAGGAATTGGGCTACGGACGCGAATACCGCTACGCCCACGACGAACCGAACGCCTACGCCGCCGGCGAAAGCTATATGCCCGACGGCCTGGACGAACCCGATTTCTACCAACCCGTCCCGCGCGGACTGGAAATCAAAATCGGCGAAAAGCTGGCGTGGTTGAAATCGCTGGACGAAGAAGTATTAAAGGCAAAATGAAGCGATGCCGTCTGAAGCAGAACAGTATGGCAAAGCCGGTACACCAAAAAGGCGTATCGGCTTTTTTCAGGTCTTATCCTGTTTATCGATAAAGCCAATAAAGACAAGGTGGTATAGTGGATTAACAAAAACCAGTACGGCGTTGCCTCGCCTTAGCTCAAAGAGAACGATTCTCTAAGGTGCTGAAGCACCAAGTGAATCGGTTCCGTACTATTTGTACTGTCTGCGGCTTCGTCGCCTTGTCCTGATTTTTGTTAATCCACTATATTAATCGACGCATCGGGCTTGGGCGAAAAAATTAAAGACGGCAAAAAAACCGTACTTTCCTGCGAAGAAGAACAAAAAATCTGCAATACTTTCACGAACAAACAGGCAGTGGAAGATTTCAGTGTGGTAATCGGCTACGATGAAATCAAAGCGAAGAATCACAGCTTGTCGGCGGGGCAGTATTTCGAGGTAAAGATTGATTATGTGGATATTTCCGCCGACGAATTTGCGCAAAAAATGGCGGGATTTTCAGCGGATTTGGATAAACTTTTCGCCGAATCTGCCGAATTGGAAAAAGAGATTAAGGATAGATTGGCGATGTTGAAATTCAATTCATAAATACCGATGAATGAAACCGGTCAAACTTAAAATGCCGTCTGAAAGCCTTTCAGACGGCATTTTGTTTGGTTTGGAAAATACTTATGCCGAGACCTTTGCAAAATTCCCCAAAATCCCCTAAATTCCCACCAAGACATTTAGGAGATTTTCCATGAGCACCTTCTTTCAACAAACCGCGCAAGCCATGATTGCTAAACACATCGACCGTTTCCCTCTATTGAAGTTGGATCAAGTGATTGATTGGCAGCCGATCGAACAATACCTGAATCGTCAAAAAACCCGTTACCTTCGAGACCACCGCGGCCGTCCTGCCTATCCCCTGCTGTCCATGTTCAAAGCCATCCTGCCCGGACAATGGCACAGCCTCTCCGATCCCGAACTCGAACACAGCCTCATTACCCGCATCGATTTCAACCTGTTTTGCCGTTTTGACGAACTAAGCATCCCCGATTACAGCACCTTATGCCGTTACCGCAACTGGCTGGCGCAAGACGACACCCTGTCCGAATTGCTGGAACTGATTAACCGCCAACTGACCGAAAAAGGCCTAAAAATAGAGAAAGCATCCGCCGTCGTTGACGCCACCATTATTCAAACCGCCGGCAGCAAACAGCGCCAGGCCATAGAAGTCGATGAAGAAGGACAAGTCAGCGGCCAAACCACACCGAGTAAGGACAAAGATGCCCGTTGGATAAAGAAAAACGGCCTCTACAAACTCGGTTACAAACAACATACCCGTACCGATGCGGAAGGCTATATCGAGAAACTGCACATTACCCCCGCCAATGCCCATGAGTGCAAACACCTGCCGCCGTTGTTGGAAGGGGTACCTAGAGGTACGACCGTCTATGCCGACAAAGGCTACGACAGTGCAGAAAACCGGCAACATCTGGAAGAACATCAGTTGCAGGACGGCATTATGCGCAAAGCCTGCCGCAACCGTCCGCTGACGGAAGCGCAAACCAAACGCAACCGGTATTTATCGAAGACCCGTTATGTGGTCGAACAAAGCTTCGGTACGCTGCACCGCAAATTCCGCTATGCGCGGGCAGCCTATTTCGGACTGATTAAAGTGAGTGCGCAAAGCCATCTGAAGGCGATGTGTTTGAACCTGTTGAAAGCCGCCAACAGGCTAAGTGCGCCCGCTGCCGCCTAAAAGGTGCCCCGGATGCCTGATTATCGGGTATCCGGGGAGGATTAAGGGGGTATTTGGGTAAAATTAGGAGGTATTTGGGGCGAAAACAGCCGAAAACCTGTGTTTGGGTTTCGGCTGTCGGGAGGGAAAGGAATTTTGCAAAGGTCTCATGCCGTTCTTTCCCTGAAAGAGAGAATCCAAAAAACCAAAGCCACAGGAATTTATCGGAAATGACAAAAACCCGACGAACCGGATTCCCGCCTGCGCGGGAATGACGAATTAGAAGTTACCCGAAATTTGCAAAAACAAAATCCAACCCAACAGACCGGGTTTTCGTTTGCACGGAAATAATGCAATAAATAAAGCAAATATAAAGTATTTGAATTTACTATATTATTTTTCCGCTTCTTCAAAGCCGACGACTTCCAAACCGAAGCCGGTCAGGCCGGTGAAAGATGAGGGCTGCCCGAGGACGCGCAGTTTTTTGACGTTGAGGCCGACGAGGATTTGTGCGCCGATGCCGTAGCTTTTGCTGTCCCATTTGTAGGCTTGGTTTGCACCTTTGGGCAGGGTGCGGTCGAGCAGGGATGCGCCGTCTTCGGCGCGGTGTAAGAGGATGACGACGCCGCTTTCGGCTTGTTGGATGCGCTCAAGGGCTTTGGGCAGCGACCATGAATGGCGCGGATTGGCTTGGATGAAGTCCATCACGCTGAAGGGTTCGTGGACGCGGACGAGGGTTTCGGTGTCGGCGGCGGGCGTGCCTTTGACGAGGGCGAGGTGGGTTTCGCCGGAGAGTTTGTCGACGTAAACGTGTTGTTGGAACTCGCCCCACGGGGTTTGTACAGGCGCATTGCCCATGTCTTCAAGCAGGCTTTCGGTACGGCTGCGGTATTCGATGAGGTCGGCAATCGTGCCGATTTTGAGCTTGTGTTCTTCGGCGAATTTCATCAGTTCGGGCATACGCGCCATCGTGCCGTCGTCGTTGATGATTTCACAGATGACGGCGGCAGGAATCAGCCCGTTCATTTGCGCCAAGTCGACGCCGGCTTCGGTGTGTCCGGCGCGGACGAGTACGCCGCCTTTTTGGGCGCGAAGCGGGAAGATATGACCGGGTTGGACGATGTCTGCGGGTTTGGCGGTCGGGGAAACGGCGGTTTGAATAGTCAGGGCGCGGTCGGCGGCGGAAATGCCGGTGGTAATGCCGTGTGCGGCTTCGATGGAGACGGTAAAGTTGGTGCCGTATTGTGCGCCGTTTTTTTGGGTCATCATCGGCAGCCCGAGTTTTTCGACCATTTCACCGTCCATCGGCAGGCAGACCAGGCCGCGCGCGTTTTTAATCATAAAGTTGATGGCTTCGGGCGTGACGAATTGCGCCGCCATCAGCAGGTCGCCTTCGTTTTCGCGGTCTTCGGCATCGGTGATGATGACCATTTTGCCGGCTTTGATGTCGGCCAGGATTTCGGGAATGGGGGAGATGTGGGACATAGTGCGCCTTTCTTGATGGTCGGTTTGTGCGGCGGGGTTTGCCCGATCCAGCCACATAGCGGGCATTTTTGCAGCCTGTTCGATTTTACGGGCTTTTTTCTCGCCGAAGGATTTGTTTTTCAAAAGGGCGGAGAGTTCGCCTGTGTTGAGGGCAACGGCTTCGGCAAAACGGGTTTGCAAACCGCCGTAGTATTTTTCTATCCACTGCCGCAGGTTGCGGCGGCGCAGGTCGGCTGTGTCGGTCATCGTTTCATCCTTTGTAGAAATCGGATGTAGCGGATTGTAAGCGCGTATTTACCAAAAAGCAAATCTGTTTTTTTCGCCAAACCGAATTATTTGCTTTTTGGTAAACAGATGCCGTCTGAAGCCGGATTCGTGGCTTCAGACGGCATTGCCGCAATCCCCGCCGGCGGGGCGGCTGTTTCTTCCCGCCCGCTTCCGATTCGGGGTTTGCCGGAAGCTTATTCCGAAAAAAATTTCTGATAAACGGCCTTGATTGCCGGGTACAGCATAGGCGGTACGAGCAGGCGCAATATCGGCAATCCTATGATGAATGCGGTCTTCCCGATAAAAACCGGACGGATTGCCTTCGCGCCGAATATCTTTCTGCATTTTTCTTTAAATGAAAAATATTTCCGGTAGATGAGGATAATGTTTTTGGAAAAATAAAGCCTTACCAATATAGACCTCAGATAGCCGATATTGTCGAAGACAAATTTTTGCAAACCGCCGTAGATGGGGGAATTTTTGTTTTCGACTAAAAAATCCACACCCCGGTCGAGATGCGTCAGCACATCGCTGAAATTTTTGTATTTGATGTTGTGGCTGATAGAGCCGCCGAGAACGCGGTACTGGTAAAAAGGGTTATCGTAAAAGGCAAAAGTCTTGATAAAACGCGCCAATTGCAAACTGTACGGGAAATCCTCGTGAATGTATCCTTTTGGGAAAAACAGATTGTTTTTGATGATTATTTCCCGCCTGACGATTTTTGTCCACGCGTTGGCGATATAGTACCGCCCCTCCACCAACGTTTCAAAATGGCGGACAAAATCATTATCCGAAAAGTCCGCCCTTTTGGGGATGTCGCGGTAATTGAAGGACGAGGGATGCAGGATCAAATCAACCTTTTTGTCTGCAAGTTGTTGTAAATCAAAGAGAATCCCCCCGCGTTTTTTGAACGGTTGGTATCGGCCCAATAGTCGTCGCTGTCCAAAAAGATTAGGTAATCGCCTTTTGCCGCCCGGATACCGGCGTTGCGGGCATCCGACAGCCCGCCGTTTTCTTGATGAATCACTTTTATATGCGGATATTTGCCTGCATATTCGTCGCAAATCTTCCCGCAGCCGTCCGGCGAACCGTCATCGACCAAAATCATTTCATAATCGGCAAAATTTTCGGCAAGCACGGAATCCACGCAGCAGCGGAGGTATTTTTCCACATTGTAAATAGGGACGATGATGGAGAAAATCATAAATATCAATCCATTATATTAAGATGTTTGCGCGTATGCCTCAAACCCGCGCTCGCAATGCGTTTGCATCCACTATAAAACTTATTGCTTTATCAAGGTATGGAAACCTGTTTCCCGAAAGGCGGCGCAGGATGCCCGTTCCCTGCAACTTTGCCTTATTCCGACATCAGATGTCCCAGCTTGTCTGCTTTGGTTTGGAGGTAGCGTTTGTTTTCAAGGTTTTCCCCGACGTGCAGGGGGATGCGTTCGACCACGTTAATCCCGGCATCTTTCAGGGTTTGGATTTTTTCGGGGTTGTTGGTCAGCAGTTTGACCGAGCGGATGCCCAGATATTCGTAGATAGATTGCGCCAAACGGAAATCGCGGGCATCGACGGGCAGCCCGAGTGCCAAATTGGCTTCAACCGTATCCATACCTTGGTCTTGCAGATGATAGGCGCGGATTTTGTTAATCAGCCCGATGCCGCGTCCTTCCTGACGCAGATAGACGATGATGCCGCGCCCCTCTGTCTGTACCGCCCTCATGGCCGCTTCAAGTTGAGGTCCGCAGTCGCATTTTCTCGAGAACAGCGCATCGCCCGTCAGGCATTCGGAGTGGATGCGCGTCAGAACCGGATTGCCGTCTGAAAAATTACCGACGGTCAGCGCGACGTGTTCCTGCCCGTTTGCCTCTTCAAAGCCGTGCATCGTAAATACGCCCCATTCGGTCGGCAGGCGGCAGGATGCCACATGGTTCAACATTTCAGACATCTTCACTCCCATCTTTTCCGGCAGACATACCCAACAGCAGTTTCAAAGGTTCGGACAAAGCCAAGGCAAGAGCCACCCATTCCACCTGTGCTGCCGTACCCGCACACTCTGCGCATTCAAATTCCACATGAACCACGCCCAACACACCGCCACTTTCCGTGCAGACCGGAATGGAAATTTGCGCCGCCGAAGCATGATTGCGTTCTCCCGAAAGCTCCCCCAAATCCAACCAACGGCGTACATCCGAGGCAACATTCATCCAACCGCTTTGCGCCGAACGGCAAGCCAGCGAAACCTTGCCTGCCGCTTCATCCAAATCCCACAGGTTTTCCAAAACCTCGCCCTGTCGGGACAGGCATATCAGTTGGAAAGCCTGGTTTTCAGATGGCATCAAGGCATAAACCGCCGCACTCCGCACGTCTGTCGAGCGTGAAAACACCGAATCCAAAGCCATGAAAAGCCGTTTCAGACCTTCCTCATTCCCGCTGTTTTGCTCCAAATAATCGGCAAGCCTCCAATCCTCATGCTCAAGCCACAAAACCGAACGCTCAATCGAAGCCATCCCCATATCCATCACCGTCTTTGCGGTCAGATACGCCGTCCGTACCTCGTCTGGCGGCAACTTTAAACCTTGGGTCAGCAGAAAATCTTTAATCAAAGCAGCAGGCATACTCAAATTCCGTCAATAAAATAAAACCGCCGGATTCCGATGCCGAGCGGATGAATAGCGGATTTTACCGCTGCAAAGCATAAGCCTCAACTATTACGCCCAAAGCCTTGCGCAATCGGACAAAATCTGTATAATCTCCACCCTTATGCGGATGTGGCGAAATTGGTAGACGCACCAGATTTAGGTTCTGGCGCCGAGAGGTGTGAGAGTTCGAGTCTCTCCGTCCGCACCAATAAAAATATATAAATCATATTGTTAATGCTTATTGGGACAATTCGGTGGCACAAAATATAAGCCGTCTGCTTTTCAGCGGGCGGCTTTTTATCTGCCTATGTGTTTCAACACATAAAACGGCACATAAAAGCACCGCCATTTGTTCCGCACCGAATCGGAAGCGGGTGCTTCCGTCCCGCAATCAGATTTTTCCGGCCCGGATGCCGGGGTTTCAACCGGAAAGAAGAAAATATTGATTTTGATGATGGCATCAAAAAACTCTTCTGCCCGTCCGCCAAAAGAAATGGTTAAGAAAAGTAATGCGTCTTTTGATGGAACGCAATATATAAGGAATTGAGGGAAAGGGCAGGCGGGTTTCTGCCCGTTAATCCTGCGGACGGTCCCGCCAAACCCGACACGCGCGGGCATATGGCGGACTGTTTACAATATTGTCTAAAAATCTGAACCTGCAAACGTGAAATAAGGTAGAATACGCCCCGTTATTTTACCGTCCAATCCCCATTTACCAAGGAAAAACGATGAGTACTTCATTGAGTTACCGCGATGCAGGTGTCGATATCGACGCAGGCGACCAACTGGTCGAAAACATCAAACCGTTTGCCAAACGCACCATGCGTCCGGAAGTATTGGGGGATTTGGGCGGTTTTGGCGCATTGGTCGAAATCGGCAAGAAATATAAAAATCCCGTATTGGTCAGCGGTACGGACGGCGTGGGTACCAAGCTCAAACTTGCCTTTGATTGGGATAAACACGATACGGTGGGCATCGACCTTGTTGCAATGAGTGTCAACGATATTTTGGTTCAAGGAGCAGAACCTCTGTTTTTCTTGGATTATTTCGCCTGCGGCGAATTGGATGTTCCGCGCGCAACCGATGTCATCAAAGGCATTGCACAAGGTTGCGAAGAATCCGGCTGCGCCCTGATTGGCGGGGAAACTGCCGAAATGCCGGGTATGTATCCCGTCGGAGAATACGATTTGGCGGGTTTTGCCGTCGGCGTAGTGGAAAAAGAGAATGTCATTACCGGCCGCAGCATCGGCGCGGGCGATGTGGTATTGGGTTTGGCTTCCAACGGCGCACATTCAAACGGCTATTCCCTTATCCGTAAAATCATCGAACGCGACAATCCCGATTTGGATGCCGAGTTTGATAATGGCAAAACCTTGCGTGAGGCTGTTATTGCGCCGACCCGTCTGTATGTGAAACCGATTCTTGCCGCTTTGGAAAAATTTACCATTAAAGGTATGGCACACATTACCGGCGGCGGCATTACCGAAAACGTGCCGCGCGTGTTGCCTGAAAACACGGTTGCACAAATCGATGCTAAATCGTGGGAATTGCCCAAGCTCTTCCAATGGCTTCAAAAGGCGGGCAATGTGGAAACCCAAGAAATGTACCGAACCTTTAACTGCGGCATCGGCATGGTCGTTATTGTTGCTGCCGAAGATGCCGATGCGGTTCAGGGTCTCTTGGGTGAACAAGGTGAAACAGTTTACCGTTTGGGTTGCATCCGTGAGCGTCAGGGAGACGAGCATCAAACCCAGGTTGCCTGATTGCTTCTATAGCGAAATGCCGTCTCAAACATGGGTTTGGACGGCATTTTTATAGTGGATTAACAAAAATCAGGACAAGGCGACGAAGCCGCAGACAGTACAGATAGTACGGCAAGGCGAGGCAACGCCGTACTGGTTTTTGTTAATCCACTATATATTGATTGATATGAGGGTGGGTTACACATGCTTAAACGATATAAGCCATTGTATATTTATGGGATTCGGAATGGAACATTTTACCCTGCATTAGTATTTCCGCTTTTTATTATGCCGTCTGAAAATATCATGATGATGCGTTTTCAGACGGCATAGCTGATATTGCAGTATCAGATAGGGGCAAACGGAAAACACTGAACCGAACAATATTACTGCTATGCCAAGCGTACTTATGGGGGCATAAACTTACATGCTTGGTCTGTTATCCGAATGACCGTACGGGGATTAAAACCCCTAATATGCCGTCTGAACCCGCCTTATTCCAGCACGGGTTGGGGGACGTTGTGCCGGATGGCGTAAACAGCGGCCTGCACCCGGCTGCTGAGGTTGAGTTTGCGGAGCAGGTTTTGAACGTGGACTTTGACGGTGGATTCGGCAAGATCGAGGTGGCGGGCGATGATTTTGTTGCTGTGTCCTGCGGCGAGATAGCCCAAGATTTCCAGTTCGCGAGGGGTAAGTGAGGAGAGTGCCTGTGTCCCTTGGGCAGGTTGGGGGGAAATCAGGCTTTTAACGAGTTTGGCGGTCATCTCGGGCGAGAATACATTATCGCCTTCGGCGGCCTTGCGTATGCTTTCGAGCAGAAAGTCGGCGTTGATGTTTTTCAGCAGGTAGCCGCGCGCGCCGATGCGCATACATTCGGTCAAGTCGTCGTTGTCTTCGGAAACGGTCAGCATAATCACTGCCTGCTGCGGATTGATGCTGATGATTTGGGAGAGTGCTTCGCGTCCGTTCATACCGGGCATATCAAGGTCAAGCAGGACGACATCGGGTTGCAGCCGGTTGATCATTTTAATGCCCGAGAGGCCGTCTGCGGCTTCGCCGATGACTTCAAAACCGTGTTGGCGCGACAAAAGGGCTTTAATGCCGCTGCGGAAGAGGGTGTGGTCGTCTATCAGGATAATTTTAATAGTCATTTCAAGCTTTCTTCAGATGCACCCGTCAATGAGACGGTGGTTCCCTGTTGGGGTTGGGAATAGATTTTCAATACGGCGCGGATACGTTTGGCCCGCTCCTGCATGATATGCAGTCCGACATGGCTGCCCGATGGTTCTCCAATGTTTTCCGTGTCAAAACCCTGTCCGTTGTCTTGAATGGTCATTGTAAAACTTCCATCCTGTTTGAGCAGTCTGAATTTGATATGGGTGGCGTGGGCATGTTTTCGGATGTTGGACAAGCTTTCTTGCAGGATGAAAATCATTTGGAGCTGCTCGTCCTGTGTAGGCAGGTGCGTGCCGTTTTCCCAAGCGGTTTCGACAGTCGTGCCGGTCTGTTGCGTAAAGCGCGAGAATAGGTCGGCAACGGCTTCGGGAAATTCTTTATTACTGATTTTGGTACGGAAGTTGAGCAGCAGTTCGCGGACATCTTCATAACATTCCTGCACGCCTGTTTTGATGAAGCCGATGTTTTCTGCGGCTTCCTCCCGTTTGTTTTCGGCAAAGGCGGTTTCCAGCATCTGTACCTGTAGGTTTAGGAACGTTAATGCTTGTGCGATGCTGTCATGTAATCCTTGCGCAATCAGGTTGCGTTCCTGCAATACTGCAAGCAGGCGTTTTTCTTCCTCCTGTTTTGCGCCGGCAAGCGATACGCCCAATTGCCTGCCTAGTGTTTGAAGCAGGATGCGGTCGTCTTCATCAAGAGAAATGCCGTTTGGAAAGCTGAGCAACAGCCTGCCCAATGTTTCGTTCTGGTACTCAATGGGGAAGATTTCCTCATGGTACTTCCCCAAATCCGAAGCTGCTGTGCCGCAATCCGCATGATGAATGGAAACATAAACATCGGATCCGCCGTCCAAACAAACTCTGCCGGAATCTGCTCCTACGGCGGGCAGGATACGGTTTAGAAAATGTTCTGCAGCCTGTTGCGGTATGTAGGATTGGTGCAGATCCCGTGTAGTTTGGTACAGCAGGGTCAGGTTTTGATTTTGTTTTTCGAGACTGCGTGTCTGCTCGGCGACTTGTCCTTCCAAATCATCATATAAAATTTTCAACCTGCCGCCCATTTGATTGAAACAACGCCCGACCTGTTTGAATTCCGGCGTACCGCCTTCGGGAACCGGAATATCGAAACACCTCCGTCCGATGCGTTCCGCACCTTCCCTTAACGCCTGCAGCGGCCGGATAACCCAAATCTGGTGCCAAAACAGCATCAGTACAGACGACACCAGCGTCATCAACATAATTGCCCATTGAAAACGCCTGAGCCACCATGTGTTTTTTTCGTTGGCATTTTCCAATGCCTGCAAAAACAGTTCGATGTTTCCGGCAAAGCGGTAGAGATCGACCTGAGTCGGTCGCCGGTAGGACTGGAGCGGGGGGAGGATGTGTGCCTGCCAATCTATAATCAGCATGGATTGTATCAAATCATAAGCAAGAGGGGTGTCCGAAGGAATCAGCGGATGGATGGCATCGCTTTGGGCAATGCGTTTTAAACTTTTTTCAAATTCGGCAACCTGATTGTCAATTTGCGCACGGGGCGAGCCTTCACCCGCCATGTATGCCAGACGGTATGCCTGCATTCTCAAGTTGCCCGCCTCTTCGATGACGGAGGCCGCGTTTTCCAGACGCAAAGAGAGCAGCAGTGTCAAAACGACAGACAATGCCGCCAACCCGACCCACAGTCCGGTCAGGAGTTTCAGGCGCAGGGAAAGGCTGATGCCGTCTGAAAAACGGGCTGGCAGTATCATGCTCGGCGAAAAATTGTTCCAAATAATGCAAACAATATCATTCTTTGGAATTAGATACAACTGCTCAGAAAGAATTGGTTAAGGAAAACTTAATCCGCACCGCTTCAGTGTTAAATCATGTTATGATAAAATTCAGATAATATGAATTTATTTGCCGTCTGCTTCAGACGGCATTTTGAGTCATTGGGAACGGCAGACTGCAATCATGAAAACCTCGAACTTTTCCAAGAGAACATCCGCAATGAAAACTTTTGCCCTGATACTGGCCGACGGTCAGGCGAGCCGTATGGGAGGCGAGGACAAGGGGCTTGCTCTTTTGGGGGTAAGGCACTGATAGATCATGTCATCGACAGGGTCAGGCCGCAGGTCAGCCATATCGCCATCAGCACCAACCGGAATTTGGAAGAATATGCTCGAAGAAGTCCGCATATTTTTCCGGACGCACGGCAGTGGCAGCATTTCGGCCCGCTTTCGGCATTGTGTACCGCAGCCAACGATTTGCAGTTGGCGACTGCCGACTGGCTTTTGGTTGTGCCGTGCGATATGCCGTATCTGCCGGACGATTTGGTGGCGAGGTTTGAAACCGTGTCGAAACGCACACCGTTGTGCAATGCGTATTATGTGGAAACGCCGATAACGATGCACTACAACATTATGTATATCCGCCCGCAGATTCTGCAAAGCGCGATTCCCTATCTGTTTTCGGGTATGAAAACATTAAGAAGCTGGTTGCAGCAGCAAAGGGCGCGACCGGTCAGATTCGAGTTTGACGGGCATTTTGCCGACTTGAACACGCAAACTGATTTGCAGGAGGGATAAGGGTAAGACCGCCGACCGGCGTGGAAAGGAAAGGTCAAGCCGTACCGGGCGGTTTTTGCCCGAATCGGAGGCATAATGCTGTCTGAAGGCATTTCAGACGGCATTTTTCGCGGGGAGATGCTACAATTTGCACCATTTTTACCGACACAGGGAAACAGGATTATGTTTACAGGCATTGTTCAAGGATTGGGAAAACTGACGGCAATCCACCGCCCGTCGGAGGCATTTCAGACTTATGTCGTCGAGCTTCCGCAAGAGGCGGCGGACAATCTGCAACGCGGCGCATCGGTCGCCAACAACGGCTGCTGCCTGACGATTACCGAAATCGAAGGAAACCGCGTCAGTTTCGATTTAATGGCGGAAACTTTGGCAAAAACCAATTTAGGGCTGCTGAAGGAAGGCGATTGCGTCAACATCGAACGGGCGGCGCGTTTCGGAGACGAAATCGGCGGACACGTCATGAGCGGACACATTATGGCAACCGTGCCTATTGTCGAAATCGAACGGGACGGGTACAACCGCACGGTTTGGTTTTCGCTCCCGCACGAACTCAAACCCTATATCCTGACCAAAGGGTTCGTCGGCTTGGACGGTTGCAGCCTGACCATAGGCAAAGTCGAAGACAGCCGTTTCAATGTCCATTTGATTCCCGAAACTTTGGAACGGACGCTGTTCGGCAGCAGAAAGGTCGGCGACAGAATCAACATCGAAATCGATCCGAATACGCAGGCAATCGTCGATACCGTCGAACGGCTGATGGCGCAAAGATATGCAAAGTGAGGTAGAGATGGAATTGAACGAATTTCTCGATAAAGCCTATGCCGTTTTGCGGCGTTTGGATGCCGTGCTTCCGCCCGAACCCGGGCATACGGATTGGAACGCGCTTGCCTTCCGCTGGCAGAGTGCGGGCAAAAAAGGTTTTTTGGAACACTTGCCCGATCCGCACACCTTCCCCTTGGCAAGGCTGGCGGGAGTTGGCAGGCAAACCGAATTGCTGGTGCGTAATACCGAACAATTCATTGCCGGCAGACCCGCGAATAACGTATTGATGAGCGGCGCGCGCGGAACAGGCAAATCCTCGCTGGTCAAAGCCCTGCTGCACGAATATGCGGATAAGGGATTGCGCCTGATCGAAGTCGATAAAAGCGATTTAATCGGCCTGCCTTACCTGTTGACGCTTTTGAAAGAACGTCCGGAAAAATTTATCGTATTTTGCGACGATTTGTCGTTTGAAAGCGGCGATGAAACCTATAAGGCATTGAAAACCGCGTTAGACGGCGGTCTGTCTCAACGTTGCGCCAACGTTTTGGTTTACGCGACTTCCAACAGACGGCACCTGATGCCCGAATATTTTGACGAGAATGCCGGTACGACGGGGATGCGGGGGGAAATCCATCAGAAAGAAGCGGTGGAAGAAAAAATATCCCTGTCCGACCGATTCGGATTGTGGCTCAGTTTTTATCCGTTCGATCAAAACGATTATCTGGCGGCGGTGCAAAATTGGCTGGAAGATTTCGGCGTGCCGTATGATGAAACCGCACAGATGGCGGCATTGCAGTGGGCGCAGACGCGGGGCAGCCGTTCGGGACGTTCCGCGTGGCAGTTTGCCTGCGACTGGGCGGGCAGGCTGCCGAAACAACGGGCGTTGTGAGCGTTTCGGGGATTATTTGAGGCAGGAAGAAAGCCACATTTGCTGCTGTTGCGGTGTGAGGATATGGAAGAACCGGTGTTGGATTTCCAATTCGTCCACCGCAAAATCCATACCGGACAAATAGCGGCTTTCGACATAATCGCGCGCCTCGTTCCGATTAAAAACATCCGAGGAAATGATTTCGACGACAGACCGACGGCGGCTGTGTTCGGAATGCATAACCTTCAAACGCGCCCTGTCGCCCGCCATTTTGAAGGCGGCGCGGATTTTACGCAGTTCATTGTGCTGACCCTGTGTCAGTCCGAGCCGGCGTATGTCGCAGTTCGGTTGAAAATCGTTCAGGGGGATATAAGCCGTGGCGGCGTGGGAAAGCTGGCAGGAAAGCAAAGCCATACTTAAAAAAGAGGCGGCAGGTTTGGCAAAACGGCAGGGAGCAGGCAGTGGCACGGCTTTTCCTCTTGTTGGAAATTTTAGGAAATATACTAGATTGACGTGTGAAAGATGGTATTATCGCGGTTAACTTTTGTTAATAATGCGTACGTATGTCCGGCAGGCAGACATAACGGCGGAATCGGAACGTATAGTGGATTAACAAAAACCAGTACAGCGTTGCCTCGCCTTAGCTCAAAGAGAACGATTCTCTAAGGTGCTGAAGCACCAAGTGAATCGGTTCCGTACTATCTGTACTGTCTGCGGCTTCGTCGCCTTGTCCTGATTTTTGTTAATCCACTATAAAAGGATATTGAAGGAAAAAAACATGACTACTTACCGTATCGCACCCAGCATTTTATCGGCAGATTTTGCACGGCTTGGCGAAGAGGTGGAAAGCGTCATTGCGGCAGATGCAGATCTGATCCATTTTGACGTGATGGACAACCATTATGTGCCGAACCTGACCTTCGGGCCTATGGTTTGCGCGGCGTTGAAGCCTTATGCAAGCGTGCCGATCGATGTGCATCTGATGGTCGAACCCGTGGATGACCTGATTCAGTCGTTTGCCAAAGCAGGAGCATCAATCATCACGTTCCATCCCGAAGCGAGCCGCCATATTGACCGCAGCTTGAGCCTGATTCGGGACATGGGCTGTCAGGCGGGGCTGGTGTTGAATCCGGCAACGCCCGTATATCTGTTGGAAAACGTATTGGACAGGCTGGATATGGTTTTGCTGATGTCGGTAAACCCCGGGTTCGGCGGTCAGAGCTTCATTCCGTATACTTTGGAAAAAATCAGACAGGTTCGTGCCATGCTTGACCGCTATGAAGAGAAAAGCGGCAGACGTATTGCCATTGAAGTGGACGGCGGCATCAAAACCGACAATATCGCCGCCGCCGCCCAAGCCGGCGCGGATACCTTTGTTGCCGGTTCTGCGATTTTCAGCAAACCAGACTATAAGGCGGTGATTGATGCGATGAGGGCGGAACTGGAAAAAAGCGGCAGGCTGAACCTTGCGCCAATGATTGAAATAGAAATGCCGTCTGAAAATTAGCTCTGTTTCAGACGGCATTGCGTTATTTTTCGACGGGCAGCCCGAAATGCAGGTAGGCGCGTTCGGTCGCCATCCTGCCGCGCGGGGTGCGTTGCAGGAAGCCTTGTTGGATGAGATAGGGTTCGATAACGTCTTCGATGGTGTCTGTTGATTCGCCGATGGCGGCGGCAACATTGTCCAAACCGACCGGGCCGCCGCCGAATTTGTGCAAAACGGCTTCGAGGAATTTCCTGTCCATCACGTCCAGCCCCTGCACGTCCACGTCCAGCATACTTAAAGCGGCATCGGCGATGCCGCCGTCGATTGTGCCGTTGTTTTTCACGTCGGCGAAATCGCGCACGCGGCGCAACAGGCGGTTGGCGATGCGCGGCGTACCGCGGCTGCGTTTGGCGATTTCTTCCGCGCCTTCTTCGGACATATCGAGTTGCAGGAGTTGTGCCGAACGGCTGACGATGGTGGCAAGGTCGCGGTTTTCGTAAAACTCGAGGCGGGAGACGATGCCGAAGCGGTCGCGCAACGGATTGGTCAGCATACCGGCGCGGGTGGTCGCGCCGACAAGCGTGAAGGGCGGCAGGTCGATTTTAACGGAACGGGCGGCGGGCCCTTCGCCTATCATAATGTCGAGCCGGTAGTCTTCAAGCGCGGGGTAGAGGATTTCTTCGACAACAGGGCTGAGGCGGTGGATTTCGTCGATAAACAATACGTCGTGCGGATCAAGGTTGGTCAAAAGGGCGGCGAGGTCGCCGGCGCGTTCGAGGACGGGGCCGCTGGTTTGGCGCAAATTTACGCCCAATTCTTTGGCGATGATGTGCGCCAGTGTGGTTTTACCCAGCCCGGGCGGACCGAAAAGCAAGACGTGGTCGAGTGCTTCGCCGCGCTTTTTGGCGGCTTGGATGAAAATGGCGAGCTGTTCTTTGGCTTTATGCTGCCCGATATAGTCGTCCAGCGTTTTGGGGCGGAGGGCGCGTTCGAGCAGTTCTTCCTGTGCGGAGGCGGTTTGGGCGGCAACAATGCGTTGCGGTTGAGCGGCAGTCAGGTTGTCGGTTTGCAGCATAGTGTTCCCTTTGTCGGGTATGCCGTCTGAACGGTCGGCGGCGTTTCAGACGGCATTGAAAAGATAACGGTCAAAAGCGTTTTACCCGCGCGTTTCGCGCCAAACGAGATAGTCGCGCAGGGGCGGCATAGGCGGGTTGATGCAGTGTGGGCAGATGCCTGTGGTGTCTTCGTCGTCGCTGTCGATGTGATAGGCGTTGGGGTCGAAGCGGACTTGCTGCATCACCGCCTGCGCCAACGCCTGCGCCTGAACAACGTCGAAATTGAATTTTTCGAGGATTTCGTTCAATAGGCGGATTTCGCCACCGCTAAATTCCGCACTGTGTTTGAGGATGAGGCGTTGATAATCTTCGTTGTTGATTTTAGGCAATAAATCGGTTTTCAGGGTCATGATTTTATGTCGGGGGCGGAATGGCTGAAGCGTGAATTATAGCGGATATGGCGGCGGCTGTTGCAAAGCTTGGATTGGGTATCGTCCTCAAAACTTTATAGTGGATTAACAAAAACCAGTACAGCGTTGCCTCGCCTTGCCGTACTATCTGTACTGTCTGCGGCTTCGTCGCCTTGTCCTGATTTTTGTTAATCCACTATAAAAGTGGCTGCATTGGACGTTTTAATGTTTTTCTGTTTTGTCTTGCGCCGCTCGAAACGCTTTTTGCAATGGGGCGATTTGTGCCAGCCGCGCCCGGTCGATTTGTTCGGCGATAAGGTGCGCTTTTCCCTGCGAGCGGCATTCGGCGGCGATTTTGCCCGAATCCGCCTGATTGGCGGCTTCGAGTAAGGCGAGCCAGTGCGCGCGTTGCGGGTAGGGCGTGTGTTCGCGGTTCAGACGGCCTTGCGTGTCGGCAATGCAGACGTTCAATGCCGTCTGAAAGCGTTCGGGTCGTCTGAAAGCGTCGGTTTTTTTCAATACGTTCAGAATGGTTTGGCTTTTAAGCTGTCCGACTTGGTGGAAAATAATGTGCCAACGGCAAACCAATTCGGCAAGCTCGGCACAATGTTTCGGCGCACGCAGCCTTTGATTGACTTTGCGCACGGGTTCGACACCGGCGAGGTCGTGTCCGTGGTGGCGCGGCAGGATGTCGGACGGTGTTTTGGCTTTGCCCAAGTCGTGCAGCAGGGCGGCATAGCGTTCGGGCAGGCTCAAACCCATATCGGCGGCGCGTTGCAGCGTCATCAGGGTATGGATGCCGCTGTCGATTTCGGGATGGTAGTCGGCGCGTTGCGGCACGCCGAAGAGGGCATTGACTTCGGGCAGCAAGACTTTGAGCGCGCCGCATTCGCGCAACACTTCAATCATTTTGCGCGGATTTTTTTCCATCAAACCTTTCGCAAACTCCTGCCAGACGCGTTCGGCAACCAATGCGTCCGCTTCGCCGTTTTCCACCATCTGCCGCATCAGCTTTATGGTTTCTTCGGCGATTTCAAACTTGTAACGCGCGGCAAAGCGGGCAGTACGCAGGATGCGGACGGGGTCTTCGGCAAAGGCTGGGGAAACGTGGCGCAAAATGCCTGCCGCCAAATCCCGTTGTCCGCCGAAAGGGTCGATAATCTTGCCGTCCGCATCTTGCGCCATCGCGTTGATGGTCAGGTCGCGGCGCATCAAATCCTGCTCCAGCGTAACGTCTTTGTCGGCGTGGAAACTGAAACCGACGTAACCTTTGGCGGTTTTGCGCTCGGTGCGGGCGAGGGCGTATTCTTCGTGTGTTTCGGGATGGAGAAACACGGGAAAGTCTTTGCCGACTGGCTGGAAGCCTTGCGCCAGCATGGTTTGTGCGTCTGCGCCGACGACCACCCAATCGCGGTCTTTGACGGGCAAGCCCAAAAGATAATCGCGGACGGCACCGCCGACGAGATAAGTCTGCATATGCTTCCTATTTTAAAGTTATCAACAATGCCGTCTGAAGCCGCTTCAGACGGCATTGTTCCAACCGGCGGTTATGCTACGCCTTTTTTCTCGAGATAGCTTTCGTAATCGCCCAAGTAGTGTTCATATCCGCCTTTGCCGTCCAATTCAATGATTTGGGTAGCCAGGGAAGAAACGAACTGACGGTCGTGGGAGACGAAAATCAGCGTGCCGTTGTATTTTTCCAGCGCCATGTTCAAGGATTCGATGCTTTCCATGTCCATGTGGTTGGTCGGTTCATCCATGACTAAGACATTGGGTTTCAACAGCAACAGTTTGCCGTAAAGCATACGGCCTTTTTCACCACCGGAGAGAACCTTCACTTTTTTCACGACATCGTTACTGCCGAAGAGCAAACGCCCCAAAGTGCCGCGGATGACTTGTTCGTCGTCGCCGTCCTGCCCCCATTGGCGCATCCATTCGCTCAAATCCATATCGACATCGAAGTCGTTTTCGTGATCTTGCGGATAGTAGCCGACGCTGGCTTTTTCCGCCCATTTGATGCTGCCTTCGTCCGGCAGCAGACCGTCTGAATATTCGGGGTTGTACGCGCCGGCCAAGAGTTTCAGCAGGGTGGATTTGCCCGCGCCGTTCGGGCCGATGATGGCGAGGCGTTGTCCCGCTTCAAGGATAAAGTTCAGGTTTTTAAACAACTGGGTTTCAAAGCGTTTCGCCAGTTTTTCAACTTCCACAGCCTGACGGTGCAGCTTGGCTTTTTCATCGGCTTCAAAACGGATATACGGGTTTTGACGGGTAGAGGGTTTGACCTCGACCATCTCCGATTTGATTTTGTCTGCCTGTTTCAGACGGCTGGTTGCCTGACGGGCTTTGGATTTGTTGGCACTGAACCGCGCCACAAATTCTTGCAATTCCTGCAATTTTTCCTTCGCCTTGGCATTGTCTTTCAGGGCGCGTTCGCGCGATTGGGCGGAGGCGAGCATATAGTCGTCGTAGTTGCCCGGATAGATGGTGATGGTGTTGTAATCCAAATCTGCCATATGCGTGCAGACTTCGTTCAAGAAGTGGCGGTCGTGCGAGATGATAATCATCGTGGAGTCGTACTGGTTCAACACGCCTTCCAACCAACGGATGGTATTAATGTCCAAGTTATTGGTCGGTTCGTCCAAGAGCAATACATCCGGCTTGGAGAACAGGGCTTGCGCCAGCAATACGCGCAGTTTGAAGCCCGGGGCAACTTCTGCCATGGTTGCATTGTGCAAATCTTCGGAAATGCCCACGCCGCTCAACAACTCGGCGGCACGCGCTTCGGCGGTGTAGCCGTCGTATTCGGCGAACTTGGCTTCCAGTTCTGCGGCTTTCATGTAGTCGTCTTCGGTGGCTTCGGGATTGGCGTAAATCGCATCACGTTCGGTCATCGCCGCCCACATTTCGGTGTGACCCATCATTACCACGTCCAGCACGCGCATATCTTCGTAGGCAAACTGGTCTTGGCGCAATTTACCCAAACGCACGCCGTTTTCAATCGCCACTTCGCCGGCTGTCTGTTCCAAATCGCCGCCGAGGATTTTCATGAAGGTGGATTTGCCTGAGCCGTTCGCGCCGATCAAACCGTAGCGGTTGCCTTCGCCGAATTTAACGGATACGTTTTCAAACAGCGGCTTCGCGCCGAACTGCATGGTGATGCCGTTGGTAGAAATCATGATTGGTAAAGCCTTTATTGAACAAGAGATTAAATTTTTCGAATTTTCGGATTGTAACATAACCGCCCCGCCGTCTGAAACAGACGGGCAAATTTTCAGACACTTATAGTAAAATATCCGTTTTATTATTTCAGACAAAAGGTTTCCAAATGATAATCCTTCACGGCATCCCAAATTGCGATACGGTCAAAAAAGCCAAAAACCGGCTTGCCGGATACGGCTTGGAGTTTGAATTTCGGGATTTTAAAAAACAGAGGCCGTCTGAAGCGGAAATTTGCTCGTGGCTGGAACAAGTGCCTTTGGCAACCCTGCTCAACAAACGCGGGACAAGCTGGCGCAAACTCGATGCCGAAACACAGCAAAAAGTGCTGTCCTCGACGGCGGAGGCCGTCAAACTGATGTCCGAAATGCCGAGCCTGATCAAGCGTCCCGTATTGGAGTGCGGCGGCAAGGTTTACGCCAGCTTCAGCGAAGAAACCTACGACGGCATCTTCAACCGGCAAGCCCCGTGCAGACAGGGATAAAAACCGTTACAATACCCGACTTGAATTTCCCATTCTATATCCCGATTTAAAATATGTTCCATTCCATCGAAAAATACAGAACGCCCGCCCAAGTCCTTTTGGGCCTGATTGCATTAACCTTCGTCGGCTTCGGGGTCAGCACGGTATCCCATCCGGGTGCCGACTACATCGTCCAAGTGGGCGACGAAAAAATCAGCGACCACTCCATCAACAACGCCATACAGAACGAACAGGCGGACGGCGGCGGCCCTTCGCGCGACGCGGTGTTCCAATCCCTGCTACAACGCGCCTACCTGAAACAGGGCGCGAAGCTGATGGGCATTTCGGTTTCTTCCGAACAAATCAAGCAGATTATCGTGGACGATCCCAATTTCCACGACGCAAACGGCAAATTCGACCACGCGCTTTTAAACCGCTACCTTTCCCAACGCCATATGTCTGAAGACCAGTTTGTCGAAGAAATCCGCGATCAGTTTGCCTTGCAGAATTTGGTAAACCTCGTCCAAAACGGCGTATTGGTCGGCGACGCGCAGGCGGAACAGCTGATCAGGCTGACGCAGGTCAACCGCACCATCCGTTCGCACACTTTCAACCCCGACGAGTTCATCGCCCAAGTCAAAGTGTCTGAAGCCGATTTGCAGAAATTTTATAATGCGAACAAAAAAGACTATCTGCTGCCGCAGGCGGTCAAATTAGAATATGTCGCCTTGAATCTGAAGGATTTTGCAGACAAACAGACCGTCAGTGAAACGGAAGTGAAAAATGCGTTTGAAGAGCGCGTGGCGCGTTTGCCGACAAATGAAGCCAAACCTTCTTTCGAGCAGGAAAAAGCCGCCGTCGAAAACGAATTGAAAATGAAAAAGGCGGTTGCCGACTTCAATAAGGCAAAAGAAAAGCTGGGCGATGACGCGTTCAACCATCCTTCCTCGCTTGCCGAAGCCGCCAAAAACAGCGGTTTGAAAGTCGAAACCCAAGAAACTTGGCTGAGTAGGCAGGACGCGCAAATGTCCGGCATGCCCGAAAACCTAATCAATGCCGTATTCAGCGACGACGTATTGAAGAAAAAACACAATTCCGAAGTGCTGACCATCAACAGCGAAACCGCGTGGGTCGTCCGCGCCAAAGAAGTCCGCGAAGAGAAAACCCTGCCGTTTGCCGAAGCCAAAGACGCGGTACGTCAGGCTTATATCCGTACCGAAGCCGCCAAACTTGCCGAAAACAAGGCAAAAGACGTGCTTACCCAACTGAACGGCGGCAAGGCTGTTGACGTGAAATGGTCGGAAGTGTCCGTTTTGGGCGCACAGCAGGCAAGGCAGTCCATGCCGCCCGAGGCTTATGCGGAACTGCTGAAAGCAAAACCGGCAAACGGCAAACCCGCCTACGTCAGGCTGATCGGTCTGCCGGCACCCGTGATTGTCGAAGTACAGGCTGTAACCCCGCCGGATGATATCGCCGCACAGCTTCCGCTTGCAAAACAGGCTTTGGCGCAACAGCAGTCTGCCAATACTTTCGACTTGTTGATACGTTATTTCAACGGCAAAATCAAACAGACCAAAGGAGCGCAATCGGTCGACAACGGCGACGGTCAGTAATTGACACTTTTGTTGACAAAATAACGGTCGGAATATTCCGGCCGTTTTCCCATACGGCGGAATATGATGAGCCACAAAAAACAAGATGCCTTCCAAGGATTGATCGACGCGCTGAAGGTTTTACCCAACGTTGGGCCGAAATCGGCACAGCGGATAGCGTATCATTTGCTCCAACACAAGCGCAAAGAGGCTGAAAAACTGGTGGATGCCTTGCAGACGGCATTGAAGCAGGTTTACCATTGCGCGATGTGCAACACGTTTTGCGAAGGCGGATTGTGCGATATTTGTGCCGATGAAACACGCGACGGGCGGCGGCTGATGGTGGTGCATATGCCTGCCGACGTGTCGAATATGGAAGCGGCAAACTGCCACGACGGGCTGTATTTCGTCCTGATGGGGCAAATCAATACGGCATTGGGAATGGACGTATCCGCCATCGCATTGGACAGGCTGGCGCAACGGCTGGGCGGCGGGGAAGTCGAAGAAATCATTATTGCAACCGCTTTTACCGCAGAAGGCAATGCGACGGCGTATGTCCTGTCCGAGTTTTTTAAAAACCTGCCTTACAAAGTCAGCAGGCTGTCGCAGGGCATCCCCTTGGGCGGCGAATTGGAATATGTCGATGCGGGAACGCTGGCGCAGGCGGTGTACGAACGCCGCCTGATTAAAGAAGGCGGGGCATAACGCCGCCAATGCAAAATGCCGTCTGAAGCCTTCAGACGGCATTTTTCCGGGCGGTTTACTTGCAGTTTAGCCCTTGAATCTGCAATGCGCCTCCGTTGCCGACTTTGAACACGCACTGCGTCGCGCTGCTGCCGGACACGGTAATGCTGCCGCTGCCGCCGTTCAGGCTGATAGGTTCCTTAACACCCATACCGACTGCCGTTGCCGCCAGCTTTTGCGCGTCGGCTTCGGAATAAGGCGTGTTGTTGGCATCGATTTTGATTTCTTTGGCGTAGGCAGCCGCAGCGGCGGATAAGGCGATGGCGCACAAAGCAAAAGCAGTTCGGATATTCATTGTTTTCCTCAAGAAACGGTTTTTCTGAAGGAAAGGATAGGGCAGTTTGACGCGTTGTGCAAGTTTTCCGCCCGCTCTGCCGCCCCGTCCCCCGCACTCGGGCGTTCGGACGCTGCCTGGGTTTTACGGTACAATAAACTTTTGCCGCCGCCCCAAACCGCCGTCCGGGGCGGCACGTTTGCAGACATTTTTAAGGTAGCGTTATGTTTTCTCTAGAGGCTTGGATAGGCTTGAGGTATCTCAGGGCGAAAAAGCGCAACGGCTTTATGTCGTTTATCACGATGGTTTCGATTGCCGGAATCGCCTTGGGCGTAACCGCGCTGATTGTCGTCTTGTCGGTTATGAACGGCTTTCAGAAAGAAATACGCGGGCAGCTCCTGAATGTCGCGCCGCACGCCGAAATCGGCTATATCGACAATACGGATACGGATTGGCGCAACCTGCTTCGGTTTACCGAAAACCGCAAAGGTATTTTGGCTGCCGCGCCCTATGTTTCCAATCAGGCATTGCTGGCCAATGCGGGCGAAATCAGGGGCGTGCAGATGCGCGGCATTTTGCCGTCTGAAGAGCGCAAAGTGGTGGAATACGGCGACAAAATGCCGGCAGGCAAATTTGAAGACCTGATTCCGGGCGAGTTTGACATTATCCTCGGTGTCGGCTTGGCGGAGGCTTTGGGGGCGGAAGTCGGCAATAAAGTTACCGTCATCACGCCGGAGGGCAATGTTACGCCCGCCGGAGTCGTACCGAGGTTGAAACAGTTTACCGTGGTCGGTCTGGTTAAAACGGGTGTTTACGAGGTTGACAACTCATTGGCGATGACGCATATCCAAGACGCGCGCGTACTGTACCGCTTGGATAAGGAAGTTGCGGGGCTGCGGCTGAAACTCGCCGACCCGCAAAACGCCCCCGCCTTGACGGCAAAGCTGATTCCGGAGGCGCAAAGGGATACGGTTTGGGTGCGCGATTGGACGTTCAGCAATCGAAGCTATTTTGAGGCGGTCGAGTTGGAAAAACGGATGATGTTCATCATCCTGACGCTGATTATCGCCGTGGCGGCGTTCAACCTTGTCTCTTCCTTGGTGATGGCGGTTACGGAAAAGCAGGCGGACATTGCGATTTTGCGGACTTTGGGTCTTTCCCCTGGCGGCGTGATGAAGATTTTTATGGTGCAGGGCGCGTTTTCAGGCTTTTTCGGCACGCTGGCGGGTGTGGTCTGCGGCGTGCTTTTGGGTTGGAACGTCGGCAGGGTCGTGGCATTTTTTGAAAACCTGCTCGGTGTCCACCTTATCAATTCGCAGGTTTATTTTATCGACTACCTGCCCAGCGATGTCGATATGGGCGACGTTGCCCTGATTGCCTGCATTTCTTTGGGACTGTCTTTCGTTGCCACGCTCTACCCGAGCCGGCGCGCGTCAAAAACCCAACCGGCGGAGGCTTTGCGTTATGAGTGAGTTGATTTTGAAATGCGAAGGCGTGGGCAAACGCTATCGGGACGGCGGTTTGGACGTTCGGGTGCTGCACGGCTTGGATTTGGAAATCCGCGCGGGGGAAAGCACCGGCATCATCGGTTCTTCGGGCAGCGGAAAATCGACGCTGCTGCATATTCTAGGCGGGCTGGATATGCCGTCTGAAGGCAGGGTGCTGCTGATGGGCGAGGATTTGCGTACCTTAAACCAGCGGCGTTTGGGCGATTTGCGCAACCGCCATCTCGGTTTCGTGTACCAGTTCCACCATCTTCTGCCTGAATTTTCGGCACTGGAAAACGTGATGATGCCGCTTCTGATCGGCAAAAAAAGCCGTGAAGAGGCAGCAGAAACGGCAATGGCGATGCTGGAAAAGGTCGGACTGAAACACCGTTCGACGCACCGCGCGGGCGAACTTTCAGGCGGTGAGCGGCAGCGTGCCGCCATTGCACGCGCCTTGGTTACGCAACCCAAATGCCTGCTTGCCGACGAACCGACCGGCAATCTCGATCGTGCGAACGCCAGGAATGTTTTGGATATGATGCTGGAACTGAAAACAGAATTGGGAACGGGGCTTGTGGTCGTAACGCACGACGACGAACTCGCCGGCCGCTTCGGGCGCGTGATGGTCATGAAAGACGGCAACCTGCACCCCAAACAGGGCGCAAACGCCTAAACAGCCGAAACAACACCGCGCCGTCTGAAGCCCCACGCCTTCAGACGGCATTTCGACAAGGAATACGATGGAACGGCAGACAGATGAATTTGCCCAAGCGGCGGCAAGGGCGGCAATCTGGTTTTTGGCACGCTATGCGGGTTCCGGCGACGAAGTGCTTGCAAACTGCACCGAACGCCTGTTTCAGGCATTGCAAAACGGTCATTCGTTTATCCGTTTGAGCGGTGGCGAGGCTGACGCGCTGTCGGCACTCGCACCCGTGGTCGGAACATCCGCCGCGCCTTTGATTTTGGAAGGCAGAAGGCTGTTTTTGGGCAGGATGTGGCAGTTGGAATACGATTTGGCTGCCGAGATAAAACGCTTGGCGGCAGCCGACACGTCCGCCCCCGACGCGGCAGGCGCGAGGCAAAACCTCGCAAAATGGTTTCAAGGCACGGGCAGCGAAGGGCAGCGCGATGCCGCCGCCTTGGCACTGTTGCAGTCTTTTATGGTGATTACCGGCGGGCCGGGAACGGGCAAAACGACAACGGTTGCCAAACTGCTGGCGCTGATTTGCGGTGAAGACGAAAATCTTCCCAACATCGCGCTTGCCGCACCGACGGGCAAAGCGGCGGCACATATGGCGCGCGCGCTGCACCGTGCAATCAACGGTTTTGACGCGCCGGAGGCCGTCCGCCGCCATTTGCTCAAACTGGAAGGGCAAACCGTCCACCGACTGCTGAAGCTGCGCCCGCCCAAAATGCAGGCGGCGTTCAACCCTGTTTACCCGCTGCCGTTTGACGTATTGGTTATCGATGAAGCCTCTATGCTGGATACGGTATTGATGTTGCAACTTTTAAAAGCGGTCAAAACCGGCGCGCGCGTGATTCTGCTGGGCGATGAAAACCAGCTCCCGTCCGTCGGAATCGGGGACGTGCTGTCCGTCCTGTCGCAAAAAACCGTTTTGGACGGAGAAACGCACCAAAGGCTGGCCGGCTTCCTTCCGGAACACGGTTTCAGCGTCAGTGCAAATCCGCCCTTGTTGGCGCAAAACACCGCCCATCTGTCGTTCAGCCACCGCTTCGGCGACAACAGCGGCATCGGCTGCCTTGCCCGTGCCGCCGTATCGGGCGATGAGGGGGCGTGGGCATTGTTTGACCGGTTTCCGGACGAACTGGAACATTCGGAATGCAGTCCGAACGCTCGAGTCGAAAGGTTGTACCGGGCGCACAAAGCCTATTGGCAGGCGGTAAAAGACGGCAATATCGAAGCCGCATACGCAGGCATCTCGGATATCGTGGTCCTGGCAGCTTGGCGGCAGGATGCGGAAGACTTCAACGAAGCCTATTGCAGCCATGTACGCCGCAAAATGAACATACCGGAACATCAGGCCTATTTCGCCGGAGAACCGATTATGATCAGACAGAACGACTACGCGCTTGAACTGTTCAACGGCGACATCGGATTGATTATGGAAGATGTCGGACGGCAGGGCAGCCTTGCCGCCTATTTTGCCGATGCGGACGGATTTAAAAAGGTAGCGGTAAGCTGCCTGCCCGATTTCGAACCCGCATTCGCCATGACCGTCCACAAAAGCCAAGGTTCGGAATATCGGGAAGTCTGGCTGCTGCCGCCTTCCGCCGCACCTTCGGACGAAGGGGACGATGCATTGTCCGGATTGAGTAAGGAGCTGTTATATACCGCCATTACCCGCGCGAGGGAGAAGTTCGTATTCTTCGGCGGAGAAGAAACCTTCCGGCAAGCTGCCGCCACTGTCAAAACGCGTCAGACGGCATTGGGCAGTATGCTCGAGCGGGTATTTTCACAAGAATAATCCGCCCGAATGCCGCGCCGCCGCCCCTTATGCCTTTTTCAAACGGTATAGGAAAGTGGTTTCCCGGGTTCGCGCAAAAGCAAGCGGATCGCTCGGATTCGCGGCTTTTTTGTGCTTCGGCTTGGTTTTCATCATATCGGCAACACGCAAACCCGCCCGGATAAATGCCTTTTCCAAAAAATCGGCAGGGCGCAGCCCCAAATGCTCTGCAAGGTCGGAAATAATCAGGCGGATTTCTCCGTCGGGATTCAGATGTTTCGGCGCATCCCGCAAAAACGCAGCCAGCATCGCAGATTCGGGGTCGTATAACGCGGATTCGACGGCGGAAGTCGGCTTGGCGGGAAGCCAGGGCGGATTGCAGACAATCAGATCGGCAAACCCTTCGGGAAACAGATCGGTTTCCCGTATCTCAACCTGTTTTTCAAAGCCCAAACGGGCAATATTGGCACGGGCGCAGGCGACGGCTTTCGGATTGGTATCCGTGCCGATGACGGAAGGAATGCCCTGTTTCGCCAAAATGGCGGCAAGCACGCCGGAGCCTGTCCCGATATCGAATGCCGTCTGAAAACCCGTTGACGGCGCATGGGCGAGCAGGTCGAGGTATTCGCCGCGCAACGGCGAGAATACGCCGAAAGGAACGTGTATGCTGCCGCCCAGCTGCGGAACGGCAACCCCTTTCTTATGCCACTCGTGCGCACCCATAAACCCCAGCAGCAGATTGAGCGGCAGGAAAAACGGTTTGCCGTCCGCCTCTCCGTACACGTCGAGCAGGGCGGCGCGTATATCGGGCGCGCGTTTGTTGTCCAACACAAAACCGGGGCGGATTTCAACGGCAAGCATATTCAGAATACGGCTCTGCTGCGCCTGCTTCATACGGTGGGCGTGGAAAAGGGCGGCGATATCCGCATCGGAACGGACGGCGGCAGGTTTGCGGACCTTCTTCTTCATTGCGGAAAGCACCTGTTTGGCATTGTGGAAATCGCCCTGCCAGACAGTTGCAATATTTTGATAGGCAGCCTTCAAAATGCCGTTTGCACCACTTTCGCGGACATAATGCCAACCTTTGGGCGGCTTTTGCAGACTTTCGTTGCGCCATTCGAACCCGTTATCGGGAAAAATAAAAGAAGACATGGAATACCTGCGTCATGTTTTGAAAATAGGGCGGCAGAACCGCAAACCATACGGATGGTACAGCAAGGAGCGGCAACACAGAACAGTTTTTTGTTCCCGCCTTGTCTTTCCAAGCCCATGCCGTCTGAAGCCGGAATGTTTCAGACGGCATCGCATCAAACTCCATAAATAAACCACATATGCTTGAAATAATACCTTCAACCCCAATGTACGCGAAAATCGGCAATCTGTCAGACACAAGAGAGTACCTATGACACAAAAAGAAAAGCATTTTGAGGAATATGCCGCCTTGGCAACCCTTCCTTTGCGGGATGTCGTCGTTTACCCGCATATGGTTCTGCCGCTGTTTGTCGGCAGGCCGAAATCCATCGCCGCACTGGAAAACGCCATTACCCGCGAGGAGCCGGTTTTCCTGTTGGCGCAAACCGATGCGGCGCTAGAAGAACCGGTTGCCGCCGACCTGTATCAGACCGGTACGGTCGCACAAGTCCTGCAAGTGTTGAAACTACCCGACGGCACGGTAAAAGTATTGGTCGAAGGGCTGTATCGCGGACGTGTTCTGACCATTGAAGACACGGGCGGTCTGTTCGTTTCCCATATAGAGACGGTCGTGGAAGAAGACACGGGCGGCAATACCGACCTCGAAGCCGTGCGCCGCACCCTGTTGGCGCAGTTTGAACAATACGCCAAACTCAATAAAAAAATCCCCGCCGAAATTATCGGCAGCATTAACGGCATTGCCGAAAACAGCCGGCTAACCGATACGGTCGCAGCGCATTTGCAGTTGAAACTGGCGCAACGCCAACAGATTTTGGAAATTCCCGAAATCGGCAAACGGATGGAATTCCTGCTGGCACAGCTGGAATCCGAACTCGACATTATGCAGGCCGAAAAACGCATACGCGGACGCGTCAAACGCCAAATGGAAAAATCCCAGCGCGAATATTATCTGAACGAACAGATTAAAGCGATACACAAAGAATTGGGCGAAGAAGACGAAAACGGCGAACTGGATGCCTTGGAAGCAGGCATCAAAAAGGCGGGGATGAGCAAAGAAGCGGAAGAAAAATGCCTGTCCGAACTGAAAAAACTCAAAATGATGCCGCCGATGTCTGCCGAATCCACCGTCGTACGCAACTACATCGACACCCTGCTCGAACTGCCGTGGAAGAAAAAATCCCGCGTCAGCAAAGACATCGCCAAAGCCGGATTGGTGCTGGATACCGACCACTACGGTCTGGAAAAAGTCAAAGAACGGATTTTGGAATACCTCGCCGTCCAAAAACGTATGGACAAACTCAAAGGCCCGATTCTGTGCCTGGTCGGCCCTCCAGGCGTGGGCAAAACCTCTTTGGGCGAATCCATCGCCAAAGCAACGGGGCGGAAATATGTCCGCATGGCTTTGGGCGGCGTGCGCGACGAAAGCGAAATCCGGGGACACCGCCGCACCTATATCGGCTCCATGCCCGGTAAGATTTTGCAGAATATGGCAAAAGCCGGCGTAAAAAACCCATTGTTCCTGCTCGACGAAATCGACAAATTGGGTAGCGACTTCCGGGGCGATCCCGCCAGCGCGTTGCTCGAAGTGCTTGATCCCGAGCAAAACAACAAGTTCGCCGATCATTATGCCGAAGTGGATTACGATTTGAGCGATGTGATGTTTATTGCGACTTCAAACAGCCTGAATATCCCGACACCGCTGCTCGACCGTATGGAAATCATCCGTCTGTCCGGCTATACCGAAGACGAAAAAATCAATATCGCGATGCAGTACCTCGTGCCGAAGCAAATGAAGCGCAACGGCGTAAAAGAAGGGGAATTGGCAATCGAAGAAAGCGCGGTGCGCGATATTATCCGTTACTACACCCGCGAGGCGGGCGTGCGTTCGCTCGACCGCGAGATTGCCAAAATCTGCCGCAAGGTGGTGATGCAGATTACCTTGGACGAAGACTCAAAAACCAAAAAAACCGGAAAAGCCAAGCCCAGGGCGGTTAAAGTAAATGAGAAAAATCTGCACGACTATTTGGGTGTGCGCCGCTTCGATTACGGCGTTGCCGAAAGCGAAAACCGTATCGGACAAGTAACCGGTTTGGCGTGGACGGAAGTCGGCGGCGAATTGCTGACCGTCGAAGCCGCAGCATTGCCGGGTAAGGGCGTGATTCAGTGCACCGGCCAGTTGGGCGATGTGATGAAGGAATCCGTGTCCGCAGCGTGGTCGGTTGTCCGCTCCCGCGCGGAATCAGTGGGCTTGGCTCCTGATTTTTACGAGAAAAAAGACATCCATGTCCATGTTCCCGAAGGTGCGACGCCGAAAGACGGTCCGAGTGCGGGCATTGCCATGACTTTGGCGATGGTGTCTGCATTCACCAAAATCCCGGTGCGCGCCGATGTTGCCATGACGGGCGAAATTACCCTGCGCGGCGAAGTCCTGCCGATTGGCGGTCTGAAGGAAAAACTGTTGGCTGCGCTTCGCGGCGGCATCAAACACGTTTTAATTCCAAAAGACAACCTCAAAGACTTGGAAGAAATCCCTGAAAACGTGAAAACCGGCCTGACCATCCATCCGGTCAAATGGATAGACGAGGTATTGGCTCTGGGTTTGGAAAGCCAGCCTGAGCCTTGGGCAGAACCTTCTGGTGCGGAAGCGGCGGCGGAATCCGCTTCAAAACCAAAACCCCGCAGCAGGGCAACCAAACATTGAAACGCAGGAAATGTGTTGTAAAAATGCGGTTTCGTCCTGAAAGCCTGTCAAATAGGGTGATTCCGTATTTTTTGCTTGACACGGCAATTTCAGAATTACTATAAAGCGAAAGTTGCTCAAGCAGCACAAACCCCGAGTATTCGGGCATTTCATCATTTTTTAAGACAGGAAGGGACTGATTGTGAACAAGTCTGAATTGATCGAAGCGATTGCTCAAGAAGCCGACATTTCCAAAGCCGCCGCACAAAAAGCTTTGGATGCCACTACCAATGCAGTAACCACCGCCCTGAAACAAGGCGACACCGTTACTTTGGTCGGTTTCGGTACTTTCTACGTGGGCGAACGTGCGGAACGCCAAGGCCGCAACCCCAAAACCGGCGAGCCTCTGACCATTGCCGCCGCCAAAACGCCTAAATTCCGTGCAGGTAAAGCATTGAAAGACGCACTGTAAGCCGTTTTTTATGAAAAAAGCCGATTCTTTAAAGAATCGGCTTTTTTATCGGTCCACATTATTCTGATTTCAAATCGGCAACACACTGCTTGTCACGTGCTTCAAAGGCATTTGCGCCGCCGAGCAGGTCAAGCTGTTCTTGTGCGCCGAGTTTGCCGAAGGATCTAATCTGTTTCTCGCTCAATCTGTCCAAAGGCTGCTCCCACATACATTTGCAGTAGTCGACGGCGAGGCGGGTATTGTTTGAATCTAAACCGCGGGCCCGCAAATCGTTTTGCCATTTTTCGGCAAACGGAATATTCTTCACGCAAGACTCGACAATTTTCTGTTTTGCCTGCGGTTTGGACATCGCGCATTGGGAGAGCAGGGCGGTTAAAGCGAGCAACGCCAAAATGACCCACGCCCAAATGCGGATGGTGCGGATTTTGGCTTTTGCTTTTTTGCGCGCGGCAACCTGCTCTTCCGTCGGCATTTCGTGTTTCGGCTCAGTCATGCAGGCTTTCCATGCGGATCATGGTAATCGGTTTTTCCACGCAATCCAGTGCTTCGATGGCTGCGATTGCCGACTTGATGTGTTTTTCGACCGTGCTGTGGGTCAGAATCACGATTTCGGCAGTGGTCTGATCAATCACGCCTTTTTGAATCAGTGCTTCGATGGACACGTTTTCTTGTGCCAACAGCGCGGCGATTTGCCCCAGCGTGCCCGGTTCGTCTTTGGCTTGGACGCGCAGGTAGTAGCTGCTGGTAATTTCGTCCATAGGCAGGATGGTTTGCGCTTGGACTTGCGCGGGTTGGAACGCCAGATGCGGTACGCGGTGGGCGGTATCGGCTTCAACCAGGCGGGCGATGTCGATGATATCGGCAACCACGGCGGAAGCGGTCGGCAATGCGCCCGCGCCCGCGCCGTAATATAAGGTTTCGCCAACCATATCGGCGTTGACGCGCACGGCGTTCATCACGCCGTTGACGTTTGCCAAGAGGCGGCTTTCGGGAATCAGGGTAGGGTGGACGCGCAGCTCGATGCCTTTGCCGGTTTTGCGGGTAATGCCCAACAGTTTGATGCGATAGCCAAGTTCTTCGGCGTATTTGATGTCGCGGCTGTCGAGTTTGCTGATGCCTTCGAGGTAGCAGGCGGAAAAGTTCATCGGCGTGCCGAATGCCAGTGCGCTCATGATGGTGATTTTATGGCCCGCATCGTTGCCTTCGATGTCGAAGGTCGGATCGGCTTCGGCATAACCCAATGCCTGCGCTTCTTTCAGTACATCGGCAAACGCGCTGCCTTTTTCGCGCATTTCGGAGAGGATGAAGTTGCTGGTGCCGTTAATAATGCCGGCGATGGATTTAATCCTGTTTGCTGCCAAACCTTCGCGCAGGGCTTTGATGATTGGGATACCGCCCGCTACTGCGGCTTCAAATTGCACCATGACATTTTTTTCTTCCGCCAGCGAGAAGATTTCGTTGCCGTATTCGGCGAGCAGTTTTTTGTTGGCGGTAACGATGTGTTTGCCGTTTTCAATGGCTTTCAACACCGCATCTTTGGCAATGCCGGTACCGCCGAACAATTCGACGACGACATCGACGTCTTCACGCGCGACCAGTTCGAACGGGTCTTTGACAAAGGCTGCGGACGGGCAGATTTGGCGGGCTTTTTCTTCGCTCAAGTCGCATACGGCACTGATGCGCACTTCGCGTCCCAAACGGCGGCTGATTTCCGCCGCATTGTCCCGTAACACGGCAGCCGTACCGCCGCCGACCGTACCTAAACCTAAAAGACCGATGTTTACTGGCTTCATTGTGTCTCCTTGTAAGCCGACTGAAATGTAAATATTGAAAGACGAAAATATCCGCTGCCGATATAATTGTGCCGCACTTTGAATCAAATGCAGTCTGAAATCGGCAGGCGGGTCAGATGAAATCTGCCAATCCTACATGAATTCGCCTGATTTTGCACCCCTTTCGGTGTAGATGATGCGGCGACGGGGTAAAAAAATGTTGTTTGAAGAAAATCCGATAGACGGACATTTTACAGAGTATGGCCACCGGTCGGGTGAAATCCGATTGGCGGGTCAAAGTTTCCATAAACCCGTGCTTGTACATAAGGATTCGGTCTGCCTGTCGCAATGCCGAACCTTGTCCGATCTGACTCCGGAAAACCTGTTGTCCGACATCAAACCTGTTGACTATCCGGAAATATTGATTATCGGGACGGGCGCGGCTCAGGAGTTTATCCATCCCAAAATCATGGCGGATTTTTCTCGAATCGGAATCGGCGTGGAATGTATGAATACCGATTCGGCATTCAGGACATTGGTTTTCCTGCACTCGGAAGGGCGCAGGGCTTGGGCTTGGCTTCAGCCGTAAATTTCCCATTTCAGACGGCATCGGCACTGACTTTCAGGTAAAATACGGGCTTTTTCCGCCCGACGATGTTTCCGTTATGATTGAAATCAAAAACCTCACCCTGCAACGCGGTTTGAAAGTCCTGCTCGACAAAGCCAACGCTACCGTCAATCCCGGTCAGCGCGTCGGTTTGATCGGCAAAAACGGAACGGGCAAATCGAGCCTGTTTGCCTTAATCAAGGGTAAAATCACTCAGGACGGCGGCGATGTCTCGATTCCGAAAAACTGGCGGCTCGCTTCCGTTTCCCAAGAAACGCCCGATTTGGATATTTCCGCTTTGGATTACGTTTTGCAGGGCGATGCCGAGTTGCAGGCTTTTCAGACGGCATTGAGGCAGGCGGAAGCGCAAAATGACGGCATGAAGCAGGCGGAATATCATGCCAAATTGGAAGAAATCGACGCTTATACCGCGCCGGCCCGCGCGGCAAAATTGTTGAACGGGCTGGGTTTTTCACAAGAAGAACACAGCCGCCCCGTCAAATCCTTTTCCGGCGGCTGGCGTATGCGCCTCAATCTCGCCCAAGCCCTGATTTGCCGCGCCGATTTGCTGCTTTTGGACGAACCGACCAACCACTTGGATTTGGAAACCGTCTTGTGGCTGGAAAACCATCTTGCTTCTTTACCCTGCACGCAAATCATCATTTCCCACGACCGCGATTTTCTCAACGCGGCAACTACCCAAACCATTGAATTATCGCAGCAAAAATTCACGCAATACGGCGGCAATTACGATTTTTACCAAAACGAACGCGCGCAGCGTCTCGCGCAACAACAAGCTGCCTATGTCAAACAGCAGGCGCAAATCAAACATTTGCAATCCTTTATCGACCGCTTCAAAGCCAAAGCCACCAAAGCCGTTCAAGCGCAAAGCCGCATGAAGGCTTTGGCAAAGCTAGAACGCGTTGCGCCCGCGCATCTGGACAGCGAGTTTTCCTTTGAGTTTTACCATCCCGATCATCTGCCCAATCCTTTGTTAAAGCTAGAACACGCTGATTTGGGTTACGAAGGCAAAACCGTTCTGCATGACATTACCCTGTCTTTGGAAAGCGGCGCACGTTACGGCCTGTTGGGCGTTAACGGCAGCGGTAAATCCACATTTATCAAAGCATTGGCAGGAAAAATCGATTTACTTTCCGGCAATATCGTCCGCTCCGAGAAGCTCAATATCGGCTATTTTGCCCAGCACCAACTGGATACCTTACGCGCTGACCAAAGTCCGGTTTGGCATATCCAGCAGCTTTCACCCGAAGTCCGCGAACAGGAAATCCGCAACTTTTTAGGCGGTTTCAACTTTGTCGGCGATATGGCGGTTCAAAAGACCGAGCCGTTCTCCGGTGGGGAAAAAGCGCGGCTCGCCCTTGCTATGATTATCTGGCAAAAACCTAATCTGCTGCTGCTTGACGAACCAACCAACCACCTAGACTTGGATATGCGCCACGCCCTGACACTTGCCCTGCAAAGTTTCCAAGGCGCATTGATTGTCGTTTCGCACGACCGCAGCCTGCTTGAAGCGACTACCGACAGCTTCCTCCTTATCGACAAAGGCCGTCTGAAGAACTTCGACGGCGATTTGAACGATTACCGCCAATGGCGTTTGGCACAAGAAAACGCCGCCGCCGCACCCGCAGCATCCGCACAAAGCCAAAGCCGCAAAGACACCAAGCGCATCGAAGCGCAAATCCGTCAGGAAAAAGCCCGACGCGGCAAGCCGATACAGCAGAAAATAGACCGTGCCGAAAAAGAAATGGCGCAGCTTTCCGAAATTCAGACGGCATGTGAAGCATTTTTAGCACAAGAAGACGCTTACCTTGAAGCAAACAAAGAAAAATTGCAAAATACCTTATCCCTGCTGACAAAAGTCAAAACACAACTTGCCCAAATCGAAGAGGTTTGGCTGGCTTGTCAAGAAGAATTGGAACGGATTGAAACTGAAATCGAGAAACAGTTTGCCGAGCGATAAAGAAGCGCGGACAGGGTGCTTATCTTTGCCTGCCAATAACGGTATAATTCGGGCGTTATCACCGCCTTTTACCGGTATAAACATCAGACTTTTTGCCGCCTTGGGTCTCCTGTCCCTTTCCGGCGCGGCGGCGCAAGCCTCCGTATACCATTGCAACTCAAATGGCAAAAGCGTATATACATCAGCCCCAGCAGGATCGTGCGCCGATGCGGATTTACCTAAAATGAGCAGCCATCAGGGAGGCGGATACCGCCTGAAAATTAAAAAACTCAGTTAAGAAGCCAAAATACACATAGAAAGTAAAAAGAAAAACAAAAAACCTGCCGGGAAAAAGAACAAGCAGGCTGCCAAAGCCCCGAAAGAAAATCAAAAGCAAACAACCGAAAAGAAAAGCCCGTAAAACGCCAAGAAAGCATTATAAAAAATACCAAAAAATCAAATAATTATCCGAGCATCAAGCACATTATGAAATCAAAACTCCCCTTAATCCTAATCAACTTTTCCCTGATTTCAAGCCCATTGGGTGCGAATGCGGCCAAAATCTACACCTGCACAATCAACGGAGAAACCGTTTACACCACCAAGCCGTCCAAAAGCTGCCACTCAACCGATTTGCCCCCAATCGGCAACTACAGCAGCGAACGCTATATCCCGCCCCAAACGCCCGAACCGGTATCATCACCGTCAAACGGCGGACAGGTTGTCAAATATAAAGCCCCGGTCAAAACAGTATCCAAGCCGGCAAAATCCAATACGCCGCCGCCGCAACAAGCACCCTCAAACAACAGCAGACGCTCCATTCTCGAAACAGAATTGAGCAACGAACGCAAAGCATTGGTTGAAGCCCAAAAAATGTTATCACAAGCACGTCTGGCAAAGGGCGGCAACATCAACCATCAAGAAATAAATGCATTACAAAGCAATGTATTGGACAGGCAGCAAAATATTCAAGCCCTGCAAAGGGAACTGGGGCGTATGTAAAGCCGTGTTTTCAAATCGACCGTTCCAAGGATTTGACAGAAGAAATGATGAAAAAGCAGCGGCATATCCTGTGTGTCGGCTGCCTGTATATTATATTGAAGGTCAACGTATTTCCCAATACCGGCTGGATGGAAGCGTCGAAAGGGATGCAGGGCATATCGTTCAGTACCTTCGGATACGCGGATGCTCCGGGCTATACATTCAGCCGCATTGTCCATACTTTAATTTTCCTACTTGGAAAGACCACAGGGACACGTACAACTGTTTCCGATAGTTCGCATAATATATATTATGTTAAATTATATATTTGTGCAAATAACTCCAAGGCATTAAGCTGTTGTTTGATGCTTTGCCAGTTTGGGAGAAAGTTGTCCATATGCGCCATAAAACGGGCGTTGCGATGGCGTTCGAGCAAATGGGTCAGTTCGTGGACGACGACGTATTAAGCGGTGCGGACACCCGAACCGCGATCCCCTAAATGTCTTGGTGGGAATTTAGGGGATTTTGGGGAATTTTGCAAAGGTCTCAAAACCCGCTCGCCTTATAGCCTGTCTGTGCCGCCATTTCAGCCTCCAAAACCCATATTTTCAAGGTGGGCATTGACTTTGCTTTGCCACTTTTCCACTTCTCGGGCAAGCTCGGCCATCGGGCTGCGGTAGCGGTCTTCCAGCGTGTTCAAGCGGCTGATAAGCTGCTGAATACTGTTTTCCAAGCGATTTTCGATTCGGCTTTGTAAATCGGCAAGCCATTTGTCTTGAACGGCAAGCTGCTTGATTTCGGCTTCGGAAAGTCGGCCGAATTGTTTGAATACGGCAAGGTTCAGGGCTTCGATTTGGGTTTTGACTGCGTCTTTCGCGGCTTTTTCCTGCGTCATCAGTGTTTGGGTGGTTTGTAAAACAGCCCGTTCGCCTTCTTCTATGCCGCTTTCTTCCAATGCGGTTTTCAGAAGTTTGGCGGAAAGTTTGCCTTTTGCATCCAATACGTCGTTCAGCGCACCCTCTTCGCCGCCGTGTTCTTCTATGTGGTTTTCCAATTCTTGGCTTAGGCGTTCCAGCTCGCTTTGTTTTTCTTCCAGCTTGGCGATGCCGTCTGAAAAGTAGCGGCGGGCAACCAGCTCGGGGGCGATGACTTCGCTGCGGTATTTTTTGCTGATGCGCTTGGTTTTGGCTTTGCCTTTTTTGCCGGTTTCGGTTTCCTCAAAGACGACGGTCAGGTTCGCGTCTTCATCGCTTTCTTTGGTGATTTCGGCCAGGTTTTTAACCGCCTTCCAGCCATCTTGGGCGATGAGATAAACATCGTCTTGCAGGGTTTCCGCCCAGTAGTCCGTCAGGATTTGGTAGAAATCGTATTCTTCAATCAGGCTGCCGGGTTTGAACGCGTCCAGCAGGCTTTCGCTCCATTTCCGGATAAGCCTGCCCGGTTGGATGGCGGCAAGGTCGTTTTGAGTGTGCCACGCGGCAAACTTTGCCAGGTGTCCGGCTTTGAAGGCGGCGTAATCGGGGTGCGCCAATATATGGGCTTTGATTTGGCTGCTTTCGATTTTATAGTGGATTAAATTTGGGGCTGTACTAGATTAGCCCTAAATTCCACACCAATCCCGCAGGATTTTAAGCTGTTGAGAGTGGGAAAGATTTGCAATCGATTCCGTTGTATAGTGGTAAAGCGGCCATCGTGTTCGGCAAACAACTCGTTTTTCATACGGCCTAAAACTTGCCAATAGGCTTCCAATGCGTCCATATCGTGCGCAGGTATGCCGCCATAAAGATAGGCGGCGAGATTTTGCAGGTCTTCAACTTCTCCGCTGTCGATATAGCGAGGCAGATTAAGGTTGTAATCTTGTGCTGCGATTTCGCTTAAATGCACCATACGGCTGTAACGAGGTTTGTGGAAGTGTCGATGATTTTGTGAATGTCTTGCTCACGCAGACGGTTTTTGTTGCCGTCTTTAATGAAGCCGCGCGATGCGTCAATCATAAACACGCTGCCGCCACTGATAACTTGGTTTGTTCCCTCTTCGGCAAATTGGGCGGTTTGGGCGTGTTCTTTGTCGATGACGATGATGCAGGCAGGAATGCCCGTGCCGTAAAACAGGTTGGCAGGCAGCCCGATAATGCCTTTAATAAGGTCAAGGTTAAGCAATTCCGTGCGAATACGCGCTTCGGCATTGCCGCGAAACAGCACACCGTGCGGAAGAATAATCGCACCTTTGCCGCTTGGTTTCAGGCTTTTGAGCAGATGCAGCAAAAAGGCGTAATCGCCGTTTTTTTCGGGCGGGATAAGGCGGATTGGCAACGGCAAAATCGAAGGTCTTAAGCCCGTCGTTTTCATCACGGAAAGACGAATCGGACAAGGTGTTCCCGGTGTTGATTTCGGCGGTTTCGTTGTTGTGCAAAATCATATTCATACGGGCAAGGGACGCGGTTGCCACATCTTTTTCCTGACCGTAAAGGCTGATTTGGCTGCCGGCTTGGGCGGCGGCTTTGAGCAACAGCGAACCCGAGCCGCAGGTCGGGTCATAAACGCTGGTGCTGGACGGCAATCTGCGCTGATTCCGATAATCTTCGCCATAATGCGGGAGACTTCGGCAGGCGTGTAAAACTGCCCTTTGGATTTGCCTGACTCGGTCGCAAAATGGCGCATCAGGTATTCGTAGGCATCACCTAACAAATCGTCGTCTTCGGCTTGGTTGGAAGAAAGGTTGAGCTTTTTAAAAATGCCGACAAGCCTGCTCAAACGGTCGATCATCTCCTTACCTTTACCCAGTTTGTCTTCGTCGTTGAAGTCGGTAACGTCGATCACGCCTTTTAAGTCGTTGGCTTCGGCAATTTGGGCGATAATCTTATTCAGGCGGTCGCCGATGTCGGCGGTGTTTTTGAGTTTGACGATGTCGTCAAAAGTCGTACCGGCGTGCAGCTCAATCATGCCGCCGCCGTACTTATGCTTATCAGAAACATATTTTAAAAACAATAGCGTAGGCACATAGTTCTTTATAAAGGCTCGCATCCATACCGCCGCGCAACTCGTCGCAGCCCGCCCAAAGTGATGCATAAAGCTGATTTTTTTTTGATTGCCATAAGGTTTTGCCTAATAAATGGAAATTACAAATCAAACGCGATTTTAACACGCCGGCGGCAACGGCTATATCGGCATTCACAGCTTCCAGTTTATCGGATCGATACCGTGCCGGCTCAAATAGCTGTTTGCCTGTGAAAAATGGCGGCAGCCGAAAAAACCGCGATATGCCGACAGAGGAGACGGATGCGGTGCGGTCAGTATCAAATAATTTTGACTGTCTATCAGTTTCCTTTTTTGTTGTGCATACCCGCCCCACAACATGAAGACAAGGTGCTTGCGGTGTGTCGCAAGCTGCCTGATGACGGTATCGGTAAAGCGTTCCCAGCCTAAAAGGGCGTGCGAATGCGCCTGTCCCGCGCGTACCGTCAAAACGGTGTTTAAAAGCAATACACCCTGCTCCGCCCACGCTGTCAGACAGCCGTGCGCGGGTATGGAAAAGCCTTCGATGTCGGTTTCCAACTCCTTGTAGATATTGAGTAAAGACGGCGGTATGCGGATACCCTGCCGGACGGAAAATGCCAAACCGTGCGCCTGCCCTGCCCCGTGATACGGATCTTGTCCGAGAATGACGGCTTTGACCCGGTCGAACGCTGTCAGGCGGAATGCGTTGAACACATCCGCCGCCGGCGGATAGATGATTTGTCCCGACAAACGTTCCTGCCTGACTGCATTTAAAATTTCCTGAAAATACGGCTGCTGTTTTTCGCCGCCGAGTGCATCGTGCCAAGTGTCCATATCTGCCCTATCCTTTCAAATTCGGCTATACTGCTGATATTGCGTTATTTTGTCAAACGACGCGCTTTGTGGGGAAATGTATGACTGTATGGTTTGTTGCCGCTGTTGCCGTCTTAATCATCGAATTATTGACGGGAACGGTTTATCTTTTGGTTGTCAGCGCGGCTTTGGCGGGTTCGGGCATTGCTTACGGGCTGACCGGCAGCACGCCTGCCGCCGTCTTGACCGCCGCTCTGCTTTCCGCGCTGGGTATTTGGTTCGTACACGCCAAAACCGCCGTGGGAAAAGTTGAAACGGATTCATATCAGGATTTGGATGCCGGGCAATATGCCGAAATCCTCCGGCACGCAGGCGGCAACCGTTACGAAGTTTTTTATCGCGGTACGCACTGGCAGGCTCAAAATACGGGGCAAGAAGAGCTTGAACCAGGAACGCGCGCCCTAATCGTCCGCAAGGAAGGCAACCTTCTTATCATCGCAAAACCTTAACACTCGGAGGAATTATGGAATTTTTCATTATCTTGCTGGCAGCCGTCGTTGTTTTCGGCTTCAAATCCTTTGTTGTCATCCCACAGCAGGAAGTCCACGTTGTCGAAAGGCTCGGGCGTTTCCATCGCGCCCTGACGGCCGGTTTGAATATTTTGATTCCCTTTATCGACCGCGTCGCCTACCGCCATTCGCTGAAAGAAATCCCTTTAGACGTACCCAGCCAGGTCTGCATCACGCGCGACAATACGCAGCTGACTGTTGACGGTATCATCTATTTCCAAGTAACCGACCCCAAACTCGCCTCATACGGTTCGAGCAACTACATTATGGCGATTACCCAGCTTGCCCAAACGACGCTGCGTTCCGTTATCGGGCGTATGGAATTGGACAAAACGTTTGAAGAACGCGACGAAATCAACAGCACCGTCGTCTCCGCCCTCGATGAAGCCGCCGGAGCTTGGGGTGTGAAGGTTTTGCGTTATGAGATTAAAGACTTGGTTCCGCCGCAAGAAATCCTTCGCTCAATGCAGGCGCAAATTACTGCTGAACGCGAAAAACGCGCCCGTATCGCCGAATCCGAAGGTCGTAAAATCGAACAAATCAACCTTGCCAGTGGTCAGCGCGAAGCCGAAATCCAACAATCCGAAGGCGAGGCTCAGGCTGCGGTCAATGCGTCAAATGCCGAGAAAATCGCCCGCATCAACCGCGCCAAAGGTGAAGCGGAATCCTTGCGCCTTGTTGCCGAAGCCAATGCCGAAGCCATCCGTCAAATTGCCGCCGCCCTTCAAACCCAAGGCGGTGCGGATGCGGTCAATCTGAAGATTGCGGAACAATACGTCGCCGCGTTCAACAATCTTGCCAAAGAAAGCAATACGCTGATTATGCCCGCCAATGTTGCCGACATCGGCAGCCTGATTTCTGCCGGTATGAAAATTATCGACAGCAGCAAAACCGCCAAATAAGCCGTGATGAAAATGCCGTCTGAAGCTCTGTTTTCGGGGTTCAGACGGCATTTTTATTTAAACCCGGGCAAGGTTGTATTCCGCTTCAAATTATAGTGGATTAACAAAAACCAGTACGGCGTTGCCTCGCCTTGCCGTACTATCTGTACTGTCTGCGGCTTCGTCGCCTTGTCCTGATTTTTGTTAATCCACTATATTTAAACCCGGGCAGGGTTGTATCCCGCTTCAAATATGTTTCGGAACCGCCTACCTGCCCCGGTAAAAACTGCCGGCAAAATATTTCTGCACGCCCTCGCGAAGCAAGACCAAGGTTACGGCGGCCAAAGGCAATCCGGCCAACATTCCGACAAAGCCCATCAGCTGCCCGAACGCCATCAGCGAAAAGATAACCCAAAACGGCGACAGGCCGATACGGTCTCCCACGATTTTCGGCGTAATGAAAAAACTTTCGAGAAACTGTCCTACGGCAAAAACCGCCCAAACAGCCAAGATGCCGTTCCACGAACCGAACTGGAGCAAGGCGGCGACGGTTGCCAGCAGCAGTCCTGTAAACGCGCCCAAATAGGGAACAAAAACCAAAATACCGGCAACCATACCGATTGCAAACCCCGAATCCAGCCCGACCAGCACCAACCCCAAGCCGTAAACCAAACCCATAATCAGCATCACCAGAAGCTGCCCGCGCAAAAATTCGCCCAATACCTCGTTCAAATTGCCTGTAATGCGCGTATAAGCACCGGCAAAACGCCTCGGAACCAGTTTGGCAATGCCGCACGACCACCGCTGCCAATCCAGCAGGAAATAGTAAAGCAGCAAGGGAAGCAGCAGCAGGTTGCCGATACTGCTGACAATATTGCCGCCCTGCCTCATCAAAACGGGAAACCACGCCTTAAGCGCGTTGCTCAACTCGCCCGTATGCGCCTGAAGCCACGCAATAATAGATGCCTGATCGATTTCCACATATCCGCCGATTGTATTTTTCAACCACGGCAGCAGCGTGTTCTGCATAAAACCGATTAATTGGGGCAGGCGCGATGCCAAATTGTTGAACTGCCCGACCAGCATAGGGACAATAATCAACAATAATGCCAACAACAAAATCAAGGAAAACACCATCACAGACATCGAAGCGGATGCACGGTTCAAACCCTTTTTCTGCAACCATTCGACCAAAGGGTCCAATACATACGCCAGCACCGCCGCAACCGCAAACGGAGTCAAAGTATCGCCGAGCGCGAAAACCAGCCAGACCAAGGCGGCAAACGCCGCACCGGCATCCATCCACGGCTTGATGCCCCGCCCTTTCCTCCGATACATAAAAACCACCCTTCCGAAAATAATATTGTGCGCCAGTATAGCAGAACCGCCGTGCCGTCAAAAAAGCCTCCGCCTTCCCGATAGCCTGTTATCGCGGTTTAGGCTAAAATAACGCACATCCGATGCCGTCTGAAAGGCAAACCCGCCTTCAGACGGCATACCGTACACGACAAGGCAGCACATCATGACCGAACAAAAAAACAAAACATCCCTCATCGAATTTCCCTGCACCTTCCCATTGAAAGTAATGGGCGCGGTGCATCCCGAGTTCGAGCAGGCGGTATTGGACACCGTCCGCCTCCACGCCCCCGACACGCAGGCGCACCACATCACCACGCGTCCGAGCAGCAAAGGCAACTATACTGGCGCCACCGTACAGGTAAAGGTTGAAAACCAAGAACAATTGGACAACATCTACCGTGCGCTGACTTCGCACGAACTGGTCAAAGTGGTACTTTGAGATGAAAATCATACACAAAGGTTTGGTCGAATATCTGCCGACTTTTGAAGCGATGAAAACCTTTAATGCCGGACGGAATGCCGACACCGAAGACGAACTGTGGGTCGTCGAACACCCGCCCGTGTTCACACAAGGACTGGTGGGAAAACCCGAACACCTGCTGATTCGCGACGACATTCCCGTCGTCCAAATCGACCGGGGCGGGCAGATTACCTATCACGGGCCCGGGCAATTGGTCGTTTATACGATGATTGATTTCAAACGGCGCAAAACCAGCGTCCGCAACATCGTTTCCGCGCTTGAAAACAGCATCATCGCCACATTGGCAGAATACGGCATCGAAGCGGCGGCAGACCCCAAACGCCCCGGCGTTTATGTCGGAGAACGCAAAATCGCCTCACTGGGGCTGCGTATCAAAAACGGCTCCGTCTATCACGGGCTTGCGCTCAACGTCAATATGGATTTAAGCCCGTTTACCCACATCAACCCCTGCGGCTACGCCGGTATGGAAATGACGCAAATCGCGGATTTTGTCCAACCCTGCCCCACGCCGGACGAAGTCGCCGCCAAACTTACCGCACACCTTGAAACACAATTCACACCGAAAGCAGACAACAATGAGTGAAATCAAAACCGACGACCCCAAACGCGGCATCAAACTCAGAGGCGCGGACAAAACCGCCCGCATCCCCATCAAAGTCGTCCCCTTCAGGAAAAATTAAAAAAGCCCGAATGGATACGCGCCAAACTTCCATCGCGCAAATTCTTTGAAATCAAAGACATTTTGCGCGAACAAAAAATGCACACCGTTTGCGAGGAAGCCTCCTGCCCCAACATCGGCGAATGCTTCAGCAAAGGCACGGCGACCTTCATGATTATGGGCGACATCTGCACCCGCCGCTGCCCGTTCTGCGACGTGGGACACGGCCGCCCGAATATGCTCGACCCCGACGAACCGAAAAACCTCGCCGAATCCGTCAAAGCCATGAACCTGCGTTACGTCGTCATCACCTCCGTCGACCGCGACGACCTGCGCGACGGCGGCGCACAGCATTTCGCCGACTGCATCAAAGCCATCCGCGAAACCAGCCCGAACACCAAAATCGAAATCCTCGTCCCCGACTTCCGAGGACGCTTGGACATCGCACTCAAAATCCTTGCCGAAACCCCGCCCGACGTGATGAACCACAACCTAGAAACCCATCCGAGCCTGTACAGAAAAGCCCGTCCCGGTGCCAATTATCAACATTCTTTAGACTTATTAAAACGTTATAAAGAAATGATGCCGCACATCCCGACCAAATCCGGCATCATGGTCGGCTTGGGCGAAACAGACGAAGACGTGCGTGAAATTATGCGCGATATGCGGGCGCACAATATCGAAATGATTACCATCGGACAGTACCTCCAGCCTTCAGACGGACACCTGCCCGTCCTGCGCTACGTTACGCCCGAGCAGTTCAAAATCTTTGAAAAAGAAGCATACGAACTGGGCTTCAGCAATGCCGCCATCGGCGCGATGGTACGTTCCAGCTACCACGCCGACGAACAGGCTGCCGAAGCCTTACGCGAAAGCCACGGCGGTTGCGGGCATCATTAAACCCAAAATACCGTTCCGAAGTAAAAAATAATTTCCTACGCTGCTGTCTGCTGCGTTGTTTAATCAGCTTTAATTGTCTATGCCGTCTGAAAGCCCCTCAGACGGCATAATTTATTCCCAAAATCCGATAATCTCAAAAGAATCTGTCGGTTAATGAGAACGATTCATTATAAATTTTGATAAAAAACCGTGCTCTATTTGTTTTTCGCTATGGTTAACAAGTGTAAATGTTCTTTATGGATGATATGGATTCTTAGTTTTAACAGCACAAAAAACCGATAAGAAACAGCATACTGATTTGGAAGGCATCGGGGAATACGCCCTATTTCTTTTGATAATTGTTTGTATTTTAAATAGAAAATTTGTCATGCCGACAGCTTTTGCATACAATGCACGCATCCCGAATAGCGACACAGATGCTGTTCAGACATACCGAAAACCAAGTTACGGAAAGAGAGATATTATGCAAGGCAATCAAGCTGTTGTTGATTATATGAACGAATTGCTGTCTGGCGAGCTGGCGGCACGCGACCAATACTTTATCCACTCCCGCCTCTACTCCGAATGGGGCTACACCAAACTTTTTGAACGTCTCAATCACGAGATGGAAGAAGAAACCACACACGCCGAAGACTTCATCCGCCGCATCCTGATGCTGGGCGGTACGCCGAAAATGGCGCGCGCCGAGCTGAATATCGGCACGGACGTGGTTTCCTGCCTCAAAGCCGACCTGCAAACCGAATACGAAGTGCGCGACGCTTTGAAAAAAGGCATCAAACTGTGCGAAGAGGCGCAAGACTATGTCAGCCGCGATTTGATGGTCGCCCAACTGAAAGATACCGAAGAAGACCACGCCCACTGGCTGGAACAGCAGCTGCGCCTGATCGAGCTGATTGGCGAAGGCAACTACTACCAAAGCCAACTGTAATCCGTATTCGGAATAAAAGGAGTCCGTATGAAAGGCGACCGTTTGGTTATCCGCGAGCTGAACAAAAACTTAGGCTTGCTGCTGGTAACCATCAACCAATATTTCCTTCACGCCCGTATTTTGAAAAACTGGGGCTTTGAAGAACTGGGCGAACATTTCTTCAAACAGTCCATCGTTGAAATGAAAGCTGCCGACGATTTGATCGAGCGCATTCTGTTCCTCGAAGGTCTGCCGAACCTGCAAGAACTGGGCAAGCTTCTGATTGGCGAGTCCACCGAAGAAATCATCGCCTGCGATTTGACCAAAGAACAGGAAAAACACGAAGCCCTGCTTGCCGCCATCGCCACAGCAGAAGCGCAACAGGATTACGTCAGCCGCGATTTGTTGGAAAAACAAAAAGACACCAACGAAGAACATATAGACTGGCTGGAGACCCAGCAAGAGCTTATCGGCAAAATCGGTCTGCCCAACTACCTGCAAACAGCGGCGCAAGAGGACTAAAACACAAACTACTGCCAAATACAGCAGTCCCCCGCACCATCAGACGGCATATCCGTATAAACGGATATGCCGTTTTTCTTTTTCGGTTTGCGAATAAAATCTAAATTGATTTGAATCAATACCTGATAAGGGTTTTTGTTTGATAATACCGATATGAAATTCAGGGTGCTTGTTTGCTGTTTTCCAATCTGTCTGATTTTATCTCTTTCCTCTTGATGTGTGTGTGTTTGGGTGTGGCTGCCGCCACCCCTTTTTTTTGGCTTTTATGTGAAGTAAAATCCGTAACAGCAAATGCTTAACTTTAACCATTTATCTGGAAGCAAATGATGGGCAACAAATTGACTCTGCCTGCCGAACTGCCTGACGAACAGGATTTGCGGGCGGTATTGGCATACAATATGCGGCTTTTCCACGTGAACAAGGGTTGGTCGCAAGAAGAATTGGCGCGGCAATGCGGTTTGGACAGGACTTATGTGTCGGCAGTCGAGCGCAAACGCTGGAACATCGCCCTGTCGAATATCGAAAAAATGGCGGCGGCTTTGGGCGTGGCGGCGTATCAGTTGCTGCTGCCGCCGCAGGAACGGTTGAAGCTGATGACCAATTCCGCCGATACCCGACAAATGCCGTCTGAAAGCGGTATTTGACCGCCGAACCATCCGCCTCCCTTTTTCCCGCCAATCGAAAGAATAAAAATGCCTGCAAACCTGTCTTCAGCACTGGAAACCTTCAAACAGCAGCGCGATGCCGCCGAAGCGCATTATTTGAAAGCCAACCGCGTGTCGGTATTTTTCAGAGAATACACGGCGGCAGTCGAAACCTTACTGGCGGCATTGTGGGCAGAGTATTTTCAAAACAGCGCGTTATGCCTGATGGCGGTAGGCGGCTTCGGACGCGGAGAACTGTATCCCTGTTCGGATGTGGATTTGGCGGTTGTCTCCCCTGCCCCGCTTTCAGACGGCATTCAGGAACAGATTGCCCGGTTTGTCCAAACCCTGTGGGACTGCAAACTGATGCCGTCTGTAAAAAGCGGCAGCGTTGATGAACTATGTGAAAGCGTGCGCAATGATATTACGGGGGACACAGCGTTTTTAGAGGCTAGGTTTTTGTTTGGCAACCGCCAAACGGCGGATAAACTAGCGGAAAAAATGAACGCGCAGCGCAATGTGGCGGCGTTTGTCGAGGCAAAACTGGTGGAGATGGAACACCGCCACGCCAAATCGCAAGGTTCGGGGGCAGTATTGGAGCCGAATATCAAAAGCTGTCCGGGCGGTCTGCGCGATATCCACACCCTGCTTTGGATAGCGAAGGCGCAAGGCTTGGCGACCGACCTGCCCGACCTGCTCAAACAGCGGATTTTGACGCGTGCCGAAGCCGGTATGCTTTCGCACGGCTACCGCCGCCTCGCCCACATCCGCATCCATCTGCATTTAAACGCCAAGCGCGCCGAAGACCGCCTGCTGTTCGATTTGCAGCCGCAAGTCGCCGAAAGCATGGGTTATGAAGGCTTGAACCTCCGCCGCCAAAGCGAAGAACTGATGCGCGTGTTTTACCGCGCGATTAAAACCGTCAAACAACTGAGCGGCATCCTCACGCCTATGCTGCGAAGCCGCGTTTCCTCCGCGCCGATGCGCGTTACCCTGCGGATTGACGACGACTACATCCAAGTCAACAACCAAATCGCCGCGCGGCACACCGATATTTTTTTCAGACGGCCCGAACACATTTTCAAAATCGTCGAAATCATGCAGCAGCGCAACGATATTACCGCGCTCGAACCGCAAACCCTGCGCGCATGGTGGGGCGCGACGCGCAAAATCAACCGCAGCTTCTACCAAAATTCTGAAAACCGCCACCGCTTCGCCGGCTTTTTCCGCAACGGCAACGGACTGACCCAAACCCTGCGCTTCCTCAACCTCTATGGCGTATTGGGACGCTACCTGCCCGCGTGGGAAAAAATCGTCGGCCTGCTCCAACACGACCTGTTCCACATCTATCCCGTGGACGACCACATCCTCACCGTCGTCCGCAACGTCCGCCGCCTTGCCTTGAATATGCACAGCCACGAGCTGCCCTACGCCTCTGCACTGATGCAGTCCTTTGAAAAACAAGACATCCTCTACCTTGCCGCCTTTTTCCATGACATCGCCAAAGGACGCGGCGGCGACCATGCCATACAAGGCATCGCAGACGCGCGCCAATTTGCCGCTGACCACTTCCTGACCGGAGAAGAAAGCGACCTGCTCGCCTGGCTGGTCGAAAACCACCTGCTGATGTCTGCCGTCGCCCAAAAAGAAGACATCCAAGACCCCGACGTACTCGATGCTTTCTGCAAACGCGTCCAAACCCACGAACGCCTCAGCGCGCTCTACCTTCTGACCATTTCCGACATACGCGGCACCAATCCCAAGCTGTGGAACGCATGGCGCGCCAGCCTGCTGGAAAGCCTCTTCCATGCCGCCGGACGCTACCTTACAGGCAACGGCGGCAACCCGCACACCCTCTTCGGCCGCCGCTGGCAGGAAGCCGCCGACTTACTCACCCGCGCCGCCGTCCCCGAAAAACAGCAGAAAAAACTATGGAACGCGCTCGGTTCCGCCTACTTCGCCCGCCACCAGTCCCGCGAAATCCTGTGGCACGCCGCCAACCTAGTCCACGATTTTGAAACCCCCATCGTCCGCAGCCGCATCCTGTTCAAAAGCGACAGCTTTCAAGTTATGGTTTTCATGCCCAACGGGCCGCGCTTGTTTGCCCGTCTCTGCCGTATCTTCAGCCGCCACGGCTTCGACATTCTCGCCGCCCGCGCCTTTATCACCGAACACGACTACATCCTCGACACCTTCATCGTGCAAATTCCCTCGCAGCACGCCCCCGAAGACTACCCCGACATCCAAAGCGCGCTCGAAGCCGAACTCAACAGCTTTATCCACGGACACACCGTTGCCGAAACCCAAAGCCACAGCCGCCGCATCAGCCGCCGCAGCCGCTATATGCCCATTGCACCGAGCATCACCATCACCCCCGAAGAAGACTACCCCGACTGGTACTCCGTCGAAATCACCGCCGTCAACCGCCCTTTCCTGCTCGCCGATATGGCGGAAGTCTTTTTCGCCCACAACGTCAGCCTGCGCTACGCCAAAATTTCCACGCTGGATGAACGCGCCGAAGACAGTTTTACCGTTTTTAGCCTAGACCTGAAAAACCCAAAAATCCAGTCCTCATTGAAGCAGACGCTGCTGGAACAATTATCATAACGCCCGCCTTCAGACGGCATTCCGCCGCCACGCCGTATGCCGTCTGAAAGCGGGGGATATTGTAAATAATTTATTAATATAAGGATTTATATGAATATTATTATGGACTCAACAAGAAAATTTGGGATTTTATGGGAAGAAAACTCTGAATGTAATGGTTTTATTTATGGAAAAATTCAGATAATAATAGGAGAGAATATATATCCTAAGATATGCCCATATGGATATTTTACGCTAAATGCAGTTTTTAATAGTTTGAAGTCATCCTTTGAAGAGAAGTATTATGCAGGTGGAAACAATGGTTTAGATTTTGGAGAGCAACTATTTGATATAGATAAATATAATTCTCTGGAATTATGCAATATATTTTCTATTGATACTACATATATGAGTGGAGGGGGTAATTGTGAAATAGATTGTTTAGTATTAGAAATGGGATATTCTGGTGAGGAAGAGAGACTTTTTTATAGTTTTGACAATGGGAAAAACTTTAAAGAAATCAGGTATAAGAAAGGTACAGTTGAATCTGTTATTTTTCAATTGAATCTATAATATATGGGGCTGTAACTAGATTAGCAGATATGTTACCCTCGAAATATTAAGATAATATACTGAAAATTAAAGGAAAAAATAAATAAAGAACTACTCCGTTTTTTTGTGCTGGAAGTTACCGCCCGATATAGGGCTTCAATAACTGAGCCACTTACCAAAAATTAGAAAAAAGCTTTTCCTGAAATTGAAAGAACGGGAGCAACAGTGGTCGGCAAAGGAAAACCGGGCTATTCAAAGGGGACCAAAATTAAACCTGATAAACTGTCAAGCCGCCGGTAACGTGCTATAATGCCGTGCATCTTGCACAAACTGAAAGACCGAGCATTATGCGTATCGTAGAAAAAGCCTATACTTTCGACGATGTTTTGTTGGTTCCCGCACATTCGACCGTGCTGCCGCGAGACGTTAAACTTCAAACCAAGCTCACCCGCGAAATCACACTCAACCTCCCCCTGCTTTCCGCCGCGATGGACACTGTTACCGAGGCGCGCCTCGCCATTTCGATGGCACAAGAAGGCGGCATCGGCATCATCCATAAAAACATGCCGCCCGAAATGCAGGCGCGCGCCGTTTCCAAAGTGAAACGCCACGAAAGCGGCGTGGTCAAAGACCCCGTAACCGTTGCACCGACAACGCTCATCCGCGAAGTCTTGGAAATGCGTGCGCAGCGCAAACGCAAAATGTCCGGCCTGCCCGTCGTTGAAAACGGCAAAGTCGTCGGCATCGTAACCAACCGCGACCTGCGTTTTGAAAACCGCGTCGATTTGCCCGTTTCCGCCATTATGACCCCGCGCGAACGTCTGGTTACCGTCCCCGAAGGCACAAGCATAGACGAAGCGCGCGAACTGATGCACACGCACAAAGTCGAGCGCGTTTTGGTTCTGAACGAAAAAGACGAACTCAAAGGTCTGATTACCGTCAAAGATATTTTAAAAACCACCGAGTTTCCCAATGCCAACAAAGACTCCGAAGGCCGTCTGCGCGTCGGTGCGGCAGTCGGCACCGGCGGCGACACCGAAGAGCGCGTCAAAGCCTTGGTTGAGGCCGGCGTGGACGTGATTGTCGTCGATACCGCCCACGGGCACAGCCAAGGCGTGATCGACCGCGTGCGTTGGGTCAAAGAAACCTATCCGCACATCCAAGTCATCGGCGGCAACATCGCCACTGCCAAAGCCGCTTTGGATTTGGTCGCCGCCGGCGCGGATGCCGTCAAAGTCGGTATCGGTCCGGGATCGATTTGCACCACCCGTATCGTGGCAGGTGTCGGCGTGCCGCAACTGACCGCCATTCACAACGTTGCCGAAGCCCTCAAAGGCACGGGCGTTCCGCTGATTGCCGACGGCGGCATCCGCTTCTCCGGCGACATCGCCAAAGCCCTCGCCGCAGGCGCGTACAGCGTCATGCTCGGCGGTATGTTTGCCGGCACGGAAGAAGCACCGGGCGAAATCGAACTCTACCAAGGCCGCTCGTACAAATCCTATCGCGGTATGGGTTCCTTGGGCGCGATGAGCCAAGGTTCTGCCGACCGCTACTTCCAAGACAAAACCGACAGCGCAGACAAATACGTCCCCGAAGGCATCGAAGGCCGCGTTCCTTACAAAGGCCCGATTGTGAACATCATCCACCAGCTGACCGGCGGTCTGCGTTCCAGTATGGGTTACTTGGGTTGCGCCAATATTGCCGAAATGCACGAAAAAGCCGAATTTGTGGAAATCACTTCCGCAGGTATGAGCGAATCGCACGTTCACGACGTTCAAATCACTAAAGAAGCACCGAACTACCACCGCTGATTTGAACAGCCTTTTCAAGGAAAAATGCCGTCTGAAACCTGATTTTCGGGTTTCAGACGGCATTTTTTGTCCGTTCAAGGCAAGCCGCACGGGCTGATTGCGCGGACGGGCAAAGCAATTCGGACGGACACGCCGAAAGAATGAAAATGCCGTCTGAACGCCGTTTGCGCCCCGTCTGCCGAATACCGCCGGCCTTTAAAACGGCGGTGGAAATAAACGCAATCTTTCAATACGGGCGTTTCGATTGGCCTGAAATGATGCGCCGGCCGCCATATCAAAAAATCGGGCGGCGGCTTCGGGAAAGTATGCCCCGCCCTCCCCAAGCCGCCCCGTCAGCATTATGATTTGCCTTTCCGTTTTTTTACCTTAATCGGAACCGGTTTCTTTGCCTTTTTCCTCGATTCTGCGGCGGCAGACGCGCCCCTTCCCCTTACTTTGCCGCCTCGGGCTGTTTTTTTCTCGGCGGCGGTTTTCGGCTTCCCTTTCCCCGCCGTCCCTGCCGGTTTGGCAGACGCGGATGATTTAACTTTCCGCCCCCTGCCGCTCCCCCCGGCAATCAGGACAAAATCGATTTTTCCGTCATCCAAATCGGCACGGGCGACCCGGACGGCAACCCTGTCCCCCATGTTGAAACGGATGCCGCTGCGTTCGCCTTCGATTGCCATGATTTCGGGGCGGAAGTTGAAATAGTCTTCGCCCAAATCGCTGATATGCACCAAGCCGTCAATGTGGATGCCGTCCAGTGTTACAAAGATACCAAAACTGGTCATGCCGGAGATTTTACCTTCGAATACTTCGCCGACCTTATCGCGCATATAATAGGTTTTCAGCCAGTTTTCCACGTCGCGGCTGGCGTCGTCGGCACGGCGCTCACAGAACGAGGTATGCACGCCCAAAGCCTGCCAGCTTTTTTTTGGCGTGTAGGTTTGCTGATTCAACACGGCTTTGATGGCGCGGTGTACGGTCAGGTCGGGATAGCGGCGGATGGGCGAGGTGAAGTGGGCGTATGCTTCGTAGGCAAGACCAAAGTGTCCGTCGCAATGCGGTTCGTAAACCGCCTGTTGCATGGAGCGCAACATCATGACTTGCAGCAATTCGGCATCCGGCCTGCCTTTGAACTGTCCGGCAAGCGCGGCATAGTCTTTCGGCGACGGGTTGTCGCCGCCGCCAAGTTGAAGCCCCAACAGACCGAGCTGCTCGCGCAAGGCGGCGAGTTTTTCGGGCGTGGGCCCCAAATGGTTGCGGAACAATGCGGTATGCTTGTTTTTCAACAGAAAATCCGCTGCGCAAACGTTTGCCGCCAACATACATTCTTCAATCAGCTTGTGGGCATCGTTGCGGACAACGGGGACGATTTTTTCAATTTTACCGTTGTCGTCGAAAAGCATTTGGGTTTCGATGCTGTCAAACTCCACCGCCCCGCGTTCGAAACGCTTTTTCTGAAGGATTTTGAAGAGTTTGTAAAGCGTGTCGATTTGGGTTTTGAACGGATGCTCGATGCCGCCTGAAAGCCATTTCCAAACTTGGTTGTAGGTCAGGCGGGCATGAGAGCGCATCACGGCGGGGTAGAAGCGGTATTCTTTGATATTGCCCGCGTAAGTGATAACCATATCGCACACCACACACAAACGCTCGACATGAGGATTGAGCGAGCAGATGCCGTTGGACAGGTTTTCCGGCAACATGGGAATCACGCGGCGCGGGAAGTAAACACTGGTGCTGCGTTCCTGAGCGTCCGTGTCGATAGCGTCATCGGGGCGGACATAATGGCTGACATCGGCAATCGCCACGACCAGACGGTAATTGCGTCCGATTTTCTCGGCAAACACCGCATCGTCAAAATCTCGAGCCGTTTCGCCGTCTATCGTTACCAAAGGCAGGTCGCGCAAATCGACGCGGCCTTTCAAATCGCTTTTGCGTACATGGTCGGGAATTTTTTTCGCGGCTTTGGCACACGCTTCACTGAATTGGTGCGGCAAATGATGCTTGCGCACGGCAATTTCAATCTCCATGCCGCTGTCGGCATAATCGCCCAAAACTTCGATGATTTTTGCCACTGCCGGCCGGTTTTGCTCAGGATAAACCTCAATTTCGCCGACGATGACCTGACCGGATTCAGGTTTGAAACGCGCCACGCCGTCCGGTTCCAATACGATGCTTTGGTTCAGACGCTTGTCTTCCGGCTCCAAAATCGCCACGCCCCTATCCATATAGAAACGGCCGACCACTTTGCTTTGCGCGCGTTCGACAATATCCAGAACCGTCCCTTCGCGGCGGCCCCTACGGTCCATGCCGGCAGGACGAACAGTGACAATATCGCCGTGCATAATGCCGCGCATCTGGCGTTCGTACAAAACAAAATCACCGTCTTTGGCGGGCGTGAGCGGCACGGCGAAACCGAAGCCGTCTTTGTGCGCCTCGACACGGCATTTGACCAAATCCAATTTGTCCGCCGCGCAAACCGCGCCCCGACGGTTGATTAAAACCTGACCGTCCCGCGCCATCGCCTTCAGACGACGTTCGAAAAATTCGTACTCTTCTTCCTTAATCGACAATTCGCGTACCAAAGCTTCAATCTTGGATGGTACGCCTTTACGTTCAAGCAGCTCGATTATCCATTCCCGACTGGGCAAAGGATGTTCATAACGCTGTTTTTCACGACTTAAAAACGGGTCTTTTTCCCGTAAATTTAAAGATTTAATATTTTTATTCATTTGGACTGTTGACATTCTCTTTATGAACTATATAATAGCGACTTCTTTGCAGCAGGACACTGTACCGCAAAACAGCAAATAAAGCAAAGCCCGGGTGGCGGAATTGGTAGACGCGCTAGCTTCAGGTGCTAGTATCCTCACGGGTGTGGAAGTTCGAGTCTTCTCCCGGGCACCAAATCAAATGCTTTGCTTTATTTCAATATTTAGATTGCCCGGGTGGCGGAATTGGTAGACGCGCCAGCTTCAGGTGCTGGTATCCTCACGGGTGTGGAAGTTCGAGTCTTCTCCCGGGCACCAAATAATAAATTATCCCGATTGGGATAATTTCCGCCATTAGAGAGGTGGATGAGTGGTTTAAGTCGCACGCCTGGAAAGCGTGTATACGTGAATAGCGTATCGAGGGTTCGAATCCCTTCCTCTCTGCCAAATACAAATCCCAAACTTTTACGGTTTGGGATTTTTTATTATTCAAACAATAATTTCATTGGGAAAACCCGTTATTGTCTATAATCGTCATCAACCGCTTACAACTATCCGTTACCGTTTTTTTATGGTATGTTTTGTGGTATATTTTATAGTGGATTAACAAAAACCAGTACGGCGTTGCCTCGCCTTAGCTCAAAGAGAACGATTCTCTAAGGTGCTGAAGCACCAAGTGAATCGGTTCCGTACTATCTGTACTATCTGCGGCTTCGTCGCCTTGTCCTGATTTTTGTTAATCCACTATATCCTCTTCCTAAGCTTGTAAGGACTCAAAAGGCGTATTCCTTCAAACGGCATTGTTCGACATGCTGCCGGGAAGCCGAACCCGATACCGAAACGCGACGGGGCGATATGCCGCTGGAAAAATGGCGGCAGTTTCTTGATTGGGTAGGAAAAACGCCGTCTGAAACAGCTTCAAGAAGCCGCAAAGCCCGTCCGAATAAAAAATGCCGTCTGAAATTTTTCAGACGGCATCGCGTATCATTTAAACATTAATCCAGTAAACATCAATCTAGCTTTTTGAAATGGCGGCGGCGTTCCAATTCGCTCAAGTAACGCTTGCGCAGACGGATGGATTGCGGCGTGATTTCTACCAGCTCATCATCGTCGATAAACTCGACCGCACCTTCCAGCGTCAGCTTAATCGGCGTGGCCAGGCGAACGGCTTCGTCGGTACCGCTGGCACGGATGTTGGTAAGTTTTTTGCCTTTGAGCGGGTTGACCACCAAATCGTTGTCGCGACTGTGGATGCCGATAATCATACCTTCGTAGATTTTGTCGTTGGGCGATACGAACATACGGCCGCGGTCTTCCAGATTCCACAAGGCGTAAGCGACTGCCTCGCCCTGCTCTTGGGACACCAGCACGCCGTTGTGGCGGCCAGGCATATCGGGTTTGACGGGCGCGTAATCGTCGAACACGTGGCTCATCAGCCCGACCCCGCGCGTCAGGGTCATAAATTCGCCTTGGAAGCCGATCAAGCCGCGCGCTGGAATATGGTATTCGAGGCGGGTGCGTCCGTTGCCGTCGCTTTCCATATTAGTCAGTTCGCCACGGCGGCGGCCGAGTTCTTCCATTACCGCGCCTTGGTTGTCGTCGGGTACGTCCACGGTCAGGTTTTCATACGGTTCGCATTTTTGACCGTCGATGTCGCGGTACACGACGCGCGGTTTGCCGACGGCGAGTTCGTAGCCTTCGCGGCGCATGTTTTCCAGCAAAATGGTCAGGTGCAGCTCGCCGCGCCCGGATACGCGGAACACGTCGGCATCGGCGGTATCTTCCACGCGCAGGGCGACGTTGGTCAGCAATTCTTTTTGCAGGCGGTCGCGGATTTGGCGGCTGGTTACGAATTTGCCTTCCGTACCTGCCAACGGGCTGGTGTTGACCATAAAGTCCATCGTCAGCGTCGGTTCGTCCACGCTCAACATCGGCAGGCCTTTGGGGTTGTCTTTGTCGGTGATGGTTACGCCGATGCCGATGTCTTCAATACCGGAAATAATCACGATGTCGCCGGCTTCGGCTTCTTCAAGCGGCACGCGTTCTAAACCTTTGAAACCCAAAAGCTGGTTGATGCGGCCTTGGGCGATTTGTTGATCGTGGTTCATGACGGCAACAACTTGACCGGGCTTGATACGTCCGTTCAAGATACGACCGATACCGAGGCGGCCGGTGTAGTTGTCGTAGTCGAGTTGGGAAATTTGCAGTTGCAGCGTTTCGTCCGCGCTGCCGCTCGGTGCAGGCGTATATTTTAAGATAGTATCGAACAGCGGACGCATGTCGTTGCTCTCGTCGGTTTCTTCCAATTTGGCGAAACCGGACAGACCGGAAGCATAAACAATCGGGAAATCCAACTGCTCGTCGGTCGCGCCCAAGTTGTCGAACAGCTCGAAAGTTTGGTCGATGACCCAGCTCGGACGGGCGGACGGTTTGTCGATTTTATTGATGACGACAATCGGTTTCAGCCCCAAAGCCAAGGCTTTTTTGGTCACGAAACGGGTTTGCGGCATCGGGCCTTCCTGCGCGTCCACCAACAAGACGACGCAGTCCACCATCCCCAAAACTCGCTCTACTTCGCCGCCGAAGTCGGCGTGTCCCGGCGTGTCGACGATATTGATGTGGTAGCCTTCGTAATCGATGGCGGTGTTTTTGGCGAGGATGGTGATGCCGCGTTCTTTTTCAAGGTCGTTGCTGTCCATCACGCGCTCGTCAACCTGCTGGTTGGCGCGGAATGTGCCGGATTGGCGCAGCAGTTGGTCGACCAATGTGGTTTTGCCGTGGTCGACGTGGGCGATGATGGCGATGTTGCGGATTTGTTTCATAATTAATGTTTTTCAAAAACTGTAAGAGATAACTACGCATTATACCACGCTTTACCGGACAGTATTTGGGAAATGAAGATGCCGTCTGAAGCCCTTGCCTTTCAGACGGTATAGTGGATTAACAAAAATCAGGACAAGGCGGCGAAGCCGCAGACAGTACGGATAGTACGGAACCGATTCACTTGGTGCTTCAGCACCTTAGAGAATCGTTCTCTTTGAGCTAAGGCGAGGCAACGCTGTACTGGTTTTTGTTAATCCACTATATCTTCTTACATACTTTCAGTTATCCGGTTACGCAGCCACCTTGCCGCCGGGGCGATTTCCCCTGCCAACAGCCCTGCCGCAATGCCTGCCGATTCTTTTATGACATCCGCCGCCGCGCCGTGCAGCCACGCGCCCGCGCAGGCGGCTTCAAAAACCGGCACGCCCTGTGCGAGCAGACTGCCGATGATGCCGCCCAATACGTCGCCACTGCCCGCCGTTGCCAATCCCGCGTTGCCGCTTTCGTTGACATAGATTTCCGTATCGGACGCGGCAACCAATGTTTTGTGCCCCTTTAAAACCACGGTTGCGCCGAAAATTGCCCCTATCTTCCTCACTGCCGCCGTCCGATCCGCCTGAACCTGTGCAACCGTCGTTCCAAGCAGGCGCGCGGCTTCGGCGGGGTGTGGCGTTAAAATCAGGTTTTTACACCCGCATGCCAGATTTCGGGTTTCGGCATCGGTTGATAATATGTTCAGCGCGTCCGCATCCAAAAGGACGGGCTTGTCCGTGTGTTCCGTCAAAATTCCGGCAAGCGTTCCGACCGCCGCCTTATCCGTACCCAAGCCGCAACCCGCCGTCCAAGCGTTTATGCCTTGACGCTTGGTCAAACCGTCTGCCGTGTCCAACATAATTTCGGGAAAACCGGCAATGACGGCAAACGGAAGCGTTTCCTGATTGAAGCCCGCCCACACTTTGCCGCAGCCGAGATACATTGCCGCCGATGCCGCCAATACGGGCGCGCCGCTCATGCCGACCGCGCCGCCGACTACGGCGAGCGTGCCGAAAGTCCCTTTGTGCGAATCTTCCGCACGGGCTTTGAAAACATGAGGAAAACGCAATGCCGCCTGAAGCATCCGGCGGCGGCTTTCGCCTGAAAGATGGAAAACGGGAAACATTTCCCCTCCAATCGGTTAAAATTAAGGCTCGAAAACAAACCGATTCTACCGCCGGAAACCGATTATGAAAAACAAAACCAAAGTCTGGGACTTCCCCACCCGCCTTTTCCACTGGCTGCTTGCCGCATCCCTACCCTTTATGTGGTATAGCGCGAAAACCGGCGGCGATATGCTGCAATGGCACACGCGCGTCGGGCTGTTTATCCTTTTCCTGCTCGTATTCCGCCTCTGCTGGGGCATTTGGGGCAGCGATACCGCCCGTTTCTCCCGTTTCGTCCGCGGATGGTCGGGTATCAGAGAGTATATGAAAAACGGTATTCCCGAACACGTCCAACCCGGACACAACCCCTTGGGCGCACTGATGGTCGTTGCGCTTTTGGCCGCCGTGTCGTTCCAAGTCGGCACGGGGCTTTTTGCCGCCGATGAAAACACCTTCAGCACCAACGGCTACCTCAACCATTTGGTTTCCGAACATACGGGCAGCCTTATGCGGAAAATCCATCTCAACTTTTTCAAACTGCTCGCCGTTTTTTCCGCAGTCCACATCGCCGCCGTCGCCGCATACCGCGTGTTCAAAAAGAAAAACCTCGTCCTCCCGATGATAACCGGCTTCAAATACATCGAAGGCAAAACCTCAATCCGCTTTGCCGGCAAAGCCGCGCTTGCCGCCGCATTATCGGTTGCCGCGCTTGCCGCAGCCGCCATCCTGCTCCTGTCCTGAAACCCGACATCAATGCCGTCTGAAGCCCTTTTCGCCCTTCGGACGGCATTCCCCCTCCGCGCAAACGGTCTGAATGCCCGAAACGGCTTCAGGCCGTTTTTCCGTCCCAAACCGTTATAAAACGGAAAACCGCCGCATCCGCAGCCGCCCCCATATAGCTTTCAGCTTCTAACAAATGCCTTTTTATTATTTAACCGGGAAAATCCTTTTGTCTAAAATGACCCGCATTCCGACAAAAATGCCGCGACGCACCGTATCGGCAACAAGGTGCGGGCAAACAGCAAAGGAGTCAGCCAGTGAATTATTTCCCCATTTTCGCCAACCTCGCCGGCCGCCCCGTATTGGTCGTAGGCGGCGGCGCAGTCGCCGCACGCAAAATCAGCCTGCTGCTGAAGGCGGGCGCAGAGGTCAGGGTTGCCGCAAAACACCTGAATGCCGAACTCTCCGCGTTGGCGGCGGAAAACAAAATCCTGTGGCTTGCCGAAGAATTTCGTGCCGAACACATCCGCACGGTTTTCCTCATCATTGCGGCAAGCAGCGACCAAGCCCTCAACCGGCGCGTTTTCCATCTTGCCGAAAGCTGCCAAAAGCCGGTCAACGTGGTGGATGACCGCGACCATTGCAGCTTCATCTTCCCATCGGTTATCGACCGCAACCCGGTTCAGATTGCCGTTTCCAGCTCCGGCAGCGCGCCCGTCCTCGCCCGACTGCTGCGTGAAAGGCTGGAAGCCCTGCTGCCGCCGTCTTTGGGCGATATGGCGGAAATTTCAGGAAGGTGGCGCGATGCCGTCAAGGGCAAACTGAAATCCGTTACCGAACGCCGCCGCTTTTGGGAAAAGCAGTTTAACGGACGTTTCGCCGCCCTCGTCAAAAACCGGCAAAACACCCTTGCCGAACGGGAATTGGCAGGCCAATTGGAACAAAGTCGTCAAAATGATCAAGGCGGCTCCGTCTCGCTGGTCGGCGCGGGTCCCGGCGATGCGGGGCTGCTGACGCTCAAAGGGCTGCAGGAAATCCAGCAGGCAGACGTGGTGCTTTACGACGCGCTGGTTTCAGACGGCATACTGTCCCTCGTCCGCCGCGATGCGGAACGGATTTTTGTCGGCAAGCGCGCCCGGGGCGGCCGCACCCCGCAAGAGGACACCAATGCGCTTATGGTCAGGCTGGCCCGCGAAGGCAGGCGCGTGGTGCGTTTGAAAGGCGGAGACCCTTTCGTGTTCGGACGCGGCGGCGAAGAATTGGAAACCTTGGCACGCCATCAGATTCCGTTTTCGGTCGTCCCCGGCATTACCGCCGCCGTCGGCGCGACCGCCTATGCCGGCATCCCGCTCACGCACCGCGATTATGCCCAAAGTGCGGTTTTCGTAACCGGCCACCGCAAGGCGGATGCGCCCGACATCGAATGGCAGACCCTTGCCCGCAGCCGCCAGACCTTGGTGATTTATATGGGTGCGCTCAAAGCCGCCCTGATTGCCGAACGGCTGCAACAGCACGGACGCTCGCCCGACACGCCGGCAGCCGTCATCAGCCAAGGCACGCTGCCGGCTCAAAAAACCGCAACCGGCACGCTCGCCAACCTTGCCGAACTCGCCGAAACCGCGCCGAATCCGGCATTGATTGTCATAGGCGAAGTGGTGGGGCTGCACGAAAAACTGGCTTGGTTCGGCGAAAACGCCAAAAAAGAAAGCAATCCGGCCGAACACGCGTATTTTGCATTGGACGGACTGGGCACCGGACAAGAACAACAAGCCGCATAAAGCAAGGCGGACAAAATGAAAATTTTCAAACCTGCTTTATGGAAAATTCCGCCGATTGAAAATGGCAGTGAAACGGCTTTGGCGGAAAAAACGGAAACCCTCAAACAACGCCTGCACCGGATTGCCGGCAGCCACCGGGATGCACGGTTTGCCAGCAGCCTTGCTGCGGAAGATATGGTAATTACCGACCTTATCGCCGGAGAAAACCTCAATATCGGTATTTTTACTTTGGATACGGGGCTGCTGCACGCGGAAACTTTAAACCTGTTGGATAGGATTGAACGTGTTTATCCGCATATGCAAATCAAGCGTTTCCAACCGATACGGGAAGATGCCCTGCATTATGTGGAAAGCAAAGGCAGGTTTGCCTTTTACGACAGCGTTGAAGCGCGCCGCGAATGCTGCCGCATCCGAAAAACCGAACCGCTCGACCGCGCCATTGCCGGGGCGGATGCTTGGCTTACCGGGCAACGCCGCGAACAGTCCGCCACACGCACGGAACTGCCGTTTGCCGAATATGATGCCGGGCGCGGCATCGATAAATACAACCCGATTTTCGACTGGTCGGAACACGACGTGTGGGCATACATCCTTGCCAACAATGTGCCTTACAACGATTTGTACCGGCAAGGCTTTCCCAGTATAGGCTGCGACCCCTGCACCCGCCCCGTCAAGGCCGGCGAAGACATCCGCGCCGGGCGGTGGTGGTGGGAAGATAAAAACAGCAAAGAATGCGGGCTGCACAAATAATTCATAAGGATCAAACAGAAGAAATAAGGAATATGGTATGACGAAAACCGAACCGAACAACGTCCAACTCGACTGGTTGGAATCCGAATCCATCCACATTATCCGCGAAGTGGCGGCAGAATGCGAAAACCCCGCCCTGCTCTTTTCCGGCGGCAAAGATTCCGTGGTCCTGCTCGCCCTCGCCTGCAAAGCCTTCCGGCTGGGCAGCCGGCCGGTGAAACTGCCCTTCCCGCTGGTGCATATCGACACGGGACACAACTACCCCGAAGTGATTGCTTTCCGCGACGCGCAGGCGGCAAAACTCAATGCCCGCCTGATAGTGGGGCGCGTGGAAGACTCCATTGCCAAAGGCACGGTGGTCTTACGCAAAGAAACCGATTCGCGCAATGCGGCACAGGCGGTTACCTTGTTGGAAACCATCGAGGCAAACGGCTTCGACGCGCTTATGGGCGGCGCGCGGCGCGACGAAGAAAAAGCCCGCGCCAAAGAACGGATTTTCTCGTTCCGCGACGAGTTCGGACAATGGGATCCGAAGGCGCAACGCCCCGAGCTGTGGTCGCTGTACAACACCAGGCTGCATAAAGGCGAAAATATGCGCGTCTTCCCGATTTCCAACTGGACGGAACTCGACATCTGGCAATACATCGCCCGCGAAAACCTCGAGCTGCCGCCGATTTATTACAGCCACAGGCGCGAAGTGGTCAGACGCAGGGGGCTGCTGGTCCCCGTAACGCCGCTCACCCCGAAAATGCCGTCTGAAACCTCCGAAATCCTTGATGTCCGCTTCCGCACCGTCGGCGACATCAGCTGCACCTGCCCGGTAGAAAGCACCGCGTCCACGCCGACGGAGATTATCAGAGAAACAGCGGTTGCCGACATTTCCGAACGCAGCGCGACCCGGCTGGACGATCAGGCAAGCGAGGCGGCAATGGAAAAACGCAAAAAAGAAGGCTATTTCTAAATTTCAAAAACCCTTTAAGCAGATATGAGGAAGAAAATATGACGGCACAACACCAAACCCCGCTCCGCTTCATTACCGCCGGCAGCGTCGATGACGGCAAAAGCACCCTAATCGGACGACTGCTCTACGACAGCAAAGCCCTGCTGTCCGACCAAATCAAAACCTTGGAATCCGGCAAAAGCAAAGGTTTGAAAGAAACCATAGACTTCTCCATCCTGACCGACGGACTGGAAGCCGAACGCGAACAGGGCATTACGATCGATGTGGCATACCGCTATTTTTCCACGGCGAAACGAAAATTCATCATCGCCGACACGCCGGGGCACGAACAATACACGCGCAATATGGTTACGGGCGCAAGCACCGCTTCGGCGGCAGTCGTGCTGGTTGACGCATCCCAACTGGATTTCGGCGCGCAGCCCTTGCAGCTTCTGCCGCAGACCAAACGCCATTCCGCCATCCTCCGCCAACTCGACTGCCCGCATATTGTGGTGGCGGTCAACAAAATGGACCTGCTGGATTACAGCGAAGACAAATTCAACGCCATTGTGGAGGCATACCGCCGACTTGCCGAACAGCTCGGTTTGAAAGACGCGCATTTCGTACCGGTGTCCGCACTCTTGGGCGACAACATTGTTTACCCCGGCGGCAATATGCCTTGGTATAAAGGCGAACCCTTATTGTCCATTTTGGAAACCCTGCCGGGGGCGGACGAAGTCAGCCGCACCGCCGACGATTTTTATTTCCCCGTGCAACTGGTCGTCCGCCAAGATGCCGACAAGGCCGATGATTTCCGAGGCTATCAGGGGCGCATCGAACGCGGTTCGGTCGCCGTCGGACAAACCGTCCGCATCGAACCGAATGGGCTGACCGCCGAAGTGTCTGAAATCATCACACCCAAAGGCGAAGTGGCGCAGGCTTTTGCCGGAGAGGCGGCAACCCTCCGGCTGGATCGCGACATCGATGTTTCGCGCGGCGACCTTTTTGTCGATAAAAATTCCCCGCTCGCCCCGCAAAAACATCTGGAAGCCACGCTTTGCTGGTTTGACGAACGTCCGCTCAACACCGCGCGCAAATACCTGCTCAAGCACGGCACGCAAACCGTGCCGGCAAAAGTCGGGGAAATTGAAAGCGTTTTAGATGTCCGCACGCTGGAACAAGAGGCCGGCGCGGAATCCTTGAAGATGAACGACATCGCCAAAGTCCGCATCAACCTTCAAAAACCCGTTACGGCAACGCCTTATGCGGAAAACACCGCCGCCGGTTCGTTTATCCTGATAGACGAAGCGACATACGGCACTGTTGCGGCAGGTATGATTTTATGAGTGAACACGATATGCAGAACACAAATCCGCCATTACCGCCTATGCCGCCCGAAATCACGCAGCTCCTGTCGGGGCTGGACGCGGCACAATGGGCGTGGCTGTCCGGCTACGCTTGGGCAAAAGCAGGAAACGGGGCATCTGCAGGACTGCCCGCGCTTCAGACGGCATTGCCGACGGCAGAACCTTTTTCCGTAACCGTCCTTTCCGCCTCGCAAACCGGCAATGCGAAATCCGTTGCCGACAAAGCGGCGGACAGCCTGGAAGCCGCCGGCATCCAAGTCAGTCGCGCCGAACTGAAAGACTATAAGGCGAAAAACATCGCCGGCGAACGCCGCCTGCTGCTGGTTACCTCCACCCAAGGCGAAGGCGAACCGCCGGAAGAAGCCGTCGTGCTGCACAAACTGCTGAACGGCAAAAAAGCCCCGAAATTGGACAAACTCCAATTTGCCGTACTGGGTTTGGGCGACAGCTCCTATCCGAATTTCTGCCGGGCGGGCAAAGATTTCGACAAACGTTTTGAAGAATTGGGCGCAAAACGCCTGCTCGAACGCGTTGATGCGGATTTGGACTTTGCCGCCGCCGCAGACGGATGGACAGATAATATCGCCGCACTCTTAAAAGAAGAAGCCGCAAAAAACCGGGCAACGCCCGCGCCGCAGACAACGCCCCCCGCCGGCCTTCAGACGGCACCGGATGGCAGGTACTGCAAGGCAGACCCCTTTCCCGCCGCCCTGCTGGCCAATCAGAAAATCACCGCCCGCCAATCCGATAAAGACGTGCGCCACATCGAAATCGATTTGAGCGGTTCGGATTTGCACTACCTCCCGGGCGACGCGCTCGGCGTTTGGTTTGACAACGATCCGGCACTGGTCAGGGAAATCCTAGACCTGCTCGGCATCGATCAGGCAACGGAAATACAGGCGGGCGGAAAAACCCTGCCGGTTGCCTCCGCACTGTTATCCCATTTTGAACTCACGCAAAACACCCCCGCCTTTGTCAAAGGCTATGCCCCGTTCGCCGATGATGACGAACTCGACCGTATTGCTGCCGACAACGCCGTTTTGCAAGGCTTTGTGCAAAGCACGCCGATTGCCGATGTGCTGCACCGCTTCCCGGCAAAACTGACAGCGGAACAATTCGCCGGCCTACTGCGCCCGCTTGCGCCGCGCCTGTATTCGATTTCCTCGTCGCAGGCGGAAGTGGGGGACGAAGTGCACCTGACCGTCGGCGCGGTGCGTTTCGAACACGAAGGGCGCGCCAGGGCGGGCGGCGCATCGGGTTTCCTTGCCGACCGGCTGGAAGAGGACGGCACGGTGCGCGTGTTTGTGGAACGCAACGACGGCTTCAGGCTGCCCGAAGACAGCCGCAAGCCGATTGTGATGATCGGCTCGGGCACCGGCGTCGCACCGTTCCGCGCTTTCGTCCAACAACGTGCCGCAGAAAATGCGGAAGGCAAAAACTGGCTGTTTTTCGGCAATCCGCATTTTGCCCGTGATTTTCTCTATCAAACCGAATGGCAGCAGTTTGCCAAAGACGGCTTCCTGCACAGATACGATTTCGCCTGGTCGCGCGATCAGGAAGAAAAAATCTATGTGCAGGACAAAATCCGCGAACAGGCGGAAGGACTTTGGCAATGGCTGCAGGAAGGCGCGCATATCTATGTGTGCGGCGATGCGGCAAAAATGGCAAAAGACGTGGAAGCCGCCTTGCTGGATGTGATTATCGGGGCAGGACATTTGGACGAAGAGGGCGCAGAAGAATATTTGGATATGCTGCGCGAAGAAAAACGCTATCAGCGTGATGTTTATTGATTAAATATAATCGGGAGGAACACAAAATGACCGTACAGACCAAGACAAAAGGTTTGGCGTGGCAAGAAAAACCGCTATCCGACAACGAACGTCTGAAAACCGAAAGCAATTTTTTACGCGGCACGATTTTGGACGATTTGAAAGACCCGCTCACGGGCGGCTTCAAAGGCGACAACTTCCAACTCATCCGCTTCCACGGTATGTATGAGCAGGACGACCGCGACATCCGCGCCGAACGCGCCGAGGCAAAACTCGAGCCCTTGAAATTTATGCTTTTGCGCTGCCGGCTGCCGGGCGGGATCATCAAACCGTCCCAATGGATAGAACTGGACAAATTTGCCCGGGAAAACAGTCATTACCGCTCCATCCGGCTGACCAACCGGCAAACCTTCCAATTTCACGGCGTGCCGAAAGCCAAGTTGCAGACGATGCACCGCCTCTTGCACAAACTGGGTTTGGATTCCATCGCCACGGCGGCGGATATGAACCGCAACGTGCTTTGCACGTCCAACCCGATCGAGTCCGAACTGCACCGGCAGGCTTACGAATACGCGAAAAAGATTTCCGAACACTTGCTGCCGCGCACGCGCGGTTATCTGGATGTGTGGGTGGACGGCAAAAAAGTTCAAAGTTCTGACGACTTCCTTCAAGAAGACGAGCCGATTTTGGGCAAAACCTATCTGCCGCGCAAATTCAAAACCGCAGTCGTCATCCCGCCCTTAAATGATGTGGACTGCTACGGCAACGACTTGGATTTTGTCGCCATTTCAGACGGCAACGGACAGCTTGCCGGATTCAATGTTTTGGCGGGCGGCGGGCTTTCGATGGAACACGGCAACACCAAAACCTATCCGAACATTTCACTGGAACTGGGTTTCGTGCCTCCGGAACACGCGCTGAAGGCCGCCGAAGCGGTGGTAACCACACAGCGCGACTTCGGCAACCGCAGCGACCGCAAAAACGCCCGCACCCGCTACACCATTCAAAATATGGGCTTGGACAACTTCCGCGCGGAAGTCGAACGCCGTATGGGTATGCCGTTCGAACCCATACGCCCGTTCAAATTTACCGGGCGCGGCGACCGCATCGGCTGGGTGAAAGGCATAGACGGCAACTGGCATTTGACCCTTTTCATCGAAAGCGGGCGTTTGGTTGACGAAGGCGGGAAACAGCTTCTGACCGGCGTGTTGGAAATCGCCAAAATCCACAAAGGCGACTTCCGCATCACCGCCAACCAAAACCTCATCGTGGCAAATGTACCCGAAGGAGGCAAAGCCCGGATCGAACAGCTCGCCCGCTCATACGGGCTGATACACGACGGTGTCAGCAAACTGCGCGAAAATGCGATGTCGTGCGTTTCCTTCCCGACCTGCCCGCTGGCAATGGCGGAAGCCGAACGCGTGCTGCCGGACTTCATCGGCGAGCTGGATAAGATTATGGCGAAACACGGCACGTCGGACGACTACATCGTTACCCGCATTACCGGCTGCCCGAACGGCTGCGGACGGGCGATGTTGGCGGAAATCGGACTGGTCGGCAAAGCCGTCGGACGCTACAACCTCCATATCGGCGGCGACCGTGAAGGCGTACGCATCCCCCGTCTTTACAAAGAAAACATCACCCTGCCCGAAATCCTTGCCGAATTGGACGACCTGATCGGCAAATGGGCGGCAGAACGCAATATCGGCGAAGGTTTCGGCGATTTCGCCATACGGACGGGCATCGTCAAACCCGTATTAAATGCACCCGTTGATTTTTGGGACGCATCCAAAGCCGTCGCGATTGCCCGCGCCTGAACCCGTCCCCGCATTCCTGCGGGGATTTTCTTTTTTGCCGCACGCCGTTTCAATCCCGCAAAATTCCGATACTTGGTATAAAATACCCTCTTTTCCCACTCTAAAAAACCGTACCCGATACCGTCTGAAACAGCCCTGTCTTTCAGACGGTATAGGCACAAGGAAACACACTATGCCAGAATACCGCTCCAAAACCTCCACCCACGGTCGCAATATGGCGGGCGCGCGCGCGTTGTGGCGCGCCACCGGCGTGATGGAAACCGACTTCGGCAAACCGATTATCGCCGTTGCCAACTCGTTCACCCAATTCGTGCCAGGTCATGTCCACCTGCACAATATGGGCCAGCTGGTTGCCCGCGAAATCGAAAAAGCCGGCGCCATCGCCAAAGAATTCAACACCATCGCCATCGACGACGGCATCGCTATGGGACACAGCGGTATGCTGTATTCCCTGCCCAGCCGCGATTTGATTGCCGACTCCATCGAATATATGGTCAATGCCCACTGCGCCGACGCGCTGGTGTGCATTTCCAACTGCGACAAAATCACCCCGGGCATGCTGATTGCCGCGATGCGCCTGAACATCCCGACCATCTTCGTTTCCGGCGGTCCGATGGAAGCAGGTAAAGTTATCGGCGTGGCAAACATCCAGCCCGAACGCCGTTTGGACTTGATTGACGCGATGATTGAATCGGCGGACGACAATATCAGCAACCGGCAAGTTGAAGAAGTCGAACAAAACGCCTGCCCGACCTGCGGCTCGTGTTCGGGTATGTTTACGGCAAACTCGATGAACTGCCTGACCGAAGCACTCGGGCTGTCCCTGCCGGGCAACGGTTCTTACCTCGCCACCCACGTCGGCCGCAAAGAACTGTTCCTCGAAGCCGGCCGTATGATTGTCGAAATCACCAAACGCTATTACGAGCAAAACGATGAAACCGTGTTACCGCGCAGCATTGCCACCAAAAAAGCGTTTGAAAACGCTATGACCATGGACATTGCCATGGGCGGCAGCACCAACACTATTTTGCATTTACTCGCCGTTGCCAACGAAGCGGGCGTGGATTTCAAAATGGCAGACATCGACCGCTTAAGCCGCGTTGTGCCCTGCATCTGCAAAACCGCACCCAACAACCACGACTACTATATGGAAGACGTGCACCGAGCCGGCGGCATCTTCGCCATCCTGAAAGAATTGGACAAAGCGGGCAAGCTGCACACCGACGTGCACACTATCCACGCGCCGACGCTGAAAGACGCGATTGAAAAATGGGACGTAACCAACCCTGAAAACACCCACGCCATCGAACGCTTCAAAGCCGCGCCCGGCGGCGTACGCACCACCCAAGCGTTCTCGCAAAACCGTATGTGGAAAACCCTCGACCTCGACCGCGAAAAAGGCTGTATCCGCGACGTGGCACACGCCTACTCGCAAGACGGCGGTTTGGCGGTCTTGTTCGGCAACATCGCCGAGCGCGGCTGCGTGGTAAAAACCGCAGGCGTGGACGAGAGCATCCTCAAATTCACCGGCCGCGCCCGCGTGTTTGAAAGCCAAGAAGACGCAGTAGAAGGCATTTTGGGCAACCAAATCGTCGCCGGCGACATCGTCATCATCCGCTACGAAGGCCCGAAAGGCGGCCCGGGCATGCAGGAAATGCTGTATCCGACTTCCTACCTGAAATCTAAAGGCCTCGGCAAAGCCTGCGCTCTCTTAACCGACGGACGCTTCTCCGGCGGCACATCAGGTTTGTCCATCGGACACGCCTCGCCCGAAGCGGCGGAAGGTGGCGCGATCGGTTTGGTACACGAAGGCGATACCGTCGAAATCGACATCCCCAACCGCAGCATCCGCCTTGTCATTTCCGACGAAGAACTCGCCGCCCGCCGTGCCGAAATGGAAGCACGCGGCAGCAAAGCGTGGAAACCGGAAAACCGCGACCGCTACGTCTCCGCCGCATTAAGAGCTTACGGCGCGATGGCGACTTCCGCCGACAAAGGCGCGGTGCGCGACGTAGCGCAAATCGAAAGATAAGCCCCAAAACGTGCGGCAAATGCTGTCTCGTCTGAACAGTAAAGGTCTGATGATGGACAAATTTATCTGGGCGATGGCGGTATTTTCCGCAATTTTGGCCTCGTTATCGGCAGCGGCTTTAGCGCGATCGAGTATGTAAAAGAGCTGCCGCTCGCCGCCGTTGCCGTGATGCCTTGCGCGCCGAAGTCGTTGCTGTGGTTGTTGGCGAAGCTGAGGTAGTCGAATCCCGCGTCGGCAAGGTATTGCCCGTATGCGGAGGGCGTTCGGAATGCATAGCATATTTTGGGGGGTTGCACATTTTTTCGGCGTACCGCCTTCGTCAAACAGCGTGCCTTCGAGGTTGCCGACGGTAATGTCCGCGTCTTGCAAGGCAGATTCGACGTTTTTCAGAATATTGGTATCGGGCAGGTAATCGACCGGATAATTGCTGCCGAGCATAATGTCGCCCACGCCGATAATGGAAACGGTATCGGCTGTCTTTTCGTCAGGCGCATCCTGTCCGTCCACATCGCCGGTATTTGAAACGGGCGCGGGGTTTGAACCGTCAATCGGCAGCACGGGGATTCCGTTCCGGCAGGATGCGCCGAGGGCTTGACCCCGGCGGTTTGCGGTGCGGAAACGGCATAAAGGGCGAACCTTGACGAATTGAACATCAAATATTCGGGCATCGAAAACAGGTTTGAAACCGCCATCCTGAAGAAAAACGGCGTAAGATCCGGCTTCGTCTCCTTCGCCCCCAACCTTGCCGCCGTCAAACTGAACGACTATGCCAAAGTCAAAAAACTGATTGCCAAAACCAAACAAAAAGCCGAGATCGTTATTGTGATGTTCCACGGCGGCGCAGAAGGGAAACAGGCGGAACACCTGCCGTTCGATACCGAAATCTTCTATGGGGAAAACAGGGGCAACGTCGTTGAGTTTGCGCGGCTTGCCGTCGATTCCGGCGCGGATGCCGTATTCGGGCAGGGGCCGCACGTTACACGCGCCGTCGAACTTTACCGCGACCGCTTCATCTCCTACAGCGGCGGCAACTTTGCCACCTACGGCGCAATCAACACCTCCGGCATCAGCGGCATTGCGCCGATTTTCAAAATTATCACCGACAAACAGGGTAAATTTATTTCCGGAACTATCATCCCTATTACCCAAGCCGACGATAAAATCCCCAAAATCGACCCCGAGAAAACCGTTATCGGGCGGATTATTTATCTGAACCGCAGCGATTTCCCCAACGGGAACGGGCTGGATGTCTCGCCCGACGGCAACATCACGCGCCGGTAAAAAGATATTGGAAATACCGTCCGAACAAATGCCGTCTGAAAGCCTTTTTCCGGGTTTCAGACGGCATTTTGCAATCGTCAATAATCCACTTTAATCCCCGAGGCTTTTTCCACTTCGGCGACCTCGCCTTCCAGCTCAAACTGTAAGGGATACAGGTTAAGCTTTTCCATCAGGATTCTGTCGCCGTCTTCGTCCGGATTGCCTGTGGTCAACAGCTTGTCGCCGTAAAAAATCGAATTCGCGCCCGCCATAAAGCACATCGCCTGCATCGCTTCCGGCATATTGCTGCGCCCTGCCGACAGCCGGACATAACTTTGCGGCATCGTAATCCGCGCCACGGCGATGGTGCGAACAAATTCCGTCCAGTCCAAATCTTCGGCATCGTCAAGCGGCGTGCCTTCCACTTTGACCAACCGGTTAATCGGCACGCTTTCGGGCTGCGGGTCGAGGTTGGCGAGGCTGGCAATCAGCCCGGCGCGTTCGGCACGAGTTTCGTTCATCCCGACGATGCCGCCGCAGCAGACTTTCAAACCGGCGTTGCGGACTTTGCCCAAGGTGTCCATACGGTCTTCATGCCGGCGTGTATGGATGATGTCGTTGTAGCGGTCGGGGTCGGTGTCGAGGTTGTGGTTGTAATAATCCAAGCCCGCCTCTTTCAAGTCTTCCGCCATACCTTCTTCGAGCATACCGAACGTGCCGCAGGTTTCCATACCCAAGCCCTTGACGGCTTTGATGATTGCGGAAACCGTCTCCACGTCTTTGGGTTTGGGGCCGCGCCATGCCGCGCCCATACAAAACCGGCTTGCGCCGCGCGATTTGGCGATTTTGGCTTTTTCGACGATTTCATCCACATCCATCATCTGCTCTTTGCCCAGATTGGTGTTGTGGTGCGCCGATTGCGGACAGTAGGCGCAATCTTCGGGACAACCGCCGGTTTTGATGGACAACAGCGTGGAAAGCTGGATTTCGCGCGGGTTGAAATTTTGGCGGTGGATTTCGGCGGCTTGGTAAATGAGGTCGAGGAAGGGAAGTCCGAACAGGGCTTCGACATCGCATTTTTTCCAATAGCGCGCGGTGGGATGCGGCTTGCACTCGGTCTTGCGGCGCAAGGCTACGGGGGATACGGTCATAATGTGTTCTTTCGTATTTACAGCGGCGCAATGACGCTGACGTGCAGACCGCCGGCGCAATGACGGCGGTTGCGGGTAATCAAATGGCTGAAAACAGCGGCGGCAAGTGTAACGCGTTTGAAAATACGGGGCAAACGGTTTTTCCGCCTTTGTGCCGCGCAGCCGGGCGATGCCGTCTGAAGGGCTTTCAGACGGCATCGCCCGGGCTATCTCAAAGCGTCCAGCAGTTTGGTGTGTATTCCGCCGAAACCGCCGTTGCTCATCACCAAAATATGGTCGCCTGCTTCGGCGTTTTTCACGATTTCGGCAACGAAGGCATCGAAGTCTTTGCCGACGTGCAGCCTGCCGCCCAAAGGCGCGAGGGCTTCGGCAACGTCCCAGTCCGCGCCGCCGGCGTAGCAGAACACTTGGTCGGCTTCTTTGAGGCTTGCGGGCAGGGCGGCTTTCATCGTACCCAGCTTCATCGTATTGGAACGCGGTTCGAGGACGGCGAGGATGCGCGCGCCGCCGACGCGCTGGCGCAAACCTTGAATCGTGGTTTCGATAGCGGTCGGATGGTGGGCGAAGTCGTCGTAAACGGTGATACCGTTTGCCGTGCCTTTGATTTCCATGCGGCGTTTGACGTTTTTAAACGTGCTCAAGGCTTCGCAGGCCGTCTGAATGTCGACTCCGGCATGACGCGCGGCGGCGATGACGGCGAGCGCGTTCATGCGGTTGTGTCCGCCCATCAAACTCCAAGCGACGTGTCCGGCTTTTTTGCCGTCAAGCAACACGTCGAACGAGCCATCGGCATTGGCTTCGCCGGCCTGCCAGCCGTGTTCCGTGCCGAATTTTTCCACCGGCGTCCAGCAGCCTTTGTCCAAAGTGTCTTGCAGGCTTTGCTGCCGTCCGTTGCAGACGATGAGGCCTTCAGACGGCACGGTACGCACGAGGTGGTGGAACTGGGTCTGTATCGCGCCCAAATCGGCGAAGATGTCGGCGTGGTCGAATTCCAGATTGTTCAACACGGCGGTACGCGGACGGTAATGCACGAATTTGGAGCGTTTGTCGAAAAACGCGGTGTCGTATTCGTCGGCTTCAATGACGAAAAACGGCGATTGGCTGTTCGGGTCTTGGCGCGGCGTTTGCGGCAGGCGGGCGGAAACGCTGAAGTTTTCCGGTACGCCGCCGATAAGGAAGCCCGGTGCGAGTCCGGCATATTCCAAAACCCACGCGAGCATAGACGCGGTGGTCGTTTTGCCGTGCGTCCCCGCCACGCCGAGTACCCAATGATGGTGCAGCACGTTTTCAGCCAGCCATTGCGGGCCGGAAATATAAGGCAGCCCACGGTTCAAAATCGCTTCAACCACATCCATCCCGCGCTTGGCGACATTGCCGATAACGTAAACGTCGGCTTTAAATTCGTCCAACTGCGCGGTGTCGAAGCCTTCATACACGCCTATGCCCAAGGCTTCGAGCTGGGTGCTCATCGGCGGATACATCTTCGCATCGCAACCGCTGACTTCAAACCCTGCTTCTTTGGCAATGGCGGCAATCCCACCCATAAACGTGCCGCCGATACCGATAATGTGGATGTGTTTCATCAGAGTTCCCTAATCGTTCAAATTCTATTATTCAACGCCGTCATGGCTGATTCGGTTTCAATCAATGCGTCTTTGCACCGGTATTCGAAGCATCCTTATGCGTATTCTCTCTCGGATTTTGGACGTGTTCGTCCCTCACCGTGTCCGAATAATCGCCGACCCCTGCGTCTTCCGCCCTGTCTTTTACTGCCGGTCTAACCGAACTGTACACCAGGTCCCGCCCCAAACCCGCGTTGGTACAATGTTTTCCCGGAGTTTGGCTGTAACTGGTTTTACCATTATGGCGGCACGCGTAAACATTTGCCGAAAATACGGTCTGAACCGCTGTAACAAGCAACATACTTCCAATTATTTTAGATACGCGCATATCAACCTCCTTTATCGTTCTTCTTCAAAAAAGGGAATGTATTTCAATAGCACTTCATCTAATTCTTTCATTCCCTGCTCATAATTGAACGGGTATTCCCAACCATCCCCTACTTTGATTTCAGAAATATCTTTAAACTTCCGCTTAAGGGCGGACACTTTGTCCATATCGTCATCAATTTCCTGTTTGCCGAACGGTATTTTCCGCTTTTCCAAAACCTCGTCATAATAACAAGATAAATTAAGCAATAGCCCCCAAGCACTATTTGCAATTACGACTAATCTATGTTTTTCTCTGGTTAAATAATCTGCACCGCTATCATAGATTGCCCTTGTCGGGTCATAAAAAAATTCGCAATTTTTCATAGCGTCCCCACACTTTAACCGATTCGCAATTTTATATCCGCGATTTTGCAAGCTGCCCATAAAAACCAATTGCCTGCCAAGCCGGCACTACTTGTTAAAGATGCCCGATAATGCCGCAACTCTTCCGTATTTACCGACAAACGCCCTATTTGCTTAGAGCTGTTTTGTTTCCCGAAAAACTTTAATCCATTGATTTAACAAATTTTTTACCAAATTATTTATTTGTTCGGATTCCATTAACCCAATTTTGAGCAATATCTGTCAAAACCATTTCCACCACATCCAAAACAAAACCGCCGCCGCCACGGTATTGGACAATAAGATGAGTTTCCACTGCCCGTCCTTCCGCAATGCCGCCTTCTTGGGCTTCAAAGCACCCGCATAAAAAAACGGCGACAGCAGCATAGAAGCGATACATAAGAAAATCAATACGCCGTAATAGATTTTTTCAGACGGCATTTCTTTTCCTCAATACGCCGACCGCTGCCGCATCTGTTCAAACAGGCAGATTGTCGCCGCCATCGCGACATTTAAAGACTCGGTTGCATCGTGCATCGGAATCCTGACACACTTGTCCGCCCTGTCCAAAACCGCTTTACCGACCCCCGCGCCTTCGTTGCCAAACACCCAGGCTGTCGGTTCGCACAAATCTTCGCCGTACAAAACCGCCTGCTTTTCCTCTCGCAAGGCGGTGGCAAACACACGGCCTTTATAGCTCGCCAACCATATTTCCAAATCCGCCTGCGAATAAATGTCCAACAAGAAATGCGCGCCCATCCCCGCGCGCAATACCTTGGGCGACCAAACATCCGCTGAACCCCTGCCCAAAACGACCGTACCTACCCCTGCCGCCGCCGCGCTCCGCAACACCGTGCCGACATTGCCCGGGTCTTGCACGCCGTCCAAAACCACGCAGTCGCCGCCGGCAGGCAAAGCACCCGCATCCGGAATATCAATCAGCGCAAGCACATCATCCGCACAAGTCAAGCTGCTGATTTTTTTCAATATGCCGTCTGAAACGGAAAAAACCTTGCCTTCCGGCACAACCGCCCTCAGCCTGCGGACTTCTTCAGACGGCATTTTGCCCTCGGGAATATATACCCCGACCGGTTTTCTGCCGGATTGCAGGAAAACCTGAAGCAGGTGCACGCCCTCCAAAACGGTTTGGGCGTATTGCCGTCTGAACTTTCCTTGCGACAACAGGCGGTGCAGGTGCCGGATGTGTTCATTATTGGTCGAACTGATGTGTTTCACTTCACAAGCCTTTTAGAAATATGCAACCGGACAATACCCGTCTGAACGCCGCCGAAATCTGTTTGCGATATTATCAAAATAAAATGGGAAAGTCAGGATGGACGGGCAAAATGCCGTCTGAAACCGAGTATTGGAAATCCGCACAACAGTTTGCCAACGCCAATGGACGGTTTCCGCTGTCGGCAACAAGCGGCCAAATTGGGCGCAGGACAGGCAAAACCCGTTTCCCCTGAAGGATTTTTTTCACATCCTTATGGATGCCGCCGACAGCCAACGTATCCGATACCGCTACCGTCCTCAAAATTCCGTCCTGCTCCAAAAGATGCTCAGGAAGCCCAAACGGATGACGTTTTAAAACAAATCCCTGCCCCGTCAATATTTCCCTTAAATTTCCGCTTATCTGCCTGTCTTTCAAAAACCGCAGTTTATCCGTTTTTTCCAGTCGGAACACAAACAGCCTGCCTGCATAATGATGCAATTCAAAGCCTTGCAAGTTCCAACGTCCGGTTTTTGCCTCCGTCAAAACCCGGGCAATGTCGGCAAGGGCATTCTGATTCGGCATGGGGATGCCGTTTTCCTTCAAAAAATACCGCAAAATATGGGTTTTCCGGCGTGGGGAAAACGCCTGCCAACGCACCGTATCGAAACTGCCTTCCTCACAGACCCAACGGCAGTCCTGACCGATGATTTCGTCCAACAAAGCCAAATCTTCCTGCAAAGCGCGGACATTGTTCAGTACATGCCGCCCGAAATGGGGAATCTGCGCCGAAAGTTCGGGCAAAATACGGTGCCGGAAGCGGTTTCGCAAATAAGCCGTATCGCTATTGCTTTCGTCCTCGATATTCGGCAAACCGTGTTTTTGGGCATAATCCCATATGTCTTGGCGCGAAAAAGGCAGCAAAGGCCGCCAGATGATGCCTTTTTCCCCAAAAGGGCGGACGGTGGGCATAGCCGCCAAAGCGCGCAAACCGCCGCCGCGAGCGACTGCCAGCATAAAGGTTTCGATTTGATCGTCCCTGTGGTGCGCCAACGCCAAAACGTCAAAGCCTTTTTCGGCAAACGCGGCATAACGCTTTTGCCGCGCCGCCGCCTCGATGCCCAAACCGTTTTTTTCCACGCAGACCTTAACCGTTTCCAGCCCCACCCCGAGCATATCGCAATAGTTTTGGCAGAAATCTGCCCAATCGTCGGCACGGGGACTCAAGCCGTGATGGATATGCAATGCATCCGGAATAAAACCGCCCTTTTTTCCGGCGCGGACAAGCAGATGCAGCAAAACGACGGAATCCAAGCCGCCGCTTAATGCCACCGCTGTTTTTTTTCCATTCAGACCTTGAGGAAAACAATCCTTCAAGCATTGCTCAAACGCATCTAAAGTCAGCACGGTTCCGTCCCGATAAAGAAAAAGCAAGCAGTTTCAGACAAACTGCTTGCTGCTTGTTCTACCTGAATTATTGTTCCGAAAATTTGCCGTAAGCCATAATGCGGTCGAAACGGCGCGAAAGCAAATCGGCAAGCGGGATGCTTTGCGCTTCGTGCAGTTGTTTTTCCAAAACGGCTTTCACGTTTTTCATGGTTTGCCCAAAATCCCGATGCGCGCCGCCCAATGGTTCTTTGATGACGGTATCGACCAAGTCCAGCTTTTGCAGGCGGTCAGCAGTAATGCCCAAAGCCTGAGCCGCATCCGCCGCCTTTTCGGCGGTTTTCCACAAAATCGAAGCGCAGCCTTCGGGGAAATAACGGAATAGGTCGAGTATTGCAGCATATTGACGTAATCGCCCACGGCGACCGCCAACGCACCGCCCGAACCGCCTTCGCCGATGACGGTACACAAAACAGGAACGCGCAGGCGTGTCAGTTCGTACAGGTTTTTGCCGATGGCTTCCGACTGCCCGCGTTCTTCCGCGCCGATGCCGGGATACGCGCCCGGTGTATCGATAAAGGTCATGACGGGCAAGCCGAATTTTTCTGCCGTTTTCATCAGGCGCAGGGCTTTGCGGTAGCCCTCGGGGCGCGGCATACCGAAGTTGCGGCGGATTTTTTCTTTGGTGTCGCGCCCTTTCTGATGCCCGACGACCATCACGCTTTGTCCGTTGAAACGCGCCAATCCGCCGACAATCGCATGATCGTCGGCAAAGTGGCGGTCGCCGTGCAGCTCTTCAAAATCAGTAAACAGTGCCTCAATGTAATCCAAAGTATAGGGACGCTGCGGATGCCGGGAAACCTGTGAAACCTGGGCGGGCGTAAGTTTGCTGAAAATCGATTTGGTCAGGTCGTTGCTTTTTTTCTGCAAACGGTGTATTTCGTCCGAAATATCGACGGCAGACTCGTCTTGGACGAAACGCAGCTCATCGATTTTGTTGGTCAGTTCGGCTATGGGTTGTTCAAAATCCAAAAAAACAGGTTTCATAGAATGAAGCTCTCATCAACAGATTCTGCCGCTATCATACGCTATTTGTGCATATTCCGCAGTTAATTTATTGTCCAAAACGGCTTTTCCACACCCTCTTTTTGTGTTCGGACAGCATGGAAAACAGTGGATTAGTGCATATATACTAGTTATAGGCGGCGTATCTTATGCTAAACTTGAAACAAATTCAATTATTTCAAACAAAATCGTATGAAAGACAAGCACGATTCTTCCGCCATGCGGCTGGACAAATGGCTTTGGGCGGCACGTTTTTTCAAGACCCGTTCCCTTGCGCAAAAGCACATCGAACTGGGTAGGGTTCAAGTAAACGGCTCGAAGGTCAAAAACAGTAAAACCATAGACATCGGCGATATTATCGACCTGACGCTCAATTCCCTTCCCTATAAAATCAAGGTTAAAGGTTTGAACCACCAACGCCGCCCGGCATCCGAGGCGCGGCTTCTGTATGAAGAGGACGCGAAAACGGCAACATTGAGGGAAGAGCGCAAACAGCTCGACCAATTCAGCCGCATCACTTCCGCCTATCCCGACGGCAGACCGACCAAGCGCGACCGCCGCCAACTGGACAGGCTGAAAAAAGGAGACTGGTAAAACCATTCCCGCTGCAAACAGAAGCACGAACCGCGTACCGCCGCATTTCAGACGGCATTCCCGAAACTTATTCCGCCTCGTCTATCCATGCCTGCTGCACGGCTTCGAGGATGCGTTCGCCGCAACGGGCGGGGTCGTCGTCAAATTCGGGCAATGCCATAATCAGGTCGCGCAGTTGGGTAAAGCGCACGGTTCTGGGATCGATGGTTTCGCCGTGCAGGTCATAGAGTTCTTCGGCGATACGCCGGGTGTCGGTCCATTTCATATGAATTTCCTTTTATCGTCCGGCATTGAAGCCGTGTAGAATATGTTTCGGCAAAACTGCCGCACCTTGAGGATGGCTGAATGTTTCAACTCGCCGGACAACACATCAAGCACCAGCCTATGTGTCGTCCTGATCTGGGAGGAGTTGTCCCTCCCAAACAAATCTGATTCTACCGCCCCGAAGAGCGGGGTTTCAACCGACAAGGAAGATTGATGAACAATATGTTTGCCGCAAAATTGTCCAAACTGGTTTATACCGCTTCCGACCATCCTGATTCCCTGTCGGAGATGGAGGAGTTTGACCGCCTGATTCTGCTGATACGCAAACTGTATCAAATATTGGACGGGCAACATATCCTCTCCAGAGTAACGGTTTGCCTTCACCACCAAAACCGGCGCGGCCTGATTGCCTTGGATAAAGCGGCTGCCGGTTGCGATGCGGCAATGTTGCGCGCCCAACGTTGGCGTATCTACACGCAGATTGCGGAACGCCTTTCCGGGTCGGGCGGCGGCTTCACGGTTACGGCAGAAAGCGTGTCCGCCGCCTGCCCGGAGCTTGAAGGACGCTATCTCGAGCTTGTCCGCCGCGCCGCCGTCTCTTTCGGTTTCACGCAAGGACAGGAAAATCCGGCAGGCGGACAGGAAAAAACACAAGCCGTCCCGGATGCCGCATCGGGTCATTCCGTCAGAAAACCAATCAAAATCAATATAGAAGCGAAAGTGGAACGCTATCCGGCATACCGCCCGACCGCCGCCCTGAAAGTAACCCGCCGGCGGTTTTTCCGGCTGCAAAACCGATAAATACCCGTGCATCGCGCCCGAGTAATCCGCCTCGGATGCCGCACCAATCCGTTCCGTCAGAAAACCGATAAAAATCAATATATAGTGAATTAAATTTAAACCGGTACAGCGTTGCCTCGCCTTGCCGTACTATTTGTACTGTCTGCGGCTCGCCGCCTTGTCCTGATTTTTGTTAATTCGCTATAGAATCGAAAGTTCCGCCTGTACGAACGCCTGTTTTCGGGCGATTGCGCCTTATCCGCGCAACAATGCCGTCTGAAGCGTGCCGGCTTCAGACGGCCTGTTTTCAGTGTTCTTCGCGCGCGTGGTTGATGGTGTATTTGGGGATTTCCACAATCAAATCTTCGCCGGCGACAACCGCCTGACAACTCAGGCGCGAATCGGCTTCCAAACCCCAAGCCTGATCGAGCAGGTCTTCTTCCAATTCGGTCGGCTCTTCCAGGCTGTCGAAACCTTTGCGGATAATCACGTGGCAGGTTGTGCAGGCGCAGGATTTTTCGCAGGCGTGATCGACTTCGATATCATGGTCGAGCAGCACGTCAAGGACGGTTTTACCTTCGGGTGCGTTATCGATGACTGCACCCTCGGGGCATAATGTCGTGTGTGGAAGTACGGTGATTTTGGGCATTTTTATTGTCTTTCTGTAAAAAGTGTTTGTGTTCGTTTTCGGAAAACTGTCTGCCTAATGTCGCGGTTCGAGCAGGTCGGCAACATTTTGCCAGCCCGTCAGGCAGGCAAAATCGAGGGCGGTATAGCCTTCCGATGTCGTTGAGGCAGGATTTGCGCCGTATTCAAGCATGGCTTGAACCATAAGTGCATTTCCTGCGATGGCTTCATGATGAAGCGGCGTATAGCCGTCTTCGTCCTGTTCCCGCAGATAATCCGAGTTTTGGGACAACTGTTGCCGAAAATCGTCAATACAGTTCCGGCACATCGGATGCTCTTCCAGATTTTCGGGATGTTCTTTTTTCTTCATACACCAGCAATATCTGCCCGGGATCGCCGAAATCGATTCCCCATGCGGCATCGTGTTCGGTGCGCTCCTCTTCCGTCATCTGCCCGCGCATTGCCTGTACGGTAAAGCCGCCGTAGGGAATGCCGTTGCACACGAACATCCAGTCGCTGATGTCGTCAACCGGAACGCAAATGCTTTCGCCTTGTTCGACATTAGTCAGTTCGCCGGGTTTATTGTTCAGCACACCGTAAATGTAAAGACCGTCAAAATAAATATCGTCGATCCACATATGTTCGCAAATTTCGCCGTCTTCGCCGTCTTGGAAAAAAGGGGCTTTGACCATGGCAAAATCTAAGGCGGGAATGATGCGGCGGCGTTCCCAAAAAAGCTCGCGCCAAAAGTATTTGAATGTTTTACGGGCGCGTTCGCCGGCACGGTTTACCGGTTCGTCTGCCTGTTCTACATAATAAATGACGGAATCGCCCATCATACTGCTCCTCAACGTGTACGGTATCTGTTTGCACCTTACCGTGGTTTTCTGCCTTCGGCATCCGATTCGGATTTGAAAAGTTCCAAATATTCGGAATAGGCTTTTTCCAAATCCGCCCGCGAAAAACAGGTGTAAATATGGATGCCGTCTGCAATTTCGTCGGTCAGCCTCGTACCGCTTTTGCGTAAATATGCTTCTTTAAAAAGGCGGATTTTCGATTTTTTCGGCTTGTAGGATGCCGCGCCCGCCAAAAGCCGGGGCAGCGCGTAAGGGTATTCCCGGTGTCCGCGCCGTACCAAATCAAGCAGTTGTTTGCGACCGGATCCGGCATTCCCTTCCTGCCTGCGTTCGTGGACGCTTTTTTCAAATTCCGATTCCGCCGTTTCGTTTTTCGGGAACACGATTTCGCCGCGAAGCGATAAAAACAAACGTTTTACAAGATTCTCGTCCACGGCGAACAATTCGGTATCGCCTATCCTGCTTTTACTAAAAATTTCATGGAGCAGGTTTTCTTTTTCTTTGTAATTGTCGGTTTTGACGGCGAGGATGCGTTCCAACCCGGCAACGTTCGCATAACCGTTGTTTTCCAAATGGCGCATTCTGCCTTCAAAATTGCTTACATCCGAAATGCCGATTTTATACACGCCCTTGATGACGGTTTTCATCAGATAGACAATGCCTGACTTTTCCATTGTTGTTTTTTATTTTATTTCTGTGAGATGATATTTTTTCAGACGACCTCTTTATCCAATGCCGTCTGAAACCATTTGCCGTCAAATATTATCAACGCTTTGACCAGTCAACGCGCGTTGGATATTGCGGTTCATGCGTTTGGCGGCGAAGTTGTCGGTGCTGCGGCTGAGTTTGGCGACGGCGGAGCGGATGTCTTCGGCTTTTCCGTCTTTCAGACGGCCTTGCAAATCGGCGATGCCTTGCCGGATCTGTTGCAATTCTTTGGCATCCAGTAAATCGCTGTCCAACTCGAGGGCGGCGTTGACGGCATCGGTCAGGCTTTCGGCTTCGACTACGGCTTCGGCGCGGGCGCGTGCCGCCATATCTTCGGCGGCGTTGTCCATACTGTCTTTAAGCATTCGGGTAATCGCGCCGTCGTCCAAGCCGTAGGAAGGTTTGACTTCGATTTGCGCCTGTACGCCGGTGCTTTGTTCTTGGGCGGAAACGGACAGCAGCCCGTCCGCATCGATTTGGAAGGTTACGCGGATACGCGCCGCACCCGCCGCCATCGGTGGAATGCCGCGCAGGGTGAATTTGGCAAGGCTGCGGCAGTCAGAAACGAGCTCGCGCTCGCCTTGCACGACGTGTATCGTCATCGCGGTTTGACCGTCTTTGAAGGTGGTAAAGTCCTGCGCGCGCGCGGTGGGGATGGTGGAATTGCGCGGGATGATTTTTTCCGCCAAGCCGCCGTAGGTTTCCAAACCGAGCGACAAAGGTGTAACGTCCAGCAGCAGCCATTCGCCGTCGGTTTTGTTGCCTGCGAGGACGTTTGCCTGTATGGCGGCGCCGAGCGCGACGACTTCGTCGGGATTGAGGTTGTTCAGCGGGGTTTGTCCGAAGAAGGTGGCGACTGCCTGTTGGACGTGCAGCATACGGGTCGAACCGCCGACCATAATCACGCCTTTGACTTCGTTTTTACCGACACCGGCATCTTTCAACGCCTGTGTGACCGGTTCGAGCGTTTTCATCACCAAATGCTGCGTCAGGTTGTGGAACTCGGCGCGACTGATGCTTGTGTCGATTGCCATGCCGTCTGAAAGCGTCGCCTGAATGCGCGCTTCGGTTTGCGTGGTTAATTGTTCTTTGGCGGCGCGGACGAGCGAGAGCAGGAGTTGGCTGTCTTGTTCGTTGAGTTGGGAGAGTCCGTTTTGTTCGAGCAGGCGGCAGAACAGGCGGTGGTCGAAATCGTCGCCGCCCAACGCGCTGTTGCCGCCGGTGGCTTTGACTTCAAACAGTCCTTTGGTCAGTTGCAATACGGATACGTCGAATGTGCCGCCCCCTAAGTCGTACACGACAAACGTGCCTTCCGAGGCGTTGTCCAGCCCGTAGGCGATTGCGGCAGCGGTGGGTTCGTTGAGCAGGCGCAATACGTTCAAACCCGCCAGACGCGCGGCATCTTTGGTGGCTTGGCGTTGGGCATCATCGAAATAGGCAGGGACGGTAATCACCACGCCGACCAAATCGCCGCCCAAGGTTTCTTCGGCGCGCGATTTAAGGGTTTTGAGGATTTCCGCCGACACTTCGACAGGCGTTTTCACCCCCTGCCGCGTATGCAGTTCGATAACGCGTTGATTGTCGCCGAAACGGTAAGGCAGGTAATGCGTATTTTGATGCAGATCGGCAAGCGTCCGCCCGATAAGGCGTTTGGCGGAGCTAACGGTGTTCAGCGGGTCGGTTTTTTGGGCGGACAGGGCGGTTTTGCCGACTTCAATGCCGCCGTTTTCCAGATAGCGGACGACGGAAGGCAGGGTAACGCGCCCTTCGGCATCGGGCAGGCAGGCGGCACTGCCGCTGCGGACGGTGGCAACCAAGCTGTTGGTCGTACCCAAATCGATGCCTGCCGCCAAACGGTGTCGGTGCGGGGCGGCGGACATACCCGGTTCTGAAATCTGCAAAAGAGCCATAAATTCTGCCTGTCGGTGCGGTGTGTAAAGGAAGGAAGTCGGCATTTTAACAGAATTTGCGCCGATAGTTGAGCAAACCGCTAAGGATTGGGCCGTGCCGCCGAAATTGCCCTCTACCGCCAAATGCCGATAAAATCCGTCTTTCTCGCCCATCATTAGGAATATAAATCGTGAAAGGACTCGACTATTGCCGTCAAAAAGCAGAAGAAAGCCGCTCCAGTTTTTTATCGGGCTTCCGTTTCCTGACTCAGAAAAAACGGGATGCGGTAACGGTTTTATATGCTTTTTGCCGCGAATTGGACGATGTGGTTGACGAATGTTCCAACCCCGATGTTGCACAGGCAACATTGAACTGGTGGCGCGGCGATTTGGACAAGGTGTTCGGTGGCGAGATGCCGGAACACCCCGTCAATCAGGCCTTGCAGCAGGTTAAGGAAACCTTCAAGCTGCCGAAATATGAACTGGAAGCCTTAATCGACGGGATGCAGATGGATTTGGTTCAAGCCCGTTACGGCAGTTTTGAAGAATTGAAACTGTATTGCCACCGCGTCGCAGGCGTAGTCGGCTGCCTGATTGCGCGGATTTTGGGGTTTTCAGACAGCAAAACACTGGAATACGCCGACAAAATGGGACTTGCGCTGCAACTAACCAACATCATCCGCGATGTCGGCGAAGACGCCCGTAATGGGCGGATTTACCTGCCGATGGAGGAAATGCGGCGGTTTGATGTCCCCGCAAGTGTGATTTTGCAGTGCCGGCCGACAGAAAATTTCACCGAATTGATGGCATTCCAAATAAAGCGTGCGCGTGAAACCTACCGTGAAGCCGTATCGCTGCTGCCTGATGCCGACAAAAAAGCCCAAAAAGTCGGACTGGTTATGGCGGCGGTTTATTACGCGCTTTTAAACGAAATCGACCGAGACGGCGCGCAAAACGTCCTCAAATACAAAATCGCCCTCCCTTCGCCGCGCAAAAAACGCATTGCCCTGAAAACCTGGTTATTCGGATTCAAACCGCGCCCCGGCACGCCGGAACGGGCATAAGGCGCATACCGCCCGCCCTTCAGGAAAACCCAACCCCCGCCGCCCCGAAAAACGGGGTTTCAACCATTGGAGGAATAAATGATGAACACGCCGCATCCGCGCCCGAAAATCGCCGTCATCGGCGCAGGCTGGGCAGGACTGTCCGCCACCGTCACCTTGGCGCGGCACGCCGACGTTACCCTGTTTGAAGCCGGCCGGCAGGCGGGCGGCAGGGCGCGCGCACTGGCCGGAAATACCGACGGTTTCGGTTTTTTGGACAACGGGCAGCACATTTTGCTCGGCGCATACCGGGGCGTGTTGCGCCTGATGAAAACCATCGGTTCAGACCCCCGTGCCGCCTTTTTGCGCGTACCGCTGCACTGGCATATGCACGGCGGTTTGCAGTTCCGCACCCTCCCCCTGCCCGCGCCGCTGCATATTTTGGGCGGCGTGCTGCTTGCCCGGCGCGTACCGTCCGCATTCAAAGCCAAACTGCTTGCCGATATGTCCGATTTGCAGAAGTCCGCACGCCTCGGACAGCCCGACACGACAGTTGCACAATGGCTGAAACAGCGGAACGTGCCGCGTGCCGCCGTGATGCAGTTTTGGCAGCCGCTGGTGTGGGGTGCGCTCAACACGCCTTTGGAAACCGCAAGCCTGCGCGTGTTGTGCAACGTTTTGTCCGACGGCGTGCTGACGAAAAAATCCGGCAGCGACTATCTCCTACCCAAGCAGGATTTGGGCGCAATCGTCGCCGAACCCGCCTTGGCGGAGCTTCAACGGCTCGGCGCGGACATCCGCCTCGAAACGCGCGTATGCCGTCTGAACACCCTCCCGGACGGGAAAGTGCTCGTCAACGGCGAAGCTTTCGATGCCGCCGTCCCCGCCACCGCGCCCTACCACGCCGCCGCGCTCCTGCCCGAAGGCACGCCCGAACACGTTCAGACGGCATATCAAAACCTTCGCTACCACGCCATCACCACCGTCTATCTGCGCTACGCCGAACCCGTCCGCCTGCCCGCCCCGCTGACCGGCCTTGCCGACGGCACGGTGCAATGGCTGCTTTGCCGGGGCAGGCTCGGACTGCCTGAAAACGAAGTGTCCGCCGTCATCAGCGTTTCCGACCGCGTCGGCGCGTTTGCAAACCGGGCGTGGGCGGACAAAGTTCACGCCGACCTCAAACGCATCCTTCCGCATTTGGGCGAACCCGAAGCCGTGCGCGTCATCACCGAAAAACGCGCCACAACCGCAGCCGATGCCCCGCCGCCGGATTTGTCGTGGTTGCACCGGCACCGCATCTTCCCCGCCGGCGACTACCTCCACCCAGACTACCCCGCCACGCTCGAAGCCGCCGTACAATCAGGTTTCGCGTCGGCGGAAGCCTGCCTGCAAAGCCTGAGCGATGCCGTCTGAAAACGCCGGCCGGTATCGGGACGCTTTACAAGGTGCGGCAAAACGCTAAAATACCTTAACCGACCACCAAAAAGGAAAAAGTATGGCGACACTGTCCGACAAAACCATCTTAGTAACCGGCGCATCGCAAGGTCTGGGCGAACAGGTCGCCAAAGCCTATGCGGCGGCAGGCGCAACCGTGATTTTGGTTGCCCGTCATCAGAAAAAACTGGAAAAAGTGTATGACGCGATTGTCGAAGCCGGATACCCCGAACCATTCGCCATCTGCTTTGACCTTATTAGCGCGGAAGAAAAAGAATTTGAACATTTCGCCGCCACCATTGCCGAAGCCACGCAAGGCAAACTGGACGGCATCGTCCACTGCGCCGGCTATTTTTACGCGCTCTCGCCGCTGGATTTCCAAACCGTCGCCGAATGGGTCAACCAATACCGCATCAACACCGTCGCCCCGATGGGGCTGACCCGCGCCCTCCTTCCCCTGCTGAAACAGTCGCCGGACGCATCCGTTATCTTCGTCGGCGAAAGCCACGGGGAAACCCCCAAAGCCTACTGGGGCGGCTTCGGCGCGTCCAAAGCCGCGTTGAACTACCTGTGCAAAGTCGCCGCCGACGAATGGGAACGCTTCGGCAACCTGCGCGCCAACGTCCTCGTCCCCGGACCCATCAATTCCCCGCAACGCATCAAATCCCATCCGGGCGAAGCCAAAAGCGAACGCAAAAGCTACGGGGACGTGCTGCCCGCATTTGTCTGGTGGGCAAGTGCCGAAAGCAAAGGGCGGAGCGGCGAAATCGTTTACCTCTAAATCCGGAAAAGGCAGGCATCCCGCCCGCGCCGCGATTCCGTTTGAAAAATATCCGTACCTTCCGTGCGCATCCGTCCCGCACAGACAAACACCTTGACTTAAATTTACATAAGGACAATAATGACAACCCGTTATTTCCTTAACTTGACCTTAGGGTAAATTTTATGAAAACCGTTTCCACCGCCGTTGTCCTTGCCGCCGCTGCCGTTTCACTGACCGGCTGTGCGACCGAATCCTCACGCAGTCTCGAGGTAGCAAAAGTCGCCTCCTACAATACGCAATATCACGGTGTTCGTACCCCGATTTCCGTCGGAACATTCGACAACCGCTCCAGCTTCCAAAAAGGCATTTTCTCCGACGGGGAAGACCGTTTGGGCAGCCAGGCAAAAACCATTCTAGTAACGCACCTGCAACAGACCAACCGCTTCAACGTACTGAACCGCACCAATTTGAACGCATTAAAACAGGAATCCGGCATTTCCGGCAAAGCGCATAACCTGAAAGGCGCAGATTATGTCGTTACCGGCGATGTAACCGAATTCGGACGCAGAGATGTCGGCGATCATCAGCTCTTCGGCATTTTGGGTCGCGGCAAATCGCAAATCGCCTATGCAAAAGTGGCTCTGAATATCGTCAACGTCAATACTTCCGAAATCGTCTATTCCGCACAGGGCGCGGGCGAATACGCACTTTCCAACCGTGAAATCATCGGTTTCGGCGGCACTTCCGGCTACGATGCGACTTTGAACGGCAAAGTTTTAGACTTGGCAATCCGCGAAGCCGTCAACAGCCTGGTTCAGGCTGTTGACAACGGCGCATGGCAACCCAACCGTTAAGGAGAAATGATGAATCCGAAAACCTTGAGCCGTTTGTCGCTGTGTGCGGCGGTCTTGGCTCTGACCGCCTGCGGCGGCAACGGGCAAAAATCCCTGTATTATTACGGCGGCTATCCCGATACCGTCTATGAAGGTTTGAAAAACGACGACACTTCGTTGGGCAAGCAGACCGAAAAGATGGAAAAATACTTTGTGGAAGCCGGCAACAAAAAAATGAATGCCGCCCCGGGTGCGCACGCCCATCTGGGACTGCTGCTTTCCCGTTCGGGAGACAAAGAGGGCGCGTTCCGCCAGTTTGAAGAAGAGAAAAGGCTGTTTCCCGAATCGGGCGTATTTATGGACTTCCTGATGAAAACCGGTAAAGGAGGCAAGCGATGAAACCTTTGATTTTAGGGCTTGCCGCCGTGTTGGCGCTGTCTGCCTGCCAAGTTCAAAAAGCGCCCGATTTCGACTACACGTCATTCAAGGAAAGCAAACCGGCTTCAATTTTGGTGGTTCCGCCGCTGAACGAATCGCCCGATGTCAACGGAACATGGTGTGTACTGGCTTCGACCGCCGCGCCGCTTTCCGAAGCCGGCTATTACGTCTTCCCCGCCGCAGTCGTGGAGGAAACCTTCAAACAAAACGGCTTGACCAATGCCGCCGATATTCACGCCGTCCGGCCGGAAAAACTGCATCAGATTTTCGGCAATGATGCGGTTTTGTACATTACGGTTACCGAATACGGCACTTCATATCAAATTTTAGACAGCGTGACGACCGTATCCGCCAAAGCACGGCTGGTCGATTCCCGCAACGGAAAAGAGTTGTGGTCGGGTTCGGCCAGCATCCGCGAAGGCAGCAACAACAGCAACAGCGGCCTGTTGGGGGCTTTGGTCAGCGCAGTGGTCAATCAGATTGCCAACAGCCTGACCGACCGCGGTTATCAGGTTTCCAAAACCGCCGCATACAACCTGCTGTCGCCCTATTCTCACAACGGCATCTTGAAAGGTCCGAGATTCGTCGAAGAGCAGCCCAAATAAGCATATGCCGTCTGAACCTCTCCGAGCTTCAGACGGCATATGCGAATCTTGATACTTGCAAGCCGCACCGCCCAAAATCGGGCGGCCGGTTTCAATATCCGAACAAGGTTCGGGTTCTGTATTTTGCAGAACCCGAACCTTTTATTCAAATTTAAACTTAATTCCGGCGTGGTTGTATGGTAAATTAACACGCAATATGCCCTGACCTGCAAAACTTCCCCAAACTTCATCAAAAAATCAACTGTACCCGTCTTTTCAGACGGCATTGATACCGTAAGAGATTTCCCATGCAAAAATGGCAAACCGAGCTTTATTCCACACCGCTTTGGCTTTTACAGACTCTCTTGATAGTTTCTGCCGCTTCAGCGGTGATTCTGTTTTTGACACGGAAAACGCGCTTCGGGCGGGAGTTTGCCTATATCCTGCGCCTTTGTCTGACACCGAAAAGCGCGGTCAAAGTATTGCTGCTGATTACGGCAATGGTTACGCTGCTGTTAACCGAAGTACGGCTGAATGTGTTGAGTACCTTTATGTCCAAAGGGCTTTACGACTCGATGCAGGATTTGAATGCTTCGGCATTTTGGATGTTTGCCGCAATGAACGCGGGCGTGGTGCTGATACGGGCGTTTAACAACGTCGTCAACGACTTCCTCGATCAAGGCTTGGCGATTAAATGGTCGGAGCGGCTCAACGAAGTGCTGACAGCACGCTGGCTTGCCGACAAAAACTACTACCGCCTGCAAATGCGCCGCCACGCGCCAGACAACATCGACCAGCGTATCCAACAGGACGCGCAGGAATTTATCGCTTCGACCATCGAATTTGTGCGCGGCATGGTCAATTCGGTCGTTACTTCTCTGGAATTTGCCGTTGTTTTGCGGGGCTTGGCTGGCATCCTGACCGTGTTCGGCTTCGACATTCCGCACGGCATCGTTTGGTTTGTCTATATATTTGTGATTTTGGCGACCTTTATCGCCATGTGGATAGGCAACCCTTTGATTCGTTACAATTATGAAAACGAAAAACTCAACGGCGACTACCGTTATTCCCTCATCCGCGTGCGCGACCACGCCGAAAGCGTGGCGTTTTACAACGGCGAAAAACATGAATACGACCAGCTTTCCGACCGCTTTAAAGCCATTATCCGCAACCGTTGGCGCATTGCGCGGCAAAGCGTCTGCTTAAGCGGCTTTAACGGTATGTTCACCAACGGCATCAAACTCTTCCCGATTATTTTGCAAGCTCCGCGCCTGTTTGCCGGACAAATCAAAATCGGCGACATCCAGCAAACCGTCCAAGCCTTCGCGCGACTGCAAAACGCGCTTTCTTTCTTTCGAATGTTCTACAACAAATTCACCGCCTACCGCGCCCGATTGGAGCGTCTGTACGGCTTTTTGCTGAGTACCGAAGAACAACACAGCGCGCGACAACCCGAGATTAGCGAAGTTTCAGACGGCATTGCACTGGAATGTAAGGCGGCGGCAGCTTTTGCACGAATTGGCGGCAGCTTTTGCACCGCCGAAGCGTAGGAAATTGTATTAGCTTTTGCACAAATTTATCCCCGTTTAATGGTCTGTTAAACGGGGATTATCTTATGCCTTTAAAAGTAGTACGCTACTTGCGGTCAGAACTTATAAATCAGGTGGTCGTCGTAGCTTGAATTGCTGTTGATGTGCTGCTCACAGTCAAGGTTTGGCTGCCTGCAAAACGCTCCCATCCGGTCAGGCGCAGTTCTGCCACGAGGTCAAGATAAGCAGGCAGTTCGCTGCGGGTGCCGGAGAAGAAGACAAATGGCGGCCGCACCATTGCCATCAGGCGCAGAAACTCTACCATGCCGAAGTAGTTCATCGCGTCCCCTTTTCCCCGGCGGCGCGGCTTTGGTTGAACCGCGCGTCGTGCTGCCTGCCTTTCAGTTCGCTGATATACGCCTGCCGACAGTGTTGGCGGTCGAAAAACACGCCGTTAATCAGGGTATATAAAATCTTCCAGCGGGTTTTGGGCTTTTGGGCGAGCCGCGCGCCGCGATAGGTGCGGCTTGAGAGGGTTTCGTCCGCCGCGCCGCCGGTTAGGGCGTTGAACAGTTGGTCGATGGCTACCAACAGGTGGTAAACGTATTTTTTCAGCCGATGTTTAGCGTCCATTCTTCGATTTCCTTTTCCAGCGCGTCCAATCCGGGCGCGGTTTCGATGGTGTTCAATTTGTCTTCGAGCTGCTGACGCTTTCCGATAATCGCGCCGGCGGCAACAGCCAGGCGGGCGGATTTTTCGATAACTTTTTCAATCAAAACGTCCAATTCCACGCCCCTTGTGGCGGCGATTTGCGCCAGCATCGGGGTCGGGGCGTTGTTGTCCGCCTGCCGCGCGAGGGCTTCTTTTTCCTGCCTGTAAAAGCTGTCGATTTCCACTTGGGGATAGCCCGCCAAGAGGCTGTTTTTGAGTTCGTCCGCCTTTGCCGCGAGGCGGAATGCCGTGGCGGTTTTTTGTTCGGCGAAACGGGCGGCGGCAGCGGCTTCGCCGATTTCCCATTTCTTGCCGTCCCATTCGTGGTATTCAGACGGGCGCGGCGGGGTTAAAACGGGGCGACCGTCGGAATCTGCGGCAATCTGCCCTCCCTGCGCCTGTCCTGCCAAAAGGGCGGCGTATTCTTCGGCGCGGACGGCAACCGCGCCTTCGGGGATGCCGCCCAATGTGTCGTCGTAAAAGCCGTTTTTGAAATAGATGGTCATTTCGGGGTTTCCTTTTTTGTATTTACATTTTGGTTTTTTGCCGCTTATAATGTAACGACAAAATACGCTGCAAGCTGCAATGAAGATTGAATTTGACTCCGAAAAAAATCAACGCAATATCGAAGAGCGGAATTTGCCCTTTGAATCAGTCGGGCAAATACGCTGGACAACGGCCGTTATTGTGCCCGATGTCCGCTTTGATTACCCCGAACCGCGTTATGTTGCCGCTGCTTATCTAGGCGATACGCAACGCCTGCACATTGTCTGTTTTACGCCGATAAAAGACGGCATCCGTGTCATCAGTTTTCGCAAAGCGAATAAAAGAGAGGTTAAAAAATATGCAACGTCAATCCTTAACAAACGCTGACGGCGAAGTGCGGGAACTTGCCGCCGAAGATTTTGCGCTTGCCCGCCCCATTGCCGAAGCCCTGCCCGAAGACTTGGCACAGGTGCTTTTTTCCCATCAAAAACAATTGGAAGAAAAGGGCGTAATGCAAAAACGAAACACAGGCAAAACCCCGAAACAACTCGTTACCATACGCCTGTCCGCCGATGTGGTCGAAAAATTCCGCGCCGGCGGCAAGGGCTGGCAGACGCGCATCAACGAGGTTTTGCGCCAATATGTCGCCCAATTGAAATAACGGGGGCGGCCGCTGCTTATCGGGCGCGCCCGACTATCCTTTCCCGCGCGGTTTCGGCCGTGCGGTTTTTTGTTGCCGGTGCCGTCCGAAGGGGGCAGCGGCTTTTTGCGCGGTCATTCCCGCCTTTCGTTATTCCCGCCACTTTCCGTCATTCCCGCGAAGGCGGGAATCCCGAAACCCCTGCCGCCGTCATTCCCGCGAAAGCGGGAATCCAGTCCGTTCGGTTTCAGCCGTTTCCGATAGATTCCTGCCGCGTTTGGGGTCTGGATTCCCGCTTTCGCGGGAATGACGGCGGCGGGGGTTTCTGTTTTTTCCGATAAATTCCTGCCGCGTTTGAGGTCTGGATTCCCGCCTGCGCGGGAATGACGGCGGCGGGGGTTTCTGTTTTTTCCGATAAATTCCTGCCGCGTTTGGGGTCTGGATTCCCGCCTGCGCGGGAATGACGGCGGCGGGGGTTTCTGTTTTTTCCGATAGATTCCTGTTGCGTCGGGGTCTGGATTCCCGCTTTCGCGGGAATGACGGCGGCGGGGGTTTCTGTTTTTTCCGATAGATTCCTGCCGCGTTTGGGGTCTAGATTCCCGCTTTCGCGGGAATGACGGTGGCGGGGGTTTCTGTTTTTTCCGATAGATTCCTGCCGCGTTTAGGGGCTGGATTCCCGCTTTCGCGGGAATGACGAAAGCGGCGGGAATGACGAAGAGTGGCAGGATTGGCGGGGCATAGGTTTCGGGGGATTGGCGGCGCGGCCGGTTTCGGTCGGATTGCTTGGATCGGCGGGCTGAAGCCCATCTCTACAACTCGTCTCTACAACCCATCTCTACAACCCATCTCTACAGCTATCTCTACAGCTATCTCTACAGCTATCTCTACAGCTATCTCTACAGCTATCTCTACAGCTATCTCTACAGCTATCTCTACAGCTATCTCTACAGCTATCTCTACAGCTATCTCTACAGCTATCTCTACAGCCATCTCTACAGCCATCTCTACAGCCATCTCTACAGCCATCTCTACAGCCATCTCTACAGCCATCTCTACAACCATCTCTACAACCCATCTCTACAGCCCGCTAGTCTTGCAGTGCCTCGAGCAAGCCGTCTCGGCGGCGGCGGTTTCGGGGTCCGGTTGATGTTCTTCCACTCTCTCTTTGCGGTTCTTCGTTGGTTTCAGGTATTTCGGGGCCTATCGGGGAGCTGGCGGCGTTTCCCGAGGCGGCTTTGCCGATGGCCATCCAGTCGCAACTGCCTTCGTACCAGTTGGTAATAATGGCGGCGGCGTGGTTTTTTGCGCGGATAAACAGCCAGTTGTGTTGCCTTCGATCGCCGGTAACGCGTCCCGAATGGCGTTCGGATACGAAGCATTTGACGTTGCCGTCGGCAAAGGCGACGGGGAAGACGACTTCGTTTTCGATGGGGCCGCCGCTTCTTGTAAACCTGTAACTGCCGGTCTGTATCATTGTGCCGTCGGGGAATCTGACAATATCCACGCCGCCGATGGTTTGGCGTGTGAATTGCGCGGCAACGGCGGTGCTGATTTTTTCGTCCAGCCCTTGGATTTGGGCGGCGGTGTGGGTGTGGTCGCGGTCGGCTTTGTCTTGGAGGTTTTGCGCCAGCGTGCCCGCGTCCAGCGCGCCTGCGTTGATGGTTTCGCCGTGGGACTTTATCCAGAACACGGCTTCGCCCAAGGTGTCGGCGGCTTTGATGCACAGTTTTAAAACCAGGGCTTTGGGGCGGTTTTCGTCGCCGCCCGTTGCCATTTTGCTGTCCGGGCGCGGGGTTAAAAAGCCGTTGTCGCTTAAATTTTCGTCCGTCCAAGTCGATACGAGCGAGCTTCTCTGCCTTTCGTTGTGGTCTTCGTAACCGAGGGCTGCCGCGTGCGGGTGGTTTACCCAGTGTGAAAATACTTTGTGGACGTGCCGTTTGATTTCGTCTTCCTGCTTCGTTCCGACTGCCAAGCTGTTGCCTGCGTTGCGGATAAAGCGGTCTTCCGCCTGCGGGACGTTTTGGATGCTGCCGTATTTTCCGGTCAGCAGGCGGTACAGCTCGGGATAAGCGGTTTTGGTTACGCGCGTGCGGATGTCGTCAAACGCCAGCCAGCCGGTCGGGATTTGGTCGGACGGAAACCACGCGGTGATGCCGATGTCGGTACGGCTTAAATCGGGCAGGCGGTTGCTGTTGCCCAGGGCGCGGTAGAGGTCGGGGAAGGTGTTTTGTGCAAAGGTCGTGCCGTTGGCTTTGAGATAGCCTGCGGGGTTTTGTACGGCTTTGGGAAAGGATACGATCGCGCCGACGGGGATGCCGTCCGAATTGAGTTTTTTCCATGCGGACCAGTTGTCGTTTGCGCTGCTTACCTGGTGGCGTTCGTACACGTCGGACGTGTAGGCGGGATAACCCAACTGCCTGCACCAGCCGGGTTGCGTTCCGGCGATGACTTGGATATGGCAGGCGGTGTTTTCAACGGGCAGGTTGGAGCTGCCGACCGCCGTCGGCAGGGAATAGACGCCGTCTGTTTTGAGGGTGTTCAAATCGCCCCGGAAGGTTTCTACTTTGAAGTTGCCGATGCCGTATCCGGACAGTGTGTTCGGTTTGCCTTCGATGTCTTCGTTAAAACGCGGTTTGTTGGCTTGGTGGAAGATGTCGTGGTTGTTGTAGGAAATGCGGTTGTTTGCGCCGTGCAGGCGCAGGGTGTCGTCGCCGAAGACGATGTGGGCGTTGTCGGCATCCGCGCCGATGTAGGCTTTGTGGCCGCCGTTCCAGTTCGTCTGGTTGGCGGATAAATGGATGCCGCTTTGGAATTGGGTTGCGGCGGTAAAGGTTTTTTGGCCGGTGATGGTTTGGTCGCCGGTGATAACTACAGCCAGCCTATTTAGTGCTGCCAGTAATTGATTAGGCTGCGACTTATCCGGCCGGATACCGGCCGCATTCAGCACGGTCAGCAGCTCGGATTGCACTTGGTTGAGCCACCACGCGGGCAGGATGGTGCCAAATTCGGACACGCCGTCGCCGTCGTGGAAGGTCTTGTCGGGGGTTTCGATGGGGTGCATGGTTTAGTCCTTATCGGTAGGTAAATCGGATAGCGGTGTGGGCGGGCTTGAGGCGGTTGAACAGGCTCTCGATCACGGCATCGCTGTAATCGGTCAGCCTGTCGCCCGCCGCCGAGATACCGGCGCGGAATCGGGTAATGCGGTTGTTGCCGCCGCGCACGTTAACGTGCCACACCCACATGATTTCCTGCGGCGCAAGACGGTCGCCGGCGCGGTTTACACCGGCGCGGAACGGCTGCGGTTCGTCGATTTGGATTTGATAGCCCGCCGCCTCGGCCAAACGCACAAAATAAGGAATACTCAAGCCGCCTGTTTCGTTTAGCTTGGCCATGACGGCCAACACACGGCGCTGGCGGTTTTTGCCCGTACCGTCCAAACCTAATACGCGCTCCCAATCGGCCAGCATTTGGCCGGCGCTGCGTGGGTCGACGGCATCGGCAACGCTTTGAGCCGATTCCGCCACCGCATCCAGCGCTGCGCCGTCTATTTCTGCCTGCGCTCGCACACGCGGGGCATTGCGGGCATACGACACGGGGGGCAACAGGCCCCGCAAGATGTCTTGATAGCTCATGACGGCATCTCCGTTACATTAATCGCACCCGCTTTAAACCACTCGATGCGGTTAACCGTATCGGCGGCACGGTTGGCCGTCGGCGCAGTCAGACGGCGGTCGATCACACCATCCACATTGCTGATAGCAGCCTCGATTTGCGACACAGTCAGGCCGTCGCCGGGATCAGGGTGTCGAAATATTCTTTTAGGGCCGTCCGTATGCGGCGCTTGGCCTCGTCCAAGTCGATACCGTCGAGCTTGACTTGCACGGTAACAGGCACCGCCGTTACGGTTGGCTTGAGTACCAGCGCATTTTTTGCCGTTACCGGGCGCATCTCGTCGATATAAGCCTGTACGCGGCGCACAGTTTCTTCCGACGGCACACCGTCGGCGGAGGTAATGGCAATATCCACCGTACCCAAGCCGCGGCGCAGCGGATAAACATATGCGCTGGTTACGCCGTCAACACTCAACGCCCAGTTTTTATAGTCGTAACGGTTGCCGCCTGCGGGCGGTCGGCGGATGGCTGGCAAAGCCGTATTCCTGCAAATGTTCAAGGTCTTGCAGGGTTTCGTCGGCCAAGCCGCTCAACTGCACGCGCTGTATCGGCTCGGACGACACCACCAGCGTGATTTTTCCCCGAAAGGCCGCGCGCAGGGTTTCGCCGATATTTTTAGCAGTTTGTGCCGTTTTTTTCGCCAATTTACTCAAACTCATTCAAACACCGCCGTTTCTGCTTGTTTTTTGCCGCCTTTTTTGCCCTTATGGCTCACGCCTTTGCGTTTGCCTTTGCGCTTGCGCGCCGCCTCGGCCTTTTTGGGGTAAGCGTCGGGTGTCCAAATACCGTCCTCTTTGAGCCGCAGCTCGGTTTGCGTGCCATCCATGCGGGATAGCATAAACCGCCGCCCCATCAGAAAAAACACCGCATCGATACCGTGCTCGTCGTCGATCACATGCACACGCTGGCCAGGTTGCCACAATACGCCGTCGCGGGTTTTATGGCCGCCCACGGTTATCGTGAGTGTCAATCCCTCCAGCCGCCAGTCGGCCAGCTGCTTTTTAGCCTGCTTTTGCAATGCGGCCAAATTGTCGGCATCGGACACCACCACCGTTTTAGGGCGGTGCAGCGTCATCGTCGGGTCTTTGTACACCCACTTTAAATCGTGTTTGGCGCTGTCGCCGCTGCGGCCGTGCGATTGCGCCAAAAAAGTAACCTCGGAAAAGCGGTTGTCGGTATCCCACTCAATGTCCATGCGCTCGATATTGCGGCGGCTGTCGGTGCGGCTCCAACACAATGTCGCCACCGGCGGGCTGCTGTAATCCGCACCGCCCACCACCAACGTGCCGTCCGGCTCCAGCCACGGATGCAGCCCGACCGAGTTGGCAATATGGGTTAATGCCTGCCATACGGTTTCGCCCGGCTCGATGTCGATTTTGTCCAAAGCGGGGTTGTTTTCGGCCTTAAGCACCACCGCTTTAATCTGCGGCCACGGCGCGGCCAGCTTTTTGGCTGCATCCAATACCGTCATGCCCTTTACATTGAGCTGCGGCGCGGAGCAATCCACCAAAAAACCGGCCAAATCACGCCCGCTCAAGCTCAACTCGCGGCCGCCCTTGCTTTTGCCGTGGCGCTGGCTGCCGATGATGCCCGTCATCACGATTTGCCCGTCTATCACTACCTCGCAGCTCTCTCCGCTTAAATCGGGTATGGCCGCCTCCGGCCCCAACCTGCCGATGACAAAATCGAAGCTGTCGGCAGGGATTAAAAAGTCGCTGTCGATGTCGTAGCGCTCCCAGTGGCGGTGCTCTTTACCGCCCACGCGCACCGACACGGCATAGCCGTATGAATTATTTTGCATAGCTGTTGACCAAAGTGCCGCGCTTGATAAACGCGGGGTGGTGGATATGGGGATTGAGCCGCACCAGCTCTGCTGCGCGGGCTATATCGCCGTAAAACTCGTGGGCGATTTGGTGTATCGTACCGTCGATTGGGGCTTGGCGCACAATCAGCGGCGGCTTTTGGTTGATGACCGCCGCAACCAACGCATTCAGACGGCCTGCCGCCGCGCGCAGGGATTCTGCCGTTTGGTAAGCCTCGGTATACACGGCGTTGGCCGTCAGCCCACCAGACTCGGCAGCAGCCGTCTGCACCGCCCGTAAGGCGGCAATCTCGGCCTGCATACGGCGGCGCATGGCGCGGTTAACCTCAATCAAATCGGGCGCGGTCATCTCTTCGCCATGCGCCTCGATTAATGCCGTTGCCACCGACAACAGCGATGACGTGGATAACAGGCGCACCGCCTGCGCTACCGGCTGCACCTGTTTGGCGGTTAAACGGTTCAGGCGGTTTTGCAGGCCGTCTGAAAAGCGGCCGGTCAGCAAATTATCAGGGATAGCGGCGGCACGGTCGGCAACAGCCGCAGCCCCGTCAAACCGCTGTCGCGGCGACCAACCGGCATGGTGCATGGCATTATCGGCCAAACCCGCCTCACGGCGTATGCCAGTATCTACCATGACCGATATATCCGCAAACAGCTTGGCCGAGCCGTTTTTAAACGCCGCTGCGCTGTATCCGCCCCGATCGGGAAAGGCAATTTTGTCCAAATCAAACAAACGGCGCACCGCACCAAACGTACCCGATGCCGCACTCCAAATGCCCAGCGCGCTGCCCCATAAAGCCGATACGCCCGCATCCACCGCCAACACCGCATCAACAAAGCCGATAGCCGCCTCGCGGTAGGTGTCGATATCAGCAATCAACGCCTCAAGCTCGACCAAAAAGGCGTTTTCAAAAACAAAGATTTCCTGCGCTTCGGCCGCCTCGCGGAAAGTAATATCGATGCCCGCATAATCCACATAATCGGCCTCATGTCGGTAACTCCATGATGCCGCAATCATGTTGTGCATCCGCCCCCAAACAGGGTGCACCAGCACGCCGCCGCCCGGCTGCTCCAGCGCATCCAGCAGCTTTTTCAGACGGCCTGCATAGCCCTTGCCCCAAAACACCGCATTAATCTGCACCTGCCGCCCGGTCATGCCCATGTCTTCAAGGTCGATACCCTGCACAAACGGCCGCGCATGCTCGGCCAATGCCTTGCCGTTGCTCTCGTCCACCACCTCAATATCAAAGCCGACGCCCTTGTAAGATGCGTCCTGCAATAAGGTATGCCATCCGCTCATTATTGACCCGCTCCACGGCCGAACATGGCCACTTGATACCGCGATACCTCATTCGCGATAACACGTCCGTCGATATTCAGGCTCACATTGGTATTGATGGTCTGACTTGCCGACGCCATCGCACTTTGCACTTGTGCCAAACCTGTTGTAACTGCAGCCGTATCCTGCGCCAATGCTGCCTGATACGCCGCCGTCTGCTGCTGAATGGCTGCCTGATACGCCGCCGTCTGAGTTGAAAACAACGGAGACAACATCTTATCGGTAGGCTGCGCTGACGGAGCAGCCAAATACTGAGGGACACCACCCCGCGCCTGTTCCCGCTTCGGCGCAGGTTCAAATCGGATACCGTTGTTTTTCAGACGATTAATCATTTCAGGAGTTGTCTTGGTACCACGCAAACCCTTTGGCAATGTGCCGTCACCCAAAGACTCGGAATACAGCAACATACCTAACAAACCCGCCCGTTTAACTAACGCTGGATTATTCATGAGCCCGCTACCGGCAGATTTTCCCCATGACAGCAACTTACCGCCTGCCGCTGTGGCACCTGCTGCCACGCCGCCTGCGGAAGCCTTACCCCATACCAACGCTTTACTACCTACATCTTTCAGAAAGCCTGCACCTTTACCGCCACCGGCGGTTAATAACATTGCGGCAGACGCCGCTGTTGCCGCCGTCGTCAATGCTTGCAGGGCTAGAGTGGCATTAGGGTATTCCGCTGCCAGCTTTTTAAACGAGGTTTCCATATCCACCAATGTTCCCGTCAGACTTTCCCGCAACATTGCCAGCGATTCCTGTTGCTCTTGTTGCGCCGCTGCCGACAACATTCGCGCCTCGTTGTTCTTAGCAATTTTTCCGTTATCCAACGTTACGCCAGCCAACGAAGCCATATATTCACGGATTTGCGTCATATCCGTTGCAGCCAGCAAACCTTGTTTTGCCTGCAAATCAGGCAGCAGTTGCGCCAAAAGCGCGCCCTTAAGCATATTTGCCTGCTCCGCCGCCGTCTTATCGCCTGCAGCCGCGCGTTTCTTATAATCTTGGTATTGCTTATCCTTTACTAGCATGGCATCGGCAAGACGGGACAACACCTGCACTGCGTTTTCGCCGTTTTGCTTGCCTTGCACAACCGAGCCTATCCAATCGACACCTTTCTTCGGGTCATTTGGATTTGCCATCTTCTTCAGACGACCTATCGTGTAAGGCGACAGAGTTTTACTCAAAAGATTTTGCACATTAGTCGCCGCTTCGGCAGGACTGCCCGATTTATTCGCCGCAGATTGTAAGAGTGAGAGCAGGTAGTCCAAACCGCCGACACCATTCATCCCTGCCTGTTGCGCGGCAGGGAGCAGGCTCGGCAGCTCCCGAACCATATCCCGCACCTCGAAAGTGCCGTCTAAACCCGATTGCAAGACGTGCTCAAGCCCGAGTTGCAGGTCTTTACCGCTCATGCCGCCATCTTTCAGGGTTTTAATCAGTTTTGCCGTATCCTCGCCACTGCCTTCTGAGGCAAGTGCAAAAGCATATGCCGCCTGCGCTTCATTCTTGGTTTGGGCAAAATTCAGACTGGTGGTCATCATGCCGCTGATTAAATCCAAAGCCTTATCGTGGGTCCCGCCATTTTTCTCGACAAGTTCAAGTGCCAAATCCTTGATCTGTTGCGCACCTTCAGTTGCAATCCACGCTGCCGATTTACTGTTATCCTCAATAAATGCCTGTCTGGACACGCGGTTGATGTTCTCATCAAGCTGCTTTCTGTTGTCCATAGCAGGCTTAAGCACCGTATACGCTGCCGCGCCACCAGCCACCGCAGCTGCACCGAATCTTCCGATTTTTCCCATCTTGTCCGCAAATCCCGTGCCCTGTTTCAGTTCCGCGTTCAGCTCGCGAATTCGGTTACGCGTAGCGACCGCCGCCCGTGCCAAATCATTTTGTGATGCCTTGCCGCTGCGCGCCAAACGGTTAAACGCAGCCTGTGTCAGCATGATTTCGCGTTGAATCTGTTTTTCTGAGCGGATGCCGGTCAACGCATAAGTATGGCTTTGCCGTTCAAGTTGCGCCCGCGATTTCGCGGTACGATCTAATTGTCGTTGAGTATCAGCCAGTAGCCGTCTCGCTCCGTCATCTCGGGCGGTTAACACCAACGACAGTTTCATGTTCCCGTTTGCCATAAAAAGCAGCCTTTAAACGTATTAACTCAAGGTCAATTATCGTTTAAAGGCTGTTTAAGGGAGGCGGTATGGGCTTCAACCCCGTTTTCGTGCTTTATTTGTTTGTTGCGTTATAATACCAGAATGATAACCATTTTATTCAAAGGGATATTTTATGAATATGAAAAAATTGATTTCCGCAATTTGTGTTTCAATTGTTTTATCAGCCTGCAACCAACAATCAAAAACGGCACAAGCCGAAGAACCTGTCCAAAGTATCCAGGCTGCTGATTGTACCGCCCCAATGGACATCACAGTTGAACAATATCTCATCAATTTGGAGCAAGCATTTAAAACTCAGAACGTCTCAACAAAAATCCATAATAAAAATATTGTCAAGACCGATTGTGGTTATGACCTTACTTTGGTAATGGATTTTGGGGCGATTGCGCTCAAACTGGACGAGCAGCAAAAAATTAGAGCTATCTCAGTAGGCTACATTTTAAAAACCGACGGAGAGAAAGGACAAAATCTAGTCAATAATGCCATAAATGGATTACACAGTATTCAGGCAGTTCTGTCTTTAACTACCACAGACAAATTGGGCGAATCGGAAGCAGGAAAACAACTTTTTACAGCTTTAACCGAAGTCGTCAAAGAATCCAATCAGACAGGAGCAACAGCGCAAAAAGACGTTCCGGCAGATGGTATTTTATATAGCGTTGTTTTTGAAAAAGAAACAAACACCATTGCAATAATCGGCAGAAAACAACCCTAACCGTCAAATAAAAAAAAGGTCGTCTGAAACTCAGACGACCTTTTTATTTTTCCTCCGGCTTTCTCAGCCGTTTCGACACAATCACTCCCTCTTCCTTCGGCGTTTTTATGCCCAGGCTCGACAGGATGTCTTCAAACCATGCCGACAGCTCGGCGTGGCACATATCGCGCACTGCGTCCGCCCCTATCCCCGCCTTGCCATCAGGATGATCGCCTGACGGTAGCTTTTGTGTGCCGTCAGGTAGCTGCGTTTTACTGCTCCGCCGCCGACGGCGCATCGGGGCTCGCCGTAGCGGCGGACGGTTTTAGGCGCAAATCCTCCTGAGCCGCCATCACGGTATGGTAGTCTTCGGTAGAGAGGTTTTCCATCAGCCACTGCGCCGTCAGGATGTCGGATGGGATACCTTGGGCTTCAATCTGCTGCGACCAGTAGGTCAGCGTCTCTAGGACGTCGCGTTGCAGCAGTTCGGCTTTTGTGGCGTTTTCGGGCAGCTCGGGCAAGTCATCAATCAGGGCGAACGCCGCCAGTTCGCCGCCGACGGTCAGTGGCTTGAGGCGTAATTCAGATACGACTTTGCCATTGTAGGTCAGCCCGTGGGTCAGTTTGACGGTAATCACGCATTACTCCTTGATTTTGTGCAAAGCAATCATCTCAATGTCGATGCGTGCCTCGTTATCGACTTCATATTGCTCGCCGGTATCGACGGTAAAGCAGTCGAGGTAGGAAGTGCGGCGATCTTCGTCGTTGATGGGGTAAATCGTGATTTTCGCCTTGGTGATGTTGTCCCAGTCGATTTCCGTACCGTCGATCGGAATGGCGGCGGTAACGCTTAATTTGTGTTCGGTTACGCCGTCACAATAACCGTTGACTCGGCCGTTGCGGTTCATCGTTTTGACCGGCTTGCGGCCTGTAGTGGTTTGCGGCTTGATGCTCACAATCTCGATATCGCGGCCGTTCATCTCCATAATCACCGCGTCGGCATAGGTAGCGTCGCTCATGCTTTATCCTTTTTTAAGGTTTCAGACGGCCTTTAAACCTGTTTTAAACGCCGTCTGAAAAGGGTTACAAAATCAAATCAATGCGCCCGGCAAAGACGTGCAGGCCGTTGACCACATCGGCGGGGATAATGGCATTAACACGGTTGGGGTCGTTTTGCGCACGCGCCACCACCAGCTTGCCTTTGTTGGCCTCGGCGTTTTCGATGATTTCGGCTTGGTCGAGCTTAATCAGCACGTCCAAAATCTCGCTCTTAACCTTGGGCAGCAGGCGGTCGCTCAATTTGTCGCGCGGAAAACGCAGGGCAATGCGCTCTTTAACGCTGCGGCGCACATAATCCAGCGTGCGGATGGTGGTAATGTCGAGTAGTGCCGGGTCGTCGGTGTTGTTGGCCGACTTGGTATAGGTGGATACGGCACGCATAATCTGCACGCGGTTGTTGACCACTGTGAGCGGGGTCAAGCCGTTGTACAGCGCATTGTTGCATTCTGCAAACAGCGGCCATTGCGCATCAGGTGTAACGGCCAGCCCTTTGATTTCCAGCGTGTTCAGCGGCTTGGCAGGGTCTTCTTCAAAGGCCAACACCGCCGCATAACCTGCGGCGATGATGCCGTTTGGCTCTACCGCACCTTTGTACCAAGCACAGGTCATGCGGCCGTCGTTGATTTCGCCGGTAGCGGTGGTGGCCGTGCTCAAGGCCGCACTCATACCCAATACGCCGATACAGCCGCGCTGCTCGATGGCGTTGGATACGTTGGTAATATGGTTGCTCAAGGCTTTGGCGTTGGCGTCATCGCTAAACGGGCTGCAAATAATGTGATAATGCTTGCCCGCCACTTTGGACAAGGCCGTGGCAATGTCCGCATTTTTGGCACCGCCGGTAAAGGCATTGGCTTGATAAGTTAGGCCGGTATTGCCGGTGCTCACGGTTAAGCCGCTCTCGTTGCCGATCTCGCCTTTGTGTTTGGCCGTCAGCGTAACGGCTGCGCCGCTGCCGGATGCGGTAACGGTTACATCGGCGGCAGTGATGGCGGTTTTCAGACGGTCTGCCACTGTGGCGGCGGTCTCGCCGGTGTTAACGGCCGTGCTTACCTGCTTGCCGCCAATCGTGATTTCCACCACGCCCGGCGCGGTGGCCGTGCCGGAAAGGGTAACGGTTGCGGTTGCCTGCACGCCTGCGCTGTGGTCGGCAATACCGATAACGGTCAAATCCAAATAAGGGTTGTTGGCAAATGCTTGGCGCACCATCAAATGCGCCAGCGAGCCTTGTCCGAACAAATCGGCCGCCTCGGCATCGCTAAATAGTTGCACCGGCTCTAAGGCGGGCTGTATGCCCGCGGTCAGCATGGGTGCAACCATCAATACCTTTTGCGGATTTTGCGGCAAACCTTGTACGGCATTGCGGGTGTTAAATTCAATATACTGCCCGGGCACGCGGATGCTGCCCGGAATCGTGTCAAAATCAATATGGGGCATCATTACTCTCCCTTAGTATTGCGGGTTTTGGTATTTGGGGCGGCATCCTCAACCACCACCAAATCGCCGTCATCAATCATGCGGCGGTAATACAGGCTGTTGCCGTCCACCTCCACCGGCTCTTGGCCGATATATTCGTGCGGGTTGTGTTCGGTCGGCACACGCAGGCCGTCTGCCGCCGTTACTTTGATTTTGCTCATTGCTTATCCTTAAGGGTTAGGTTTACAGGTATTTCATCGGCGGATTGCGGGTCGTAAATTTTGCCGTCCAACCCCTCGAAATCAGGCCACGGCTCGCTCAATGTACCCTGATACTTGGTAAAGATATGGTTGGGGTCGTCGGGATTGTCGGTGCGTTCGGGGTAGCGGTCATTTTCCAACCCGCAGGTGTTAAAGCGGATGGCATACTCAACCGCATATATGCTTACTGCGGCGTTTTGCACCAGCACATGATTGGCAATCGCGCGCACCGCTTTGGGCACCAAGCCGCGGCTATCGGCAAAACCGAGCCGCTGGCCGTCAAGCAGGCGGCGAACAGCGCGGATTAAATCGTTGCTGCCGATTTCGCGGCTGTCGATGCCGCCTTGCCGCTGCGCCTGCTCGTTGCGCAGATTGCGGGCCGCCACCATCACCACAAATTCGGCGGTATCCTGATAACGTCCGCATACGCCGCCGGTGCTGGCAGGCTCAACTTTGCTGCCGCCATACGTTACCCAAACCGCAGGCAGCGTATGGATTTGCCCCGCCAAATCGTCGGCCTCGCCGTTGTAGCTTTTAACCGTGCGCACCATGCGACCCAAGCCCCGTTTCAGACGGTCTGTTATCGCTTGCTCAATATCAGTGATCACGCCCGAACACCTTATTTTTACCGTTTAGAAACACAATACCGTCTTCGCCCGCGGCCACTTCTTCGCCGCTATCATCCACGCCCAGCTGCACTTCGCCTTTGGCCATAGCACGCAGCAGGTCGAGCACGTCGATTTTGTAGCGGTTGCGGATTTCGTCGGTAATCAACACGCCCTGAGCCGCCGTCAGACGGTAGCGGGCAATGTCGCAGCATAGGCTCGGCGCAGATTGCCTTCCACACCGCTTCGCCGACTTCGGCGCGCTTCACTTCGCGCCAGCCGCCGTCAAACAGCAGGCCGCCGCGCCAAAATTCTTTGCCGTCTGCGCCGGTACTGACGAGCATCACATCGCGGCTGTCCGCCAAAGCGTCGGCGGCACGTTGCGTATGCTGCACTTTGAGTTCGGCAAGTTCGGCGGACAGTGCCTTTTTGTCGTCTTCGGCTTTTTCCAAGGCTGTGGTCAGCATTTCGACATCGTTTCGGGCGGCGGCAAGCTCTGCCTGCACGGCGTCCAATTCGGCTTTGATGTCTTCAAACGACGGGGCGGCGGTTTCGGCGGTTTCTGGTTTGTTGTTGGTTTTTGCCATGATGACTCCTTGTTTCAGACGGCGGCGGATTCGCATTTGAAGTGCAACTTTCCCTAACAGAAAAAGGCCAGTATGCGGTAGCATACGGCCTTTCCTGCAAGAAAGATTGCCATGAGCTACACGCAACTGACCCAAGGCGAACGATACCACATCCAATACCTGTCCCGCCACTGCACCGTCACCGAAATCGCCAAACAGCTTAACCGCCACAAAAGCACCATCAGCCGCGAAATCAGACGGCACCGCACCCAAGGGCAGCAATACAGCGCCGAAAAAGCCCAGCGGCAAAGCCAGACTATCAAACAGCGTAAGCGACAACCCTATAAGCTCGATTCGCAGCTGATTCAGCACATCGACACCCTTATCCGCCGCAAACTCAGTCCCGAACAAGTATGCGCCTACCTGTGCAAACACCACCAGATCACGCTCCACCACAGCACCATTTACCGCTACCTTCGCCAAGACAAAAGCAACGGCAGCACGTTGTGGCAACATCTCAGAATATGCAGCAAACCCTACCGCAAACGCTACGGCAGCACATGGACCAGAGGCAAGTACCCAACCGTGTCGGCATAGAAAACCGACCCGCTATCGTCGACCAAAAATCCCGTATCGGCGATTGGGAAGCCGACACCATTGTCGGCAAAGGACAGAAAAGCGCATTATTGACCTTGGTCGAACGCGTTACCCGCTACACCATCATCTGCAAATTGGATAGCCTCAAAGCCGAAGACACTGCCCGGGCAGCTGTTAGGGCATTAAAGGCACATAAAGACAGGGTGCACACCATCACCATGGATAACGGCAAAGAGTTCTACCAACACACCAAAATAACCAAAGCATTGAAAGCGGAGACTTATTTTTGTCGCCCTTACCATTCTTGGGAGAAAGGGCTGAATGAGAACACCAACGGACTCATCCGGCAATACTTCCCCAAACAAACCGATTTCCGTAACATCAGTGATCGGGAGATACGCAGGGTTCAAGATGAGTTGAACCACCGACCAAGAAAAACACTTGGCTACGAAACGCCAAGTGTTTTATTCTTGAATCTGTTCCAACCACTAATACACTAGTGTTGCACTTGAAATCCGAATCCAAGGCCGTTTGAAATTCTTTGCGGAATGCTGCCGTGATTGCGGTCAAAATCGCTGATTTGTCCATTACTTACCTTCGCTTTCTTTGATTTTTACAAATTCTTCGCCGGACATGCCCAGCATTTTTGCTGCGGCTGCCTCTTCCGCAGTCAGTGCGGCGACGCGTTCGTCGGGTGCTTTGCCGCCCGTTTGCGAGCCTGCCAGTGCAGCGACCGGCTGGGCGTTTTCAATAAAGCCGGTCAAAAATGCCAAGCCGCCCGGCTGTTTCAATACGCCTTTTGCCCACTCCTTCTGAGCAGGCAGCAATTTGCCTGAAGTCAGCGCGGCGGTAATCAATTCGTTGCCTTTGTCTGCTTCCTGCTTGGCAGTCAGCGCGGCGACTTTGCTTTGCAGCTCTTGAACCACTGAGATAGGCGCGTATTTAGTCAAATCAGGCTTGGCGGTTTGCGCCGTCAATGCCGCGATGCGGCTGTCTTTTTCCGCCAGCTGCGCGAACACGTCGGCAGACAATGCCACGTCTTTCGGCTTGGCTTCCACGAGCGCGGACAATGCCGCCTTCAGTTCTTCTTCGCCCGCATCAGGCAGGTCGAACAGTTGCTGTAACAACTCTTTCATAGGGTTTTGCTCCGTTTCCGGTTTTAAAATTTGCGCCGACGCTGCCGCCAGCACCTCGTCCATACCGTCCAACGCGGGGAAATTTGTCAGCGCGGCGTGAAAAATTTTGCTTACATATCCCTTTGTGTCATAGGAAAACACAGCAGAGATGTAGCGATACTCTTTTGCGGCAATTGCCGCAGCCGCCTTGTCCGTCCACTCCACTTCGGCAAACATGCCTTTAGGCGTGAACTCCAGCCAACGCATCCAACCGGCGGCAGGTGCAGGTTGTCCGTTTTTCTCTTTGTAGAGCGTCTGGTGTTCATAATCGACAACCAACTGATTGCGCGAGCTGTTGGCCAACAACGCGACATCATGACCGTTTTCTTCGGTCAGATACCACGCAGGGACATCAGTCGGACGACCGTCTACTGCGCGAAATTCGCCATATGGCAGCAGTTGGATTCGCCCGTCTTTTGGCTGCACCTCGAAACTGCACACGGCAAGTAGGGTTTTTTGTGCATTTTTGGACATGTGTACCTCTCTCAATACGGTCATTTTGCCTATTTGAAAAAACAACAAAGAGTAGGCGTGCTTCAAACCCTCCCGCCATTTTTTTAAAACCTGTCCGCGCGATACACAATTAATCGTTTTCAGGGGCTTTTTAGAAGCGTCTAGGATTGATTTTTATATCTTGGGCAGGGGTTTGTATTACCCGCATAAAAAAACGCGCTAAAAAGCGCGTTTTTGAGGGTTTTATAAATTCACGGTATCAGACCCGAAAAATAATCCTGCACATCGTCCATCAAAGCCTGTTTGTCGTCGTCCGTCAGCGTCAAAAATTCCCGTTGCGGAATCCGAACTTTGCGGTTGCGCCCCGCCATACCGCCGAAGTTGTGGATGGCGGCATAGACGATATTCGTACCGACAAGGGCTGTATCGTTGTCTGACAGTGTGGAAAAACTGTCTTTCAGACGACCCGAATCCGAAAGCGGCTTGCCGTCGCGGTATTTTAGCCCCAACCATTTCGGACGGCCTGCGTAGCGGAAATTGAGCTTGACCGCCGTGTGCATGGTTTCGGACAGTCGGCGCATCAGCAGGTAGCGGTTTTCGATCCCGTTGCCAAGCCGCTCGATTTGGTTTAGGACGACAAAGATATTGTCTATTTTGACATCAATCATGGTATGATTCCTTATAGGCGTTGGAAAAGCGGTGATAATCTCGATACCGCAGCCTGCCCTTTAGGGTGTACGAGAGCGTGTGCAAGTGAATTCGAGCCTTGCCCAACGTCTATTTCAATACTTTCTTCTTCGCCATAAATTTGGCAATCTCTTTGTCGTTGCTGATTCGGTACGACTGTAGATAAATCTCATCCACCTCCTTAATATATTTTAAAACTGCCCACAATGCCGAGCCTTTATAGCGAGCTGTGAAAATCAATTCACGATTGTCGCGGATGACATGTTCAGGGTTTTGCAGCATATCCGGCAAAAAAGCATAGTAGGAGTCATCGAAATTCTGCCCCTCACGGCTGTCTACCTGTTTAACCAACGTATCATCAGACAGCCACACCGTCGCTCGAGTCATACCTGCCAGTTCTTGCATTTCCTTGCTCAATACACCCGCAGCAAATTTAAGCTGTCTTGATAGCGCGTTTCGGATTTTGATTTTCTGCTCTTTATCGGGCTTGCCATCAATATTCAAACGTTGCTTGACTTCATAAAACTCTTTTTCAAGCTGTTTAAAGCTGGTTTTAAAATCCGCACCACCCATTTCCGCTTTGGCAAATTGATGCGCCAACGCACGGTCGTACTTGTCTAAATCGGGGCGGTAGTTCATTCGTCCGGCGTTGTAATCAAATCCTCGATCGGTCGTGTACAGACTGCCATCCGGTGCTTTATAGGCAAGGGTCAGATAAGTATCGCCTTTTTTGTTGTAGATTTTATGGGTCTCGACCAGATTGTCCGCCGTGCTTTGCCCGACAATCCGCCCCTGGCGTTCCACATCCCGCTCCGACAGAGCGATGACCGAGCAGCGGCAGTTGTAGCCGTTGGGCGGGTAAAACGTTGCCCAAAACGGGTCGTCGTAGCGGTACACCAGCCCGTCTATTGCCGAATGCGCCGGACGGGTGCGGCTGTCGCCTACCGCGTCATACATCCAATAAGGTCGTGCATCAATATTTGCCATATATCCTTGATATTGACCGGCGTTGTAGGCAGTTTGCATGTTGGTACGGTAAATCGTCTCCAACCTCCGCGGCGAACCGAATACCTCGCCGGTGGCTGGGTCGATGATATCCTTGCCGTTATGCCCGTTCGGATGCAGCCAGCCCTTGTTGCTGAGCAGATTCAAGATACCTTTTCGCCAATCGTCAAACGACTGTCCACTTTTTGCCGATTCAACCATCGAAGTTTTGATGTCGTTGAGCATATCCAAGTCGGTCATGCGGGCAATCGTATAGACTTTGGCAATTTCGGAGGCTGTCAGATTGCGGTAGCTCTCCGCCGTAACCTTTTTACTTTCCAGCCACTCGATTGCCTTTTTTGGCGGCAGACTTAAGGCAAATCCCAAATCAGGCGCGGGCATGGTCTTGTCCCAAAATATCGCTGATAAACAAGGCCTGCTGCATATAGGTACGCAGTTTCGCGTTGTCCAAATTCGGATAAAGCGCATTCAGTGCGGCATCTGCCTCCTCGTAGCTGTTGCAAGCATTAAGTGCGGCAACCGCCTGACGCACCATCGGGTTGAGCTGAGAATTGAAATCGGGCTCAACCAGCGCGTCATCCAACGCGCCGTCCAATATTTCCTGATGCCTGCCCGTAGCCTTAGATGGTACGGTGTGGGCGGATAAAGCCGCCAATGCAGTTCTGTTTATCGGATTGTCCGGTACCTGCCGCACCAACACAGCCTCACCCTCCTGCACATCTGGAATGACCAGTTTGTCGCGCACCCAGCTTTCGGGGATTTGTACGCCGACATCCACCAGTTTCGGGATAGCGTCGGCAAAGACCGCGATGTCTTTCGGCTCGCGCGTGTCAAATTCAAATTTCGGCACGCGGTTTGGGTCGGCATTGGGATAGTTGATTTGCAGGAACGGTCCGATGATTTGGCTTGTGATGGTTTGCGCCACCTGTTTTGCGTCCGACACCAGCAAATCGCGGCGTACCTCGTTGTGGATATTGCCCAGCGCGTTGGTGCTGGATTTTCCGTCCGCACCGCTGGTTAGCGTTTGCCCCAAAATCAGCCGCGCCGCCGATTTTTCGCACCAGTCGGCCATCTGCAAAAACGGATTGCTGGTTGCCATCGTACCGCTTGCAGCGTTGTGCAGCTCGATTTCCATACCTTCTGGCATGATGCCTGCCGCGTTGTGACCGATTTCCGCCACCGCTCGAAGCAGGGTGTTTTTTTCCTCTTTGGTTGCGCCCGCGCCGTATTTGCCGATACGGATGGGCATGCCGTACAGCTCCAAAAACTCGGCAAAATCGTGGACGGCGTAGTGTTTGAACATATACAGCCAGGAAAGCGTGCGGAAAAGCCCGTTGCGCGCCTGCTGGACGCTGCGCGATTTTTGGGTATGAACGACCCAGCCCAGCGGCCACAACGCTTCGCCTTCCGGATTTTCGCGGGTACGCAGCAGCAGCCCGTTGTCTTTGTCCCATTTGAACCAGCTTTGCGGGCGGTGGATAAAGTTTCGGGGTAGGTAAAGGCCGTCTGAAAATACCCACTCGACCTCCAACGCAGAAAATCCGTGCCCTACCGCGTCCATCAAATCCATAATCAGGTCTTCGAGGGTAGGCAGGCTGTCCATCATTTCGTAGGCTTGGTCGGACAGCTTTTCTTCTTCGGGCGTCGCATTTCGCGGCGGGGCGACGCGCCAGTTGAGCGTCAGCAGCGCGCGTTTGCGCGTCCCCATATTTGCCGCGATGTCGCTGTCGCGCTCCTCAATGTCCGCGAAAAGCTCGTGTTGGGCGCGGATGTCGCCGCTTTCCGCATCCTCGAAGAGGGCCCGCATCTTTTGCGGTGTAATAAAATTGGACGGATGCTCGGCGATAACCCGACCGGTCGCCGTAATTTGAGCCACGTCCGTCTGCAATGCAGCTTCGGGCTTTTGGATTTTAGTTTTATTGTTCTTTTTTGCCATTATCGGCTCCATTTACTTTTTATCTCGTCATCAAAATCGTTATCGGTAGGGCTTTGCCATTCTATCGGCACACAATTGGCCACCGCCCCCGACCAGAGCATATGCACTGCATCAGGACCATCATCATGATCAGCCTTTGGAAAATGGCGGAACTGCTGTATCAGCGTCTGTTGGCTCTCATTCAACAGAATCAAACCGTTCGCCATGTGAGGCTGTAAAGTCTCAATCCGCAAGAGCTTGTCCGATACCGGCTTGACCACCCGCGCCGGGACAGGTATTCCACGCGCCGCGCTGCGCTTGACCAGCTCATCTTTCAAAAATTCCTGAAACTGAACCGTCTCAACAAACCACAGTTTGCAACGATATTGACGGTGCAATCTGATAACGTCCTCAATAATCAAATCAGGGAGACGTTTTTTAATCTGAGCTTCCACGACATACAGTTTGCCGGTTTCACGTTGATAACCGCCAATGATAATCGCCGACGGGTCACGGCTCGCCCCCGCTTTACCCAGCGACGGGTCGAGCGCACCGAAATACACCAAATCGGACGGCAGGTCGTTCCAAAACTTCATCGACTTGGCAAACGGCGCATCTTCGCCGCTGACCGGGTCGTTTTGATATTCGCTGTCAAATGTCGCATGACCGTCACGCGCACGGATTTTCATCAGCGCGAGTACGCCGCGAGCCGCCCAGCTTGTTTGCGCACCGCGCTCCATCTCGTCTTTATTGGCGAGATAAAACGCCTCGGCCACAGTCTCGCCGTCGTTTCGGAAAAGTTCCTCCCATCTGTCCCACAAATCCATGCGGTCGGGCCAGCGTTTCATCGCCTTAAACTTAATACCGTGCCAAAACGGGTTATTCAAAGTGCGGTTAAGTACGCTGTCGTAATGCAAAATCGTGCCGATATATATCACATCGTATTTCTGGCCGACACCGCCCAAAGGCAATACAGTCTTAGTCAGCCACGCATTGAGCTTGTCGCGCTGTTCGGGGTTGCGGACTTGCTCGTCATTCTCAATATCGTCCAAAACAGTTAAGTCAGGACGGTAAGGGCCGTGACGCAAACCGCGCAGCTTTTTACCGCTACCGGCCACTTGGACTTTAACGTCATTGGCCGTCACAATCGTACCGGCCTGCCATACGCGGCCCTGCCCGCATACTTCCGGAAAGTCGGTTTTCAAGCGCGGATTAAATTCCAATTCCGCCTTGATGGCTTCGAGCATCGGGTATGCCTGATCTATGCTGTCCATCACAATAACGGCATAATGTTTTTGGCCTGTCACAATACACCACAGCGTAAACAACTGAGTAACCTGCGTCGACTTACCCTCGCCACGCGGCGCACCCACCGCCTCATTTTCCCCTTTGGGGGAGCGGATAATCTCCGGCAGACGGCTGAATAAAAACGCATGCAGTTCGGATTTTTCAGGGGAGCGGATATAATGCGGAAAGTAGGTGTTGACGAAATACTCGTAACCGCCTACCGGGTCAAACACCTTGGCACGGCGTGCAGCAATAGCCTTGGGCGACGCATCGAAGCCGTCCACCTCTGCCTCAATAATTTGGCGGAGTTGGGCGGCATATTCGGCAAGTGACTTTAAAAACTCTTTGGACTTCATTCAATTACCTTATGCAGTTGCTACCTGTATTTCTTTTCAATTTCCACACCCAACGGCTCGACCAGCTCGACATAAGCCTGCAAGTGTTGCGGGTATCGCTCCCTGACCACTTCGCCGAACAATTCCAACACCTCGATTGCCGTCGCCAGTTTTGACGTTTCCGGCATCACTTTGGCGTTTGCCGCCACGGTCTTGGTAAACGCGTCGGACAGGCTTGTCAACAGTTTGGCGCGCTCGGACGGCATCAGCCCTTCAATCGACGTGTCTTGCAACATTGTCATCGTTGACTGGTACTGCACCAAAAAACCCGCCAGCAGCGAACGGCTCAAGTCTTCGATGCCGCCGCCTGCCAAGGTATAGGCGGCGCGCACTTTGTCCCAATCGTCGCTGCTTTCCTTGGCGGCGCGTTTCCAGCTGCGGGCGGTCGCAATCGGGATTTCGCACATCATCGCCGCGATTTCAAGCGTCTGCCCGTCGCTGACGTACAATCGGCGCAGCTTTTCGCGGATTTCCTTCGGATGCGCCATATCAGCCCCCGAACTTGGCTCTCAGCAGCTCCCAGCCGGTCGTTACAATCACACCGCCGAGACCGCCGTAAACCGCCGCAGATTTCTTGCAGTCTTTCTTAATTTGCTGCAATTCCTCGTCCATTCGAGCCTGATTGGCGAGCATGTCATCCTGCTTGGCTTCGATACGCGCCAAGACTTCCAAAATCGGGTCGCTCATGATTTGTCCGCTTTCCTGTCCAATTTTTCGTTTACTTTTTCCAACTTGTTTTCAATTCGTTCTAAGGCTGCCGCAATATTAGTGCTGTCTGCCTTGGCATCTTGCTTGGTGTGATAAGAGAGCTTGACCGCGTGCAGCTCCTCTTTAAGGTCGTCAATGCGCTTGTCCGCCTCTTTCAGACGGCCTGAAATGCCGTTGACCCAAAACCAAAACGCCGCCGTTGCAATCGGCCACAGGGTTTTAAACCCAAATTCAAAATCCATTTAAAACCCCTTTAAACCGGCACATCGCCAAATACGATACGGACCGCGTAGCCTTCGGGATGACGACTCGCCGCCTCGACCTTTTGGCCGTCTGAAAAGACTGAGTAATATTTCCGCAAAATACCAATCACATCAGCAGGGGCGTCGCGGAAAACTCCACACAAAAGGTCGTCTGAAAATCCTTATCCATGCGTACCGCGTAATCGATACCGGCCTTATCCAACAAATCGGAAACATGAATGACAAACGGCTCTTGCTCGCGTGCGCGGCTCAATCCCAGCTCTAAATCCGCATGGCGGCAGGCGACCGTGCGTTGCACCAACTCACGATAAGTCGTCATCGCGCACCCTCCGAACCGTCAACTGCCGCTTGACTGTTGACCCAGTCGCGCCAAGCCTGATTTTGATTTTCCAGTTCGGCAACATAGCCGCCAAACTCGGCGGCGTGTTCCAACAGCGTTACTGTCTTGCCGTCTTTCGGCGGATTTGGGCGTACCGGCGCGACCATCAATGCGGCAGGCGGTGTCGGCATGACCGCCTTTTCGACAACCTTAATTTCCGTAGCCGAGGGCGCGCTTGTAGAGCTGCAAGCCGTGATGGCCAAAGCCGTCAATACAACCGCCGCCTGCATTTTTACGGTCTTGAGTAAGGACATTTTCGATTTCCTTTTTATTTTCCGTTTTCAGACGGCTGACTTCCGCCTGTTTTTTCGCCAAAGCCATGCCGACGGCGTGCGCCTTGACTTCATATTTTTTAGCTTCCGCACGCGCCTGTTCCAGTTCGCGGGCGTAGTTTTGAGCCGACAACAGCAGGGCTTGCGCCTTGTCGCGCTTCATTTTCTCAATGACCGCCTGCTGCTTCGCAAAAGCCGACTTGTAGCCTTGATGGTGCGACACCGCCAAACCCGTGCCGACAAGCGCGATGATGGCAATCGGTTGCCAGTTATTCGCCAGCAGTTTCACGAGATTCATTCTCGACCTCCTGACGTTTGACGCTGACCAACGAACGCGCCACCGCATAGCCGCCGACAATGCCCAAATACACCGCCCAAATCTCCGCCGACGGGTCGGGCAGCATCACAAACTTAACCGTCCCCGCCGCGCAGGCAACGTTTGCCCACAGTTTCGAGTGCGACACATTGCCTGTCGCTGGGTTTTTAAAAATATCCAAAATACGCATTGCTATTCCACACTTTTGGTTTGCAGGTGCCGTTTCAGCATTTCCTGATAATTGGCCAGTTCGCCCTCCGCAAATTCAAACGCCGCCAAGTCTGCCTGTTCGCTTGCCTCACGGCTTTTGGCCGACCACAGCCCAATCATCTTTTCGTAAAACGCAACCTGTCCCATGATTAACGACGATTCTTGCGTTTGCGCGCCGCGCGTTTCGCGGCTGCCACGCCTGAGTTTCTTAAATTTGGGCGTGGATAGGTGTGTATCGGACGAACATTTGGCATCTGTATAAGTGCGCGGTTTACCTGCTCATTACTAGGATTTTCTCCAATCAATTTTGTAAGAAAATAGGAAGCAGCTTCTTTCAATTTACCAATAATATTCATACTCTTGCCGCCCCCAATTCCATCGCAATCGCGTCCGCAATCGCGCGGCAGATGCCCCATTTAGTCGTCTTAAACAAGGCCAAATCAGTGTCGTTGCTGATGAAAAAAGGCTCAAACACAATGCCGCCGGCTTGTGCATAAGCCAGGCGCGAATGCTGGCCCGCATTGTCGGGTTTAAAGCCGTCTTCGCCGCGCAGTTTCCAGCCGGTTTTCTTGGCAACGGCTTTGCTCAACACCTGACACCAGCGTTTGTTTTTAACGGTACTCAAGGCTTCGATGCCTGTCGCCGCTTTGCTGACGGCAGCGTTGGTGTGAAACTCAATCGCCACATCCGAGCCGCGAATCAGCTTGACCGCTTCGCGCAGCGGCATATTGCCTTTGCCCGTGCCGTCGGTTTTAACAGTCAAACCGTAGTCATCGCGCAAAATAGCAGCCACGATATTGCGCATATCCTGCGCCAAGTCCGCCTCACGGTCGCTTCCGTTGACCGCACCCGGGTCGGTGTTGCTGTGTCCAGCGGTTAAGGTTACGGTTTTGCCCATTCATCATCTCCAAAAAATATTGATTGCATATAGTGGATTAACAAAAATCAGGACAAGGCGACGAAGCCGCAGACAGTACAGATAGTACGGAACCGATTCACTTGGTGCTTCAGCACCTTAGAGAATCGTTCTCTTTGAGCTAAGGCGAGGCAACGCCGTACTGGTTTTTGTTAATCCACTATAACATTTGAAAACCCCATTAAACCGTCTTTAACCCATCGTCCCGAACGGTAGATGTTTCACCCCTGCAAACCAAAAAAAAGACCGTCTGAATACAGACGGCCAAAGCCTGGTCACACATCACTGCCTAAAATAAAGCTGCCTGCTGTGCCGCAGGTCGGCTCATTTCATTGATAATCGTATATCCCGTTCGTGAAGAGATGCCGTATTTAGGGCATAGCTTCGTCATCGCCATAAGCCCGCTCTTCTTATCAATATCGCGCAATTTGACAAACTCCTGATAAAACCTATGGTTTCTCAACTGTATTAACGCCTTGCCGCACCGTGGGACATACAATTCCTCGCCACCATATACCTGCAACAGCTCATGTGTTTTCACTTCGCCGATGGCTTCGACCAAAATTGCCAAACGCTCGGTGTCCACCTTGCCCTTACCAAATTTAAACCGCGCCCCGCCAATCGCCTTGACCAGCTGTTCCGTCGCTGCCAGTCCGATGACATCCACAATGTCCAACACGGTATCCGGCAATAAATGTTCAACTTTTTCGAACCCCATCATCCCCACCCGCTTTTTCCGTTTTCCTGTTTTCCGCAATCTGCAACGCAGCAACCAGTTTATGTAGCTGCGTATCGTCTAAATATTCGACCTTATCCTTACCAAACATCCGCCGCGCCATTGCGTGTGCATAGTTCCAATGTTTGCCGCCGACGGTCAGCAGGGCTTCGACTTTGTCCAGCATTGCCGCTGATGATGTCCGACGCAGATGCGGTTTGCCGTGTGGGTTACCTTTTGCTTTAGGCTTAAATCCGTGCGACCGCATATCAGCGACAACAGACTCAAGTTCAGAAACATCCATATCCGCACACGACCGCTTATCCGTCACACGCTCCAACACCGCGCGATAGGTACCGTCATCCAAGCCCAGCTCCTTTTGAGCAATCTTAATTTTCGCAATCAACGCCCGGCGCATTATCTCTCCAATACAACATATAGTATAAATTAGCGCATTTTATACAATAAAATACAATATATAGTATTAAGCCGATGTTTTTTTGCGAAACGGACAGACATAAAAAATGCCGTCTGAAAACGAGCTTTGCGAGTTTCGCCAAAACGTTTCAGACGACCTTTTTTACTACAATCTAATCACTGTCTTTTTCGCGCCGTTGCTTTTCCAAGGTTTGCGCTTTACCTCTGTTGATTCCTGCAAAATATCCCAAAGCTACCGCCCCGCCGATTTTGACAATTTCAATAGCGACGCTGTCCTTATCGCGCCATAACGCAGTAATCAGCACGGCGGCAATCAGAAAAGAAATAGCAATCACGGCATTCAGACGGCGTTTGTGTACCTCTTTGAAAATCTCACCATGTTGCTGTTCACCCTGTTTTTGCGCTTCGATGGTAGCCAGTGCAATGCGTTCGTGAGATTGGATTTCGTCCTTACGGCTTTCCAACTCCTTCTGTTTGACTGCAATATCCTGTTTTTGAAGTTCTAAAAACTCCTGAAGCATTTTCTGCTGCTCATCGGCCGGCAGATTCTCGGATTTTTCCCCGCTCATAAATCAACCGCCACTAAGGTTTTGTAACGGACTTTGAATTTGCCGTAACCCCGAGCCCCTATTTTCGGCGGCACAAATTCCACGGACGCAATATTGCCCGTCTTACGGTCTTTACGGACTTCTTCCAAATAATCGGCAGCATTGAGCAGCCGTTCGCGGACTGCCGTATATTCTTTGACGGTATTCATTTTTCAACCTCGCCCAAATAGTGCAAATATTAGCATATGGGATTTATTTTTCAAGAAAATCAAATCCATATAAAACAACCGTATAATATTTTAATACTATATATGGTAAATTTCTTCTAAAAATACACACTAAAATACCATATCTTGATAACCGCAACGCCGCACAAATGGCAGGGCATTGATGCCCGACAACAAAAAATGCCGTCTGAAACAGCATTCGAGCTGTTTTCAGACGGCATTTTTCTTTGATTTTGTTGGGGAAAGGGTTGACTTTTAACGTGTCCACGTTTATAATTCAATTCATCGGCGTAGTGAGGGCCGATACGGGAAAAGCCCCACCGAAGCGGGGCTCAACTGGGAGAAAGAAGATGAATAAACGCACTATTCAAATTCTCATCTTGGTCGCAGTTTTCATGTTGGCAAGTGCTAATGCCTACTAAAGACTGACCAGCTGGGGGCGGTCGCCGCTGTCCCCAGTCCCAATCTTACAAAATACGGTTTAAAAAATCAAGGAGTTTGCCTATGGTTGATGAAAAACTGGCAGAAAACCGAAAGCGTTACGAGCAGAAACGGGTGATTAAGAAAGTCTCGTTCAATGCCGAAACGGAAAAAGAACTTTTGGAATATGCCCAAAATATCGATTTTTCCCAATGGGTTAAATCAATCATCAAAGAAAAAATCAAAAAATAGCTTGACTAAATTCTAGAAATACTAGATAATACGCCTATCTGATAAAGCAAAGCCCCGAAGCGGCAACTTCGGGGGCTTATCGGATAGAAAGGAGGCTTGTGGAAATGACAAAACTGGCGAAAGTTGTTTTTTTCATCATTCTGCTTTTAAGCTGTAGTCCGGCTTACTAAGCAAGTTGATTAAACACAAGGGGTGGCAGAACACCGCGCCCCTTTCGCCAACCTTTCTGCAAGCCATTTTACTACAACGATTTTAAAAATCAAGGATTGCCTATGCCTGATGAAAAAACGCTAAAAGCAAAACAAGCTGAATATCAGCGAAAGTATGACCAAAAGCGGCTGATGAAAACAGTTTCTTTCCATTTGGAAAGAGAGAAAGAGTTGGTGGATTTTATGCAAAAAGAAATTCCCGACTTTTCAAACTGGGTTAAATCAGTCATGAAGGAAAAAATGAAATAAGAAAATTCCGCCGATGGGAAAACATCGGCGGAACAGGTGGAAAGCAGAGCAGCAACTCTCTTTATGTAGGGCATGAAAAAAGGCCGTCTGAAACAGGTTTTAAACCCCATTTCAGACGGCTTTTTGTTGTAATACATCTTGATTAAAATGGTTTTTAGTATTACCATAATCGTGTTTTAAAACCTATTTAAAGGAAGATTATGGACTCGATTAAAAAGGCTCAAGAAAAATACGCACTCAAGCGAGTAGTGAAAACAGTATCGTTCAATTCCGAAAAAGAACTTGATTTAATTAAATTTTCTGAAAATTTAGATTTTTCAAACTGGGTAAAATCGAAAATTAGAGGAGATATGGAATCGGAAAAATTCAAAAAGAAAGCAAAAAAGAATATTGACAAATAGAATTACCATAATTTAAAATTTCCATATCTTGTGCAACACAAGATATGGAAATCCCCGATAAGTGACAGCTTATCGGGGATAGTGGAAAAGCAACGTTAGAGCGTTCTTTTCCTTGTCATCTCAACCTTGAAATGAAAGATAATTTTACCATGAATACCCAACTCATCCCAACTGTTTCAGGTCAATTGGACAATCAAACACAAGCACTGGTTGATGCTCATGACCTGCATAAGTTCTTAGGTGTGGAAACACCATTTTCTAAATGGATTCAGCGTCGCATTGAAGAATACGGATTTACACAAGCCCTTGATTTTATCGGCGTGGACAAAATTGTCCGCACCGAAGCAGGTTTCTTTGGACAGCGTGATAAAACTGTTCAGGGGTATTATTTATCCCTCGACATGGCAAAAGAGCTGTGCATGGTGGAGCGCAACGACAAAGGACGCCAAGCCCGCCGATATTTTATCGAAATGGAGAAACAGGCAAAAGCCCTGCCTGATGCCGTGCTATACCGCATCGATGCATTGGAAGACGCCTATTTCCAAGCCGCGCCCGAAATGCTCGCGCTGCTGCGCTACCGCAGTATGGGCTTGAACCTGACCGAAATAGGCAAACTCTTGGACATGAACCCCGGCGCGGTTTCCTACCGTCTCAAAAAACTCAACGATTTGGGTTTCTTGGAATATGTCCCCAAGCCCAAAATGGTGGTGCAACAACAGTCTTTGGGATTGGAGGGTTAAGCCATGAATACCACCTATACTCTGACTTTCGACCAAGACAGCCTCAAAGCCCTGAATCTGCTGGTGTTCACGCTCAACCATCTGAAAGTTTTGGATATGGACATGGAAGGAATCGAAGACGGTTTGTCTGCCGTGATTGAAACCGCCTCCGAGAAAGCCGACAAGCTGTCCGCCGCTTTCTACAACGCCGTGTACGAGCAGGAAGAGAAAGCAGCCTGAATCTAGGGTATGAAAAAAGGCCGTCTGAAACAGGTTTTAAACCCCATTTCAGACGGCCTTTAATCATGGGTTAAAGCCTATTTGAACCGGCTAGGCAAGCTCCTGCTCCGTAGGCTCAATCACGTTTCAACACACTGAATTGAAATCAGGCTGTTGATTTTATAGAATTTGTTCGCTCGGCTCAATCACAAAATCCTCCACGCCGCTCACAATCTTAATCCCCGGCACTTGGCCGTCTGAAAAACGCTCTTTTTGATTCAGGATGGCGTCTTTGTCGATTTCCTTTTTAGTGCGGACAAACTCGGCAAAGGCGGATTTTTCCGAGAGCCACGCCAAGACGGCGGCCACGCCCGTTACCTTGACGGATGGCGGACGGATGCGCCATTTAATCAGGCCGGTAGTAAAGTCCACGGTTTTGGTTTTACCGTTTTCCGTCAGCTCGTCCTTATGTGCCTCGCAGTATGCGGCCACACGTTCGGTCAGGCTCATGATTTCGGCACACATCGGCGCGGCTTGGGCGGCATATTCTTCTTCAATGGCCGCTTTTTTGTCTCCGGCTTCGGTTTCCAGGCGTTTGACTTCGCGCTGCAAGTCGCCGATTTGGCGGATAAATGCAGTAACTTCCGTTTTGTCTTGTGCCGCTTCGATGGCGGGCTGTTTGATTCGGGTTTTAGCCATTTTCTCTTCCTTTCAGGTTGGGTTTAACATTTCGGCTTACTCAAGCCTTGTTCGCGTTCGTGCTTGGCAAGTGCTTCAACTTTCGCGCGGTTTCTCAAAAACTTAAACATCACACTTCCTCCCATAAAGTTATCGCCTGAGCCAAAGTTTCCGCCTCGGCAGTCTTCCACATCCCGTCCGGCGCACGCGCTGCAATCACAAAGCCTTCGCCGTCCTTTTTCATAATCATCAGCTCGCCACGGTCTTCGATCCATTCTGCAATTTCTTTTGCATTCATTTCCTAAATCCTTTTAAATCAATACCTTATATTTTCAATAAGACAAAAAAATATAGAGCAACATCAACGGCTTACCGTTTTAATTGTCGTCATACCCGTCATGGCCTTCGCCTATCATGTGCAACACGACGATTCTGGCCGGCATTTCAAGCCAAATCCCCAGCAGCACCAACACCGCCAATCCGACAACAGACCAAATCATTTTTTCTCCTCCTTCTTCTCGGCAGGCCGTCTGAAACGCGCCTGATATTCTTCGATTTCGCGCTCCCGGCTTTTTTGCGCCATTCGCGCCGTCGCACGCCTGCGGTGTTGTCCCCAAGCCTGCCAATCCGTATTACGTCGTCCGAAACTCATTTCACACATCCTTTCACAATCGCCTTATCGCCATATTTCGCACGGATTTCCTTGACCGCCCGATCCAAAGCCTCTTTTTTCGCCGCAGGGCTCAATAAAATTGGCTTATCACTCATAAACAATCCCTTTCATTTTTTCCTCGACGCTCATTGACTCGTATTGCGCTTCCCATACCTTGACCTCCAAATCCGCCTGTCTTTCCATCTTCTCAACCTTCGTCGGCTCTTTCGCAACCGGTTCGGGTTCTTTCGCGCAGGAATGCAACGCCATTCCCGCCACAAAACACCACACGCCCACCGTCAAACCAACCGGCACACACCGCCAAAAAGAGCGTGCCACAAACATCTTCCAATCAACTTTCTTCAAAACTTGCATTTTGCGTTTTCCTTTAGAAAACAATAACTTATTAAAATCATAGGGTAAAAAATATATAGCCCTGTCAGAGACTTACCGTTTCAGACGGCCTATCGGATAATCAGGGAGCTGTATTTCTTAACGATACCGGCCTGCATCTTGATACCGTTCTTGTTCGCCGTGCGTACCGCGCCGCGCATCAATTTGCTCATCCGGCGCGTATTGCCGTTGCTATGTTTAACCAGTTCCAAGAGCGTTTCTTCGTCCGCATCAGGCAAAGCTGCTCTCGCAATCTCAAAGAGTTCGTCATCCGGCAAAGATTCGCCCAAATTCAGCGCAACAGACACGCGGCTGTAAAGCTGTACCAGCTCGCCATGCTTACCGCGCAGGTTGGCCACCAGTCGGGGCATACCGCTCAACACCAAACCGCAGCCCGTTTCATCATGCAGTCGGCGGATAATCTCAAGGGCGCGTAACGGCAGGTTTTCCGCTTCATCGACCACAATCAGACGGCCTGAATCACGCAATCTGTCCGATACCGATTCAAACAAATCATTCAAACTGCCCATCGCCGATACCTTCGCCGCTACTGCCAACTTGCGCATCAGCACAAGTGCCGTAAAGCTCGGATTAGCCTCAATCAAGATGGCCGCAGGGTTTTTCTCGCAGTAGTTTTTGACCGCCTGAGTCTTGCCCAATCCCGCCTGACCGTAGATCACCACTGTTTCGCCGCCTTCGTGCGCAGCGCGCATCACTTCCACGATTCGGCGGGTCGTCTTAGTCGATACAAAACCCAACACCAGCTCTTCGCGTTTCGCTTTACTGTCCTGCATCTCCAAAAACGCCTCGATTTTCGGCTCGATGGTTTCATAATTACCGCCTTTTTCCGCATAAGTACCGTTCAGATACATACTGACGGATGCCGGCGAAGTATCGATACCGCGTGCCAGTTGGGTTTGGCTCATACCCGATTTTTCTTTAAACTCAGCCAGTTTTTGTTGCAATGCTTGATTGATTTGTTTCATTTTTAATATCCTTGAGTTTTAAACAACCTTTAAAGGCCGTCTGAAATGAAAGAGTTTCCCGATTTAGAAATTTGAGCCTGATTCCGTTCAGCGGGAACACCTTGAATCTTTACTTGAAATCGTTGAATCCGCCCAAGGGCTCGCTTGAGTTTCAATTTTTCAACAAGCTCGGTCGAAAACGCCGCATTTTTCTGTTTGTCCATCATGTTTTCCTTTATCTATCCGCCTCAAATAGCACAAAATCGTCCGTGCCCGTTTTCGGCAATACCGCATACTCCGCCTCGATGACGTTTCCGCCCAAATGTCCCAGCTCGTCCCAAACTGCCGCCTGTTCCAAAGCCGGATTGACTTCCGCATTTGCGAGCTTGATTGCATTTTCCGCCCGCTTGATTTTGCCTTTTCGGCGTTTTTCCGCCAGTTGGTCGATACGAGCCGTCGGGAAAGCCTCGCGGGTATTGCCGTCGGCCTGCGCCTTAGTGATAAACTTGCCGTCCATATCAAACACATTGACCGCCGACGCATCGCTCAAATCGTAGCTGACCCGTACCTCGTCTTTGTGATACTCCGCCAGCTCAGTTGAGAAATAAGAGTTGTTGAACAAATCCAGCCAACCGCGCTGTACCTTTCGCACCTCTTGCGGCATAAACATCGTCGCCAGCTCTTCTGCCGACAACATATCCGGCGCGATACCGTCCTGTTCCAGCCTCATTTCCCGATAAGCCTTCGGCGAATAATGCCCGCCGTCAGGATGTCGGGGCAGCTCGCCGTGCGGGCGGTTGTTGTATTCATCGATACACTTGACCACATCCGCGATAAAGCGCGACCAGCTCGGCAGTTTTTTCAAATATTTCTGTTGTTCCTCCGTCAAATCCTTGCCTTTTTCCAAAGCATTAAAAGCACTTTCCATCTTGCGGTATATCAGGTTCTTCGTGCTGCTGTCCATCCCCGCGCTCGCAAACGTCTCATACTGTCGCGCCATCTCAATCAGATTGTCTTTCCACCATCGTTCGATGATGCCTCGACCTTGCGGGTTGCCCGCAATACCCGTTTCATGGCGGATACCCAGTCGGGACGTAATACCCGTGATTTCATGGTCAATCGTCTTGCCGGTTTGGCCGCCGCCGTTATCCGAGTAATAGATAATCGGCAAACCAAAATGCTTGACCCCGATACGCAGAGCATCCGATACCGCCACACAACTTTCAGCCAACGAAACCGAAAAACCGACCACAAACCGCGTACAACCATCAATAATCACCGTCACTTCCGGCTTAAACGGCCTGCCGTGTACCGGATGCGCCACCTTCGCCTTAAAGCTGTGGCCGTCGCCGATCCAAACATCGTTCGGCTTCAAAGCCCCCCAATCACGTTTCACATAAGGCAGCAGCGATTTATAAGCCGCCCCCGTTTTCCTGCCGCGCTCCTGCATAATCAGCGGCAGCTTGTCCCAAACGCGCCGCACCATACTCAAATTAGGCACATCATTGACCGGCATATTTTCCGCTTCCGCCCACTGCACAAACCGGCGGTAGCTGTGTGCCAGCTTCGGAGCTGAAGGGATGTTGTGAAACTGCATAAACATCGGCAACCAACCGTAGCTCTCAATCGGCTTAACCGCCTTCGTCGTCTTCGGAGCCAAAGCAACCAGCCGCTCCGTCGCGTTTTCCGCTTTCAAATAAGCAGAAATCCAGCCGTCTAAAGTACGTTCGCCAACCTTTGCCGACCGGCTGCGGTCATTGGCCTTTTCCAAGTTCCCAAGCGTGACCGCGTCCAATTTACTTTCTGCCAGCAAGCCCAAAAACTGAGCCACCGCAGCCTTGGCAGAGCAATCGTATTCGTATTTAATCCCCAACACCGCCACCACCACCGCACATCGCGCATCCGCCACCGACCGTTGTTTCTCGTTCAACAGCTTGGCCGCTTCAGCCAGTGCCTGAGCCGACATCGCCGTCCCTGGTCTGACTTGGGGCAGGGTTTTCGGCATCTTCTCCGCCAGCTCGTCCGACTGCCGTTTCATGATGGCTGCTCGGATTTCAATAGGTAGGGCATATTCAACACCACCACCCTTACCTTGACGCCTTCTCGTTTGCCAACCATCCCTTTGCGCTTTTTTTCTCAGCCCTATTACTGTTCTTGGCATATTTGGCAACCCAAAATTAAGCAGGCTTTTGAGATCCATATATTCCATTTCAACCCACTCCGAGCATCTCTTTCAATTCAGCTATCTTTTTGTCTCGACAATCTGTTTTCTTGTAATGCGGAAAAACTTCAACTAAATCTTTTTGAATCACTTTCGCGATTGCTTCCGCAATTCTTTTGCTTCCTCGTCCATTTCTTATGACCTCAGAAACAGATTGGTTAGTTACCCCTAAAGCCGAAGCCAACATTCTTGCCGATATATTTTTTTCTTCTAAGGATTTATAGATTTCGTTCGCTTGCATAATGCCTCCATGATAGAATCCATTACTTACTTACCTTACAGGCTTTAATGCCTGCCTTAACTGTTACTTGGATGATATACACAAAATATTTGGTAATATTTTGCGGTGTTTTTATGGAACGCATTGATTTAGCATTGAATTTAGTTGAAGAGAGAAGCCGACTTGGATACTCTCGAAAGAATTTTGCTGAGCAAACTGGATGCAGTGCAGAAAGTTTGAGACTGTATGAAAGCGGGCAGGTCAACATTCCTGCGGACTTTTTACTTGCTGCTGTCCAATTAGGGGTGGATATTCAATTTGTCTTTACAGGCATTCATTCGGCAAATTTAAATGCTGTTTCAGACGACCTTAATAAAAAATTGGACGACGCTATTGGCAAATCAAACGTTGAGAATCAGATTAACGGCAACGTCAGTAACGCTGTTATCGCCTCATCTGGTTCGGTTGTTCATCAAATTAATACCCAAAATCACGTCATCAGAACCCGTGTCGATTCAAAACCCGGCAAGGAACATATAACGCTTGAGCAAGCTTCAAAGCTGCAACAACTTGTTAAACAAGTTGCCGCAGCAGAAGAGATTGCCAAACGGTCGCCAAAATCAATCCGTGCAATTTGGGCTAGTCTGAATGCTCACTGTAAAGTTCCAAGTTACAAACTAATCGCATTGAGCGATTACGACAAAGCAGAAACTTATCTCAGAAAATGGCTGGGTAGGTTGAGCAATACAGCAACATCAAAGAACAACGATCCCGACTGGCGAAAAAAGAAATACGCTTATATCAAATTAAATGTAAAACAGCTTGAGCTTGAAGATTGGTTGAAAAGTTACCTCGAAAAAAATTTCTCAGTAGAAAGCCTGACTGAATTAAGTGATGAAGATTTGCAAAAAACATATGCAGCAGTATCGACTAAAAAACGGAAAAAATAGGCTTAAACATGAAACTCCGCCTTTAAATTCAAGTTTCATGTTTAGCTTATGGTCTTCAGATGCTTTTTTTAGATGTATGATATTAAAAGATTTTTTCAAACATGGAACTATTATACAAGTTCCATGTTCAGTTTCTAGTTAAAGCCTTTTATAAACATTCTAATCAACCACGCCGAAACCGAGCCGCGCGACGGCCTATATGTCTTGCGTATAGGCAATGACCTCTTTGTCAAACGTGTGCAACGTATACCGGGCAAACTGCTTGTAACGTCTGAAAATCCACGTTACGCACCGTTTGAAATAGATTTGAGTAATACCCAAGACGACATCGCCATCATAGGCCGTGTTGAGTGGTATGGCCGGAGTATTGATTAAATCCATTTTAAAAACCTCTTAAAACAGTTTTAAAAATTCCCTAATCTCGTCAGCTTTAAACAGAAAACCGCGCATTCCGGCGCGGTTTTGTGAAAAAGCTGGCGTAACTTTTCCGGATACAAAAAAACGCCGAAATCCACGTCTTCCGAAGATTTCAGCGTTTTTTTACTCTATTTGTTCCTTGTGCAAAAACTAACAGTCCCCCACAGGAAAACGTCGCTCTGTTCCGCCACAACGGCGAAATCCTGTTGAGCGGCATCAACATCAAACTCAAAAGCGGCGATTCCCTGCTGATACGCGGCCCGAGCGGTTGCGGCAAAACTTCGTTGCTGCGCGCGCTGGCTGGGCTTTGGCCGTTCGGCAGCAGCGGCAAAGTCAGCCGTCCGCCGCATCAAGACATCCTCTTCCTGCCGCAACGCCCGTACACGGCACAGGGCAGCCTGCGCGACGCGGTTTGTTATCCCGACATCGACAAACAGCATCCGGAGCTAATCGAAGCCATGAACACCTGCCGCTTGGGTTATCTGATTGACAAATTGGACAAAACAGACGACTGGCAGCACAAACTCTCCCTGGGCGAACTGCAACGCGTCGCCTTCGTCCGCGCCCTGCTTTCCAAGCCCAAAATCGTCCTGCTCGACGAAGCCACCGCCGCCTTGGACGAACCGGCCGAAGCCGCGCTCTACCGCGCCTTAAAGCAAAAACTGCCCGACAGCATCATCATCAGCATCGGACACCGAAGCACGCTCAACGCGTTCCACAATATGCGCCTCGATGTCGGCAACGTTGCCTGCGGTTGAACGATGCCGTCTGAAGCCGTTTTCAGACGGCATCGTTCAAATTGATAAAGCACGCGAAAACAACGTACAATAAACCCGTTTACCACCCCTCGGAATGCCGAACCGTGAACCAGCTTATTTTCGACTTTGCCGCACACGACTATCCGAGTTTCGACAAATTCCTCGGCACGGAAAACGCGGAACTGGTCTATGTCCTCCGACACAAACACGGACAGTTTATCTATGTCTGGGGTGAAGAAGGTGCGGGCAAAAGCCATCTTTTGCAGGCGTGGGTCGCACAGGCGCTCGAAGCCGGCAAAAACGCCGCCTATATCGATGCCGCCTCCATGCCGCTGACCGATGCCGCGTTCGAGGCGGAATACCTCGCCGTCGATCAAGTCGAAAAACTGGGCAACGAAGAACAAGCCCTGCTTTTTTCCATCTTCAACCGCTTCCGCAACAGCGGCAAAGGCTTTTTGCTGCTCGGTTCGGAATACACGCCCCAGCAGCTTGTCATCCGCGAAGATTTGCGGACGCGTATGGCGTACTGCCTCGTTTACGAAGTCAAACCCTTAACCGACCAAGAAAAAATCGACGCGCTCGCCAGTATGGCGGCGGCACGCCAAGTAACCGTCGATTCCGAAATTTTCGAATACCTGCTCAAACACTGGCGGCGCGATATGGACAGCCTGATGATGATGCTCGACACGCTGGACAACTACGCCGTCACGATGGGCAAACGCATCACCCTGCCGCTTTTGCGCCAGCTTTTGAAACAACAGGAAACCCAATGAAAAACCTCGCCATCTTCGACCTCGACAACACCCTCATCAACACCGATTCCGACCACGCCTGGCCGCAATACCTCATCAAAAAAGGCTTGGTTGACGCTGCCGAAACCGAAGCGCAAAACGAAAAATTCTACCGCGACTACCAAAACGGCTGCCTCGACATCGACGCATTCCTCAAATTCCACCTCGCCCCGCTCGCCCGTTACAGCAAAGAAGAGCTGGCGGAATTTCACCGCGAATTTATGGCGGAATACATCATCCCCCACATCTCGCCTATGCAGCGTATGCTGGTGCAGAGCCACCAAATGGCAGGCGACGAAACCCTCGTCATCTCATCGACCAACGAGTTCATCATCACCCCGTCTGCCGCCTTTTCGGCATTACCAACATCATCGGCACACAACTCGAATCCGGTTCCGACGGCCGCTACACCGGCAATTACATCGGCACGCCCAGCCTCAAAGAAGGTAAAATCACCCGCCTGAACCAATGGCTCGCCGAACGCGGCGAAACGCTCGAAAGCTACGGCAAAACCTATTTTTACAGCGACTCCAAAAACGACCTGCCGCTGCTGCGCCTCGTCGACGAACCCGTCGCCGTCAACCCCGATGCCGAGCTGGAAAAAGAAGCCAAAGAAAAAGGCTGGCCGGTTTTGAATTTCAAATGACGCAATGCCGTCTGAAGCCCGATTCGGCGTTCAGACGGCATTGAGGCTGAAATCCAAAAAACTCAAAGCCACAGGAATTTATCCGGAAAAACAAAAAACACAGGAATTCATCGGGAAAAACAACAATCTTTCCACCGTCATTCCCACGAAAGTGGGAATCTTGATCCGTCCGCACGGAAACTTATATTTCGTCATTTGCACCCGACATAATTCAATACTTTATTTTGCAATAAATTAACGGATGCTGACAAATTAGATTGGATTAATTACCCTATTATCCATATTGGGTTATCGGGTTGCTAATTGAGCAGAGCGTAGCAAACCATAAAGTGAGTGTTTCCACCCACTCTGCATTTACTATGAAGTGGTTATTAAATATGATAATGAGACCTATTAAATTTAGTATGGTAAATACGTTATTATTTATTGTTATATGTAGTTCATTTTTTGATCTGCTCGTTCAATTATGTACAATTTTATTTCATAGCCAAAAAATATACTTTATTACATTATTTTTATTATTTATTTTTAATTTTGTTACAAAATCTATCTATATGGCAATTATTTATCCTATTTTATATTTTTTTACGATAAAAAAATATTATCCTTACTCTAGGAAAGTGATAATTCTATTATCATTAGCATTATCTATATATTTTAGTTTTATGGACTTTTACTTTTTTTCCATATATTCAGATAACCTTAGCTATGAAACGGAGCCTTTACATTTATACATCCCTATTATTATTAATTTTTTCTCACTTTTAGTTTCTAATTTTATTTTATCTTTTATCAACAAGTAAATGTATATACAAACTACAATCCAAAAGATCCTAAGCAAACCACCAATCCCACACCACCCTTACCGGTTCAAATCCGCACAAAAACCCACATCCCGTCATTCCCACGAAAGTGGGAATCTGGGACGTATAGTGGATTAACAAAAATCAGGACAAGGCGACCAAGCCGCAGACAGTACAAATAGTACGGAACCGATTCACTTGGTGCTTCAGCACCTTAGAGAATCGTTCTCTTTGAGCTAAGGCGAGGCAACGCCGTACTGGTTTTTGTTAATCCACTATAAAATCTAAAGAAACCTTTTTTCCCGATAAGTTTCCGTGCCGACAGGTCTAGATTCCCGCCTGCGCGGGAATGACGGATCTTAGGCTTCTGTTTTTGTTTCTATAGTGGATTAACAAAAATCAAGACAAGGCGACCAAGCCGCAGACAGTACAAATAGTACGGAACCGATTCACTTGGTGCTTCAGCACCTTAGAGAATCGTTCTCTTTGAGCTAAGGCGAGGCAACGCCGTACTGGTTTTTGTTAATCCACTATATTTTTTCAGGAATGACGGTTTGGAAATTGCCCGAAACCCCAAAAACAGAAACCGGACAAACGGGTTTTCCGCCAAAGCCGGCATTTTCCGACTTTGCTTCAGGCATCTTCCCCACCGCCCAAAATCATCGAACCGATACCGGCATCGGTAAAGATTTCCAGCAAAAGCGCGTTGGGCACCCTGCCGTCGATGATATGCGTGGCTTTCACGCCGTTGACGGCGGCTTCGACCGCAGAAGCGATTTTCGGCAGCATACCGCCATACAGCGTGCCGTCGGCAATCAGTTCATCAATCCGTTTCGGCGTGAGTTTGGTCAGCAGATTGCCCGTTTTGTCCATCACACCGGCGATATTCGTCATCATCAAGAGTTTTTCGGCGTTCAATTCTTCCGCCAATTTGCCTGCTACCAAATCGGCGTTGATGTTGAACGCTTCGCCTTTTTCACCTACGCCGACGGGGGCGACGACGGGAATGCAGCCACGTTCTATCAGCCCTTTAACCAAACCGGTATCGATGCTTTCCACCGTACCGACCTGTCCGATGTCCACGCCATTCTGTTCGGGCGTATCGATCAAAAGTTTCTTCGCCTTAATGAAATGGTCGTCGCGTCCGCTTACGCCGACCGCGTGTCCGCCATATGTGTTAATCATCGACACGATTTCTTTATTGACATGCCCGCCCAACACCATTTCGACAATATCCATCGCCTCTTTGTCGGTAACGCGCATTCCTTGGACAAACTCACCCTTTTTGCCGACTTTTTCAAGCATCGCATTGATCTGCGGCCCGCCGCCGTGAACGATGACGGGATGAATGCCGACCAGCTTCAGCAGCACGACATCGCGGGCAAACCCTTCTTTCAAGGCAGGTTCGGTCATCGCGTTGCCGCCGTATTTGATGACGGCGACCGAACCGGAAAACCGGCGGATGTAAGGCAGCGCTTCGGCAAGGATACGCGCCTTGTCGGCGGCGGAAATAATGTTTTCAGACTCCATAACGGCTCCCTATTGTTGACAATTTCGGCTTATGTTAACGCCAAACGCCGTCTGAAACAATCTTCAGACGGCATCCGGCAGACTTTCGAGCAGGTTGAAGCCTTGCGATACGGGCGGTAAAATCGCGGTTTATCCGGTTCGAGAAACCGGCGACAGCAAGGACTTTCCCATGATTAAAATCAGCACCCGCTTCGATGCCGGCTCGGTCGTCGTCAAAGACCTGACCGATCCTTCCAACATCCGCCTCGCCCTGCGTCCCGACAACGCCTCCGATTTTGCACAATGGTTCTACTTCCGGCTGCAAGGCGCGGCATATCAAAACTGCATCATGCATTTTGAAAACGCGGCAGAAGCCGCCTACCCGAAAGGCTGGGAAGGCTATCAGGCGTGTGCCTCATACGACCGCCGCAACTGGTTCCGCGTACCGACTTCCTACGAAAACGGCGTACTGACCGTCAATCATACGCCGCTGTCCAACAGCGTGTATTACGCCTATTTCGAACCTTACTCCGAAGAACAGCATTTAAACCTCCTCGGCGACGCGCAAGGCAGCGGCCTGTGCCGCATCGACGACTTGGGCAGCACCGTGCAAGGGCGCGACATCAATCTGCTGACCATCGGCAATCAGGTCGAAAGCGATCTGAAAATCTGGATTACCGCCCGCCAGCATCCGGGCGAAACCATGGCGGAATGGTTTGTCGAGGGGCTGCTCGGCAGGCTGCTCGATCCGCAAGACCCGACAGCGCGCACCCTGCTCGACCGCGCCACGTTCTATATCGTCCCCAATATGAACCCCGACGGTTCGGCACTGGGCAACCTTCGTACCAACGCCGCCGGTGCGAACCTCAACCGCGAATGGGAAAATCCGACTTTGGAAAAAAGCCCCGAAGTGTTCTTCGTGCGCGAAAAAATGCTGGAAACCGGCGTGGATTTGTTCTTGGACATCCACGGCGACGAAGGGCTGCCCTTTATCTTTGTTGCAGGAACTGAAGGCGTGCCAAACTACAATCCGCGCATTTCCGCGTTGGAAACACAGTTCAAAACCGCCCTTTTGAACGCCAGCCCCGATTTCCAAGACGAATACGGTTACGAAAAAGATGCGCCCGGTCAGGCAAACATGACCTTGGCAACAAACTGGGTCGGCAACCGTTTCAACTGCCTTGCCTATACGTTGGAAATGCCGTTCAAAGACAATGCCAACCTGCCCGACGACGATTTCGGATGGAACGGTCAACGGTCGTTGCGCTTGGGCGAAGCCGCGTTGTCCGCCATCCTCAACATCATCGGCGATTTGCGCTGAAACCCTTATTGCAGAAATGCCGTCTGAAGCATCATGCCTTTCAGACGGCATTTGAAAACGAAAGCCCGTTATGATTACCCATCCCCAATTCGACCCCGTCCTTATCAGTATCGGCCCGCTTGCCGTCCGCTGGTATGCCCTAAGCTACATCCTCGGATTTATTCTTTTTACCTTTCTCGGCAGAAGGCGCATCGCGCAAGGCTTGTCCGTTTTTACCAAAGAATCGCTCGACGACTTCCTGACATGGGGCATTTTGGGCGTAATTTTGGGCGGGCGTTTGGGTTACGTCCTGTTTTACAAGTTTTCCGACTACCTCGCCCATCCGCTTGATATTTTCAAGGTATGGGAAGGCGGAATGTCGTTCCACGGCGGCTTTTTGGGTGTAGTTATTGCCATATGGTTGTTCGGTCGCAAACACGGCATCGGCTTCCTCAAACTGATGGACACGGTCGCACCGCTCGTTCCACTGGGTCTCGCTTCGGGACGTATCGGCAACTTCATCAACGGCGAACTTTGGGGACGCGTTACCGACATCAACGCATTTTGGGCAATGGGCTTCCCGCAGGCGCGTTACGAAGACCTCGAAGCCGCCGCGCACAATCCGCTTTGGGCAGAATGGCTGCAACAATACGGTATGCTGCCGCGTCATCCCTCGCAGCTTTATCAGTTTGCACTTGAAGGCATCTGCCTGTTCGCCGTCGTTTGGCTGTTCTCTAAAAAACAGCGGCCGACCGGACAAGTCGCCTCACTCTTCCTCGGCGGCTACGGCATATTCCGCTTCATTGCCGAATTTGCACGCCAACCCGACGACTATCTCGGGCTGCTGACCTTGGGGCTGTCGATGGGGCAATGGTTGAGCGTCCCGATGATTGTTTTGGGTATCGTCGGCTTTGTCCGGTTCGGCATGAAAAACAGCACTGACCGCCTGTGAAAAATACCGTCTGAAACATGGAAATCCGGTTTCAGACGGCATTTTTACGTTTGGTTCATGGAAACAAACGCTTCAATTCTTACCGCAACACGCCTTGTATTTTCTGCCGCTGCCGCACGGACAGGGATCGTTCCTGCCTGTTTTTTCGCCTTCCCTGCGGACGGTTTGCGGCTTGTTGATGACCGCCTGCCAGTAGCGGTAGATATCCGCCAATGCATAAGGCAACTCGGATTCCAGTTCCGCCAGCTCGCCTTCTGTGAATTGCAGACGGATAGTGCCGTTGTCCTCTTCGTCGTAAATACCGCCCAATGCCATGATGGGATAAAACAACTCTTCAAACGCTTCATCATCGACGGCTTCAAACCAATCGGTCGGCACAATATCCAAACCGTAAAGATAAGCATTGCACCATGTGTAAAAATCGCTGCCGCCGTCTTCGTTTTCATACAGCCACAAATCGGGCAGTTTTTTATCCGACATCGCGGCGGTTGTTTCCATCGCCATTGCCAAAACCAGCCGTTCGATTTCGGAACGTTCGGCGGCGGTAAATTGCGATTCGTCGCCCAACACTTCGGGCAGCCAGTCGAGCGGTGTCAATTTGTCCGGCCCGCTCAACAGCGCCGTCATAAAACCTTGAACCTCGTCGCAACGCATCGTGTTGCCTTGTTCGCTTTTGGCATCCAACAATTCGCTCAACCGCCGTTTGGATGCTTCGGTAAATTTTCGGGAATCCATCATTTTCCTTTTCCAATGGGTTTTGCGCCCTATTATAGTGGATTAAATTTAAATCAGGACAAGGCGACGAAGCCGCAGACAGTACAAATAGTACGGCAAGGCGAGGCAACGCCGTACTGGTTTAAATTTAATCCACTATATCGCCGCAATGCCGTCTGAAGCCTTTTTATGCTTCAGACGGCATCGTCTGTTTTCACGCTCAAATCGTACCGCTGCCTTGCGCTTTCGGTTTGGCAGAACCAAATTCCAGTTTGCTTAAGGCAGAGAGGTAGGCTTTGGCAGTGGCGACCAAAACGTCGGTATCCGCACCCTGACCGTTGACAACGCGGTTGCCACGCGCCAGACGGACGCTGGTTTCGCCCTGGCTTTCCGTACCTTGCGTGACGGCGTTGACGGAATAAATCTGCAAAGCCGCGCCGCTTTGCGCCACGCTTTCAATCGCTTTGAAAATCGCATCCACGGGGCCGGAGCCTGTGGCGGAAGCGCGTTTTTCTTCGCCTTTGATGCTGAACACGATGTCGGCGCGCGGCTCTTCGCCGGTTTCGGTGCTGATTTTTTGGGAGATGAATTTGTAGCTCTCGGCATTCATGCTGCCCATTTCGTCGGATACCAGTGCGTGCAGGTCTTCATCGAAGATTTCGCGTTTTTTGTCGGCGAGTTCTTTGAAGCGGGCAAACGCGGCGTTCAGTGCCTCTTCGCTTTCCAACTCGATGCCCAAATCCGCCAGCTTGGTTTTGAAGGCGTTGCGGCCGGACAATTTGCCCAAGCTCAAACGGTTTGTTGCCCAGCCGACCGATTCGGCGGACATAATCTCGTAAGTTTCGCGGTGTTTCAGCACCCCGTCCTGATGGATGCCCGATTCATGCGAAAAGGCATTGGCACCGACAATGGCTTTGTTGGGCTGCACGGGATAGCCCGTAATGGTGGACACCAGTTTGGACGAAGGCACGATTTGCGTGGTATCGATGCCGGTTTCCAAGCCGAACAAGTCGTGGCGCACTTTCAACGCCATCACGATTTCTTCAACCGAAGCATTGCCTGCACGTTCGCCCAAGCCGTTGACAGTACATTCCACCTGACGCGCACCGCCTTTTAATGCGGCAAGCGAATTGGCAACCGCCAAGCCCAAATCGTTGTGGCAGTGTGCCGACCAAACGACTTTGCCGCCGTTGGGCGTTTTGACAATCAGTTCGCGGAAAAATTCTTCGGTTTTGTACGGGATTGAATAGCCGACGGTATCGGGAATATTGATGGTGGTCGCGCCCGCTTCAATTACCGCGCCGCAGATTTCGGCAAGGAAATCGATTTCCGAACGCAACGCGTCTTCGCAGGAAAATTCCACATCGTCGGTGTATTCACGAGCGATTTTCACCGCTTTGACCGCCGCCTCAATCACCTGCTTCGGCTTCATCTTCAATTTGTACTCCATATGGATGGGGCTGGTGGCGATGAAGGTGTGGATGCGTTTTTTCGGCGCGGGCGCAACGGCCTCACCCGCCTGACGGATGTCCCGCTCGATGGCACGGGACAATGAACAGACCGTTGATTTGGTAATGGTTTTCGCAATCGCATTGACCGCCTCGAAATCGCCCGGGCTGGCAGCGGCAAAACCCGCTTCGATGATGTCCACACCCAATTTTTCCAGCTGGCGGGCGACGCGGATTTTTTCCTCTTTGGTCATAGCGGCGCCGGGCGATTGTTCGCCGTCGCGCAGGGTGGTGTCGAAAATGATAACGCGGTTGGCCTGTGTCATTTCTGTTCTCTCCAGAGATTCGTTTTTTTGTAAAAAAGCATTCAAATCCAGCGGCCTGCCTTGCGATTCGGCAAGCGCGGTCAGCTTTTGCAGTTGCGCCAAAGGCAGCGACCCGCGCGTGCGCCATTTATAGATGGCGGCGGTCGTCGCGGCATTTTCGGGATCGTGCTGTTTCAACGCTTCGGCAAGCGCGTTCACGCCGCCGAAATAAGCAACCAAGCGGTCTATATCTAATTGCATGGTAGTCCTTGTCTAAAATAAATCAGCCTACAGCAGAAATATGGACAGGATTATACGCATTTTGGACAAAACGGCAATATAAATTTGAAAAATCTCAATAAGCCGCCATAGATTTTATTAATTTTATACATTTTGTCTATTTTATCGCAGACGCGGCGTGATTGTTGACAATTGCGGCAGAACAGGGCAAATTCGGCGGCACAAGGCGGCAAACGAGACAGGACAAACCAACAAGGACGGAAACAATGAAATACAAAAGAATCGTATTTAAAGTCGGCACATCTTCGATTACCCATTCGGACGGCAGTCTCTCGCGCGGCAAAATCCAAACCATCACCCGCCAGCTTGCCGCATTGCATCATGCGGGACACGAGCTGGTCTTGGTGTCTTCCGGCGCGGTTGCGGCAGGGTTCGGTGCGCTGGGTTTCAAAAAACGTCCGGTCAAAATCGCCGACAAACAGGCTTCCGCCGCCGTCGGGCAGGGGCTGCTGATGGAAGAATATACGGCAAACCTGTCTTCAGACGGCATCGTGTCCGCACAAATCCTGCTCAGTCGCGCCGACTTTGCCGACAAACGCCGCTACCAAAATGCCGGCGGCGCACTTTCCGTGCTGCTGCAACGCCGCGCCGTCCCCATCATCAATGAAAACGATACGGTTTCGGTTGAGGAATTGAAAATCGGCGACAACGACACATTGAGTGCGCAAGTGGCGGCGATGATACAGGCAGACCTCTTGGTGCTGCTGACCGACATAGACGGTCTTTACACCGGCAACCCGAACAGCAATCCCGATGCCGTACGGCTGGACAAAATCGAACACATCAACCATGAAATCATCGAAATGGCGGGCGGCTCGGGTTCGGCAAACGGCACAGGCGGTATGCTGACTAAAATCAAAGCGGCGACGATTGCGACCGAGTCCGGCGTACCGGTCTATATCTGTTCCTCGCTCAAACCCGATGCACTTGCCGAAGCGGCAGATAATCAGGCGGACGGCTCGTTTTTCGTCCCCCGTGCCAAAGGTTTGCGGACGCAGAAGCAATGGCTGGCGTTCTATTCCGAAAGCAGGGGCGGCGTTTATGTGGACGAAGGTGCGGAACACGCTTTGTCCGAACAGGGAAAAAGCCTGCTGATGTCGGGCATTGCCGGAATCGAAGGGCATTTTTCCCGTATGGACACCGTAACCGTGTACAGCAAGGCAACCAAACAGCCTTTGGGCAAAGGGCGAGTCCTGTTCGGCTCTGCCGCCGCCGAAGACCTGCTCAAATTGCGTAAGGCGAAAGGCGTGTTCATCCATCGGGACGACTGGATTTCCATCACGCCCGAAATACGCCTGCTTCTGACCGAATTTTAGAAAAGGAAACCCATGTCAAACACACAAAAACAGCTTGCCCTTGCCAAAGCGGCAAAAAAATCCGTCAACACGGCGGATACGGAAGAAAAAAACCGCGCGCTGTTTGCTATGGCGGACAGCTTGGAAGCGGCGGCGGCAGATATTTTGGCGGCAAACCGTCAAGACTTGGAAGCCGCGGCAGGCAACATTCCCGAAAGCATGACCGACCGCCTTTTGTTGGACGGCAAACGCATTTGCGCGATGGCGGACGGCATCAGGGCGGTTGCCGCGCTGCCCGACCCCGTGGGCGAAATACTGGAAACCTCGACTTTGCCCAACGGCTTGGAAATCGTCAAAAAGCGCGTGGCGATGGGCGTTATCGGCATTATTTACGAAAGCCGCCCGAACGTTACGTCCGATGCGGCGGCTTTGGCACTGAAAAGCGGCAGCGCGGTCGTACTCCGCAGCGGCAAAGATGCATTCCAATCCGCACGCGCCATCGTTGCCGCCCTGAAAACGGGGTTGGCACAAACCCGCATCGACCCCGACGCGCTCCAGTTGATTGAAGACACCGGGCGCGAAAGCAGTTACGAAATGATGAGGGCGAAAGATTATCTAGACCTGCTGATTCCGCGCGGCGGGGCGGGGCTGATACGGGCGGTGGTTGAGAATGCCGTCGTGCCGGTCATTGAAACGGGGACGGGCATTGTCCACATTTATATCGACAAGGACGCGGATTGGGACAAGGCGCTCCGTATCGTGTACAACGCCAAAACCAGCCGCCCGTCCGTGTGCAACTCGATGGAAGTGCTGCTGGTGCATGAAGACATTGCTGCCGACTTCCTGCCCAAGCTCGAACGGCTGTTGGTTCGCAACCGTATAGAAGCCGGACTGCCGCCCGTCCGCTTCCGTTTGGATCCGCAGGCGGCGCGGCATATCGGCGGCGAAGCGGCGGGTGCAGACGATTTCGATACCGAGTTTTTAGACTACATCCTCGCCGTGAAAACCGTCGCTTCGGTCGAAGAGGCGGTTGGGCACATCGAAGCCCACGGCACGCACCATTCAGACGGCATCGTTACCGAAAACCGCCACGCTGCGGACTATTTCACGACCCATATCGATTCTGCCGCCGTGTATGTCAACGCGTCCACGCGCTTTACCGACGGCGGCGAATTCGGCTTGGGTTGCGAAATGGGCATCTCCACGCAAAAACTCCACGCCCGGGGCCCGATGGGTTTGAAAGAACTGACGAGTTACAAATACATCGTACAAGGCACGGGACAGGTCAGGGAATAATCCGAATTCAAATGTCTGATATAGTGGATTAAATTTAAACCAGTACGGCGTTGCCTCGCCTTAGCTCAAAGAGAACGATTCTCTAAGGTGCTGAAGCACCAAGTGAATCGGTTCCGTACTATTTGTACTGTCTGCGGCTTCGTCGCCTTGTCCTGATTTTTGTTAATCCACTATAAAAATGCCGTCTGAAACAGTCTTCAGACGGCATTTCCATTTGCAAAAAATCAAGCATTGTCCAAGGGGACGAGAATCGTACGGTTGCCGTTGTGTTCCGGTGCGGACACAATGCCTTCCGCCTCCATCTGGTCAATCAGACGCGCGGCGCGATTATAGCCGATACGCAATGCGCGCTGCACGCCAGAAATGCTGGCTTTGCGCGTTTTCAAAACAACGGACACGGCCTCGTCGTACATCGGATCGGTTTCGCCGTCGCCGCTCCGGCTGATTCCCAGCAAATCGTCGGACATACCGCCGCTCAAAATATCGTCAACATAGTCCGGTTCGCCAAACTGTTTCAGATATTCGACCACGCGGTGCACCTCTTCATCCGAGGCAAACGCGCCGTGAACGCGCTGCGGATAGGCCGTACCCGGCGGCAGGAACAGCATATCGCCCTGCCCGAGCAGGTTTTCCGCACCCATTTGGTCAAGAATCGTGCGGCTGTCGATTTTGCTGGACACTTGGAACGCGATACGCGTCGGGATGTTCGCCTTAATCAGACCCGTGATGACATCGACACTGGGGCGTTGTGTGGCAAGGATAAGATGGATGCCTGCCGCGCGGGCTTTTTGGGCGAGGCGGGCAATCAGTTCTTCGATTTTCTTGCCTGCCGTCATCATCAGGTCGGCAAACTCATCAACCACGACCACGATAAACGGCAATTTTTCCAAAGGTTCGGGATTGTCGGGCGTGAGGCTGAACGGGTTGCCGATTTTCTCCCCCCTTGCTGCGGCTTCGGCGATTTTTTGATTGAAACCCGCAAGATTGCGCACGCCCATAAAGCTCATCAGGCGGTAGCGTTTTTCCATTTCGTTAACACACCAGTTCAGCGCGTTTGCCGCCAGCTTCATATCGGTAACGACAGGGGCGAGCAGGTGCGGGATGCCTTCGTAAATGCTCAATTCCAGCATTTTCGGATCGATCATAATCATACGCACGTCTTCCGGCGCGGCTTTGAAAAGCATAGACAGAATCATCGCGTTGACACCCACCGATTTGCCCGAACCGGTCGTGCCGGCAACCAACAAATGCGGTGCTTTGCCCAAGTCGGTTACGACGGGCTGTCCGGTGATGTCCTGACCGAGCGCGAGCGTCAGCTTGGATTTGGATTCGGCAAACTCGGGCGAATTGAAGATTTCGCTCAGGCGTATCATTTGGCGTTTCGGGTTCGGAAGTTCCAAACCCATACAGGTTTTGCCGAGGATGGTTTCGACAACGCGGATGGAAGCCACGCCGAGCGAACGCGCCAAGTCTTTTTCCAGATTTAGAACGGAATTGCCGCGCACGCCGACATCGGGTTCGATTTCATAACGCGTAATCACGGGGCCGGAATAAGAATCGACAACCTTGACCTTGACTTTGAACTCCGCCAATTTTTCTTCGATGGTGATGCTGTTTTCCAACAGTTCTTCTTCGGTTTGCGTCGCCCCGGGATTGAACAGCGGCGGCAGAAGCAGGTCGGTTGTCGGCAGGTGTTCGGATACCGCACCGGTTTCTTCAGATTGGAACGCCCCTTCATCCGCTTCCGTATCCGATGCCCGGCGGGACGGGCGTTCAGACGGCACATTTTCAAACGGACAAACCGCCTGACTGTCATGCCCGAACGCTTCGGTTTCCGACAAATATTGCCCGCTTGACCGCTCTGCCACACCCTCACTGCCGTCATTCGCAATAGCGGCGGTTTCCTCCTGCCAACCTCCATTCAAAACATCATCGGCAAGATGATCGGTTTCGGCAATGCGGCTGCGTTGCACCTGCTCGAATCCTGCCGGCGGTTCATAGGTACGGTTGTAGATTTCCGATACGGGAGGCGGCGGCGGAATATCGATTGCGGGCATGGGAACTTTCGGCACTTCGGGTGGTTCGACCACCCAAGCATCGGGCGCGGCAGGTTCTTCAATATGGATATCGGCAGTTTCATCATAAACCGGACCGCCGTATCCCACAGACGAAACAGTTTCCGTGAAAACATTTTCGGTTTCAGACGGCATTTCGACATCCCGTTTCCCGACAACCGTCCGACTTTCCGGAATCAGGCGCGAAATCCGCGCCTCCGCAGAAACCGTTGCCTTGTTCGGTTCTTTCAAATTGACGGAAACGCGGCGGCGGGCATCGCGGACGGCTGTGCCGTCTGAAACGGACTGCCCTTGGGAAACATCCGGGGATTTTGCCTCCGCCTGCCCTTTCCCCTGCCCTGCATGACGGCGGAACGGCGCATTCCGTGCATTTTCGGCTTTGACTGCAGAAAAGGCAGACGGATGCTGCTTCTCAAAATACGGCTCAAATCCGTAATCCGCAGACTCGGAAAACGCTTCTTTGTCCGCATCGAACATACGGGAATACGTGCGTTGAAGCACAGGGTCGTCCAAACCGATAATCTGCAGCCCTTCCATCGGGGTATCGGACACGCGGACTTTGGGGACCGCTGTTTCGTTTTTCTCAAATGCATCGATATAGCGTTTTTTCGTTTCCCTTAAAGCCGCGCTGTTTAAAGCACGCGTTGCTTCTTCCAAAGTGATTTCCTTAAAAACCGGACGGACGGGCGAAATTTCGCTTTCAGACGGCATCAACCCTTCAGCAATACTCCGGTCGAATGGGATGCGGCGGTTGTCGATTACGGCAGTTGCAATGTCTTCCGTATCGGCAGCCTCTTCCTCCGCAGCTTCTGCTTCTTCCGTTTCCGCTTCTTCCGTCCCGTTTCCACTGTCTGAATATCCGTCGGATGCGGTCGGAACATCCGCACGATTTGCAGAAGCAGGCGGAACGGGCCTGTCCGGTTCGGATTCGTGCGCCAGATAGTTTCGGCAGAAACGGACGACACCGACAAACAGCCAATACACTGCCGTTTTGACGGCATGGAAAAGCATCAGGGCAAGTTCGGGAAAATCGGGCATACCGTCTTTGATTTCAGGCAGCTCCGCCTGTTTTTCCCCTTTCTTTTCCTGCCACGCAGAAACCTCGCGCATCCACTCGCGTTCGGATTGTGCGCGGACAAAAAACAAGCCGGCAAGCGCAAGCAACAAAATAACGATCAAAACTATCCAAAACATATGCCGTTTCCCGCAAGACAAACGATTAAACGGGTTTATTTTAACGTGTTTCCATCCCAAAAAAAACAACCGGTCGGCAATTCTGCCGAAACCGATTCGGCTTTCGGTTTGCCCCCGCCGACAGTATAATAGCCGTCCCTTCCCTTAATCTTTGCGGCATTGCCATGATTTTCCAAACAGTCTGGTTTTCAGATATGGTACTGTCGGTTTCGTGGATTGTCCTTATCCTGATACTGGCAGCTTCCGCGCCGTCCGCATTCCGCTCGCTTGCCCGCTACCGTTCCGCCCTTCCACTGTGTACCGTAATTTTTTCCGCAGCATGGTGTCTGAACGCCTCTGCCGGCGGCGGACAGCTTGCACAGATGAACTACCACCTGCTCGCCGTCAATCTGGTTGCACTGATGGTGGGCACTTCCGCCGCCCTTTGGCTTGCCGCGCTGCTGATGCTGCCCTACTGCCTGCTGTTTGCCGATTCTGCCGGCGCATATCCGCCGAACGCTTTGGTGCTGATTCTGCCCGCGCTGGTCGTCAACCGCCTGTCGCGTATGCTGGTCAACCGCCTGCCGCCCAATATTTTCATCTTTATTTTCGTCAACGGCTTTCTCGCTTCCGCCGCCGGCATTCTGTTGACCGGGCTGGTGCTGACCGGTATTTTGGATGCTGCAAACGCTTTTCCGTCCGAAATATTGTGGACGACCGCCCTGCCCGTCTTTATTCTGCTGGCGTGGGCGGAAGCCTTCCTCAGCGGCATTTCAACTGCCATATTTGTTGCACTGAAGCCCCATTGGATTAACACTTTCGACGACAACCGCTATCTTAAGTCCGACCGCGGCATATGGCGGTAGCCTTCAGACGGCATAGACAGGCAAAACCATGCTTTCCAACATCATCCCCCTTTCCATCGGTGCGGCACTCGGTGCAACGGCGCGTTGGCTGCTCAACCTCGCCGTTCCCGCATCGTTGTCTCCCGCCACGGGCAACCTGTTTGCCAACTGGACGGGCGCTTTTCTTATCGGAATCTTTGCCGAAACCGTCAACCATCCGCAATGGAAGCTGCTGCTGATTACCGGTTTTCTCGGCAGCCTGACCACGCTTTCCGGATTTTCACTGGAAACCGTAACCCTGCTCCAATCGAATCGTCCTGCTTCAGCACTTGCCAATATTTTCCTGCACACGGCAGGTTCGCTGCTGCTGACTTGGCTCGGGCTGAAGATAGGGACGGCAGTCAAATAACCGCAACAAATTGCCTCCCTTTGTTTTGACATAATCTATAAATTAGCTTCGCTTGTTTAAATACTGGCTGTGCCAATTATAGTGGATTAACAAAAATCAGGACAAGGCGACGAAGCCGCAGACAGTACAGATAGTACGGAACCGATTCACTTGGTGCTTCAGCACCTTAGAGAATCGTTCTCTTGGAGCTAAGGCGAGGCAACGCCATACTGGTTTTTGTTAATCCACTATACCGTTCTCAAATTCAAATTGGGCTTTTAGGTCTATAACAAAGAAAAAGCCTTGGCAGGATAAACCTACCAAGGCTTTTTATTAAAAAAAACGCTCTATTACTGTGTCTAAAAATGCAAAAAAAGTAACCATCATAACCCTTTTGCCAAAATCAATATCATCTTCCGATGAATGAATTGACGGTATATAAGAAAGAATTAATAAGCTCATAAACCGGTAAGAAAAATCAGTAACAAAGATTTTCATTATTAACCATTCTTAAAAATGATCACGTTCGTTTGGGTAATTATTATACCCTTTTCCCTCTTATTACTAAAGCACGAATGACTTTAAAGGACGCGCCCAGAGACAAGCCGAAAAGGCATATCTCATCCGCCAAACAAAATGCCCGCCAATCTACTCCGGAGGGCAGTTCAACACCCTGTCAATCCTTCATCAGCCAGTATTGCAAACCGATTAATGTCTTGCCGTCTTTAATTTCATCGTTTGCCAATGCCTGACGGACTTCTTCTTTCGACATCAATACGGTTTCCGTAATCTCGTCTTCGTCATTGGCAAGCGTACTGCCCAAACGCACGCCTTCCGCCTCGAACAGATACATTTTTTCGTTGCAAAAACCGACCGCCGTATAAAAACTGTAAAGCAGGCGTACGCTGTCGGTGGTATAAGGCGTTTCTTCAGTCAGTTCTCGTAAAGCGCATGCTGCCATATCCTCGCCCGCCACATCCAGCTTGCCCGCAGGAAGTTCCAATGTCGCCTGATTTGCCGCATACCGCCACTGCCGTACCAAAACGACCTTTTCCTCATCCGTTACCGCCAACACGCACGCCGCGCCCGGATGCCGGATGACGATACGCTGCCCTTCATTGCCGTTGGGCAACCTGACCTTATCCCTGCTGATGCTGACGAAACCGCCCTCGTAAATGGTTTCGCCGCCTAATTTTACTTCCCTCAAATCCACTTCATATCTCCTTTCCGTTTCCTATTCTGCCGTTCAATCTTCACGCTTGCCGCGCTCGATTTCCACGCCAACCTCGCGCACGCCTTCCAAAATACCCGGCTTGACGATTTTCACGCGCACCCACACCGCGCCGAAATATCCCAAAACCAAATCGGCAATATATTCCGCCAACGCTTCCAAAAGCAGGAAATCCTGTTCTTTCAGATGTCGGCGCAGCGTTTCGCATACCTCGGCATAATGCACCGTATTGGCAATATCGTCGTCCGAACCCGCTTTCTCGGGAACGCCGATGTCCAAATCGACAATCAGGGTCTGCAACCGTTCGCGCTCCCAGCCGTACACGCCGATAAGCGTATCCGCCTTGATGCCGTGCAAAAAGATTTTATCCATAATCCGCCCCGTTTTTTGCTAAAATAACCGCACCATTCTAAGTAAAGTACCGCAAATGTTCAACATACCGGCTGTTGCCGTTTCCTATCTGATCGGCTCACTTTCTTTCGCCGTCATCGTGTCCAAATATTACGGCATGGACGACCCGCGCACCTACGGATCGGGCAATCCGGGGGCAACCAATGTTTTACGCAGCGGCAAAAAAAAGGCGGCCGCGCTGACGCTCTTGGGCGATGCCGCCAAAGGTTTGGTTGCCGTTTTGCTTGCACGCGTGCTTCAAGAACCGCTCGGTTTATCCGACAGCGCAATCGCGGCCGTCGCACTCGCCGCGCTGGTCGGGCATATGTGGCCGGTGTTTTTCGGATTTAAAGGCGGCAAAGGCGTGGCAACGGCATTGGGCGTGCTTCTGGCACTCTCTCCCACAACTGCCTTGGTCTGCGCGTTGATTTGGCTTGTGATGGCATTCGGCTTCAAGGTGTCCTCCCTTGCCGCATTAACCGCCACAATCGCCGCCCCCCTTGCCGCACTGTTTTTTATGCCGCATACTTCTTGGATTTTCGCAACCCTCGCAATCGCCATATTGGTGTTGCTCCGCCATAAGAGCAACATCCTCAACCTGATTAAAGGCAAAGAAAGCAAAATCGGCGAAAAACGCTGATTCGGCATTTGTTTTCCATTACGTCATGCCGTCTGAAACCATGTTCCCGCGTTCAGACAGCATTTCCGCACAAACGGCTTTCATACCATGCTCAGTTACAGACACGCATTCCACGCCGGCAACCACGCCGATATGCTCAAACACTTTACCTTGTTTTTAGTGCTGCAATATTTCAACCGCAAAGACAAGCCCTACTGGTACATCGACACGCACGGCGGCGCGGGTGTGTACAATCTCGAAGGCAGCGAGGCGCAGAAAGTCGGCGAATACCGGCAAGGCATCGCCCTGCTCCGACAGGCGCAAAACCTGCCTGCCGAACTCTCTGACTTTGCCGCGCACATACAAAAAATCCTGCCCTCGCCCGAACTTTACTGCGGTTCTCCGTGGCTGGCACAATCGCTGACCCGCGTCGGCGACAAATTACGCCTGTTTGAGCTGCACCCCACCGACTTTGTCCATCTGCAAAACAATATGGGCGAAGCAGGATTGGGCAAACGCGGACAAGTGTTGCGCGAAGACGGTTACAAAGGGCTGATTTCCCTGCTGCCGCCCCCGCCGCGCCGTGCCGCCGTCCTCATCGACCCGCCTTACGAGGAAAAACAGGACTACTGGCGTGTAACGGAAACGCTGAAATCCGCTTTAAAACGGTTTGAGTCCGGCTGTTATCTCATCTGGTATCCCTGCCTCAGCCGCGAAGAAAGCCGCAAGCTGCCCGAAGAACTGAAAAAACTCGTTCCCGACAACTACCTTCACGCCGAACTGCACGTCCACGCGCCGAAAGCCGACGGTTTCGGTATGCACGGCAGCGGAATGTTCGTCATCAATCCGCCCTATCTGTTGGCGGAACAATTGGCGGCAAACCTCCCCGCCCTGACGCGGCTGCTGGCGCAAGACGAAGGCGCGCGCTACCTTTTGGACAGCAAAATCCGCTGACCCCGATGCCGTCTGAAACCCTTCAGACAACATCTCCCGTCAAATAAACAAAACCGGACGATATACCGGCAGTCGGCACTTTTAAGAATAAATATCCCCTCATCCGCCTGCCGCGTTCCGACTTGCCCCATGCCGTTTTTTTACACTACAATCCCCTAGACTATCCTGCAAAACGCACCAAAGGAATACGCCACAATAACCTGCCGCCTTTCAGACGGCACAAACCTTTCCGAAACGAGCAAACTATGGACACACTGACCCGATTCCTCCCCGAACACCTGCAACAAAACCAGCTGCCCGAAGCACTCGGCGGCGTTTTACTGTCCGTTGTTTCCGCCTGCACCGAAATCAACGCCAAAGTCCGCCTCGGCGCACTGGCCGGCGTATTGGGTATGGCGGGCACGGGCAATATTCAGGGCGAAGACCAAAAAAAACTGGATGTTATCGCCAACAACATCATGATTGACACACTCAAAGCCAACCCTGCCGTTGCCGGTTTGGCAAGCGAGGAAGAAGACTCTTTCGTAAGTGCCGGTGAAAACGGACGCTATCTCGTCCTATTCGATCCTTTAGACGGATCGTCCAATATTGATGTCAACATTTCCGTCGGTACGATTTTCTCCATCCTTGAAAAACCCGAAGGCGCATTGGCAACCGAATCATTCCTTCAAACGGGCAGACAGCAGCTTGCCGCTGGTTACGTTCTTTACGGGCCTCAAACCCAGCTCGTATTCACATTCGGACACGGCGTATATATGTTCACGCTCAATGCCGAAAACGAATTTGTGCTGACAAAAGAAAAACCGAAAGTACCCGAAAGTACCAAAGAATTTGCCATCAATATGTCCAACCGCCGCCACTGGCTGCCCCCCGTCCAACAATACATCGACGAGCTCTTGGCGGGCGAAACCGGCACGCGCGGCAAAAACTACAATATGCGCTGGGTAGCCAGCATGGTTGCCGAAATCCACCGCATACTGATGCGCGGGGGCGTGTTCATGTATCCGCAAGACAAACGCGACCCGTCCAAACCCGGCAAACTGCGCCTGATGTATGAAGCCAATCCTATGGCCCTGATACTCGAACAAGCCGGCGCATCGGCAAGCAACGCCCGTCAGGACATACTCGGCATCCGTCCCGAAAGCCTGCACCAGCGCGTCGCCGTCATTATGGGCAGCAGCGAAGAAGTGGATTACCTCAACCGCCTGCATTCAAAATAAAAGGCAGCCTGACCGATAAAGAAAGGCGGCAGCGCGCATCCGACGCTGCCGCCGATATTTCGTTTATAGCCTTAAAAAGATAGAAAACCACCTTTCCGAACGGCAAAAATGCCGTCTGAAAAGTTTTCAGACGGCATTTTAAAAATTAAAGCCCGAATTTATTTGCCCGCTGCTTTTTGCAGGATGGCGTACAACTCGTCTTTCAGTTTCAATTTGGCTTTTTTCAGCTCATCGATGGTTTCCGCACCGCTGGTAACCGGATTGTTGACCAGACCGGTAATTTTATCGTCCAGCTCGTTGTGTTCGTCGAACAGACGGGCGAAGCGAGAATTTTCCTGTTTCAATTTGGAAATCAAATCACGGTATTCTGGGAACATATCGCTTTCCTCTCTTGGTTTACGGTTAAAAAGTCAAATTGAATCTTTACATTAATTATAACAAAGATAATATTTTTATCCAGTGTTTTATCGGATACGGCAAAATTTTCTTTTAACACCGCCGTCCGGTTGATAAAAACGTTGACAATATCACGCTTTACGCATAAATTTTCAGCCTTTCCTACTGTATAGTGGATTAACAAAAATCAGGACAAGGCGACGAAGCCGCAGACAGTACAAATAGTACGGAACCGATTCACTTGGTGCTTCAGCACCTTAGAGAATCGTTCTCTTTGAGCTAAGGCGAGGCAACGCCGTACTGGTTTTTGTTAATCCACTATATATGAAAGGCACGCCCCAGTTTCCCCAATGTGGATTTTCAGCGCGTGCAGTAGAGGTGCTGACCCAATTGGCAGACCCTTTGCTTTTGTTAATATCCTAGAAAACCCAGAAATTCGCAGTACTCTACCACTCATCGCCAATCGGCCAACCTTTCCACAGCTTTGGGTTAATGGTGAGTTAATCGGTGGTAGTGATATTATCACAAATGTACCAATCAGGTGAGCTAAAACCACTCATTGAAGAGCATAGCCCAAAGGTCTGATTACTTAATATCTTAAAATAAATATCAAAAAAGACTGCTGATGACATTAGCGGTCTTTTTTTGATGGTCAAGATTGATAGTTTGGATTGAATTATTTAGTCATATTAAATACAATAATCAGCATGCCTTGTATGAATCATCAATCAAACTCAGGCGAAGGAGTGCTTGTGGCTAAAACATATTTATTGACTGCATTGATAATGTCTATGACAATCTCTGGATGTCAAGTCATCCATGCCAATCAAGGTAAGGTTAATACTCATTCTGCTGTCATCACAGGTGCAGACGCTCACACGCCTGAACATGCAACGGGACTGACCGAACAAAAGCAGGTGATTGCAAGTGATTTTATGGTAGCGTCAGCCAATCCATTAGCAACACAAGCTGGCTATGATATCTTAAAGCAAGGCGGTAGCGCTGCAGATGCGATGGTGGCGGTGCAGACGACACTAAGCTTGGTAGAGCCACAGTCGTCAGGCTTGGGCGGTGGTGCATTTGTGTTGTATTGGGATAATACCGCCAAAACATTGACCACATTTGATGGGCGTGAGACGGCACCGATGCGTGCGACGCCGGAATTATTTTTGGATAAAGATGGTCAACCATTGAAATTTATGGAAGCGGTGGTCGGTGGTCGCTCGGTGGGTACGCCTGCTATCCCTAAACTGATGGAGACAATACATCAGCGATACGGTGTATTGCCTTGGGGAAAATTATTTGATACACCGATCCGCTTGGCAAAACAAGGCTTTGAGGTGTCGCCAAGGCTTGCCATCTCGGTTGAGCAAAATCAGCAGCATTTGGCACGCTATCCAAAAACAGCCGCTTATTTTTTGCCGAATGGTGTGCCGCTACAAGCAGGCAGCTTGCTGAAAAATTTAGAATTTGCTGACAGTGTTCAGGCGTTAGCAGCTCAAGGTGCAAAAGCTCTGCATACTGGTAAATATGCCCAAAATATCGTTTCAGTTGTCCAAAATGCTAAGGATAACCCCGGTCAATTATCCTTACAAGATTTATCTGATTATCAAGTGGTGGAACGCCCGCCTGTTTGTGTGACTTATCGTATTTATGAAGTATGCGGTATGGGTGCACCAAGCTCAGGAGGGATTGCTGTGGGTCAGATTTTGGGGATTTTAAATGAATTTTCACCCAATCAGGTGGGGTATGATGCCGAAGGTTTACGTCTCTTGGGCGACGCTTCTAGGCTTGCGTTTGCGGATCGTGATGTATATTTGGGCGACCCTGATTTTGTACCAGTACCCATTCGCCAGTTGATTTCTAAAGACTACCTAAAACATCGCAGCCAGCTGCTTGAGCAGTCGGATAAGGCATTGTCTAGCGTATCTGCAGGCGATTTTATTCATGAGTGGGTGTCCTCACAAGCGATTGAGTTACCTTCTACCAGTCATATATCAATTGTGGATAAGGCGGGCAATGTGCTATCAATGACGACTTCCATTGAAAATGCGTTTGGCTCAACTTTGATGGCAAATGGCTACCTGCTGAATAATGAGCTGACAGACTTTAGTTTTGAGCCAATAAAGCAGGGCAAACAGGTCGCCAATCGTGTCGAGCCCGGCAAGAGACCACGCTCCTCAATGGCACCAACCATCGTATTTAAAGCAGGCAAGCCTTATATGGCAATCGGCTCCCCAGGTGGTAGCCGTATCATTGGCTATGTCGCTAAGACGATTGTGGCACATAGTGACTGGAATATGGATATCCAAGATGCCATCAGTGCACCCAATTTATTAAATCGCTTTGGTAGCTATGAACTAGAAACGGGTACAACCGCCCTCCAGTGGCAACAAGCATTAAATGATTTGGGCTATAAGACTGACGTGCGTGAGCTAAATTCAGGTGTTCAAGCCATTATTATCGAGCCAAGCAGGCTGGTTGGTGGTGCCGATCCACGCCGAGAAGGTCGAGTGATGGGTGATTAGAGGTGAAGCTTGTATTTTGTGAATTTGACCGCATTAAGTTAATATTAAAATAGGGGGAAATTGTGAGTAATCAAACAAAAATACAAGCCATCAAGCAAGCTTCTGAGCAGATCTTCGCAATTTGTGAGACGCCAAACACAGCATTACAAGCCATTCATCTGATTTTAAGACATGGTGGGGCAGGAGAGTTGTCTTGGCAAGTGGTGTATCAGCGGGTTATGGCTGATAAAGATGTGGTTGGTGCTGGTTATTTGATTGATTTTGCACAAACTGCCGAAAATTTACCATTTGATGCATTGCCTTTGGGTAGCCTTGTACTAACATAAAGGTAATGAGACGCTAAAAACCAGCATGTTAAATAAATTACCTGATAATGCCAAAGAAAATTTACGCATTATGGACTATCTGCCTTAGGTTTTGAAGTATTTTTTTATACAAAAAACACTCATGATACCCTGATTACACAAAGGAGCCGAGAACATGTTTTCAAAAAGCGTTACCCTCGCACAATATGACCCCGATTTGGCAGCAGCCATTGCCCAAGAAGACCAACGCCAGCAAGACCACGTCGAGCTGATTGCCTCTGAAAACTACGTCAGCTGCGCCGTAATGGAAGCGCAAGGTTCCCAGCTGACCAACAAATACGCCGAAGGCTACCCCGGCAAACGCTACTACGGCGGCTGCGAATACGTCGATATTGTCGAACAATTGGCGATTGACCGCGTCAAAAAACTGTTCGGCGCGCAATACGCCAACGTCCAACCGCACTCCGGCTCGCAAGCCAACCAAGCCGTGTACGCTTCCGTTTTAAAACCAGGCGACACCATTTTGGGTATGTCTCTGGCGCACGGCGGCCACCTGACCCACGGCGCGAGCGTTAATATCTCAGGCAAACTCTACAACGCTGTTACTTATGGTTTGGATGAAAACGAAGTGCTCGATTATGCCGAAGTCGAACGCCTCGCGCTCGAACACAAACCCAAAATGATTGTGGCGGGTGCGTCTGCCTACGCGTTGCAAATCGACTGGGCAAAATTCCGCGAAATCGCCGATAAAGTCGGCGCATACCTCTTTGTCGATATGGCGCACTATGCCGGTCTGGTTGCCGGCGGCGAATATCCCAATCCCGTGCCGTTCTGCGACTTCGTTACCACCACCACCCACAAAACCCTGCGCGGTCCTCGCGGCGGCGTAATTTTGTGCCGCGACAATACCCACGAAAAAGCGTTGAACTCTTCCATCTTCCCAAGCCTGCAAGGTGGCCCGCTGATGCACGTTATCGCCGCCAAAGCCGTGGCGTTTAAAGAAGCATTGCAACCCGAGTTCAAACAATACGCAAAACAAGTGAAAATCAATGCAGCCGCCATGGCGGAAGAGTTGGTTAAACGCGGTTTGCGCATCGTTTCCGGCCGCACCGAAAGCCACGTTTTCCTCGTTGACCTGCAACCGATGAAAATTACCGGCAAAGCCGCCGAAGCTGCTTTGGGCAAAGCGCACATCACTGTCAACAAAAACGCCATCCCGAATGATCCGGAAAAACCCTTCGTTACCTCCGGCATCCGCATCGGTTCCGCCGCCATGACCACACGCGGTTTTAACGAAGCCGACGCGCGCGTATTGGCGAACTTGGTTGCCGACGTATTGTCTAACCCCGAAGACGAAGCCAACCTCGCCAAAGTCCGCGAACAAGTAACTGCTTTGTGCAATAAATACCCCGTTTACGGCGCGTAAGCCTTTTTAAAAATATTCCGCTAAGCAATCCAATGCCGCCTGAAATCTCATAATGTTTCAGGCGGAAACCTTTGCAAAATTCCCCAAAATCCCCTAAATTCCCACCAAGACATTTAGGGGATTTTCCATGAGCACCTTCTTCCGGCAAACCGCGCAAGCCATGATTGCCAAACATATCAACCGTTTCCCGCTATTGAAGTTGGACCAAGTGATTGATTGGCAGCCGATCGAACCATACCTGAACCGTCAAAGAACCCGTTACCTCCGAGACCACCGCGGTCGTCCCGCCTATCCCCTGCTGTCCATGTTCAAAGCCGTTCTGCTCGGACAATGGCACAGCCTCTCCGATCCCGAACTCGAACACAGCCTCATCACCCGCATCGACTTCAACCTGTTTTGACGTTTTGACGAACTGAGCATCCCCGATTACAGCACCTTATGCCGCTACCGCAACCGGCGACGCAAGACGACACCCTGTCCGAATTGCCGGAACTGATCAACCGCCAACTGACCGAAAAAAACCTAAAAATAGAGAAAGCATCCGCCGCCGTCGTTGACGCCACCATTATTCAGACCGAGACCTTTGCAAAATTCCTTTCCCTCCCGACAGCCGAAACCCAAACACAGGTTTTCAGCTGTTTTCAGCTGTTTTCGGCTGTTTTCGCCCCAAATACCGCCTAATTCTACCCAAATCCCCCCTTAATCCTCTCCGGATACCCGATAATCAGGCATCCGGGCCGCCTTTTAGGCGGCAGCGGGCGCACTTAGCCTGTTGGCCGCTTTCAACAGGTTCAAACACATCGCTTTCAGGTGGCTTTGCGCACTCACTTTAATCAGTCCGAAATAGGCTGCCCGAGCGTAGCGGAATTTACGGTGCAGCGTACCGAAGCTCTGTTCAACCACATAACGGGTCTTCGACAAATATCGGTTGCGTTTGGTTTGCACTTCCGACAGCGGGCGGTTGCGGCAGGCTTTGCGCATAATGCCGTCCAACAACTGATGTTCTTCCAGATGTTGCCGGTTTTCCGCACTGTCGTAGCCTTTGTCGGCATAGACGGTCGTACCTTCGGGTAACCCTTCCAACAACGGCGACAGGTGTTTGCACTCATGGGCATTGGCGGGAGTAATGTGCAGTTTCTCGATATAGCCTTCCGCATCGGTACGGGTATGTTGTTTGTAACCGAGTTTGTAGAGGCCGTTTTTCTTTATCCAACGGGCATCGCTGTCCTTACTCGGTGTGGTTTGACCGCTGATTTGTCCTTCTTCGTCAACTTCTATGGCCTGACGCTGTTTGCTGCCGGCGGTCTGGATAATGGTGGCATCAACGACGGCGGCGGATGCTTTCTCTATTTTTAGGCCTTTTTCGGTCAGTTGGCAGTTAATCAGTTTGAGTAATTCGGACAGGGTGTCGTCTTGCGCCAGCCAGTTGCGGTAGCGGCATAAGGTACTGTAATCGGGGATGATCAGTTCGTCGAAACGGCAAAACAGGTTGAAATCGATGCGGGTGATGAGGCTGTGTTCGAGTTCGGGATCGGAGAGGCTGTGCCATTGTCCGAGCAGGACGGCTTTGAACATGGACAGCAGAGGGTAGGCGGGACGGCCGCGGTGGTCTCTAAGGTAACGGTTTTTTTGACGGTTCAGGTATTGTTCGATCGGCTGCCAATCAATCACCTGGTCCAACTTCAATAGCGGGAAACGGTCGATGTGTTTGGCAATCATGGCTTGTGCGGTTTGCCGGAAGAAGGTGCTCATGGAAAATCCCCTAAATGGCTTGGTGGGAATTTAGGGGATTTTGGGGAATTTTGCAAAGGTCTCAGACCGCCGGCAGCAAACAGCGCCAGGCCATAGAAGTTGACGAAGAAGGACAAATCAGCGGCCAAACCACACCGAGTAAAGACAAAGATGCCCGTTGGATCTCTACAAACTCGGTTACAAACAACATACCCGTACCGATGCGGAAGGCTATATCGAGAAACTGCACATTACCCCCGCCAATGCCCATGAGTGCAAACACCTGCCGCCGTTGTTGGAAGGACTGCCCAAAGGTACGACCGTCTATGCCGACAAAGGCTACGACAGTGCGGAAAACCGGCAACATCTGGAAGAACATCAGTTGTTGGACGGCATTATGCGCAAAGCCTGCCGCAACCGTCCGCTGTCGGAAACGCAAACCAAACGCAACCGGTATTTGTCGAAGACCCGTTATAGTGGATTAAATTTAAATCAGGACAAGGCGACGAAGCCGCAGACAGTACAAATAGTACGGCAAGGCGAGGCAACGCCGTACTGGTTTAAATTTAATCCACTATATGTGGTCGAACAGAGCTTCGGTACGCTGCACCGTAAATTCCGCTATGCGCGGGCAGCCTATTTCGGACTGATTAAAGTGAGTGCGCAAAGCCATCTGAAGGCGATGTGTTTGAACCTGTTGAAAGCCGCCAACAAGCTAAGTGCGCCCGCTGCCGCCTAAAAGGAGACCGGATGCCTGATTATCGGGTATCCGGGGAGGGTTAAGGGGGTATTTGGGTAAAATTAGGAGGTATTTGGGGCGAAAATAGACGAAAACCTGTGTTTGGGTTTCGGCTGTCGGGAGGGAAAGGAATTTTGCAAAGATCTCATCCTGTTATTTTCACAAAAACAGAAAACCAAAAACAGCAACCTGAAATTCGTCATTCCCGCGCAGGCGGGAATCCAGACCCCCAACGCGGCAGGAATCTATCGGAAATAACCGAAACCGGACGAACCTAGATTCCCGCTTTCGCGGGAATGACGGCAGAGTGGTTTCAGTTGCTCCCGATAAATGCCGCCATCTCAAGTCTCGTCATTCCCTTAAAACAGAAAACCGAAATCAGAAACCTAAAATTTCGTCATTCCCATAAAAAACAGAAAACCAAGTGAGAATAACAATTCGTTGTAAACAAATAATTATTTGTTAATTTTTATTAATATATGTAAAATCCCCCCCCACCGAAAGCTTAAGAATATAATTGTAAGCGTAACGATTATTTACGTTATGTTACCATATCCGACTACAATCCAAATTTTGGAGATTTTAACTATGAAAAAAACAGTTTTTACATGTGCCATGATTGCCCTGACCGGTACTGCCGCCGCTGCACAAGAGCTTCAAACCGCTAATGAGTTTACCGTCCACACCGACCTCTCTTCCATTTCTTCAACTCGTGCTTTCCTGAAAGAAAAACACAAAGCTGCCAAACACATCGGCGTACGTGCTGATATTCCTTTTGATGCCAACCAAGGCATCCGCTTGGAAGCCGGTTTCGGGCGCAGCAAAAAAAATATTATTAATTTGGAAACAGATGAGAACAAGCTGGGTAAGACTAAAAATGTAAAACTGCCCACCGGCGTTCCTGAAAACCGTATCGATCTTTACACAGGCTACACCTACACCCAAACGTTAAGTGATTCTTTAAATTTCCGTGTGGGTGCCGGCTTGGGTTTTGAATCTTCAAAAGACAGCATTAAAACCACCAAGCATACGCTTCACAGCAGCCGTCAGTCGTGGTTAGCCAAAGTTCACGCGGATTTGCTTTCCCAACTGGGTAACGGCTGGTATATCAACCCTTGGTCTGAAGTGAAATTTGACCTCAATTCCCGCTATAAATTAAACACCGGCGTTACCAATCTCAAAAAAGACATCAATCAAAAAACCAACGGCTGGGGCTTTGGATTGGGTGCAAATATTGGTAAAAAACTGGGCGAATCCGCCAGCATCGAGGCGGGGCCGTTCTACAAACAACGCACTTACAAAGAATCCGGCGAGTTTAGTGTAACAACCAAGAGCGGCGACGTATCGCTCACCATCCCGAAAACCAGTATTCGTGAATACGGCTTGCGCGTCGGCATAAAATTCTGATGATTTGAAATCATCATTGTCACTTTAAATGCCAAACCGCAAACTATTTTGGTTTGCGGTTTTTACGTGAAATGAATTTGAATAGCCGATGCCGTCTGAAAATTTCAGACGGCATTTTTCCAATCGGTTAAAATACGCGGTTTGTTTTTTTTAGGAACGCGCCGTGCTTGCCTCCGCCATCGACTTCATCCTCCATATCGACCAACACCTGCTCGCGCTGTCGGCGCAATACGGTGTGTGGATTTATGCGATTCTGTTTTTGATTGTTTTTTGCGAAACCGGCCTGATTGTTACGCCCTTACTGCCCGGCGATTCGCTGCTGTTTGCCGCCGGCGGTATTGCCGCGCTGGGCGGTATGGATATTCATTTGATGGTTGCATTATTAAGCCTTGCCGCCATACTCGGCGACGCGCTCAATTTTACCGTCGGCAAATATTTCGGCGGCAGGCTGTTCGCCAATCCCGATTCTAAAATCTTCCGACGTGAATATCTCGATAAAACCCACCGTTTTTACGAAAAACACGGCGGCAAAACCATCATCATTGCCCGTTTTATGCCCATCGTCCGCACCTTCGCCCCCTTCGTCGCCGGTATGGGGAAAATGCACTATGCCAAATTTATCCGCTACAACATCATCGGTGGCTTGTTGTGGGTTATCCTGTTTTCTTACGCGGGCTATTTCTTTGCCAACTTCCCCGTCGTAAAAAACAATCTGGGCTTGGTGATGGGCGGCATCATTATTGTTTCCGTCCTGCCGGGTGCGGTTGAAATTGCCCGCGCCAAACTTGCGGTAAAATCCAAACGGTAACTGTTGAGAATTTGTATCATGAATATATTATCTGTAGAAAACGCTTCCTTTGCCGTCGGCCACGTCGCCCTGCTCGACAAAACTTCCTTCCAACTCGACAGCGGCGAAAAAATCGGCTTAATCGGTCGTAATGGTGCGGGTAAGTCTTCGTTTTTAAAAATCCTCGCCGGCGTGCAAAAGCTTGATGATGGGCAGATTATTGTCCAAAACAACCTCAAAATCGTTTATGTACCGCAGGAATCCTTTTTTGATAAGGAAGCAACCGTATTTGATACTGTTGCCGAAGGTTTGGGCGAAATTCGCGATTTATTGCGCCGTTATCATCATGTCAGCCATGAGTTGGAAAATGGTTCGAGTGAGGCCTTATTGAAAGAGCTCAACGAATTGCAACTTGAGATCGAAGCGAAGGACGGCTGGAAGTTGGATGCGGCGGTGAAGCAGACTTTGGGCGAACTCGGTTTGCCGGAAAACGAAAAAATCGGCAACCTCTCCGGCGGTCAGAAAAAGCGCGTCGCCTTGGCGCAGGCTTGGGTGCAGAAGCCCGACGTATTGCTGCTCGATGAACCGACCAACCATTTGGACATCGACGCGATTATTTGGTTGGAAAACCTGCTCAAAGCGTTTGAAGGCAGCCTGGTTGTGATTACCCACGACCGCCGTTTTTTGGACAATATCGCCACGCGGATTGTCGAACTCGATCGCGGTATTTTGCGTTCCTATCCCGGCTCGTTCTCCAAATATAGCGAGAAAAAAGCGCAAGAGTTGGCAGTCGAAGCGGAACACAACCGCCTCTTCGACAAATTCCACGCGCAGGAAGAAGCGTGGATACGCAAAGGCATCGAAGCGCGCCGTACCCGCAACGAAGGCCGCGTGCGCCGTTTGGAAGAACTGCGCCGCCAGCGTGCCGAACGCCGCAACGTACAAGGGCAGGTCAATTTCAAGCTCGACAGCGGCGAGAAAAGCGGCAAAATCATTGCCGAACTGGAACATGCCTCGTTTACCTATGGCGACAAAGTCATCATGGACAAATTCTCCGCCATCTTGCAGCGTGGCGACAAAATCGGCTTAATCGGCCCAAACGGTATCGGCAAAACCACCTTCCTCAAGCTGATTTTGGGCGAATTGCAGCCGACCTACGGCAGAATCCGTATCGGCAGTAAGCAGGAAGTTGCCTATTTCGACCAATTCCGCAGCACGTTGAACGAAAACGACACCGTGTTTTACACGCTCGGTCAAGGCAACGATTACGTCGAAGTCGGCGGCAAGAAAAAACACGTAATGAGCTATCTGGAAGATTTCTTATTCCATCCAGCCCGCGCACAAAGTCCCGTTTCATCGCTCTCCGGCGGCGAACGCAACCGCCTTTTGCTGGCAAAACTCTTTACCCGTCCTGCTAATATTTTGATTTTGGACGAACCGACCAACGACTTGGATATCGATACCCAAGAGCTGCTTGAAGATTTGCTGCGCGATTATCAAGGCACGGTATTCCTTGTCTCACACGACCGTATGTTCCTCGATAACGTGATTACCCAAAGCATTATTTTTGAAGGAAATGGAAGGTTAAAAGAATATATCGGCGGCTATCAGGACTACATCGACGCAAAATCACGCGAAGCGAAGATTCAGACGGAATCCGCACCCAAAACAGCCGATGCCGAACCGGTGAAAGAAAAACCCAAAGCCAACCGCACGGTCAAACTGTCCTACAAAGAACAGCGCGAACTCGACGCCCTGCCCGACGAAATCGCCGCCTTGGAAGCCGAACAGGCAGAAATCAACGCGCAGCTTTCCGATCCCGAAATCTTCAAAGATTACGAAAAAGCCGGCGCACTGCAAAGCCGCGCCGAAGAAATCGAAATGCTGCTTTTGGAAAAGCTGGAACGCTGGGAGCTGCTGGAAACCAAACAGAACGGCAATGCCGTCTGAAATCAAACAGGAAGAAAAAAATGTTCAAACGACCTGAAGAAATCATTGTCCTGATACTTGCCGTCCTCTGGATTGCCGGTACGTATTTTCTCGCCGCCCTGTTTGGAGCGGATGCTTATACCGTGTTAAAAATCACTGCCCTTACCCTGCTTTGGTCTGCCGCATCATTCCTCCTTTGGCAAAAAAACCTCAGCCGGCATATCTGGCCGCTGCTGCTCGGCTGCCTGACTGCCTGTTGGTGGCCGTATCTGAATCAATCGGTCGCACCCGGTTCTTTACCTTGGTATGCATCATGGACGTTCAAAACCATCTTAGCCCTGATTCCCGTAACCGCAGGTTATCTGTTTAAATGGAAACAATACCGGCAGCGCAAAACAAAGCCGTAAGCCCGTCCTTTTCAGACGGCATCTCCGGTCAGACTGTCAACAATTCCGATAAAATGCTATACTCGCGCCCGTTGCCGCGCCGTCCGAAACCGCCCTTTGGGAAAGCAGAAATGATCAGCAAACAAGAATACCAAGCCCAAGCCGCCCAAGGCTACAACCGCATCCCGCTCGTGCAAGAACTCCTTGCCGATTTGGATACGCCGCTTTCCCTCTATCTCAAACTCGCCAACCGCCCCTATACCTACCTGCTCGAATCCGTTGTCGGTGGCGAACGTTTCGGCCGCTATTCTTTTATCGGCCTGCCTTGCAGCCACTATCTCAAAGCCAGCGGCAAACACGTCGATGTTTATCAAAACGGCGAAATTGTCGAGCAACACGACGGCAACCCCCTGCCCTTTATCGAAGCCTTCCACAACCGCTTCAAAACACCCGAAATCCCAAGCCTGCCGCGCTTTACCGGCGGACTGGTCGGCTACTTCGGTTACGAAACCATCTACAATTTTGAACACTTCGCCCACCGCCTGAAAAACACCACCAAAGCCGACCCGCTCGGCACGCCCGACATCTTGCTGATGCTGTCGCAAGAATTGGCGGTGATCGACAATTTGAGCGGCAAAATCCATCTCGTCGTTTACGCCGATCCGTCGCAGCCCGACGGCTACGAACGCGCCCGCGAACGCCTCGAAGACATCCGCACCCAGTTGCGCCAAAGCTGCGCCATCCCGCTCTCGCTCGGCAGCAAACACACCGAAGCCGTCAGCGAATTCGGCGAAGAGCCGTTCAAAGCCTGCGTTAACAAAATCAAAGACTACATCTTCGCAGGCGACTGCATGCAGGTTGTCCCCAGCCAGCGCATGAGCATGGAATTCACCGACAGCCCGCTCGCCCTCTACCGCGCCCTGCGTACGCTCAACCCTTCGCCTTATCTCTTTTACTACGATTTCGGCGATTTCCACATCGTCGGCTCCTCGCCCGAAATCCTCGTCCGCCGCGAACGCGACGATGTCATCGTCCGCCCCATCGCCGGCACGCGCCTGCGCGGCAAAACCCCCGCCGAAGACCTTGCCAACGAACAAGATTTGTTAAGCGATGCCAAAGAAATCGCCGAACACGTCATGTTGATTGACTTAGGACGCAACGACGTCGGCCGCATCAGTAAAACCGGCGAAGTCAAAGTTACCGACAAAATGGTGATTGAAAAATACTCCCATGTAATGCACATCGTTTCCAACGTCGAAGGCCGTCTGAAAGACGGCATGACCAACATGGACATCCTCGCCGCTACCTTCCCTGCCGGCACACTCTCCGGCGCACCCAAAGTCCGCGCCATGGAAATCATCGAAGAAGTCGAACCGAGCAAACGCGGCATCTACGGCGGTGCCGTCGGCGTATGGGGTTTCAACAACGACATGGATTTGGCAATCGCCATCCGCACCGCCGTAGTAAAAAACAACACGCTATACGTCCAAAGCGGCGCGGGCGTGGTTGCCGACTCCGATCCGGCCTCCGAATGGCAGGAAACACAAAACAAAGCCCGAGCCGTTATACGCGCCGCGCAGATGGTGCAGGAAGGGTTGGATAAATGACTTATGAAAAACTTTATGAGCTTCGCCAAACACTCAGACCGACTACCAAAGACGGTCTCTATACAGATAATGAAAAAAGTCGAGAAATCCTAACGGTTAGATGGAGCGGCAACACAGAAAATCCTAAAAATTTCTCAGCTGTTGCTATAGGAATTAATCCAAGTAAAGCAAATGATGAAAGAAGCGACAAAACCCTTACCCAACTTGCACGTTTCTTGGATATGTACGGTTTTACCAACTTCAAAATGTTAAATATTTTTTCCAGTTACTCTACACAGCAAACAGGAATTAGGGCAAACACCCAAACCGATTTTTCCAAATTTAAAGGATGTTTGGAAGATGCTGATATGATTATTCTTGCATGGGGTACAGACCGCAGTGCTTATAAGGATGAAAAAAACAGAATACTGGAATTTCTAAAAGCAGAAAAATTTATGGAAAAAGTATTCTGTATTTCTGAAACTGGTAATTCCAGCGATACAAGACATCCGTCAAGAATTAGTTATAGCTATCAACTTGTACAATTTGAAGAGTCAGCATGAAAAACATATCTCTTTCTCCGCCCGCCATGCTCGGCATTCTTGGCGGCGGACAATTAGGCAGAATGTTTACTGTTGCTGCCAAAACCATGGGCTACAAAGTAACCGTACTCGATCCCAACCCGAATGCGCCGGCAGCGGAATTTGCCGACCGCCATTTGTGTGCGCCGTTTGACAACCAAACCGCTTTGGAAGAATTGGCAAAATGTGCGGCTGTTACGACCGAGTTCGAAAACGTCAATGCCGATGCGATGCGTTTTCTCGCCAAACATACCAATGTTTCCCCCAGCGGCGACTGCGTTGCCATCGCGCAAAACCGCATTCAGGAAAAGGCATGGATACGCAAAGCAGGCCTGCAAACCGCGCCGTATCAAGCAATTTGCAAAGCCGAAGACATCACTGAAGAAAGCATACAATTTCTGCCCGGCATCCTGAAAACCGCTACATTGGGCTATGACGGCAAAGGCCAAATCCGCGTCAAAACGGTGGATGAACTCAAAGCCGCGTTTGCCGAACACCGCGGCGTGGATTGCGTTTTGGAAAAAATGGTGGACTTGCGCGGCGAAATTTCCGTTATCGTATGCCGTCTGAACAATGACAACGTGCAAACTTTCGATCCTGCCGAAAACATTCACGAAAACGGTATCCTCGCCTACTCCATCGTCCCAGCCCGACTGAGTGCCGACATTCAGCAACAGGCGCGACAAATGGCGCAGCGTTTGGCCGATGAATTGAACTACGTCGGCGTATTGGCGGTAGAAATGTTTGTTGTCGGCGACACGCATGAATTGGTCGTCAACGAAATCGCGCCGCGTCCGCACAATTCCGGCCACCATACCGTCGACGCCTGCGCGGCAGACCAATTCCAGCAACAGGTCCGCCTGATGTGCAACCTGCCACCTGCTGACACCAAATTGCTGAGTTCTTGCTGTATGGCGAATATTTTGGGCGACGTTTGGCAGGAAGACGGCGGCGAACCGGATTGGTTTCCCCTGCAAAGCCGGCCGGACGCGCACCTGCACCTTTACGGCAAAAAAACCGCGCACAAAGGGCGGAAAATGGGACACTTTACCATTTTAAGCACCGATTCGGACACCGCATTTCAAGAAGCAAAAAAACTGCATCAGTCCCTATAATCCGACCAACGGCACAGATGCCGTCTGAAGCCGCCGACATACTGCCATGAACCTGCTGACACTGTTACGCCCCGCCACCGTGCAAGACTGCAAAGACATCTTCAAAGTCCACCTGCACTCCGTCCAATACACCTGCATCCTCAGCTACAACGAACACGCCCTAAAAGTATGGGAAGGCTTGTTAAACACAGAAAGCTACCTGCCGACCATTTCCGATCCCGACAAAGCACTTTGGGTTGCCGAATACAAAGGCAACATACAGGGATTTTTCCAAATCGACTGCCAAGAAGCACAACTCGATGCACTTTACGTCCACCCCCTGTTCCACAACCTCGGACTGGGCACTGCCCTGCTTCATCAGGCGGAAACCATCGCCCACAAATCCGGTTTGAGCTTTCTGAAACTCTACGCATCGCTCAACTCCGTCCCGTTTTACCTTCTCAACCGCTACGAATCGCTCGGTTCGGCAGTATTGCAGCTTGACCCCAGCATCAAAATCAAATGCGAACTGATGCGGAAACACCTCTGATCCGTCCTTATAACCAAAACTGATAATCTTCAAATCAAACATTATTTCCACAAGCGCAGACAGCCGTATAAAGTTGCCCCATCTACCAACCGACAGGACAAGCATATGAAAACCTACGCACCGGCACTCTATACCGCAGCCCTGCTCACCGCCTGCAGCCCCGCAGCCGATTCAAACCATCCGTCCGGACAAAATGCCCCGGCCAATACCGAATCCGACGGAAAAAACATTACCCTGCTCAACGCCTCATACGATGTGGCACGGGATTTTTACAAAGAATACAACCCCTTATTTATCAAAACATACCAATCCGAACACCCCGGCACATCCGTCAGCATCCAACAGTCCCACGGCGGCTCCAGCAAACAGGCATTATCCGTAGCCAACGGCCTTCAAGCCGATGTCGTAACCATGAACCAATCCTCCGACATCGACCTGCTCGAAAAAAAAGGACTGGTAGAAAAAGGCTGGCAACAAGCCCTCCCCGACCACGCCGCGCCCTACACCAGCACTATGGTTTTCCTTGTCCGAAAAAACAACCCCAAACAGATCCGCGATTGGAACGACCTTGCCAAAGACGGCGTTAACATCGTCATCGCCAATCCCAAAACCTCGGGCAACGGACGCTACGCCTTCCTCGGCGCATACGGTTACGGTCTGAAAACCACCAACGGCAACGAACAGGAAGCCCAAAAACTCGTCGCATCCATCCTCAAAAACACCCCCGTTTTTGAAAACGGCGGACGCGCCGCCACCACCACCTTCACACAACGCAACATCGGCGACGTACTCATCACTTTTGAAAACGAAGCCAACTACGTCAGCAAAAAACTGACCCAAGGACAGTTTGAAATCGTCTATCCGAGCTACACCATTTCCGCCGAAAGCCCCGTCGCCGTCGTCAACAGCGTCGTCGCGAAAAAAGGCACGCAAAAAACCGCCCGCGCCTATCTCGAATACCTTTGGAGCGAACCGGCGCAAGAACTCGCCGCCTCACTCTACCTGCGCCCCCGCAACCCCGAAGTATTGGCAAGACACAAAGCCGACTTCCCAGACTTAGACACCTTCTCTCCCGAAGAAAAATTCGGCGGATGGGACAACATCATGAAAACCTACTTCGCCGACGGCGGCATATTCGACCGCCTGACCGCACAAAAATGACCGCTATGCCGTCTGAACCGCCTTTCAGACGGCATTTCACACATCAAAACAGAAAAACCGCGCCCAAAATCATCATCACAGGACACAACGGCAAACCGGATACAAAACCCAACACCGCCGCCAAAATGCCGTCTGAAGCCGTCGGCGCAACCATCCTTATCTGGGGCTCGCTTCAGGGGCGCATAACTTTCCTTAACCATCCTTTTGACAGCCAAATAAACAGTGCTTTTGCCTGTCAGAAACAAAACCAGAGACCTTTGCAAAATTCCCCAAAATCCCCTAAATTCCCACCAAGACATTTAGGGGATTTCTCATGAGCACCTTCTTTCAACAAACCGCCCAAGCCATGATTGCCAAACACATCGACCGTTTCCCGCTATTGAAGTTGGACCAGGTGATTGATTGGCAGCCGATCGAGCAGTACCTGAACCGTCAAAAAAACCGTTACCTTAGAGACCACCGCGGCCGTCCCGCCTACCCGCTGTTGTCCATGTTCAAAGCCGTCCTGCTCGGACAATGGCACAGCCTCTCCGATCCCGAACTCGAACACAGCCTCATTACCCGCATCGATTTCAACCTGTTTTGCCGTTTCGACGAACTGAGCAGTATAGTGGATTAACAAAAACCAGTACGGCGTTGCCTCGCCTTAGCTCAAAGAGAACGATTCTCTAAGGTGCTGAAGCACCAAGTGAATCGGTTCCGTACTATTTGTACTGTCTGCGGCTTCGTCGCCTTGTCCTGATTTTTGTTAATCCACTATACTTTATGCCGCTACCGCAACTGGCTGGCGCAAGACGACACCCTGTCCGAATTGCTGGAACTGATTAACCGCCAACTGACCGAAAAAGGTTTAAAAATAGAGAAAGCATTGACGCCACCATTATTCAGACCGCCGGCAGCAAACAGCGTCAGGCTATAGAAGTCGATGAAGAAGGACAAATCAACGGCCAAACCACACCGAGTAAGGATAAAGATGCCCGTTGGACAAAGAAAAACGGCCTCTACAAACTCGGTTACAAACAACATACCCGTACCGATGCAGAAGGCTATATCGAGAAACTGCACATCACCCCCGCCAATGCCCATGAGTGCAAACACCTGTCGCCTTTGCTGGAAGGACTGCCCAAAGGTACGACCGTCTATGTCGACAAAGGCTACGACAGTGCGGAAAACCGGCAACATCTGGAAGAACATCAGTTGCAGGACGGCATTATGCGCAAAGCCTGCCGCAACCGTCCGCTGACGGAAGCGCAAACCAAACGCAACCGGAGACCTTTGCAAAACTCCCCAAAATCCCCTAAATTCCCACCAAGCCATTTAGGGGATTTTCCATGAGCACCTTCTTCCGGCAAACCGCACAAGCCATGATTGCCAAACACATCGACCGTTTCCCGCTATTGAAGTTGGACCGGGTGATTGATTGGCAGCCGATCGAACAATACCTGAACCGTCAAAGAACCCGTTACCTCCGAGACCACCGCGGCCGTCCCGCCTACCCGCTGTTGTCCATGTTCAAAGCCGTCCTGCTCGGACAATGGCACAGTCTCTCCGATCCCGAACTCGAACACAGCCTCATTACCCGCATCGATTTCAACCTGTTTTGCCGTTTCGACGAACTGAGCATCCCCGATTACAGCACCTTATGCCGCTACCGCAACCGGCTGGCGCAAGACGACACCCTGTCCGAATTGCTGGAACTGATTAACCGCCAACTGACCGAAAAAGGTTTAAAAGTAGAGAAAGCATCCGCCGCCGTCGTTGATGCCACCATTATTCAGACCGCCGGCAGCAAACAGCGTCAGGCCATAGAAGTCGATAACAAAGGACAAGTCAGCGGACAAACTACACCGAGTAAAGACGGCGATGCCCGTTGGACAAAGAAAAACGGCCTCTACAGACTCGGTTACAAACAACATACCCGTACCGATGCGGAAGGCTATATCGAGAAACTGCACATCACCCCAGCCAATACCCATGAGTGCAACCACCTGTTGCCTTTGCTGGAAGGCATTACCGAAGGCACGACCGTCTATGCCGACAAAGGCTACGACAGTGCGGAAAACCGGCAACATCTGGAAGAACATCAGTTGTTGGACGGCATTATGCGCAAAGCCTGCCGCAACCGTCCGCTGACGGAAACGCAAACCAAACGCGACCGGTATTTGTCGAAGACCCGTGGCGATGTGTTTGAACCTGTTGAAAGCCGCCAACAGGCTAAGTGCGCCCGCTGCCGCCCAAAAGGCGACCGGATGCCTGATTATCGGGTATCCAGGGAGGATTAAGGGGGTATTTGGGTAAAATCAGGAGGTATTTGAGGCGAAAACAGCCGAAAACCTGTGTTTGGGTTTCGGCTGTCGGGAGGGAAAGGAATTTTGCAAAGGTCTCAACCGGTATTTATCGAAGACCCGTTATGTGGTCGAACAGAGCTTCGGTACGCTGCACCGTAAATTCCGCTATGCGCGGGCAGCCTATTTCGGACTGATTAAAGTGAGTGCACAAAGCCATCTGAAGGCGATGTGTTTGAACCTGTTGAAAGCCGCCAACAGGTTAAGTGCGCCCGCTGCCGCCTAAAAGGCAGCCCGGATGCCTGATTATAGGGTATCCGGGGAGGATTAAGGGGGTATTTGGGTAAAATTAGGAGATATTTGGGGCGAAAACAGCCGAAAACCTGTGTTGGGGTTTCGGTTGTCGTGAGGGAAAGGAATTTTGCAAAGGTCTCAACCAATATTTTGCAGTTCGTATCGGAACATTTATAAAACATCAGATTTCCGTGTTTCGCGTTTCCGGCAATTCAAAATTGGCAAAACCATTAACCTGCTTCGCAAGGCAGGTTTTTAAAACTTTATCAGGCGTTCGGGCATATCGGTTCGACCGGCCCGCATTTCCGGCAATCAACACTGCCGACGGTTGCCGCATTTCTTTTTGATATACAATCACACTTTCAAAAAACATACGACGGCAACAAAATCATCCTCCCCCGATTGGCAAACATTCCGGCAAATTAAAACCCCGCCCGAAACAGCCATCGGACAAATAACAGGAAAAAATATGAATACCGACTTCCAAAACATCCTCAAACAACTGGGCAAACAAGCCCAAAAAGAAGCGGCAGAAAAACAGGCAGCCGAAAAAAACAAGCAAAAACAAGAACAGGATTTCGATTTTTCACAAGCAGTCGGACAAGTCTCCCCATTAAAAAACCGGCAGCAATATTATGCGCCGCCCGACAAAACCCCCATCAAAGTCCGTCCCAAAGACAACCGCGCCGACGAAGAAAACTACTTCTACATCGGCAGCACATACAACGACCCGCCCGCCAGCTTCAGCAAAAACGGACAGGGAAAAAACGACATCCAACGCCTGAAAAACGGATACTATCCCGTCGTTACCGATGTCGACCTGCACGGCTACACACAGGAAGAAGCCCAAAAAGTCCTCAACGAATTCATCGCATTCACCCAAAAACGCGGCGTATGCGGCGAAATCATCCACGGCAGCGGATTAGGTTCCAAAGGCTACAAACCCGTTCTGAAAAATATGACCCGAAACTGGCTGATGCAACACCCCGATGTACTCGCCTACGCCGAACCCCGGGAAGGCAACGACGGCTGCGTCCGCATCCTGCTCAAACGCAAATTAAGGCAGCAAGACTGACAAATTTCTCCGACAGACTTGGCAGCACCGCACAATATCCGTATAATTTGCAAACCATTTCTGGGGGCGACCTTGGTTTCGACGGGGGTTGCGAAGCAGATGCGGGCATACCGGGGTCTCAGATTCCCGTAAAACACTGAATTCAAATAGTCGCAAACGACGAAACTTACGCTTTAGCCGCTTAAGGCTAGCCGTTGCAGCAGTCGGTCAATGGGCTGTGTGGCGAAAGCCACCGCAACGTCATCTTACATTGACTGGTTTCCTGCCGGGTTATTTGGCAGGAAATGAGATTTAAGGTAACTGGTTTCCAAAAGGCCTGTTGGTCGGCATGATGGAAATAAGATTTTCAAATAGACACAACTAAGTATGTAGAACGCTTTGTAGAGGACTTTCGGACGGGGGTTCGATTCCCCCCGCCTCCACCATACCCTATTTTCAGCAGTATCCTGAAACACAAAAAAGCCTTGAACTTCAACAGTTTCAAGGCTTTTTTGTTGCCTTGAATATGCTGGCGTATGCTTGAGTTTTCGCCATTTATGGGGTAACTTTTGGGGTAACTCTTTTCACGAATTACCCCAAAAAACGCCTTAAGAATGCAAAAGTCATCACGCATTTTTTTAAAAAGGTTACCCAAAACTTAAATGTAATCCTTTATTTATAAGCTTGCAGCTTTCCAAACAAGTTACCCCCAAACGGATAAAAAAATGCCGAAGCCGAACTGACCCCAAAAAGTCGGACAGTTTAATCAAGCGGCTTTCAGGGACTGAATTCTGTACTGAACAAGGCTCAGCCCTTTTAATTTCAACTTGATTCTATCGTTGTTGTATAGTGGATTAAATTTAAACCAGTACGGCGTTGCCTCGCCTTGCCGTACTATTTGTACTGTCTGCGGCTTCATCGCCCTGTCCTGATTTAAATTTAATCCACTATAAAAAAACATCTGATATTGCCAACCTTGATCCGAATGCAGTATCGGCTTTTCAGACGATCTCGGTTTCTCCGGCGCACCTTTCAGTATCTCGCCGGCCAAATCGAAAGTCGGGCGGGTTTGAATACGGTAACTGACGATTTCCCCGTTAAACAAATCCATAATCGGAGAAAGGTATATCTTTTCTCCGCCTACATTGAACTCGGTAACGTCCGTTACCCATTTCTCATTCGGCTTTTCTGCATGGAAACAGCGTCGCAGGATATTCGGCGCAATTTTGCCGACTTCTCCTTTGAACGAGCGGTATTTGCGCCGCCATATCACTGCCTTCAGCCCCGTCTTCGCCATCAGACGGCTGACTTTCTTGTGATTGACCGGTGTTCCTGCGTGACGGATGGCTGCCGCAATCCTCCGGTAGCCGTATCTTCCCTTATGTCGTCGATAAATATCATGGATATGCCGTTTCAAATCGGCATATTTGTCTTCTGCCGATTGGACGGCCAATTGGTAATAGAAGGTGCCGCGTGGCAGTCCGACAATCACCAACAGCAGTTCAACGGATGGCATTGCCTTAACCCTGCGACGAGTTGCGTTCTTTCTGCCGCACTTCTTTCCCATAGATTAAGGCATCGAGCTTTTTTAGGGTAGCCATTTCCGCTTTAAGGCAAGCCAATTCCGCAAGCAGTTCTTCCTTGGTTTTCAGATAGCCGGCTTTTTTCGTTTGCGGCGGATACTGTTTTTTCACGGGCTTTCTTCCTTGTTTTTGGGAAAAGTCGTACCACCGCTGCCTTTCGTCCTGCGCTTTTTTAAGCTGCAAGGCGTATTGTTCCGCCGCAACCATAGAAGAATGCCGATAGGTGGCAATCAGGGCGGTTTGTTTCGCTTCGGCCTTGTCGGCGGCGTATCGGTAACCGCACGTCCACACAAGCAAAAGCACAAATGCCCAAAGCAGCCGTTTTTTGGCTCGGACAAATTCAATCATTGCCGCCCCCTTCCTGATTTGCGGATTTTTTGATTTCTGCCAACTGCGGAATCGCCGCGATGCCGCGTTTGATTAATGCATACCCGCCGACCAATGCGCCATAAGCCCACTAGAGCCATTCGGGCGCGTCCGCCGCCTGCACGAACTTCCAAGTCATGGCGGCTGCGGCGACGTTTGCCCATAGTTTGGTATGGCTGATTTTTCCTGTGGCCGGATTAGAGACCAAGCCGCCCAGCCATCGGAAAAAGGCGGTTATTTGTGACGCTTTTTTTTGGCTGCGCGTTTCGCGGCGGCTACCCCGCTCTTGCGGTGGGCTTGCGTCCAACATCCCTGAGTCGGCATGGCGTAGCGAATGCCTAGGTCGCTGTGGCTGAAATCGGGCTGCATGGCTGCGGTCATTAGGGCGATGAGTGACTTTTTTGACATGGTTTATCTCCCTTTAATCAGTGTTATCTGCAGACGCGTGAATCAGGTTTTGCGCCACACGGCGTACCCAGCCCTTGCCGAAAGAGGTGAACGTACCGAGCTTGGTATAAAAGACCAGACGCTCGGCGTTGAACCGCAATAAAAGGTCGTTTTCGGGAAGGGAATTGATGGCTTTGAGGCTGACTGCTCCGATAACGCCGTCGTCCGGTACGCCTGCGGCGCGTTGCAGCATACGGGCGGCATTGCCGTAACCGTGGTTGACGCAGGCATCAAAAAATTGGAACGCGACCGCTTCCGGCATTTGGTCGGCGCGGTAACGCTCCCAAAACGCTTTACGGTAAATGCTGATTGCCTGTTCACGCGTCATGGCACGCATGGAGCCGTTGTAGCCGTTTGCCTGTGCGGTGCGCTTAGTGATGCCCCAATTGGTTTCGCCGCCGGGGTCTTTGGGATGGTTGGCGTAACCACCCTCGTGAGAGAGGACGCGGTTGATGAATTGGTTGAACTTGTCTGACATGGAAAAATCCCTGTATTGAATTAAAAATCAATACAGGGATTTTAGAAAAGGTCGTCTGAATGGGATTTTAAAGGGGGTTAAAACTCGTTCTAGATTTTGGGTTTCTTCTTTTCCATTAATTTTTTAAACTCTTCTTTTCGGCTTTTAATTAAATTCCCAGGTAAGAATACAGAATAAAAAATGGAAATACAGGCTAAAAATAAATAGCTCCGTTCAAGCCAAAAAATGGCTGGTCCATTTTTGTATTCTTCTTTATGAGCCAACAAGATGACAATAAAAACACAAACTAATACGGCAAGATATGTGTAAAAAAGTAAGGAATGTTTTATATACCGTTGTTCTTGTACGCCTTCACGAATTTGAATTTGTCGCCAATTTGCATCTTCATCAAACCTCATATCACTAAACAATGTCATAATGGCAATTAAAAAACCGGCTAAGATTGCAAATACGTTAATAATTAAATCAACGGCCTTCTCGTTCCCATGAACAAAAGGTTGCCCTTTCCATGCTAAAAATGCTGATATACAAGCAATCAACAAAAAACGTAGTAAGGGCAGATATTTTTTCATTGTTCAGTTAAGTTTCTGCTTTGGAGTTCTAGGAAATATTCACTGATTGCTGTAAATGCCGAGTCAGGGAGTAACGAGTTGGCTTCATCGTATCGTCCTATTCTAACAGATTTAGACAGTTTTACATCAGAGGGCTGAATCACTTCACCTTGTTGCGTGGTAATGGAAAATCCTTGATTAACCGTTTCATCATCAATAATTTCCTCTGCCTGCTCCTGCATCAGCGATTGCGCTTCAATACTGGCTCTCGAATTACCGTTTAGCAAGACTTCTAAATTGATATGAATTTCGGATTGTGCTTCCAATTCCTCATCACTCAATTCGCTTGTAAATACACTACCAACTTTCCCTAATGCTTTAGCAATGGTTGAACGGCTATCTTGATACAGTCTGTTTCTGGATAATTGATATGCCGAAGCATCTAAAAGAATACTTTTTACCCCATGTTGTTGTATCAATGACAACTTGTCGCAATTGCCTACTGCTTTGAATTCAATATTAAATTGAACAATATCCGGATTGTTCTCTCTCAATTTATTGCTAAGTAAACTTAAATAAGAAGCAACCGTTGATGCTGACAAAAAACCATGTCCGCAAAAAATTACATGGTGTCCAACAATATACAAAAAAGCCTCTTTACGCAAAAAGGAATATCCACTTGGAGGAGCTTGTGTTCCACCATGATCATCTTGCTGTACAGGTCTATTGCTCATAGTGCGGATATGTTCATCTTTTGTACCGCTGCCAATGTGTATCAGTAATCCACCAATTGAATTGCCTTTTACATCTTTAGGATCCAAAGTTCTATGCATGATTTGGGTAAGCTGATTATATTGTTCAATTTGTGTATCTTGAACAGTAGGAGCAGCTGACAAAACCCTTCTTAATGCTACCTCTAAATCGAACAAGCTATGGTTTTGCTGCGCACGTAAATAATGAATAGTTTTAGTAGTTTTTTTTGCCATTTGTACAGTCCTTTCTCTTTTAATATCTGTGTCGAAAAAATAAATTCAGACGGCATCAATTCAAATCTTTCAACACCTGAACCACCTGCCCGATGACCTGTATGTCGGGGTAGTTTTTAATGCGTTTTAAAATGCACGGCCGCTTCAATTGCTTAATATCCGTTTCAGAACACCGGAGCAGCCCGACTGTCGGAGTGTCCTAAATGCCGTCTGAAAATTTCAGACGGCATTTTTTATTTTTCAAATAGCTCTTTGCCGATTGCTTGGTAATCTACTTCTTTTTCAGTTGGATTTACCGTGTCTGCATAGGCTTCTACCAAAGAAAACACACCAGCTTGGCTTAGATAATGCACTTTTACCGCCTTAGCTAATGCCGAAGCCAAAGGTTCGGGAATTTCGATATTGTTCTGGGTGGCTGCCTCTTTAACGATTTCTTCCGCTCGCTCACCCCATTTGATTTGTTGTTCAAAGTCAAACATAAGACTGTCTCCATTTTGGATTTAAAAATCACGCTGTTTTATGCGTGGCTGAAACTTGAGTATTTTCGGCTGCTTTTTTCTCTGCGCCTTTTGCCACACTGAGAATGACAAATTTGCCGTTATCGCTGGCTTGGCGGTAATACCCTAATAACTCTGACTCTTCCTTACTAATTTCAGAATTTTCAGACGGCCTAATTCCCTGTTCAGCAGCAAATAAGCTGCTCACATCTATTCCCATATTCAAAAAAGAGAGCAATACATCTCCACTAGGCATAAATACGCCACGTTCGTATTTGCCCCATGTTTCGCGCTCAATACCTGCTTTTTCAGCAGCTTGTGCTTGGGTAAGCCCTAAAAACTTTCTTTTTTCTTTCAAACGATTACCAAAAAGAGATTTAGAAATCACAAAATAATCCTTGCAAAAGAGATTTTAAAATCTCATAATTCACGCATTGGTAATGCACTAATTAATTTCTAGTGCATAAATAGTTCACTATTTTATCACAATGGGAAAGGGCTATCTATGGCTATACTGTTGAAAAACTAAAAGAAAATTTTGCCCAAAACGGCCAAACGCTGGCGCAGTGGGCAAGAGAGAACGGCTTTAAGCCGCGCGATGTGTATCTGGTGGTCGGCGGACAGCGCAAAGGCAATTACGGCAAGGGGCATGAAATTGCCAAGAAGCTGGGACTGAAATAAGGAGGATGCGGATGGCAGAAAGTAAAAGGGTACAACGGCTATTGAGGGTCTTTATCGCGCTTGACGAGCATCCGATTATCGGTCTGAGCAATAAGGATTTATCGGTCGGACTGGGGCTGACGCCATCGCAAGTCAGCAGGGATATTGATGATTTGGTTGCCTCGGGATTGGTCATCAAACTTGAAAACGGCAACTACGCCTACGGCATCAAAACCCTGCAAATCGCAGAGCGGTTCAGGCAGCAGCATGAACGGCTGCAAAGCAAGATTGCCGAAATCGGCAAGCGGGTCGATGTGGATTAACGGATTTTGAAAGTTTCCGACGTCGGAAACTTTGGAGATAAAAAATGAATACAGAAATTGAAATTATCGCAACCGACAAAGTAAGCAATCAGGCAGCGATGCGCAGTGTGCTGGTGATGGAGCAGTGGGGTAACGGCGAGACTTATAGCGAAGAGCGTTGGGTTGAACGCGGTCGTCAAGCAGTACGGCAGACGATGGAAGGCATGTTCGAACTGGGACGTGCGCTGATTATTTTAAAAGAGCATACGGAACACGGACGGTTTATGGAAATTGTGAAAAGCCAATTTGGGCTGGGTATCGCAGAAACATCACGTCTGATGTCAGCCACTCGCCGCTTTGCGACCCCGCAAATGCAGAAAGCCGCGCCGAAGCTGATGGATTTGGGCAAGTCGAAGCTGCTTGAGCTGCTGGTCGAAGAAGACGTTACGCTGGTGGGTTTGGCCGAAGGGGAAGAAGTCAACGGCATGACCTTTGACGATGTGGACCGAATGACGGTGCGCGAGCTGCGCGTCGCCCTGCGCGAAAGCCGCGAAAACCTCGCCGCCAAAGACGAAGTGATGAAAACCCAAACAGCCAAAATTGATGAGCTGGCCGAGAAGCTGGCTAAGAAGCAAACCGTTGTCAGAGAGCCGAAGGCGGAAGACGTAGGCAGCGAGTTGGCGATGCAGTTAACAAGCCTTGAGGTCGGTATCCGCAGTCAAGTGAGCCGTCTGAAAGATTTGTTCGACCAACTTAATGCGCACAGTGAGGCACACGGGATCAGCCATCAGGCAAAGATGGTCGGCACGCTCAATCAAATTATTTTGGACTGCGAGCAACTGCGCGAAAGCTATGCCCTGCCGACTGAAGCACCGACAGACAATGTGCCGGAATGGTTGGGCGGTGAAACGGGAGAAGGCGATGAATCCGGCAATGATTGAGCGTCTTAAGGCAGTCGAGAATCAGGCGGAAGCAATGGAACGCGGCGCACGCTCTGCATATCTTAAGCAGCAGGCGCAGGAATTGGGCATCAGCCTTGCCACGCTATACCGCAAGCTGGAGGCGGTCAGCGTCAAGCCGACGCGCAAACGGCGCAGCGATGCGGGCAAGACGGAGCTTAAAACGGAAGAAGCCAAATTGATTTCGGCGGTTTTGGTGGAGGCGATGAGGCGCAACGGCAAGCGGTTGATGTCGGTGCGGCAGGCGGTGGAAATGCTGCGCGCCAACGGAAAAATCGAGGCGGCGCGGATTGATGGGGAAACCGGGGAAGTCATCCCGTCCGTCCGCACTGCTTTCCGCCCGCTGGCAAGACATCGACCTCACCGCCCGGTTATGGCACATCCCCGCCGCCGACATGAAGACCAAACACCCCTTTACCGTCCCACTGTCGGACTGGGCGGTAGAAATACTCCGAGAGCTGCACACACAGACCGGCGACAACATCCACCTTTTCCCCGGCATCCGCCCACGGCGCAAACCCGCCCCCCCATCCCGACCACATCAGCATCAAATTCGCCCACAACGCCATCCGACGACTGGGCTATGACGGCAGCACCCCCGGCAAATCCAAACACACAATGCACGGATTCCGCCACCTCTTCACCAACATCAGCCTGACCGCCGGAAAAGACACCCTCACAACAGACCTCGCCCTCGGCCACATCAGCCGCGCCGCCCTCCAACGCGCCGGCTTCTCAAGCCTGCACCACTACCTGACCGCCGACAGCTACCGCCTCCAAGAGCGGCGCGAACTCGCCGAATGGTACAGCCGCCGCCACCGCCAAGCATACGAAGCCGCCGCCCAAAACACTTGCAATAAAACCTAAAAGGTATCAATATATACACATGGCAGACATCCTGCCATCCGACAAGCGGCGGCAACCGCCAAAAACGAAAGGAAGTACGATGAACATAATCGAACAAGAAATGAAACACTCCAGTCTGAGAAAAGTAGATGTCGAAATCGCCAAAATCATTGCAGACGCGCACAAAATCAACGCCGAATCCGTAAAAATAGCCCAAGAATCCCGATGGTATCCCATGATGGCGGCCACCGGGCTGGTTACCGCCATCGCCGCCGTGTTGGCACTGATATTCAAATTTGCCTGACCACAAGCCCCGCGAGGGGCTTTATCCCCCGAACAAAATGAACAGAGCCGCACTATTCAACCGCTACCCCGAATGGATTATCGGGCAAGACGGCGCAAGCCGTTTCATTACCCATTGCCGCTATCCCCGCCTGATTGCCAAAATCCACAGGCAGACAGACAGCGAATGCCCGGGCGGGCATTACCGCCATTCCGAAAACGGCATCACCCTTTACGATTTTATTTTTTTCGACGGAAAACCGGCAGACGAAGCCCGATTTGCCGCCGTCCTTACCGAAACCTGCCGCCGGGCAGTCAAAAAAATATGCGAAACAAAATAAACCGCAACGACATGGAACTCGGCTACACACCTTACAACCTGCGCAACCGCTGCAAACTGATACAGGCCGAGTTGGCGCAAATCGTCGGGGTGAAGCACTACATACAGGTAGGCCGCTGGGAAGCCGAACCCGATACCGAAACGCGGCGGGCCGATATGCCGCTGGAAAAATGGCGGCAGTTCCTCGATTGGACAGAAAAAACAAACGCCGTCTGAAACCTTCAGAGTGCGAAGCCTGCCCGCCGGGTACGGCATTTTTTACCCACCCCCAAACCTAAAAGCCCCACGCCGCTTGCCCCCGACCCGCCGCCGCCCCAAAATAAACTCACTCTGAGACCTTTGCAAAATTCCCTTCCCTCCCGACAGCCGAAACCCAAACACAGGTTTTCGGCTGTTTTTGCCCCAAACACCTCCTAATTCTACCCAAATACCCCCTTAATCCTCCCCGGATACCCGATAATCAGGCATCCGGGCTGCCTTTTAGGCGGCAGCGGGCGCACTTAGCCTGTTGGCCGCTTTCAACAGGTTCAAACACATCGCCTTCAGGTGGCTTTGCGCACTCACTTTAATCAGTCCGAAATAGGCTGCCCGCGCATAATGCCGTCTAACAACTGATGTTCTTCCAGATGTTCGGTTTTCCGCACTGTCATAGCCTTTGTCGGCATAGATGGTCGTGCCTTCGGTAATGCCTTCCAGCAAAGGCAACAGGTGGTTGCACTCATGGGTATTGGCTGGGGTGATGTGCAGTTTCTCGATATAGCCTTCCGCATCGGTACGGGTATGTTGTTTGTAACCGAGTCTGTAGAGGCCGTTTTTCTTTGTCCAACGGGCATCGCCGTCTTTACTCGGTGTAGTTTGTCCGCTGACTTGTCCTTTGTTATCGACTTCTATGGCCTGACGCTGTTTGCTGCCGGCGGTCTGAATAATGGTGGCATCAACGACGGCGGCGGATGCTTTCTCTACTTTTAAACCTTTTTCGGTCAGTTGGCGGTTAATCAGTTCCAGCAATTCGGACAGGGTGTCGTCTTGCGCCAGCCGGTTGCGGTAGCGGCATAAGGTGCTGTAATCGGGGATGCTCAGTTCGTCGAAACGGCAAAACAGGTTGAAATCGATGCGGGTAATGAGGCTGTGTTCGAGTTCGGGATCGGAGAGACTGTGCCATTGTCCGAGCAGGACGGCTTTGAACATGGACAACAGCGGGTAGGCGGGACGGCCGCGGTGGTCTCGGAGGTAACGGGTTCTTTGACGGTTCAGGTATTGTTCGATCGGCTGCCAATCAATTACCTGGTCCAACTTCAATAGCGGGAAACGGTCGATGTGTTTGGCAATCATGGCTTGTGCGGTTTGCCGGAAGAAGGTGCTCATGGAAAATCCCCTAAATGGCTTGGTGGGAATTTAGGGGATTTTGGGGAATTTTGCAAAGGTCTCACGCTGTAAAATTGCCGCCGCTCCGCATTCAGACGGCATCGGCAATAAAAAAGCCCGAAAAAATCGGGCTGAAAGTTAAGGCTGCATCGCCTTTAAAGCGGCTTTCGCCAAAAAACCGCTCGGGTTTCATGACGGCGGCAGTGCAGGCATCGACACGGTTGAGGATATGTTGCGGCCAACTGATATTAAACCGTACCTGTCCGGTTAATGCGGCATCGTCCGCTTCAACCATCGTCCACAACACCGCTAGGCATAATCGGGATTGTCCCGATGAACCTTTATGCTTTGCGCCCCAGGAATCGGCAGGTTTTCCTGCAAAAGCCCTTCGAGATGGAACATTGCGGCGGCTTTGGTATCGGCAAGCGCGTCGGCAACCGTATCGCCGACAGGATAGCAGCCCGGCAGATCGGGAATAATCACGCCTCAGTTGCTTTAATCGGGGTCTTGGAACAGCACAGCGGGATAGTAAATCATCGCTTCCTTTCTCGGATATGCGGTATCGGCAAAGTCCAAACGCAACGAAGGGGATTTATAGTGAATTATAATCAATTAAAAACAAAATAGTACAATACTCAACTTTGAAGGTCTAACCATGGCATACTCTGCGGACTTAAGAAACAAAGCTTTAAACTATAGTGGATTAACAAAAATCAGGACAAGGCGACGAAGCCGCAGACAGTACAAATAGTACGGCAAGGCGAGGCAACACCGTACTGGTTTTTGTTAATCCACTATATTACGAACAATGCAAAAACATCAGCCAAACCGCAGCAACGTTTAACTTGTCAAGAAACACGCTTTACCTGTGGATTCGCCTTAAAAAACAAACAGGCAGCCTAAAACATCAAGTTACCGGTCTAAATGCCGTCAAATCGGATAGGCAAAAACCGGCTCAATATATTGGGCAACACCAGGATGCCTATCTGCATGAAATCGCCAAACATTTTGATTGTACGGCAGCCACCATTTGCTATGCACTCAAACAGATGGGGATAACGCGCAAAAAAAGACCACCACTTACAAAGAACAAGACCCGGCCAAAGTAACGCATTATTTGACACAGCCGGCCGAATTTTCCGACTACCAACGTGTTTATTTGGATGAAACAGGATTTGACCGCTACCTGTTCCGTCCCTATGCCCGCAGCCTGAAAGGGCAAATAGTGAAAGCGCAGATAAGTGGAAAAAGATACCAACGCTTATCTTTGGTGTCCGCACAAGTCGGCAACCGGCTGATTGCTCCAATGGTTTATCAAAATACGATGACCGGAGTCTTTTTTGAAGCGTGGTTTCAGCAATGCCTACTGCCCGCATTGACTCAAAAATCGTTGATTATTTTAGATAATGCGCGATTTTACCGTATGGGTGTCTTACGGGAAATGGCGGAAAAATTGGGACATAAGGTATTGCCTCTTGCACCTTATTCACCTGAGCTCAACCCGATTGAGAAAGTGTGGGCGAATATTAAGCGGTATCTGCGAACCGTTTTGTCTGATTACGCCCGATTTGACGATGCACTACTGTCCTATTTTGATTTTAATTGAATATACAAACCACAGTGGGGCGTGGTCGTTGTAACGCCAAAAACGCAACATCTACAATACACCGAAAGCAATGGGATAGCAATTAAAACCGTACACCGCCGCACCAGTTTCGACAGCTGCCGCGCAACAGCAGGCAAAAAATCACGGTTTGACGTGGAAAGCGGCGCAAATTTCGACAAAACGGTCGAACTGCCGATTGAGGATGGGGATGGGAAAATTGGCGTAGTTGCCGAACCCTCCGGTTCTGGGAAAACCGGTATCGGTAAGGCTCGAGAGCTTTACGCGCCGACTTGTGCGGGCGGCAAGCCGATAGCCGATGAAATCGCGCCTGATAAGGCATTTCACGAAGTAACGGCGGCATTGTCGGCGGCCGGTTTGGGCAGCGTCCCCGTCCGGCTGCGCCCGTACACGCCCCGACATGAAAGAAGCGCGTGCCGCCGGGATGGTCGTATTGCCCGAATGGCAGGGTATCGGCATCGGCACACGGTTTTTAAACACCCCCAGCGAAATGCGGTACCGAGGCGGAAACCGCTATAATAAACCCATGCGGACACTGTTCCACACCCCCACCCCGGGCTTGTCCGTTCCTTGCGGAAAGACCGCAAATGGACGCAGATTTCCGCCGCCCTATACGGACAAAACAAGACCCGATCCGCCGAAGCCGTCACGCGGAGCTTCAAAAAAAACCCCGCTGTAAACGGCAAGAGCAAAGGAGCAGGCGCAGGATACGGCGGACACCTCCGCGCCATACAGGGATTCCGATACCGGGCAGGGACGCTCCGGCCGACAGTTACGGCGCAAATTAAGCGGGAACATCTCAAAAAAACAAGCCCGATTGGAAGAATCCGATCGGGCTTGTTTTGCAACTGTTTTGTCATGCCGTGAAATATCCGCATGACAAAATAATGCAAAATTGGGACAAAACGGGCGCGAGGTTACACAAGCCCGTTTGAGAGGAGTATTTATTGAGAACGAACCGTGGGCGCGTTGTTTCAAGAGATATAACAATAGCATACCTTCTTCTACGCAGACCCGCCGTACTGGCAAACCGCAGGGTACGACCACGAATTCGATTGGCTGCAGTATGAGCTGCTGACCAAAGCGATGGCGGAGAGCAAGGGAAAATTCATGCTATCTATCAATGACCATCCTGATATAAGGGAGTTTCAAAGACTTCCGCATCACACAGCCTGAGCTTGCCTATACGGTTGGCAGAGACAAAACCGGTAAAACAAGCGGCGAGCTGATTATATGCAATTGGTAAAACAAAAGGGCAGCTTACAATACGTTTTTCGGCAAAGCAAGGGCATCTGAAAAGTTTTGCAAAATTTTCAGGTGTCCTTTTTTGTTTTCAAAGTGAATGAATGAAATACTACGGTCAGAAGATTTATAGTGAATTAAATTTAAACCGATACAGCGTTGGCTCGCCTTAGCTCAAAGAGAACGATTCTCTAAGGTGCTGAAGCACCAAGTGAATCGGTTCCGTACTATTTGTACTGTCTTCGGCTCGCCGCCTTGTCCTTATTTAAATTTAATTCACTATATTTGCCCGTGCGTTTGTGATAAATTCGGCACTGTATTTGATATGATTTTAACAAATCGGGAGGGGCAATGTTTTGGTATGTAATCGGCTTTTGCGCCTTTGTCGTCGCGCTGCTGTCGCTGTGGGTCAATGCCGGCGCGTTCGGTATGCAGGAAGACGATACCCCGCAATCGGATTATGAAAGGCGTTTGGGTTTGGGGGCGAAACTGAAAAACAAAAATACGCCGAAATCAGGGGAAAAACGGCAATAAAGACAGCAAATGCTTTCAGCCGGCATTTGCTTTGAAGCATGGGAGACAGTCAAACATTTATCTCATGCTCAAATGCGTTCAGGATTCGGCGGACTTCATCCGCATCCTTAACCGTTCGGACGCGGTCAAACAGCGTTTGCGCCGGGTCGAACGTTTTTTTCATCATGCCCAACCATTGCTTAAGACGGGCGATCGGGTATTTATTGTTTGCCTCTTTTGTCAGGCACAGCTCGAAAAACTGCCGTATCCATTTAGAAACTTCGGCAAAATCCGTGTCTTTGACCGGCCCGCCGTTCTCGTATTGCTTGATTTGCCGCGCCAAATCGGGGCGGATGACCGCGCCGCGCCCCAGCATGACGCTGTTGCAGCCGCTGATTGTTTTGATGCCGATATAGTCCTGCAGGCTGAAGACATCGCCGTTGGCGGTAACTGGGATATCGACGCTGTCTCGGATTTTCCTTATCCATTCCCAATGCGCCGGCGGTTCGTAACCCTCGGCTTTGGTACGCGCGTGTACGGTCAGTCCGCACGCGCCCCCTTCGGCAATCGCACAGGCGCATTCCAAAGCAGGGCTTTTGTCTTCATAGCCGAGCCGCATTTTTGCGGTGAGCGGAATATGTGCGGGCAAACGTTCGCGCAGCGTTTTGACGATGTGGAATATCAGTTCCGGTTCTTTCAGAAGAATTGCGCCGCCTTTGTGCCTGTTGACGGTGGGCGCGGGGCAGCCGAAGTTCAAATCGATTTTGTCCGCACCGAAGCGGACGGCTTCCAGCGCATTCGCCGCCATATTGTCCGCATCGCTGCCCAGAAGTTGGACGGTGCAGGGCGTGCCGGAAAACGTTTTGTTTCCGTTGGCGATTTCGGGGACGTATTTTAACCATGTGGCGCGGGAATGCACGGTATGGGTAATGCGTACAAATTCGCTGACGCATTCGTCGTAGCCGCCAATACGCGTCAGCAGGTCGCGCATCACGTCATCGACCAGACCCTGCATAGGGGCAAGGATGATTCGGGTTTTTTGTTTGGGTTCGGTTGTTTGTCCGTCAATCATGATTCGGGTAGGTATTTGATTCAAACAATGCCGTCTGAAGGCTTTCGGCGTTCAGACGGCATTTCCGTGTCCGTTGTTACAGCAATACTTTTTCCACGCCGCCGTTGTTGGCTTTTTTCACAAACTCGTCTAGCCAGTTTTCGCCGAGGATGTGTTTCGCCATTTCGATGACGATGTAGTCGGCAGGCATATTGTTGTCGTCGGTGTAGCGGCTCAAGCCTTGCAGGCAGGCTGGGCAGGAAGTAAGCATTTTGACGGGTTCACCCTGCGGCAGCTCTTTGAGGTTTTTCTCGATTTCCTCTTGTTTGCGGAATTTGACTTGGGTGGCGATATCGGGTCGTTTGACGGCGAACATGCCAGATTCGCCGCAGCAGCGGTCGCTTAAGACGACTTTCTGCCCCATCAGGCTGCTGGCCATTTGGGTGGCGTTCATGGTTTTGATGGGCGTGTGGCAAGGATCGTGGTAGAGGTATTGCTGACCTTTTACGCCGTTTAGTTTCACGCCTTTTTCGAGCAGATATTCGTGGATGTCGATGATGCGGCAGCCAGGGAAGATTTCTTCAAAGCGGTATTTTTCGAGCTGGTCGTAACAAGTGCCGCAACTGACGACGACGGTTTTGATGTCGAGGTAGTTGAGGGTGTTCGCCATTCGATGGAAGGCGACGCGGTTGTTGGTGCTCATTTCTTCGGCTTTTGCCTTGTTGCCGCCCGCGTCTTGCGGATAGCCGCAACACATATAGCCCGGCGGCAGGACGGTTTGTACGCCGACGTGCCAGAGCATGGCTTGAACGGCAAGTCCGATTTGGCTGAACAGGCGTTCCGAACCGCAACCCGGGAAGTAGAACACGGCTTCGGCATCTTCGGGCGCGGCGGGGTTGCGGATGATGGGGATGCTTTTGCCGTCTTCGATGCCCAATAAGGAGCGCGGTGTTTTAGCGGGTACGCTTTTGGGCAGTGGGCGGTTGATGAAATGGATAACCTGTTCTTTAATCGGGGCTTTGCCGACGGTTGCCTTGGGTTCGGCTTTTTGCTTTTTCGTGCCGATCGGAAGAAGCTTGCCGATTTTGTAGGCAAAGTTTTGCGCGGGGAAGCCGGTTTGTATCATGGCGGCGCGAAGGGCTTTGATGGTTTTCGGGCCGGTGGCGTTCAAAAACGCCATACCCATAGCTGCGGCAGGCGCAAATCGTTTGTGGCCGGAATCGGCAAGGTAGTTGCGGACGGCTACGGTTACGTCGCCGAAGTCGATGTTGACGGGGCAGGGTTTGACGCAGCGGTGGCACACGGTGCAGTGGTCGCCGATGTCCATGAGTTCTTCAAAGTGTTTGATGGAAACGCCGCGACGGGTTTGTTCTTCGTATAAGAAGGCCTCGGTCAGCAAACCCACGCCGAGGATTTTGTTGCGGGGGCTGTACAGCAGGTTGGCACGCGGAACGTGGGTGGAGCAGACGGGTTTGCATTTGCCGCAGCGCAGGCAGTCTTTGACGGAATCGGCAATCGTGCCGAGGTCTGATTTTTCCATAATCAGCGATTCCGCGCCCAAAAGCTCGAAAGACGGCGTGTAGGCGTTGCGTAAGTCCGAGCCTTTCATCAGTTTGTGACGGTTGAAGGTGTGTTTGGGATCGACTTGGTTTTTGTAGTCCCAAAACGGCTGCATTTCTTCGTCGCTTAAAAATTCGAGCTTGGTGATGCCGATGCCGTGTTCGCCCGAAATCACGCCTCCGAGCGAACGGGCGATTTTCATAATGCGTTCGACTGAGCGGTATGCCGTCTGAAGCATTTCGGCATCGTCTGAGTTAACCGGAATATTGGTGTGAACGTTACCGTCGCCGGCGTGCATATGCAGGGCGACAAAGACGCGGCTGCGTACGGTTTTTGCGTGGATTTTTCCCAAGCCTTGGATAATTTTGGTGTCGGTTTTGCCGCTGAAGATTTCAGAAAGCGGCTTCATTACGTCCGCTTTGACAGACACGCGCAGGCGGAAATCGCGGAATGCGGTAAAGCAGCTTTCATTGTCTTTGGCTTCGGGCGCGGCGTGGACGGCTGAGCCATAGCGTGCTTTATAGTCGGCAAGCGGCGCGTCCAAGTTGGCAAGCAGCCATTCCCAACGCGCTTTGACGGCGGAAACGTGGGCAAGGGCGTGTTTGCCGCGTTCGCCCAACAGTTCGGCGGTCGGCAGGTCTGTTCCCATTTTGTCGATGGGGAGTTTGCCCGAAAGATATTGCTCCAATGCGGCACAGAGTTTGAGTTTGTTTTGGATGGAAAGCTCGATGTTGATGCGTTCGATGCCGTCTGAATACTCGCCGAGCCTTTCGAGTGGGATGACCACGTCTTCGTTAATTTTAAAGGCGTTGGTGTGCTTGGCGATGGCGGCGGTGCGGCTGCGGTCGAGCCAGAAGGTTTTGCGCGCTTCGGGCGATACGGCGATAAAGCCTTCGCCGTCGCGGGCGCGGGCAAGTTCACAGATGTGCTCGGCGGCTGCCTCTACGGCGGCTTCGTCGTCTGAAACCACGTCTGCCAGCAAGACCATTTTCGGTCGTCCCTTGCCCGCCGCTTTGGTGGCGTAGCCGACGGCGCGGACGTAACGCCAGTCTAAATGTTCCAAACCTGCCAGCCGAACGCTGTCGTGGGCGAGCAGGAAATCGCGGATTTCAACGATAGAAGGCGTGGCGGTGGCGACCGTGCCGAAAAACTCCATACACACGGTGCGCGTGTATTTCGGCATTTTGTGCAACACGAAGGCGACGCCGGTGATGATGCCGTCTGTACCTTCTTTTTGCACGCCGGGCAGGCCGCTCAAGAATTTGTCGGTAACGTCTTTGCCCAAACCGACTTTGCGGAATTTGTGGCCGGGGATTTCCAAGCGTTCGGTCTTAACGATGTTGATGCCGTCTGAATCCAGCGTGTGAACGTCGAACACGGCGGTTTCTTCATCGTGGATTTTGCCGAAATTGTGGCGCACACGTTCGATACGCAACCATTCGCCCTGCGGGTTGACCATCTGCCAGTAGGCGAGGTTGTCCAACGCCGTCCCCCACAACACGGCTTTTTTACCGCCTGCGTTCATCGCCACATTACCGCCCACGCAGGACGCATCGGCGGAAGTCGGATCGACGGCGAACACCAAACCTGCCTGATGCGCGGTTTCTTCCACCCGCCGCGTAACCACGCCCGCGCCGCACCGGATAATCGGATGCTTGCCGTCCAATCCTGCCAGTTCGACAAATTCGACACCGCGATGCTTGTCGAGTTTTTCGGTATTGATGACTGCGCTCATTGCGTCCAAAGGAATCGCGCCGCCGGTATAACCCGTGCCGCCGCCGCGCGGAATAATGACCAAATCCAGCTCGATTAAGGCGCGCACCAAAGGCGCGACTTCCGCCTCAGTGTCGGGATTGACGACGACAAACGGATACTCCACGCGCCAGTCGGTCGCATCAGTAACGTGCGTTACCCGCGCCAATCCGTCAAACATGATATTGTGCGGTTTGGTAATTTTGCTTAAGCGTTCCAAAATCTGATGGCGTTTTTGGCTGGTTTCATCAAAACTGCTATCAAAACGCTCGACTGCTTTTTCTGCTGCGGCAACCAAGACATCCACTTGCCGATTATCGTCGCGGCGTTTGCGGATTTCGTTCAACCTGTGGCGCATTTCGCGTACCAGCGCGGCGCGGCGTTTCGGATGTTCCAACAAGTCATCGACCAGATACGGATTGCGCACGACCACCCAAATATCGCCCAATACTTCAAACAGCATTCGTGCTGAACGCCCGGTTTTACGCTGTCCGCGCAGGTCTTGCAGGATTTGCCACGCTTCGTCGCCCAATAATCGGATGACGATTTCGCGGTCGGTGTAGGAAGTATAGTTATAGGGAATTTCCCGAATACGCTGCGGGGCGGTAGTCGTGGTCATGGTGTGTCCGTGTTTGGCAATTTTTATTTGAATGCCGTCTGAAAAGTCGGTTTCAGGCGGGTTTGAAAAGGCGATAATGTAGTTCAATTTTTGATATTTTTCAATGCCGAAACAGGAAATACCCTTATAGAAACAAAATAACGCTTTGAGAAATTGTTGACAATATTATCAAATATAAATTTTAGGTGGTGTTTCCGGCGTATGACCGTATCAAAACGGTTGAGTTTTTCAGAAAACCCGTTATAATGCCGTTTCTCTGAGGCGGGTCTCCCCGCATGGCAAATCGGAACACCGGGTCAGGGGCGGAAGCCAGCAGCCCACTCCGGTGCGCCAGTGCCGGGGGTTTGGCCCGCCGCCCTATTTGAAACGCCGGAGCTTCGATGTTCCGGCGTTCTCGTACCGCGCCGATGCCGTCTGAAAGCCGTTCAGACGGCATTTTCTTTACTTTGCCATAACGTATAACTACAATGGGAAAACAATTTCAATGTGCATATGCACCTGCCGACAATTTTAAGGAAACTGCCATGAGCGCATCACAATTACTGTCAAGACTGACCCAAACCGTAGGCGAAAAATACATCATCACCGACCCCGCGAAGACCGAACAATACCGCCAAGGCTACCGCTTCGGCGAGGGCAGGGCGTTGGCGGTGGTGCGCCCCGGAACCATTCTGGAAATGTGGAAAATTCTGCAGGCCTGCGTCGAAGCGGACGTGATTGTGATTACGCAGGCGGCGAATACCGGTTTGACGGGCGGCTCGACCCCCGACGGCAACGATTACGACCGCGACATCGTGATTGTGAACACCATGCGGATGAACATCATCCAAACCATCAACAACAACGAACAAGTCGTCTGCCTGCCCGGCTCGACCCTGAACCAGCTTGAATTGCTGCTGAAACCTTTGGGGCGCGAACCGCATTCGGTTATCGGCTCTTCCTGCATCGGTGCGTCCGTCTTGGGCGGCGTGTGCAACAACTCCGGCGGCGCATTGGTGCAGCGCGGCCCGGCCTACACCGAAATGGCACTGTTCGCCCAAATCAACGAAGAAGGCAGGTTGGAACTGGTCAACCACTTGGGTATAGACTTGGGCGACACGCCCGAAGAAATCCTGACCAACCTGCAAGGTCATCATTATCAAAACAAAGACATCAAACAAGACGCGGGCAAAGGGCACGACCACGCCTATTGCGAACACGTCCGCCAAGTGGACGAACCGACCGCCGCGCGTTTCAATGCCGACCCCGCCCGCCATTACGAAGCCTCGGGCTGCGCGGGCAAACTGATGGTTTTTGCCGTCCGTTTGGACACCTTCCCGCAAGAAAAACAAACCGCCGTGTTCTACATCGGCACGAACGACATCAACGAGCTGACCGACATCCGCCGCGCCGCCTTGGGCGAATTTGAAAGCCTGCCTGTTTCCGGCGAATACATCCACCGCCACGCTTTCGACATTGCCGACGTGTACGGCAAAGACACGTTTTACGTCATCAAAAAATTCGGTACGCACCAACTGCCGAAATTATTTGACTTGAAGGCGCGCGTGGACAGGTTCGGCAAAAAAGCCAGCTTCCTGCCCAAACATTTTTCCGACAAGGCCATGCAGTTCGTCAGCAAATACCTGCCCGACCACCTGCCCAAATCCATGCGCGATTACCGCGACAAATACGAACACCACCTGATTCTGAAAATAGGCGGGAAAGGCGTGGATGAGGCGCGCGCGTTCTTAAAAGAATATTTTGCACACCACAGCGGCGCGTTTTTCGAGTGCAACGCCGAAGAAACCCAAGCCGCGATGCTGCACCGTTTCGCCGTCGCCTCCGCCGCCATCCGCTACCGCGCCGTGCATGATGACGAAGTGGAAGACTTGGTCGCGCTCGACATCGCCCTGCGCCGCGACGATCGCGACTGGTTTGAAAAACTGCCGTCGGAAATCGACAATAAAATCATCCATAAACTCTACTATGGACATTTCATGTGCCACGTTTTCCATCAGGATTACATCATCAAAAAAGGCAACGACTGCATGGCGTTGGAACACGAAATGCTGCATCTTTTAGACCAACGCGGCGCGCAATATCCCGCCGAACACAACGTCGGTCATTTGTATGAAGCCAAACCCGCGCTCAAACAGTTTTACCGCAAACTTGACCCGACCAACAGCTTCAACCCGGGCGTAGGCAAAACCAGCAAAAAGAAAAACTGGGCGGAATAAGCGCGTCCGCTTTGAAGGCAGGCAATGCCGTCTGAAGGCAAAACGCCGTTCAGACGGCATTGTCGGGTTTGAAGTTCCCCGTCGGGTAATCGCTTTCAAACCGTATGCCGACACACGGGCGCGCCCCTCCCAAATATAGTGGATTAAATTTAAATCAGGACAAGGCAACGAAGCCGCAGACAGTACAGATAGTACGGCAAGGCGAGGTAACGCCGTACTGGTTTAAATTTAATCCACTATAAAGTCTGATCCTACCTTCCCAAAGGGCAGGGTTTCAACCGAAAAGGAAACACGATGAAACCATACAAAATCTACACCCATCCCGCCCTGCCGCCCCAAGCCGTCAAACAAGGCTGGTCATGGCCGGGGCTCTTGTTCGGCACGCTGTGGGCGTGTTTCAAAAGAATGTGGGGTTTGGGGCTGGGGCTGACGGGCGCGATATTCGTGCTGGCTGTGTTTGCCCAACTGGTTTACGGCGACACGCCCGCCACAGACTCGGCGTTTAACGTATTGGGCTTGGCGGTTTCCGTCTGGTTCGGCGCAAAGGGCAACAGCCTTTATGCACGCCACCTTTTATCGCGCGGCTATACCGAATTGCCCGAAACGGTTGAGGCAGCCAATCCCCAAGCCGCATTGGCGCAATATTTCGGGCGCGGGGGCCGATAAGCGCGTTTTCTTTTCCATCGTGCCGTCTGAAAAATGTTCAGACGGCATTTCTTATAACCTTTCGTTTGCAGCACATAACCAATCAGTCTTTCCTATTCCGTTCCGAAATGCATACCATGCGCCCGTACCCAATATTTGCGAACAAGGAAAGAAAATGGCACGTTTAACCGTACACACCCTCGAAACCGCCCCGAAGCCGCCAAAGCGCGCGTCGAGGCGGTACTTCAAAACAACGGCTTTATCCCCAACCTTATCGGCGTATTATCAAACGCCCCCGAAGCCTTGGCGTTTTACCAAGAAGTCGGCAAGCTCAACGCCGCCAACAGCCTGACCGCCGGCGAAGTCGAAGTAATCCAGATTATTGCCGCCCGCACCAACCAATGCGGCTTCTGCGTGGCAGGGCACACCAAACTCGCAACCCTGAAAAAACTCCTTTCCGAACAATCCGTCAAAGCCGCGCGCGCTTTGGCGGCAGGCGAATTTGACGATGCTAAACTCGGCGCGCTCGCCGCCTTTACCCAAGCCGTAATGGCAAAAAAAGGCGCGGTATCCGACGAGGAACTCAAAGCATTTTTTGATGCGGGCTACAACCAGCAGCAGGCAGTCGAAGTCGTGATGGGCGTAGCCTTGGCAACTTTGTGCAACTACGTCAACAACCTCGGACAAACCGAAATCAACCCCGAATTGCAGGCTTACGCCTGATACGGCAAACCGCCCGAATATCGGGCGGTTTTTCAAAAACACCCCCTCAAACAAAAACAAGCCGCCTAAGCGGCAGGGAAGCAGCCGCGCATCAGGCGCGCCCCCGATTTCCCCGCAAACCTTAAGGAACAAAGATGAACGCCCAAACCCTGATTGCCAACGTTGCCGAATTCGTCAAAACCAAGCTCAAACCCATAGTGGACGACATCGACCGCAAAGGATACTACCCCGAAGCATTTATGCGCGAACTCGGCGCAATCGGTGGATTCGGCGCAGTCGGTACAGAAGCCGAAGGCGGCAACGGCTTGGGTTTGGCAACGCAAATCGCCGTATTGCGCGAAATCGGCAAAGAATGCGGCGCAACCTCTTTCAGTGCGTGGTGTCAGGCGGCTTGCGCGTGGTATCTGCACCAAACGCCCAACCGGGCCGTCAAAGACAAATACCTTGCCGACATCCTGCAAGGCAAAGTATTGGCGGGTACGGGCATGTCCAATACCGTCAAACACCTTGCCGACATCGAAAAACACAACCTCCAAGCCGAGCGCGTGGAGGGCGGCTACACAGTCAACGGCGCGCTGCCGTGGGTGTCCAACATCGGCGAAGACCACATTTGGGCGAATACCGCCCAAATCGGCGGCGGCTACGTCATGTTCATCACAGGCGGACAATGGGAAGGCGTAAGCCTGCAAAACTGCCCCGAATTTTGCGCCCTCGAAGGCACGCGCACCTTCAGCCTGAACTTCAAAGACGTATTTATCCCCGACGAAGACATCATCGCCGCGCCCGAACAGTTTGCCGACTACATCCAAAGCATCAAAGCAGGCTTTATCCTCCTGCAAATCGGCATCGGCGCGGGCGTGATAGACGGCAGCCTCGGCATCATCCGCCTCGCCAACGTCGTCAACGCCGAAGTCAACCGCTATCTCGACGACGGCTACGACAGCCTCAAAACAAGGCTGGACGGCGCGTGGGCAGAAACCGAACGGCTCGCCGGATTGGCTTGGAGCGGCACGCCCGACAACCTTACCACCCTCAAGCTGCGCGAAGCCGCCGCCGTACTGACACTTGCCGCCGCCCAATCCGCCGCCCTGCATTCCGGCGCAAAAGGCTACCTGATGCGGAGTCCCGCCCAAAGGCGCGTCCGCGAAGCAATGTTTGTCGCCATCGTAACTCCCGCGATCAAACACCTCCGCAAAGAAATAGCGGCAATCGAAGCCGCAAAATAAACAGGCGGAAAAAACCGAAACCCCCATCGCGTCATTCCCGCGAAAGCGGGAATCCAGCCCCCAACGTAACAGGAATCCATCGGAAAAAACAGAAACCCTCAAACCGTCATTCCCGCAAAAGCGGGAATCCAGCCCCCCCTAACGCAACAGGAATTCATCGAAAAAACCGAAACCTCCAAACCGTCATTCCCACGGAAGTGGGAATCCAGTAATCGAAAAACCACAGGAATCTATCGAAAAAAAACCAACCCCAAAAAAACCGGGCGGATACCGCACCATTCTCCCAAACCCTGATTTATAGCGGATGAACAAAAATCAGGGCAAGGCGGCGAAGCCGCAGACAGTACAAATAGTACGGGTGCTTCAGTACTTTAGAGAATCGTTCTCTTCGAGCTAAGGCGAGGCAACGCCGTACCGGTTTTTGTTAACCCACTATACAAAAAACAAGGAAACACAAATGGCGCAATATATGTGCGGCCCCTGCGGCTGGATTTACGATGAAGAACACGGCGACCCCGAACACGGCATCGCCCCCGGGACAAAGTTTGAAGACATCCCCGACGACTGGAAATGCCCCGAATGCGGCGTGGGCAAAGAAGATTTCTACCTGTTGGATTTCGTGATATAGCGGCAGCCGCACCCTTAGGGAAAACCCCGTCATCCGGCGTTCCGCCTGCGGCGGCAGGGAACACCGTTTTATAGTGGATTAACAAAAATCAGGACAAGGCGACGAAGCCGCAGACAGTACAAATAGTACGGAACCGATTCACTTGGTGCTTGAGCACCTTAGAGAATCGTTCTCTTTGAGCTAAGGCGAGCCAACGCTGTACTGGTTTTTGTTAATCCACTATATCCGTTTGCGCCCGCCAAGCCGTGTTGCACAGATGCGACACGGCTTTTTTCTTTCTGTTGTCCAAATGTAAATTTTCGTCAAAAAACATCAAAAATCACCCCCCCCCGAATTTGCGTAAAATAAAGTGTAATCCCTTTGATTATAAGGGAATGTTGACAATTAGATCGATTCTCCTAGGCTGACTTTCGCAATAAATGGGGTTGTCAATAATTGTGTATGGTCGTTTGCCGTCCGGCGGCCGTCATTCCCGCGCAGGCGGGAATCCAGCAACACAACGCAGCAGGACTTTATCGGAAAAAACCGAAACCCCACCGACCGTCATTCCCGCAAAAGCGGGAATCCAGACCCGTCGGCACGGAAACTTACCGGATAAAACAGTTTCCTTAGATTCCACGTCCCAGATTCCCGCCTTCGCGGGAATGACGAGATTTTAAGTTGGGGGAATTTATCAGAAAACCCCCAACCCCCAAAAACCGGGCGGATGCCGCACCATCCGCCCCCAAACCCCGATTTAACCATTCAAACAAACCAAAAGAAAAAACAAAATGAACAAAATATACCGCATCATTTGGAATAGTGCCCTCAATGCCTGGGTCGCCGTATCCGAGCTCACACGCAACCACACCAAACGCGCCTCCGCAACCGTGAAGACCGCCGTATTGGCGACACTGTTGTTTGCAACGGTTCAGGCGAATGCTACCGATGAAGATGAAGAAGAAGAGTTAGAATCCGTACAACGCTCTGTCGTAGGGAGCATTCAAGCCAGTATGGAAGGCAGCGGCGAATTGGAAACGATATCATTATCAATGACTAACGACAGCAAGGAATTTGTAGACCCATACATAGTAGTTACCCTCAAAGCCGGCGACAACCTGAAAATCAAACAAAACACCAATGAAAACACCAATGCCAGTAGCTTCACCTACTCGCTGAAAAAAGACCTCACAGGCCTGATCAATGTTGAAACTGAAAAATTATCGTTTGGCGCAAACGGCAAGAAAGTCAACATCATAAGCGACACCAAAGGCTTGAATTTCGCGAAAGAAACGGCTGGGACGAACGGCGACACCACGGTTCATCTGAACGGTATCGGTTCGACTTTGACCGATACGCTTGCGGGTTCTTCTGCTTCTCACGTTGATGCGGGTAACCAAAGTACACATTACACTCGTGCAGCAAGTATTAAGGATGTGTTGAATGCGGGTTGGAATATTAAGGGTGTTAAAACTGGCTCAACAACTGGTCAATCAGAAAATGTCGATTTCGTCCGCACTTACGACACAGTCGAGTTCTTGAGCGCAGATACGAAAACAACGACTGTTAATGTGGAAAGCAAAGACAACGGCAAGAGAACCGAAGTTAAAATCGGTGCGAAGACTTCTGTTATTAAAGAAAAAGACGGTAAGTTGGTTACTGGTAAAGGCAAAGGCGAGAATGGTTCTTCTACAGACGAAGGCGAAGGCTTAGTGACTGCAAAAGAAGTGATTGATGCAGTAAACAAGGCTGGTTGGAGAATGAAAACAACAACCGCTAATGGTCAAACAGGTCAAGCTGACAAGTTTGAAACCGTTACATCAGGCACAAATGTAACCTTTGCTAGTGGTAAAGGTACAACTGCGACTGTAAGTAAAGATGATCAAGGCAACATCACTGTTATGTATGATGTAAATGTCGGCGATGCCCTAAACGTCAATCAGCTGCAAAACAGCGGTTGGAATTTGGATTCCAAAGCGGTTGCAGGTTCTTCGGGCAAAGTCATCAGCGGCAATGTTTCGCCGAGCAAGGGAAAGATGGATGAAACCGTCAACATTAATGCCGGCAACAACATCGAGATTAGCCGCAACGGTAAAAATATCGACATCGCCACTTCGATGGCGCCGCAGTTTTCCAGCGTTTCGCTCGGCGCGGGGGCAGATGCGCCCACTTTAAGCGTGGATGACGAGGGCGCGTTGAATGTCGGCAGCAAGGATGCCAACAAACCCGTCCGCATTACCAATGTCGCCCCGGGCGTTAAAGAGGGGGATGTTACAAACGTCGCACAACTTAAAGGCGTGGCGCAAAACTTGAACAACCGCATCGACAATGTGGACGGCAACGCGCGTGCGGGCATCGCCCAAGCGATTGCAACCGCAGGTCTGGTTCAGGCGTATCTGCCCGGCAAGAGTATGATGGCGATCGGCGGCGGCACTTATCGCGGCGAAGCCGGTTACGCCATCGGCTACTCCAGTATTTCCGACGGCGGAAATTGGATTATCAAAGGCACGGCTTCCGGCAATTCGCGCGGCCATTTCGGTGCTTCCGCATCTGTCGGTTATCAGTGGTAAGGGCTTTTTCGCCTGTCTGCTGTTGGGACAGGCGGAAGGTTTGAAGGGAAGGGTGGCGATTTGCCGCCTGAGACCTTTGCAAAATCCCCCAAAATCCCCTAAATTCCCACCAAGACATTTAGGGGATTTCTCATGAGCACCTTCTTTCAACAAACCGCACAAGCCATGATTGCCAAACACATCGACCGTTTCCCGCTATTGAAGTTGGATCAAGTGATTGATTGGCAGCCGATCGAACAATACCTGAACCGTCAAAAAACCCGTTACCTTCGAGACCACCGCGGCCGTCCCGCCTATCCGCTGCTGTCCATGTTCAAAGCCGTCCTGCTCGGACAATGGCACAGCCTCTCCGATCCCGAACTCGAACACAGCCTCATCACCCGCATCGACTTCAACCTGTTTTGCCGCTTTGACGAACTGAGCATCCCCGATTACAGCACCTTATGCCGTTACCGCAACTGGCTGGCGCAAGACGACACCCTGTCCGAACTGTTGGAACTGATTAACCGCCAACTGACCGAAAAAGGCTTAAAAGTAGAGAAAGCATCCGCCGCCGTCATTGACGCCACCATTATTCAGACCGCCGGCAGCAAACAGCGTCAGGCCATAGAAGTTGACGAAGAAGGACAAATCAGCGGCCAAACCACACCGAGTAAGGACAGCGATGCCCGTTGGATCAAGAAAAACGGCCTCTACAAACTCGGTTACAAACAACATACCCGTACCGATGCAGAAGGCTATATCGAGAAACTGCACATCACCCCCGCCAATGCCCATGAGTGCAAACACCTGTCGCCGTTGTTGGAAGGTCTGCCCAAAGGTACGACCGTCTATGCCGACAAAGGCTATGACAGTGCGGAAAACCGGCAACATCTGAAAGAACATCGGCTGCAGGACGGCATTATGCGCAAAGCCTGCCGCAACCGTCCGCTGTCGGAAGCGCAAACCAAACGCAACCGATATTTGTCGAAGACCCGTTATGTGGTCGAACAAAGCTTCGGTACGCTGCACCGTAAATTCCGCTATGCGCGGGCAGCCTATTTCGGGCTGATTAAAGTGAGTGCGCAAAGCCACCTGAAGGCGATGTGTTTGAACCTGTTGAAAGCCGCCAACAGGTTAAGTGCGCCCGCTGCCGCCTAAAAGGCAGCCCGGATGCCTGATTATCGGGTATCCGGGGAGGATTAAGGGGATATTTGGGTAAAATTAGGAGGTATTTGGGGCGAAAACAGCCGAAAACCTGTGTTTGGGTTTCGGCTGTCGGGAGGGAAAGGAATTTTGCAAAGGTCTCGGGCTTTAATTGCGGCAAAAATAGACCAAGCGGAGATTTCTGATTCAGAAAAAAGCTGGCTGAAAAAAGAATTAGGGAAAATCAAGGACACTGCATTAAGTACGCTTACGGAAAATGCAATTAATGCTATCCTTGCCGCCACCCTCATTACTCTTTTAAAAAAATTTGTCGGCCTCTAACCAAACTTCTTCTCCACTTCCACCCCAAACGGCTCCAATACCTCCACAAAGGCAGGCAAATGTTTGGGGTGTTTTTCTTGCACAAACGCCATCAAGAACTCAATCAATTCCAAAGCCGTCGCCAGTTTTGACGTTTCCGGCATCACACGCGCATTGGCGGATACGGTTTTCGTAAACGCATCGGCCAGGCTGGCCAACAGCTTGGCGCGGTCGGACGGGGGCAAATCTTCGGTACTCGAATCCTGCAGCATCGTCATCGTGCTGTTGTACTGCACCATAAAACCGGCCAACATCGCACGGCTCAAGTCCTCAATACCGCCGCCGGCCAAAGTGTAGGCGGCGCGCATCTTATCCCAGTCGTCGCCTTTTTCCTTATCCGCACGTTTCCACGCACGCGCAGTGGTCTGCGGGATTTCGCACATCAAGGCCGCCGTTTCCAAAGTTTGCTCGCCGCTCACATAGAGCCGACGTAACTTTTCACGGATTTCTTGCGGGTGAGCCATAATTACAGTCCCATTTTCGCTTTAAGCAATTCCCAGCCGACCGTAATCACGCCGCCGCCCAGTGCGCCGAATGTAATGGCCGTGCGTTTCGTGTCTTGGCGGATTTGCGCAATTTCCGCCTGCATTTCTTTCTGATTTTTCAGCGTTTGATCAGTCTTGTTTTCAATACGCGCCAAGGCTTCCAAAATCGGGTCGCTCATGATTTGTCTGCTTTCCTGTCCAGTTTTTCGTTTACTTTTTCCAACTTGTTTTCGATGCGTCCCAACGAAGCCGCAATATTGTCGCGGTCTGCCTTGGCATCTTGCTTGGTGTGATAAGAGAGCTTGACCGCGTGCAGCTCCTCTTTCAGGTCGTCGATACGCTTGTCCGCCTCTTTCAGACGGCCTGAAATGCCGTTGACCCAAAACCAAAATGCCGCCGTCGCAATCGGCCACAGGGTTCTGAAACCAAATTCAAAGTCCATTTAAAACCCCTTTAAACCGGCACATCGCCGAATACGATACGGACGGCGTAACCGTCAGGGCGATTGCTGGCAATCTCCAGTCCATCACCATCATTACAAACACAGTAATACGCCCCCAAAGTTTGCCAAACCGCACGTTTAAAGGTGTCATAGTTCGTAATTGGATATTCAAGGTGAAACGTCGTCTGAAAATCCTTATCCATGCGTACCGCGTAATCGATACCGGCCTTATCCAACAAATCGGAAACATGAATGACAAACGGCTCTTGCTCGCGTGCGCGGCTTAAGCCCAATTCCAAATCGGCATGGCGCACAGCCAACTGACGTTCAACTAATTCACGGTAGGTCATTCTTTGATACCCATTAAATATTTTGTCCGCTTGTACAATTTCTTAACCCACGAAATATTTACAAATGTATAAACCTTTGCTACAACTTCGCCGTCATAGTGCGCATTTTCTCGTGCAGCCCGAAATTTCGCCCTGGCTTCTTCAGGGTTGTCCGCCCAAATGCTCAATGACCAGGACTTGCCGTTAAAGCGGTAAGAAAACGTGTACTCATTCATAGGAGAAACCTTATGTATTTTGAAATCTATAAAGACGCAAAAGGCGAATACCGTTGGCGTTTGAAAGCAGCCAACCATGAAATCATCGCTCAGGGCGAAGGCTACACCAGCAAGCAAAACTGCCAGCACGCAGTCGATTTGCTGAAAAGCACTACCGCCGCTACCCCTGTAAAAGAGGTATAAAATCCGCTTTCACCCTCAGCCCGCGCCCTACGCGGGCTTTTTTGTCAGTTTCCGACTTTGCGGGAGTGATTGCCCGCCCAGTCGCGCCAAGCCTGATTTTGGTTTTCAAGTTCGGCAACATAGCCGCCAAACTCGGCGGCGTGTTCCAACAGCGTTACTGTCTTGCCGTCTTTCGGCGGATTTGGGCGTACCGGCGCGACCATCAATGCGGCAGGCGGTGTCGGCATGACCGCCTTTTCGACAACCTTAATTTCCGTAGCCGAGGGCGCGCTTGTAGAGCTGCAAGCCGTGATGGCCAAAGCCGTCAATACAACCGCCGCCTGCATTTTTACGGTCTTGAGTAAGGACATTTTCGATTTCCTTTTTATTTTCCGTTTTCAGACGGCTGACTTCCGCCTGTTTTTTCGCCAAAGCCATGCCGACGGCGTGCGCCTTGACTTCATATTTTTTAGCTTCCGCACGCGCCTGTTCCAGTTCGCGGGCGTAGTTTTGAGCCGACAACAGCAGGGCTTGCGCCTTGTCGCGCTTCATTTTCTCAATGACCGCCTGCTGCTTCGCAAAAGCCGACTTGTAGCCTTGATGGTGCGACACCGCCAAACCCGTGCCGACAAGCGCGATGATGGCAATCGGTTGCCAGTTATTCGCCAGCAGTTTCACGAGATTCATTCTCGACCTCCTGACGTTTGACGCTGACCAACGAACGCGCCACCGCATAGCCGCCGACAATGCCCAAATACACCGCCCAAATCTCCGCCGACGGGTCGGGCAGCATCACAAACTTAACCGTCCCCGCCGCGCAGGCAACGTTTGCCCACAGTTTCGAGTGCGACACATTGCCTGTCGCTGGGTTTTTAAAAATATCCAAAATACGCATTGCTATTCCACACTTTTGGTTTGCAGGTGCCGTTTCAGCATTTCCTGATAATTGGCCAGTTCGCCCTCCGCAAATTCAAACGCCGCCAAGTCTGCCTGTTCGCTTGCCTCACGGCTTTTGGCCGACCACAGCCCAATCATCTTTTCGTAAAACGCAACCTGTCCCATGATTAACGACGATTCTTGCGTTTGCGCGCCGCGCGTTTCGCGGCTGCCACGCCTGAGTTTCTTAAATTTGGGCGTGGATAGGTGTGTATCGGACGAACATTTGGCATCTGTATAAGTGCGCGGTTTACCTGCTCATTACTAGGATTTTCTCCAATCAATTTTGTAAGAAAATAGGAAGCAGCTTCTTTCAATTTACCAATAATATTCATACTCTTGCCGCCCCCAATTCCATCGCAATCGCGTCCGCAATCGCGCGGCAGATGCCCCATTTAGTCGTCTTAAACAAGGCCAAATCAGTGTCGTTGCTGATGAAAAAAGGCTCAAACACAATGCCGCCGGCTTGTGCATAAGCCAGGCGCGAATGCTGGCCCGCATTGTCGGGTTTAAAGCCGTCTTCGCCGCGCAGTTTCCAGCCGGTTTTCTTGGCAACGGCTTTGCTCAACACCTGACACCAGCGTTTGTTTTTAACGGTACTCAAGGCTTCGATGCCTGTCGCCGCTTTGCTGACGGCAGCGTTGGTGTGAAACTCAATCGCCACATCCGAGCCGCGAATCAGCTTGACCGCTTCGCGCAGCGGCATATTGCCTTTGCCCGTGCCGTCGGTTTTAACAGTCAAACCGTAGTCATCGCGCAAAATAGCAGCCACGATATTGCGCATATCCTGCGCCAAGTCCGCCTCACGGTCGCTTCCGTTGACCGCACCCGGGTCGGTGTTGCTGTGTCCAGCGGTTAAGGTTACGGTTTTGCCCATTCATCATCTCCAAAAAATATTGATTGCATATAGTGGATTAACAAAAATCAGGACAAGGCGACGAAGCCGCAGACAGTACAGATAGTACGGAACCGATTCACTTGGTGCTTCAGCACCTTAGAGAATCGTTCTCTTTGAGCTAAGGCGAGGCAACGCCGTACTGGTTTTTGTTAATCCACTATAACATTTGAAAACCCCATTAAACCGTCTTTAACCCATCGTCCCGAACGGTAGATGTTTCACCCCTGCAAACCAAAAAAAAGACCGTCTGAATACAGACGGCCAAAGCCTGGTCACACATCACTGCCTAAAATAAAGCTGCCTGCTGTGCCGCAGGTCGGCTCATTTCATTGATAATCGTATATCCCGTTCGTGAAGAGATGCCGTATTTAGGGCATAGCTTCGTCATCGCCATAAGCCCGCTCTTCTTATCAATATCGCGCAATTTGACAAACTCCTGATAAAACCTATGGTTTCTCAACTGTATTAACGCCTTGCCGCACCGTGGGACATACAATTCCTCGCCACCATATACCTGCAACAGCTCATGTGTTTTCACTTCGCCGATGGCTTCGACCAAAATTGCCAAACGCTCGGTGTCCACCTTGCCCTTACCAAATTTAAACCGCGCCCCGCCAATCGCCTTGACCAGCTGTTCCGTCGCTGCCAGTCCGATGACATCCACAATGTCCAACACGGTATCCGGCAATAAATGTTCAACTTTTTCGAACCCCATCATCCCCACCCGCTTTTTCCGTTTTCCTGTTTTCCGCAATCTGCAACGCAGCAACCAGTTTATGTAGCTGCGTATCGTCTAAATATTCGACCTTATCCTTACCAAACATCCGCCGCGCCATTGCGTGTGCATAGTTCCAATGTTTGCCGCCGACGGTCAGCAGGGCTTCGACTTTGTCCAGCATTGCCGCTGATGATGTCCGACGCAGATGCGGTTTGCCGTGTGGGTTACCTTTTGCTTTAGGCTTAAATCCGTGCGACCGCATATCAGCGACAACAGACTCAAGTTCAGAAACATCCATATCCGCACACGACCGCTTATCCGTCACACGCTCCAACACCGCGCGATAGGTACCGTCATCCAAGCCCAGCTCCTTTTGAGCAATCTTAATTTTCGCAATCAACGCCCGGCGCATCTCAAACCCATAAAACACAATATATTGACTAATTAACGCATATTATACCAATAAAATACAATATATAGTATTAAGCCGATGTTTTTTGCGAAACGGACAGACATGAAAAAGCAACTGTATTTTTCACCCCGTCGGGCAAAAATACCAAAACTCAAATCAAGCCGTCCGGATACCGTTTTCGGCGGTATCGTTTTCGGCAAAATAATCACGCATCCGGGCATTCGATATCGTCAGCAGTTTGCGCATACATGCCGTAACGGCAACCTTATACGGCTTACCCTCGGACAGCGGGCGTTGGTGGAAATCCCGAATAAGCGGTTCAAAACGTGTCGCTGCCACGGTAGCCATATACAGTGCTTTACGCACCGCAGACCTTCCGCCAAAGCAGCGGCTTTTGAATTTGGTTTCCCCGCCCTCCCTCGGGTGCGGGGCAATGCCGGCCAAACCCGCTATCCGTTTGTGCGACAGCCGCCCCAATTCGGGCAACATCGCCATCAGCGTAGCCGTCGTTATCGAACCGATGCCTTTGATTTGCTCCGCCACTTGGTCTTTGCCGTCAAAATGCGTGTGGGTGTGGTTGTCGATTTGTTTGTCCAATTCGTCAATCAGCCGGTCAAAATGGGCAATCAGTTGTTTGACGCTTCCGACTTGCGTTTCGTGAACCTGATACAGACGGTTTTTCTCGGCAGTCCGCATATCCGCCGGTTGGTTGCGGCGGTTAACCAAGGCTTCCAACACTTCTTCCGCTTCGGTGGGCGGTTGGTAGGGCATGGTTTGCGAATCTTCTTTCTGTGCCGTCATCTGTGCGAAGAAGGCGGGCATTTTGGCATCTTTGGCGTCGGTTTTGGTCAGCGGCTGCGATTGGGCAAACTGATGCGTCTGACGCGGGTTGGCGATAATCACGGCTATGCCTGCTCGGCGGATGGCTTTGGCGGCGGGGATTTCGAGACCGCCAGTACTTTCCGTCACGACGAGGGCGACCTTGTGTTTTTTAAGGTATTCGATAGTATGGGCGATACCTTTGGGGTTGTTGGTTTCGGTTTTGGTTTTAGACAAAGACGAAACGGCGATGACGAAGTTTCGTTTGGCGATGTCGATATAGTGAATTAACAAAAATCAGGACAAGGCGGCGAGCCGCAGACAGTACGGATAGTACGGAACCGACTCACTTGGTGCTTCAGCACCTTAGAGAATCGTTCTCTTTGAGCTAAGGCGAACCAACGCTGTACTGGTTTAGATTTAATTCACTATACCTGCGTAATGGTATTGGGTACTCATCATAAACCTGCCTTGCATTCGGTTGTGTTGTCCGGCAACTGTCCGGTTGTGTCGATGGGTTGCCCTGCCGCTCCCTGAGCTACGCAACGGTTGTGTGCCTTGGGTGGGCGCGGGTGGCGGCCGGGCGGTTTGTTGCTATGATACAGTGATTCCAATATACAAGGGTGGGCTTCAGCCCACCGCTTCCGTCGATTCCGTCAATGTTACCCATTTCCACCGTCCCCGCCGAAACCAAAACCGCCGACTCCCGCCGGTTCTCCAAAAATTTTTGATGCAGCGGGCTGAAGCACACCCTGCATCCCACCTTTTACGAATCCTCCTACACCCTATACAACACCTTGAAAATCCACCCTGTCAGGAATACCCGAACCGTCATCCCTACCTTCACAAAATAGCGCAAAATGCCGTCTGAAAGCCCTTCAGACGGCATTGCCTTGTTCATCTGCCTTAATGGCGGAAGTGGCGGATGCCGGTTACCACCATCGCAATGCCGTGTTCGTCTGCCGCGTCGAAGACTTCTTGATCGCGCATCGAGCCTGCCGGATGGATGATGGCTTTAATGCCCTGTTCGGCAATCACGTCCACGCCGTCGCGGAACGGGAAGAAGGCATCGGAAGCGGCACATGCGCCGTTGAGGTCGAGACCGGCATCCTGCGCTTTGCGGGCGGCAATGCGGGTGCTGTCCACGCGGCTCATTTGTCCTGCGCCGATGCCGTAGGTTTGACCGCCTTTGCCGAAGACGATGGCGTTGGATTTGACGTATTTTGCGACGTTCCAGACAAACAGCAAATCGTTCCACTCCTGCTCGGTCGGTTGGCGTTTGGAGACGACTTTCAAATCGGCGCGGTTGATGCGGTGGATGTCGGGGGTTTGCACCAACAGTCCGCCGCCGACGCGTTTGAGTTCAAAGCGGTTTGCGCCTGCCTCAAGCGGCACTTCCAATACGCGCACGTTTTTCTTGGCGGCGGCGATTTCGAGGGCTTCGGCGGTGAACTTCGGCGCCATCAGGACTTCCATAAATTGATTGTCGGTAATCTGTTTCACGGTTTCGCCGTCCACTTCGCGGTTGAAGGCGATGATGCCGCCGAACGCGCTGGTGGTGTCGGTGGCGTAGGCGAGTTGGTAGGCGGTCAATGTATCGGCTGCAACGGCGACGCCGCACGGATTGGCGTGCTTCACAATCACGCAGGCGGGCGCGTCGAAGGATTTGACGGCTTCCCAAGCGGCATCGGCATCGGCGATGTTGTTGTACGACAATTCTTTGCCTTGCAGTTGTTTATAAGCGGCAAGGCTGCCTGCCGCAGGATGAATATCGCGGTAGAACGCGGCGCGTTGGTGCGGGTTTTCGCCGTAGCGCATATCTTGCACTTTAATCCAGCTTTGGTTGAACCGGCTCGGAAATTCGCCGATTTCGGGCGTGCCGCTCAAAACGCCGTCTGAAAGCGAGGTTAAGTAGTTGGAAATCATGCCGTCGTATTGGGCGGTGTGGCTGAACGCTTTGCGCGAGAGGTTGAAGCGGGTTTTGTCGCTCAACGCGCCGTTGTTGGCTTCCATTTCGGCGGCGATGGCGGGGAAGTCGGCGGTGTCGGTAACGATGGCGACGTGTTTCCAGTTTTTCGCGGCGGAGCGCACCATAGTCGGACCGCCGATGTCGATGTTTTCAATCGCGTCTTCCAGTGTGCAACCGGGCTTGGCGATGGTGGCAGCGAAGGGGTAAAGATTGACGCACACGAGGTCGATGTTGCCGATGCCGTGTTCTTCCATCTTGGCGACGTGTTCGTCCAAATCGCGACGACCGAGGATGCCGCCGTGGATTTTCGGATGCAGCGTTTTCACGCGGCCGTCGAGCATTTCGGGGAAACCGGTGTAGTCGGCGACTTCAATCACGGGAACGCCCGCACCGGCAAGCAGCTTCGCCGTGCCGCCGGTGGATAGGATTTCGACACCGAGCTTGTGCAGGGTTCGGGCAAATTCGACCGCGCCTGTCTTGTCGGACAGGCTGATCAGGGCGCGTTTGATGGAAGGCATAGGGATTTCCTTTTTCTGACGTTGGGATGGGAAACGGTAATGTTGTCGGGGCGGTATTATCCGCTATTTTCCACTTTCCGGCAGTAGGTTTTTGCAGATATTGTTGACAATTTACAAAGAAATGCCGTCTGAAAACCGGTTTCAGACGGCATTTTAATTTTGCCTATTTGAATCCCATTTTCTTTGCCACACATACTGCGCCTGCCATACCTGCGCATAAGGGCATAAGCAAGGCAACGGGGGCGTAGGTAAGCTCCAAAATAAAGGCTATGGCCGTCAGTGGCATTTTGAGGGAAACGCCGAGGAAAACGGCGGCGCCGACAACAGCCGCGCTTTCTGACGACATTTCGGGGAAAACGCTGTTCCACGCGGCGGCTGCGGCAAAGGCGATGGTGCTGCCGAGCATCATGGACGGGGTAATCAGGCCGCCGTATGCGCCTGCCGCCAGCGCCATCAAGACGACCAGCCATTTGACGGCGGTCAGCTCAAGGCTGTGCTGCCAGTCGGTCAATCCGCCAAAGGTCAGTTGGTTGCCTGCTTTGCCGTTGCCCAAAATTTCGGGAAACCAAACGGCAATCGCGCCGATGAGTGCAAACAAAGCAATCGCCAAAGGAATAATTCTCGGATTGTCGCGCTTGAGGAAGGGGAACTTTTCGGCACTGCGCCGGAAATATACCGCCGTTGCGCCCAGTATCGGGCCGATGACGGCGGAAAACCAAAGTAATGAAGTGTTTACGGCAAGGTTGGCGGGATGATATTGCTGCAGGTCGCCTAAGCCGATGCGCGCGACGGCGGTGGCAATGACCGAAGTCAGCAACGCGGCAGCGGCGGCCTGCTGCGTCCACACGCCCAACATCGCTTCGAGGATAAACAGCGTCGAGGCGAGCGGCACGTTATACACGGCCGCCAAACCCGCACCCGAAGCGCAAGCAATCAGTAGCCGCATTTCGCCTTCATCCAAACCCAAGCGTTTGCCGCCGGCAAAAGCAAACGCGGCGGTCATTTCGCGCGGGGCGACTTCGCGTCCGAGCGGCGAACCGAGTCCGACCGTTATGATTTGCAGCAGAACATGGAAAACCGTCGTCAGAAACGGCAGCCCCTGCAACGGCTGTTTCAAGGCGGCTTTGATTTCGATTTGCGGCTTGCCGAAACGTTTCAGCAACCACCAGCCGCTGCCTGCGACCGCGCCGCACAGCGTCAGCACGGCAACGCGCCGCATACCGGAAGCCTGTGCCACGCCTTCGCGGAACGAAGTGTACACGCCGTCCGCGCCATAACCGTATGCCGTATGCTGTATGAAGTGCATCAGTTCCGTCAGCACAATGCCGACCAAACCGCCGATAACGCCCGCTGCTGCCAGGGCAAACCAAAGTTTTCTGCGTCCCACTGTCGTTCCTGCCGTTCAAATGCCGTCTGAAAACCTTTCAGACGGCATCCGTTTCCTATCCGCCTATCCGAACAGGCCGCGTACACGCTCCAAACCGCCGAAGTTGATACAGGCATCGGCGGCTGCCTGCGCTTTCGGTTTGGCACGGTAAGCCACGCCCACGCCCGCTTCTTTGAGCATCGGAATATCGTTCGCACCGTCGCCCATCGCCAACACCTGATGCGGCTGCAATCCGAGGCGGCTGCGGTATTCGCGCAATAAATCCGCCTTTGCCTGCGCGTCGATAATTCTGCCTTTCAAACGTCCGGTCAGCCTGCCGTTTTCAATTTCCAAAATATTGGCGTGTTGGTATTCGAAGCCGAGGCGTTGTTGCAGACGTTCGGTAAAAAACGTGAACCCGCCGGACACCAGCAGGAATTTCACATTGTGCCTTTTGCATTCGTCCAACAAAAATTCCGCACTGGGCGAGAGCTTCAAAACGTTTTCATAAACGTCCGCCAAAATCTGTTCGTCCAATCCCGCCAACAGCGCGACGCGGCTGCGTAAAGACTGTTCGAAATCGAGTTCGCCGCGCATCGAACGCTCGGTAATTTCCGCTACTTTGTCTTTTAAACCCACGCCTGCCGCAATTTCATCGACGCATTCGATGGTAATCAGCGTCGAATCCATATCGCTGACAATTAAACCGAGTTCGCCGAAATCCATATCCGGCAACACGGCGTGGTCGATTTGACGGCTGCCAAGCAACGCCGCGTCCGCCTCGCTTAAAGAAAACCCTTCTTCAACAATAAAACGCATACGCTTTTCATCGGCGCAATCAGGTTCGGGCAGGCGGGAGGGGAAGTCGGAAGGCAGGGCTTCGGCGGAGGGAAATTGGAGGACGAGGGCTTGCGGCATGGCGGTGGCTCAAAAAATGCGGATTATATAGTGAAACGGCAAAGAATGTTACGGCGGGCGGGACTGCAATCGGAAAACGGCTTCAAAAACAAACGGCAGTATGTGTCGGACAACACGGGAAAATGCCGCAACTATTGCCAGCCTGATGAAAATTCGTTATAAGGGGATTATCTAAAATATATTAACATTTGAAGTGAATCGGTTTTAAACCGGTACGGCGTTGCTCCGCCCTGCCCCGATTTAAATTTAACCCACGATACATATAAACAACCCGAAAAAGGATTCAGAGATGAAAATCGGCATCCCACGCGAGTCATTATCCGGCGAAACCCGCGTCGCCTGTACGCCCGCCACCGTCGCCCTGCTGGGCAAACTGGGCTTTGAAACCGTTGTCGAAAGCGGTGCAGGTTTGGCGGCAAGTTTGGACGATGCCGCTTACCAAACAGCAGGCGCAACCGTTGCCGACAAAGCGGCGGTTTGGGCCTGCCCTTTGATTTATAAGGTTAACGCGCCGTCCGAAGGCGAGCTGCCGCTTTTGAACGAAGGTCAAACCATCGTCAGCTTCCTGTGGCCGCGCCAAAACGAGGCTTTGGTCGAAGCCTTGCGCGCCAAGAAAGTCAATGCGCTGGCGATGGACATGGTGCCCCGTATTTCCCGCGCGCAGGCTTTGGACGCTTTGTCTTCGATGGCAAACATCAGCGGCTACCGCGCCGTGATTGAAGCCGCCAACGCCTTCGGCCGTTTCTTCACCGGTCAAATCACCGCCGCCGGCAAAGTGCCGCCCGCGCAGGTTTTGGTGATTGGCGCAGGTGTGGCGGGTCTGGCGGCAATCGGTACGGCAAACTCGCTCGGCGCAGTGGTGCGCGCATTCGATACCCGCTTGGAAGTGGCGGAACAAATCGAATCGATGGGCGGCAAGTTCCTGAAACTCGACTTCCCGCAAGAATCGGGCGGCAGCGGCGACGGCTACGCCAAAGTGATGAGCGACGAATTTATCGCCGCCGAGATGAAACTCTTTGCCGAGCAGGCGAAAGAAGTGGACATCATCATCACTACCGCCGCCATTCCGGGCAAACCCGCGCCCAAGCTGATTACCAAAGAAATGGTGGAAAGCATGAAATCCGGCTCCGTCATCGTCGATTTGGCGGCGGCGACGGGCGGCAACTGCGAACTCACCCGCCCGGGCGAATTGTCCGTAACCGGCAACGGCGTGAAAATCATCGGCTACACCGACATGGCAAACCGCCTTGCCGGACAGTCTTCCCAGCTTTACGCCACCAACTTGGTCAACCTGACCAAGCTGTTAAGCCCGAACAAAGACGGCGAAATCACGTTGGACTTCGAAGACGTGATTATCCGCAACATGACCGTTACCCACGACGGCGAAATCACCTTCCCGCCTCCGCCGATTCAAGTTTCCGCCCAGCCGCAGCAAACGCCGTCTGAAAAAGCCGCGCCTGCCGCCAAGCCCGAACCGAAACCCGTTCCCCTGTGGAAAAAACTCGCGCCCGCCGTCATCGCCGCCGTGTTGGTACTGTGGGTCGGCGCGGTCGCACCCGCAGCATTCCTGAACCACTTTATCGTGTTCGTCCTCGCCTGCGTCATCGGCTACTATGTCGTTTGGAACGTCAGCCACTCGCTGCACACACCGCTGATGTCGGTGACCAACGCCATTTCCGGCATCATCGTCGTCGGCGCGCTGCTGCAAATCGGTCAGGGCAACGGCTTTGTTTCGCTGCTGTCGTTTGTTGCCATCCTGATTGCCAGCATCAACATCTTCGGCGGCTTTGCGGTAACACGCCGGATACTGAATATGTTTAAGAAAGGGTAAGCCATGACTTTCGCCTATTGGTGCATTCTGATTGCCTGCCTATTGCCGCTTTTTTGTGCGGCGTATGCCAAAAAAGCGGGCGGATTCCGGTTTAAAGACAACCACAATCCGCGCGATTTTCTGGCGCACACGCAAGGCACAGCCGCCCGTGCCCACGCCGCGCAGCAAAACGGTTTTGAAGCCTTTGCACCGTTTGCCGCCGCCGTTTTGACGGCACACGCAACCGGCAATGCGGCGCAATCGACCATCAACACGCTTGCGGGCCTGTTCATCCTGTTCCGCCTCGCCTTTATCTGGTGCTATATCGCCGACAAAGCCGCTATGCGCTCACTGATGTGGGCAGGCGGATTTGCCTGCACCGTCGGGCTGTTTGTCGCGGCTGCTTGAAACAGATACCGTCTGAACAGTTCGGACGGCATTGAAAACAAATCATCGAAAATCGGAGAATTTCCATGTCTTCAGGACTCGTAACAGCGGCGTATATCGTTGCCGCAATTTTATTCATCTTCTCACTGGCGGGGCTGTCCAAACAGGAAACCGCCAAACAGGGCTGCTATTCCGGTATCGCCGGTATGGCGGTCGCCCTTTTTGTAACTGTTTTTTCCGACAATACCCACGGACTGGGCTGGATCATCATCGCCATGCTCATCGGCGCGGCAATCGGCATCTACAAAGCCAAAAAGGTGGAAATGACCGAAATGCCCGAACTGATTGCCCTGCTGCACAGCTTCGTCGGCCTAGCGGCGGTTTTGGTCGGCTTCAACAGCTATATCGCGCCGGGCAACGTTTCGCACGATATGCACACCATCCATCTGGTCGAAGTCTATTTGGGCATTTTCATCGGCGCGGTAACCTTTACCGGCTCGCTGGTCGCATTCGGCAAGCTCAACGGCAAAATCAGCAGCAGCCCGCTGCAACTGCCCGCCAAACACAAGCTCAACGCACTGGCACTTGGCGTATCGTTTGTGTTGCTGCTCGTATTTGTCGGCATTGACGGCAGCGGCTTCATCCTGCTGATAATGACTCTGATCGCCCTCGCATTCGGCTGGCACTTGGTCGCCTCCATCGGCGGCGCAGATATGCCCGTGGTCGTATCTATGCTCAACTCCTACTCCGGCTGGGCGGCCGCAGCGGCAGGCTTTATGCTCTCCAACGACCTGCTCATCGTTACCGGCGCGCTGGTCGGCTCAAGCGGCGCAATTCTGTCCTACATTATGTGCAAAGCCATGAACCGCTCGTTTGTCTCGGTAATTGCCGGTGGTTTCGGCAGCGACAGCGGCACATCATCTTCCGGCAGCCAAGAGATAGGGGAATACCGAGAAGTCAAAGCTGCCGATGTTGCCGAAATGCTGAAAGGCGCAAACAGTGTCATCATTACCCCGGGCTACGGTATGGCAGTCGCACAAGCGCAATACCCCGTTGCCGAAATCACCGAGCTTTTGCGTAAAAACGGCACAGAAGTACGCTTCGGCATCCACCCCGTCGCCGGCCGCCTGCCCGGTCATATGAACGTACTGCTTGCCGAAGCCAAAGTCCCCTACGACATCGTGTTGGAAATGGACGAAATCAACGACGACTTCCCCGAAACCGATGTGGTCTTGGTGATTGGTGCGAACGATACCGTCAATCCTGCCGCCCAAACCGACCCGAACAGCCCGATTGCGGGTATGCCCGTGTTGGAAGTATGGAAGGCAAAAGAAGTCGTCGTCTTCAAACGCTCGATGAATACCGGCTACGCAGGTGTACAAAACCCGCTGTTCTTCAACGAAAACAGCGTAATGTGTTTCGGAGATGCGAAGAAAACCGTGGATGACATTCTGTCCGAACTGAAAAAATAATGCCGTCTGAACAATTCGGCGCAGGTTTTCAATCTGTTTGATTTGAAAAAATCACTGCAAACCCCGTTTATGAAGGTTTGCAGTGATTTTTTTTGCATTGGGGCAAACATTTTCAGACGGCCCGTCCGAATAAGCACCTACATCTGAAACTGACACAAAATCAACGAAACAAACAAAATCCATCTCCGTGTTGAAGATGGATTTTTAATTAGCCGAACACTTTTTCCAAGTGTGCCTGATAATCTGCCAAGTATTTTTCCACTTGCGGATTTTTAACCACATCGTTACATAAGAATGTCGGCAGGCGGGTCATACCCAAAAACTCGTTGGCTTTGTGGAAGTGCATATACAAAACATCAACGCCTTTGCCTTCAAAGAAATCGCCTTCGCGGGTAAACGCCTCAATCGGCGCATTCCAAGTCAGTGAAAGCATATGTTTTTTGCCTTGCAACAAGCCGCCTGTGCCGTAGCCCTCAGTCGGATTGACGCTGTGTCTGCCGTCGCTTTGGTAGAGTTTGCCGTGTCCAGCGGTTAATACTTCGTCTATGTATTTTTTCACTGTCCAAGGCTCGTGCATCCACCAGCTCGGCATCTGCCAAATCACAGCATCCATCCAAACGAATTTTTCGATTTCTGCCTCAACATCATAGCCGGGAATCGTCAGAAATACCTGCATCGTCATTCCCGCGCATGCGGGAATCCAGACCTGTCGGTGCGGAAACTTATCGGGTAAAACGGTTTCTAGAGATTTTTCGTCCTGGATTCCCACTTTCGTGGGAATGACGGAATGTAGGTTCGTGGGAATGACGTGGTGCAGGTTTCCGTACGGATGGATTCGTCATTCCCGCGCAGGCGGGAATCCAATTCATTCGGTTTCAGCCGTTTCCGATAAATCACTGTAACGTTAAGTTCCCGGATTCCCACTTTCGTGGGAATGACGGCGTAAAGGTTTCCGTTTTTTAAGTTTTAGGTAACTAATGAGTTGTCATTCCCGCGCAGGCGGGAATCTAGACCTTAGAACAACAGCAATATTCAAAGATTATCTGAAAGTCCGAGATTCTAGATTCCCGCTTTCGCGGGAATGACGAAAAGTGGCGGGAATGACGAAAAGAGACCTTTGCAAAATTCCTTTCCCTCCCGACAGCCGAAACCCAAACACAGGTTTTCGGCTGTTTTCGCTCCATAACACCTCCTAATTTTACCCAAATACCCCCTTAATCCTCCCCGGATACCCGATAATCAGGCATCCGGGTTACCTTTTAGGCGGCAACAGGCGCACTTAGCCTGAGACCTTTGCAAATTTGTCGGTTTCGGGGTCGTATTGGTAGCCTCGTGCCTGTATGTCTTCTTTGAAAGTTTCGTATACGTCGTGGGCTAAAAGGGCTGTTCCGACATAGGGAACCGCCCTTGTGCTGAATTTCGCGCCTAAGCGGGCAAGTTTGCCGACCCCCGCCAATACGCCGGCGCGGGATACGCTGGCGGTTATTTTGGCGTTGATTCGGGCTTTTGCGCCCGTAGGGATGTGTGTTAAATCTACCGTTTTTATTAAATCAGATGAATAAGTTTTACTATTTTTAGGTACAAACTTATGAATTTTCGCACCTTGTCCGGTATCAACTGAAACAGTTTCAGATATTTTTACTGCATTTGCATTCGCTTCAAACGAATACATCATCAAAATTGCAATTATCGACAATTTCGCAAAATTCAAATTTGTATATTTTATGACCATCTTTCAGAGATTCTTTAATTACCATTTCTGAATTATCAGAAAATGAGATTAGCCAAATATCATGTTTAATTCTTCTATTCCAGAAAAAAGAGAAACAATCAATAACATTTTCAGACTTATTAATCTTCGCAAATTCAACAAATTCAGATTGCGCTATAACCGCCATCGATTGCCCAAAATACTTGCTGGACGGCTGATATTTATAAAGTGCCAACTGCGCCTGAGTGATAAACGGCTTGTTCATGGTTCTGCCTTTCAATGATTGTTTTGAAAGCCTGATTTTGACACCATAACTTCATGCGCTCAATCCTTAAACAGAACCGCCCCGATTAATACGGGTACGGAAACGCCGAGATAAAAATAAAAATCCATCATTTCAAAACCTTTTTCAGCAGGGAAACAAAGTAAACGGACGCGAGGATGCCGAATACTATCCAGCCTGTTTCAAGACCGCTTTGCAGGTTGTCTTTCGGACTGCATTCCGCCAATAAAAGCCTTAGCGGCTGACCGTCCGACATCTTCCACAGGCTGCCGTTATATTCCGGCCTGACAATCTGTCCGTTTTCTTTGATTCTTGGTACTACCAAGCTGAAATAAAGGTTTTCAGCCTGGTGCTTCTCAAGACATTTATTTCCGACTTGGTAGTACATGCCGTCTTACTTCATCACTCTCTTAACGATGGAAAAGACAAAAAGCGCGGCGAAAACGCCCACTACAATCCAACCGGCTTCCATACCGTCCGCTTTTGCGGCTTCCAAAGCGTTTTTTGCTGTATCGGGCAACGTTGCATTTGCATGTGCGGCCAAAGCCAGGGGAGCAGCTGTTACAACAGCCAGTTTTGCGCCGTATTTACGGCAGGTGTTAATAAATTTCATGATATTTTCCTTCAAAAAGTGTTTGGCGGTAATGGATGGAGCGTTTTTCAGACGACCGCCGAACATCCGAAAATCAGTCTTTCAAAAATCCGAATACGACAAATTCGTATTGGTTGCCGATTTCTTCCAAACCTGCGTTAATCGCTTCTTCGAAGTCGTAGAAATAATCGGCATTGGTGATTAATTTGGTATGTCCGATGTCGCCCGTTTCAGGAGAGAGATACAGAAAGTCCCCTGTTGATACGGACTGGACAACATAGACTTTCTGCATTCAATCAGCCTTTCTTAACGGGTTGAAAACCGATGACTTTCAGTTTTTGGGTTTTGCCCGTAGTGACGATTTCTACGTTCAGGTTTGCTTCGATGGGAAATTGGGCGTTTCGGAACTGCTCGAAATTGGCAGAGCCGCCGAAATCGTATTCAGTAGTAGAGCTGCCCAATGCGTTGCCTTGGGAGCTGTCTAAGGGTGTGGCGACAATCAGGCGGCAATAGTCGAAGCTCCTGCCTTCGATTTGTCCGTTGAATTTTTTAACGCCGACGATGTGGCCTTGAAGTTGGATGTTCATTTTTTGGTTTCCTTGTGTGATTAAACGTCTTTCGGGCAGACACTTTAAGCCCATGAAATCGGTAGTCTTGCGAATTTGTCGTAAATGAAGTTGTTATAGCTTTCTTCATTGTTGACGTGTTTTTGCTGTTCAAGCTGTTTTTCAAGATTCTCGTAATATTCGTACATATAGTAAGGGTCTTTGTACGGTTTGAATGCGGGCTGTTCATGAATGGCTTGAGCTTTCAAAAAGGCGCAGTCGTAGGCTTCGGGAGCCAAAGACTTGGGCAGCTTGTGATGACTCGGCTCAATCAGTTCAAACAGTTTGGCTTTGTCCAATTCGGGAAAAATGAATTTCAGACCGTTTGCCGCACGTCCAAACTGTTTTTTTACCCATTCAAGGTAGCGGTCGGCTGAAATGACCTTATCTTCCTTAACCGCGTGTATGCGCGTTGCCTTTTGGACGAATCGTTCGCAAATCGGATATGCGCCGCCGAAATATTCGCCCGGATTCTGCAAAACTTCGAAAGGGATAACGATATCTTTTGCTTTGAATTCAATTTCAAATCGCGTCCATGTGCTTGTTTTATCGCCCAACTGCTTGCCTTTTTCATAGACGCGGACATATTTGGACGATTCACGGGAGCCGATACCATAGGTCTTGCCTTTGGTCATTTTGGCTTCATCGTCTTCTTCCCAATCTGACCCCAAACATTCGCCTTTTGGTTTGACGTGATGACAGGTAAACATACCTTTATTTCGGTCTTCACGGGCTTGGTTCGGGCTGTATTCGCCGTTGAAAAAGTCTTTTGCGATATCAACGCGTGTTATTTTTGGGCGGATTGCATTAGTCAGGAATGCGAAAAGTCGTGATTCCCAGCCTTCTTTTGCGACGCCGCAACCGGTGCCGGTCAGTTCGAAAAGAATGGTATTGTTTTGTCCGCCAAAATGGACGCGACCGTATAGGACGTCTTCCGAACCCATCAACCAACAGCGCTCATAAAAACGCCCGCCCGAACCTTTGGACTCTTTGTAGATACCGAAACCGAAAACTTCTTCGGCGAGCATGGACGCGGCGCGAATAAAATCTTCGTCTTCCAAAAGACTTACACGAACGCCGTATTTATCGAAAAAGGGTTTTTCATGAAATGAAAAGCTAATTTGATCAATGAAAGCCGAATCTGATACACCGCGCCGAAGAGGAACGCCTAACAGGTTTCCTTTGCCGTCCGTTATGTACGTTTCGTAACATTCGAAGACTTCCTGAACCCTGCCTGCCGTTTCGGTTTCTGTACCCCCCCTGTTAGATAAGGGGGGAAGGTTTGAAGCGGTTGCCGGCTTCCTGCCGTCCGCTGGCGCGTCCGTCATCACGCCGGCAACCGCCTTTGTCATCCCTTGCTTATCTTCCATGGTGCGAATCCTCAAAAACGGGCAAAAAAAAAGTCCTGTTACTTGTAGAAAGTAAAGGACGTTAATTTTTGTTAATCGTCCCTTCTTAGGGACGCAATATATAAGGTTTATACCGTCGTTGTTCCTAATGCGCAATCAGCGACATTGTTGCCAATTATCCGAAAGAAAGTTAAGCCTGATGGCATTGTATACACGGATACCTTTCGTAGTTATGATGTGCTTGATATTAGTGAATTTAGCCATTTACGTAAGTTTAACGGCATTCCCAAAGAGCATTTGGGGCTGCATTTAAAGAAATTCCAATGGCATTTGAAATAGAATCTCAAATTCAGATTTTAAGACAATTAGTTAATGGGAATTTGGTCTGGTTATCTAGTACAACCCCAAAAGTTTTTATATAAAAACAGTTTGGTAAGTTCTCTTCGTGAAGTGCTTATGTTTTGCCACAAAAGTTCCATAATCATGGCGGCATCACCCAAGCTCCATCCTTCCAAGAAAATGGCATCTTTGTTGTGGTTGAAAACCGACAAACTCCTCTTTTTTCGATTTGGCCCTGCCTGAATCGATGGCTTCCCGTGCGGCAGATATGCCGTCTGAAAGCGAAGCAGCGACATTTCCGGCATACAGGGCGGCGGCGGTGTTGAGCAATACGATATCGCGCGCAGCCCCTTCTCTTCCTTCCAGCACCTCATTCATTTTCAACAAAGATTCCTGAGTATTGGCAACTTTGATTTCATCCAAATTGCGGCGGGTTTCGATACCGAAATCTTCTGGGCGGATGTCGTATTCGCTGATTTTTCCGTCTTTGAGCTCGGCAACGCGTGTTTTGCCCGTCAGTGTAATTTCATCCAAACCGCCCTCCCCGCAAACAACCAAAACATGCTTGGAGCCGAGCTGTTGCAATACTCTGGAAAGGATGCCGCACAAATCGGTGTGGAACACGCCCAAAAGCTGGTTCGGCGCGCCCGCAGGATTCGTTAACGGACCCAATATGTTGAAAATACTTCGGAAACCGAGCGAACGGCGCACCGGGGCGACATAGCGCATAGCGCTGTGGTGATTGGGTGCGAACATAAACCCTATACCGGTCTGGCTGATACTTTGGGCAATCTGTTCGGGAGTCAGGTTGAGGTTTGCGCCCATTTGCTCCATCACGTCAGCCGCACCGCTGGAGGAAGAGACCGACCGGCCTCCGTGTTTGGCAACCTTCGCGCCTGCCGCTGCGGCAACAAACATCGAAGTCGTCGAAATATTGAAGGTTTTGGCACCATCCCCGCCCGTACCGACGATATCGACCAGCCCCTCTGCATTCTCCAGCGGCACTTTTGTCGCAAACTCGCGCATGACGGCTGCAGCTGCGGTAATTTCGGAAACGGTTTCAACCTTGATACGCAATCCTGTCAAAATCGCCGCAATTTGTTCGGGCGGCACTTTTCCGCTCATCATTTGGCGCATCAAGTCGGTCATTTCATCGTAAAACAACTCATTATTGCTGATTAATCGTTCGATAGCCTGTTGCGGTGTAATCATTTTTTGTCCTCCGTTCAATATTCGGACGAAAATGCCGTCTGAAGGGCTTCAGACGGCATCACGTCAGATTTTTTGCGGTTTGAAGTTTTGAAATTCAACTAAAAAATTGTTTAACATATCATGTCCGTGTTCGGTCAGCAGAGCTTCAGGGTGGAATTGTACCCCCTCGACGGCATATTCCTTATGGCGCACACCCATAATCTCGCCGTCCTCAGTCCAAGCCGTTACTTCCAAACATTCGGGCATCGTATTCCGATCGATAACGAGGCTGTGATAACGCGTACAGGTAACCGGATTGGGCAAACCCTTAAACATACCCTTGCCCGAATGGGACACGGGCGACACCTTACCGTGCATCAGCGTTTTGGCGCGGACTATCCTGCCGCCGAACGCCTCGCCTATCGTCTGATGCCCGAGGCACACGCCCATAATCGGCAGCCGGCCGGCAAAATGGCGCATCGCCGCCACGGAAATCCCCGCTTCTTTGGGCGAACACGGGCCGGGTCCGATAACGAGATATTGCGGATTCAATGCCTCGATTTCTTCCAACGTAATATCATCGTTGCGGCGCACGGCGACTTCCTGCCCCAATTCAGCGAAATACTGGACGATGTTGTAAGTAAAACTGTCGTAATTGTCGATAAACAAAAGCATTTTGTGATTAACCTATTGATTTATAATTTGTTTGTTATTAACTGCATTTCCGATACCACCATCCATACCCCTTATATCTTAGCGTGCCCGATGCGCCCTCGTGAACCTGGGCAGAGCCTCGCGTTCTGACAAGTACGCCATTTTGCCACCTTTTCGACCGTTCGGGAACGTGCCGTTTTTATGCACTCATAAATTTTGGTTATCCCGCAGCCGAACATAGTGGGCAAACACAGCGGAATCTGCGTCAACATCAACCGCGCCCCCGAATGACGGCGGATACAAATGGACACCGCCCGATGCCGCAACCGTTTCATTTGAAAAACTTTTGCCTATGCCCTCTGAGTGTTCTCAAAATCTTATGATATAAAAAATGTAATGTTATATAATAACAAACTTTTGAAATGCGACGAGAAGCCAAAATGGCACAAACTACACTCAAACCCATTGTTTTATCAATTCTTTTAATCAACACACCCCTCCTCGCCCAAGCGCATGAAACTGAGCAATCGGTGGGCTTGGAAACGGTTACCGTCGTCGGCAAAAGCCGTCCGCGCGCCACATCCGGGCTGCTGCACACTTCGACCGCCTCCGACAAAATCATCAGCGGCGACACCTTGCGACAAAAAGCCGTCAACTTGGGCGATGCTTTGGACGGCGTGCCGGGCATTCACGCCTCGCAATACGGCGGCGGCGCGTCCGCTCCCGTTATTCGCGGTCAAACAGGCAGGCGGATTAAAGTGTTGAACCATCACGGCGAAACAGGCGATATGGCGGATTTTTCGCCCGATCACGCCATTATGGTAGATACCGCCTTGTCGCAACAGGTCGAAATCCTGCGCGGGCCGGTTACGCTCTTGTACAGCTCGGGCAATGTGGCGGGGCTGGTCGATGTTGCCGATGGCAAAATCCCCGAAAAAATGCCTGAAAACGGCGTATCGGGCGAACTCGGATTGCGTTTGAGCAGCGGCAATCTGGAAAAACTCACGTCCGGCGGCATCAATATCGGTTTGGGCAAAAACTTTGTATTGCACACGGAAGGGCTGTACCGCAAATCGGGGGATTACGCCGTACCGCGTTACCGCAATCTGAAACGCCTGCCCGACAGCCACGCCGATTCGCAAACGGGCAGCATCGGGCTGTCTTGGGTTGGCGAAAAAGGTTTTATCGGCGTAGCGTACAGCGACCGTCGCGACCAATATGGTCTGCCTGCCCACAGCCACGAATACGATGATTGCCACGCCGACATCATCTGGCAAAAGAGCTTGATTAACAAACGCTATTTACAGCTTTATCCGCACTTGTTGACCGAAGAAGACGTTGATTACGACAATCCGGGCTTGAGCTGCGGCTTCCACGACGACGATGATGCACACGCACACACCCACAACGGCAGACCGTGGATAGACCTGCGCAACAAACGCTACGAACTCCGCGCCGAATGGAAGCAGCCGCTCCCCGGTTTTGAAGCCCTGCGCGTACATCTGAACCGCAACGACTACCACCACGACGAAAAAGCAGGCGATGCAGTAGAAAACTTTTTTAACAACCAAACGCAAAACGCCCGTATCGAGTTGCGCCACCAACCTATAGGCCGTCTGAAAGGCAGTTGGGGCGTGCAATATTTACAACAAAAATCCAGTGCTTTATCTGCCACATCCGAAGCGGTCAAACAACCGATGCTGCTTGACAATAAAGTGCAACATTACAGCTTTTTTGGTGTAGAACAGGCAAACTGGGACAACTTCACGCTTGAAGGCGGCGTACGCGTGGAAAAACAAAAAGCCTCCATCCAGTACGACAAAGCATTGATTGATCGGGAAAACTACTACAACCAGCCCCTGCCCGACCTCGGCGCACACCGCCAAACCGCCCGCTCGTTCGCACTTTCGGGCAACTGGTATTTCACGCCACAACACAAACTCAGCCTGACCGCCTCCCATCAGGAACGCCTGCCGTCAACGCAAGAGCTGTACGCACACGGCAAACACGTTGCCACCAACACTTTTGAAGTCGGCAACAAACACCTCAACAAAGAGCGTTCCAACAACATCGAACTCGCGCTGGGCTACGAAGGCGACCGCTGGCAATACAATCTGGCACTCTACCGCAACCGCTTCGGCAACTACATTTACGCCCAAACCTTAAACGACGGACGCGGCCCCAAATCCATCGAAGACGACAGCGAAATGAAGCTCGTGCGCTACAACCAATCCGGTGCCGACTTCTACGGCGCGGAAGGCGAAATCTACTTCAAACCGACACTGCGCTACCGCATCGGCGTTTCCGGCGACTATGTACGAGGCCGTCTGAAAAACCTGCCATCCCTACCCGGTAGGGAAGATGCCTACGGCAACCGTCCTTTCATCGCACAGGACGACCAAAACGCCCCTCGCGTTCCGGCTGCGCGCCTCGGCGTCCACCTGAAAGCCTCGCTGACCGACCGTATCGATGCCAACTTGGACTACTACCGCGTGTTCGCCCAAAACAAACTCGCCCGCTACGAAACGCGCACGCCCGGACACCATATGCTCAACGTCGGTGCAAACTACCGCCGCAATACGCGCTATGGCGAGTGGAATTGGTACGTCAAAGCCGACAACCTGCTCAACCAATCCGTTTACGCCCACAGCAGCTTCCTCTCTGATACGCCGCAAATGGGCCGCAGCTTTACCGGCGGCGTGAACGTGAAGTTTTAAAATCGGACAGGCAAACAAAAAAGGTTTTCAGACGGCATTCTGAAAACCTTTTTTCTTTTTAATCAATTTGTTAGGAAATATGGCAAAGACAAAGAACAAACCACTATGCCATCATTCCCATTTTCTTTGTTTCATCATTCTTGCTTTCACGCCGTCATTCTCGCAAAAGCAGAAAAATCAAAGGCAGAAACCCATCATTCCCGCGCAGGCGAGAATCCAATTCATTCGGTTTCAGCCGTTTCCGATAAATCGCCTTAGCATTTGGGTTCTAGATTCCCACTTTCGTGGGAATGACGGCGTAAAGGTTTCTGTTTTTTAAGTTTTAGGTAACTAATGAGTCGTCATTCCCGCACAGGCGGGAATCCAATTCGTTCGGTTTCAGCCGTTTCCGATAAATCGCCTTAGCATTTGGGTTCTAGATTCCCACTTTCATGGGAATGACGCGGAAAGGTTTCTGTTTTTTTTTAAGTTTTAGGTAACTAATGTGCCGTCATTCCCGCGCAGGCGGGAATCCAATTCGTTCGGTTTCAGCCGTTTCCGATAAATCGCCTTAGCATTTGGGTTCTAGATTCCCACTTTCGTGGGAATGAGGCGGAAAGGTTTCTGTTTTTTTTTAAGTTTTAGGTAACTAATGTGCCGTCATTCCCGCGCAGGCGGGAATCCAATTCGTTCGGTTTCAGCCGTTTCCGATAAATCACTGTAACGTTAAGTTCCCGGATTCCCACTTTCGTGGGAATGACGGCGTAAAGGTTTCCGTTTTTTAAGTTTTAGGTAACTAATGAGTTGTCATTCCCGCGCAGGCGGGAATCCAATTCGTTCGGTTTCAGCCGTTTCCGATAAATCGCTGTAACGTTAAGTTCCCGGATTCCCATTTTCGTGAACATAACGGTGTGAACATTAGCAAAAATTCAAAAAACCAAACTTCCTCATTCGTGTGAATGATGATACTGATATTTTCTATTTCAGTTCGCAAAATTAATCTTTCAACACATCTTGCACAGCCGCCTGAATCTTAGCCGCCACTGCCTCGATTTGCCGTTGTTCGGCAGATGGGTTTGCCGCTGTTTCAACCGGAGCAGTTTGTAAAGCAGGCTCAGATTCAGGCTCGGATTCGATTTGCGGCGCAGTCAGCGGCAAACGCGCCAATACAGTGCTGACACCGTTTACTTTATCGCCAATCGCCACTTGCGCCTGCGCATCGACAGGCAGATACATATCCACGCGCGAGCCAAAACGGATAAAGCCATAGCGTTCGCCGCGAGACAGTTTCGCACCTGCTTGGGTGTAGCACAAAATACGGCGCGCCACCAAACCGGCCACTTGAACAAAAGTAATTTCACGACCGGAAGCCGTAGTCGCCAACACCGCATTACGTTCGTTTTCCGTGCTGGCTTTGTCCAAATCCGCATTCACGAATTTGCCTTTGTTATAGACCACTTTCGTTACCGTACAATCGGCAGGCGATTTTTGCGAATGCACGTTGAACACGTTCATAAAAATACTGATTTTCAAAGCATCGACATCACGATACGGATCGCGTGCGCGCTCGACCACCACGATACGGCCGTCAACCGGACTCAACACTGCTTCAGGATTTTGCGGAATCTCACGCGCAGGGTCGCGGAAAAACTGCAGGGCAAATACGGTAAACACCCAAAACGGCAAAGACCACCAGCCGCAACACATCGACACCAGCAGGCTCAAAGCCAAACCGCCGCCAATAATCGGCCAGCCCTCACGGGCGATAATCGGGTGGGGGTAAAGACGGTTCATTTGTCATCCTTTTGTTCAAGCGGGTTAAAATTGCCGACATTATAGCGGAATCTGCCGTACTCCGCCGACAAATGCCGTCTGAACGCGGCTTCAGACGGCATCCGAGAAAGTGCTACAATACCAGTTTTCCTTTATTTTTCAGGCGGCATCCATTATGTGCAACCATCATCCCCAACATTCGCACGACAACGACACCATCCGCATACGCGGCGCGCGCACGCATAATTTGAAAAACGTCGATTTGGACATTCCGCGCCACAAGCTCGTAGTGGTAACAGGCTTATCGGGCAGCGGCAAATCATCGCTGGCGTTCGACACGCTGTATGCCGAAGGACAGCGGCGTTATGTCGAGAGCCTGTCCGCCTATGCGCGGCAGTTTTTGCAGATGATGGACAAACCCGATGTCGATTTGATCGAGGGTCTGTCGCCCGCGATTTCCATCGAGCAGAAATCCACCAGCCACAATCCGCGTTCCACCGTCGGCACGGTTACGGAAATCCACGATTACCTGCGCCTTTTGTACGCACGCGTCGGCACGCCGTATTGCCCCGAACACAATCTGCCGCTATCCAGCCAAACCGTATCTCAGATGGTCGATGCCGTATTAAAACTGCCGGAAGACACGCGCGTGATGATTCTTGCGCCGGCAGTTCGTGAGCGTAAGGGCGAGTTTGTCGACTTCTTTGCTGACTTGCAGGCGCAAGGCTTTGCCCGTGTGCGCGTGGACGGCGAGGTCTATCAGCTTGACGAAGTGCCGAAGCTGGAAAAAAACATCAAACACAATATCGACGTGGTCATCGACCGCGTGAAAGTGAAGGCGAACATCAAGCAGCGGCTGGCGGAAAGTTTTGAAACCGCGCTGCGCCACGGCAACGAGCGCGCGCTGGCGATGGAAATGGACAGCGGCGAAGAGCATTGGTTTTCCGCGCGTTTCGCCTGCCCCGTATGTTCGTACAGCCTGCCCGAATTGGAGCCGCGCCTCTTTTCGTTCAACAACCCGATGGGCTCCTGCCCGACTTGCGACGGCTTGGGCAACACCAATTTCTTCGACTCCGAAAAAGTGGTCGCGCATCCCGAATTGTCGCTGGCTTCGGGCGCGATTGACGGCTGGGACAAGCGCAACCAGTTCTATTTCCAAATGATTCAGTCGCTGGCGCGGCATTACGGTTTCGACGTGCAGGCTGCTTGGGAAACCCTACCTGCAAAAATCAAAAAAGTCGTGTTGCACGGCTCGGGCAAGGAAGTCATTGATTTCACTTACCTGTCCGAACGCGGCACCACCTTCAACCGCAGCCACGCCTTCGAAGGCATCATCCCCAATCTCGAACGCCGCTACCGCGAAACCGACAGCGAAACCGTGCGCGAAAAACTGCGCGAATACCAAAACCACCGCGCCTGCCCGAGCTGCGGCGGCGCACGTTTGCGCAAAGAAGCCCGCTACGTTTACGTCAGCGGTGAGCCGTTGCACGAAGTTTCCGCCTGGCCGCTCACCAAAACCCACCAATTCTTTGAAACACTGGATTTAGACGGCAACAAAAAACAAATCGCCGAAAAAATCCTCAAAGAAATCACCGAACGCCTCGGCTTCCTGATTAACGTCGGGCTGGATTACCTGAATTTAAGCCGCTCCGCCGAAACCCTCTCCGGCGGCGAAGCCCAGCGCATCCGCCTCGCCAGCCAAATCGGCAGCGGCCTGACCGGCGTGATGTATGTACTGGACGAACCCTCCATCGGCCTGCACCAGCGTGACAATGACCGCCTGCTGGCCACCCTCAAACGACTGCGCGATTTGGGCAACAGCGTGATTGTGGTCGAACACGACGAAGACGCCATCCGCGAAGCCGATTTCGTGGTCGATATGGGCCCCGGCGCAGGCGAACACGGCGGCAACGTATTGATTGCCGACACGCCCGAAAACGTCGCCAAATGTGAAAACTCCGTTACCGGACAATACCTCAGCGGCAAAAAATCCATTGCCGTGCCGTCTGAACGCACGCCCGTCAATCCCGGCCGAATGCTCGTCCTCAAAGGCGCGCGCGGCAACAACCTCAAAAACGTTACCCTCGAACTGCCGCTCGGTTTAATTACCTGCATCACCGGCGTATCCGGCAGCGGCAAGTCCACCCTGATTAACGACACCCTCGCCAAAATCACCGCCCGCGAACTCAACCGCGCCCAAGAAGAACCCGCCCCATACGACGACATCCGCGGCCTCGAACACCTCGACAAAGTCATCAACGTCGACCAATCCCCCATCGGTCGCACCCCGCGCTCCAACCCCGCCACCTACACCGGCCTGTTCACCCCCATCCGCGAACTCTTCGCCGGCGTACCCCTCTCGCGCGAACGCGGCTACAACGTCGGCAGATTCTCCTTCAACGTCAAAGGCGGCCGCTGCGAAGCCTGCCAAGGCGACGGCGTGATTAAAGTCGAAATGCACTTCCTGCCCGACGTGTACGTCCCCTGCGAAGTCTGCCACGGCAAACGCTACAACCGCGAAACCCTCGAAATCCAATACAAAGGCAAAAACATCAGTCAAGTCCTCGACATGGCCGTCGAAGAAGCCCGCGAATTCTTCGACGCCGTCCCCACCGTATCGCGCAAACTGCAAACCTTGATGGACGTAGGCTTAGGCTACATCCGTCTCGGCCAATCCGCCACCACCCTCTCCGGCGGCGAAGCCCAGCGCGTCAAACTCGCCTTGGAACTCTCCAAACGCGACACCGGCAGAACGCTCTACATCCTCGACGAACCCACCACCGGCCTACACTTCGCCGACATCGCCCTGCTGCTGGAAGTCATAGACCGTCTGAAAGGCAAAGGCAACTCGATAGTGATTATCGAGCATAATCTGGATGTGATTAAAACCGCCGATTGGATTGTGGACTTAGGGCCAGAAGGCGGCGACGGCGGAGGGAGGATTATTGCGGTGGGGACGCCTGAAGAAGTGGCGGAAGAGAAAAGTAGTTATACTGGAAAGTATTTAAGTATGATTCTGAAAGGCTGAAAATGAAAAAATTTGAAATACAGTTTAATAAAAACTCTACTGTTATTCTTGGAGATTGTTTAGAAGTTCTAAAAACATTACCAAGTTCAAGTGTAGATTTAATTTTTGCAGATCCTCCTTACGGAATTGGTAAAGATTTTGGGAATAATAAAGACTTTTTTGCAGATGCTTATCAATATTTAGATTGGTGTGCCTCGTGGATTGATGAATGTATGAGAGTTTTAAAAGACAACGGCACAATGTATTTAATGAGTTCTGTACAATATATGCCTATTTTAGATAGGTATGTAGATGAAAAATATTTCATTATAAATAGAATTGTTTGGTCTTACGATTCATCAGGTGTTCAAGCTAAAAATAAATTTGGCTCTACCTACGAGCCAATTCTAATGTTTACACATCACAAAAACAGCAAATATACATTTAATTCCGAAGATATTTTAATAGAGGCAAAGACAGGAGCTGAAAGAAAACTGATAGATTATCGAAAAACTCCGCCGCAGCCCTATAATGCAAAAAAGATACCTAGTAATGTATGGGAATTTAATAGAGTTCGTTACAAAATGGATGAATACGAAAATCACCCTACACAAAAACCCGAGAAGTTATTAGAGAGAATTATTTTAGCTTCAAGCAATAAAGGGGATACCATATTAGATCCATTTAGCGGCTCATTTACTACTTCTTCTGTCGCAGTACGACTAAAAAGGAAGGCAATAGGTATAGAAATTAATCCAGATTATTTTAAGATTGGTATTAGAAGAACTCATATTTCTAATGAGTATAATGGGGAATTTTTAACTAAAAACAAGATGAGAAAAACTAGCAATAAATCAAAAAAAGATCATAGTAAAACTTAAATTTAATAGAGGTTTAAAATGAAAGAATTTGTTCAAGAAATTTTAATACAGTATTACCCTGATAATTACTCTTATATCTACAACAAAAGCCCATTATTACAGTATTTGGATTCAAAAATGGGGGCAATCTATGGGAATTCTAAGACCCGTAGAAGTTTGGCTAATATATATGCCATATATTCCTTACTGCATTTCTATGCTGAAAGTAAATTTATCAATAAACCAGAAGAATACAAAAAGTTCTACGGTTTTGAATATAACAAATTGTTTTATTTCTATCGGTCATTATATGGAGGAGATAAATTACAGAATCACGCTCTAAATAGTCGTGTAAATGGAGAGTTTAAAAATAAGTTTAACGAAGAATTAATAATTATCAACAATGGAAAATATTTAATTAATATTAAATATTTATATGTTGATAATTTTGACTTGTGCCAAGTTTCTATTGATATTATAGAAAAATATATTTATCTATTAAAGTGTAAAGATAGTTTTTTAGTCGAAACAATTGAAAATTTATTTGAATCTCATGATGTCAGTGAAAAGAAAAGACAAATTTCAATTTTATTAAATGAAAAATCAGAAGCAAGAATTTTTGAAATTATTTCGTATGCGATTTTAAAGAATCATTACAAAAATATCTCTGTATTCTTTGAATATTCTAGAGATAGTTTACAAGAAGAGTTTTTAAAATTATATAAAACTGGTAGAACAAATGCTAACGATGGTGGAATTGATTTTGTAATGAAGCCATTGGGTAGATTCTTCCAGGTAACGGAAGTAAATAATTTTGATAAGTATTTGTTGGATATAGATAAAGTATTGCACTTTCCTATTACATTTGTTGTTAAAACAGAAACATCAAAGGATCAAGTTAATTCGGAATTAATCGAATATATTAATAATAAATCAAATGGTATGGAGGTAATTATTAATAGATATAAAAATGCGATTGAAGAGATTATAACTATTAACGAGTTAAATGATTGGTTAAATGAATTGTGCAATTGCGATATAGATAAATTACTTAAAGATATCGATTTATACTATAAGCTTGAGTTAAATCTATTAGCTAATGATGAATAATTAAGCAAGCCGTAGCCTGCATATCCAACCGACCGCGTGCGTGGCTGCGCCACACACCCTACCTGTGAATTATGCGGAACTTCAAAACCAACGTGTAGGGTATATGCGGTACGCACGCGGTTGCTGCTTGATTGACGGTTTGCCGTTTCAACTTTTAACTGCGTTGAAGCTAGCGCTTTCAGACGACCTCTGATATCGTCTGAAAACCTCAACTTCAACAAAGTTAAAAACTTAAACAACAAATCATTCCTTCTCCAACATCCAAACCACAAACAAAAATCCTATGGCGCGTTATCGCAGAAACTTCATTGCCGGCGGCACATTCTTTTTCACCGTCAAACTCGCCGATCCAAAATCACACCTGCTTGTCGAACGTATCGGCTTCGCGTGCGGCTTATATGGATGTGCAAAAACAATATTCCTTTGAAACCGTCGCCGTATCCGTGCTGCCGAACCACATTCACGCCATTTGGACGCTGCCGCCCGATGATGCGGATTATTCCCTACTCCGGCGGCTGATTAAAACCAAATTCTCCGCACATTTCCCTCATGCCCAAAACCTGTCTGCAAGCAAACAGCGGCGGCACGAACGCGGTATTTGGCATCGGCGTTTTTACGAACACACCGTGCGCGATGAAACGGATTTGCGGCGTTGTGCAAACCATATCCGTTCCAATCCTATCAAACAAAAAATGTCGCGAGCCGAAACAGAAACCGGAACAATCCTGCAAAAAATAATATCAGTCTTTTCAAATGCGATACTTATCCATTCCCAGACTTCAAACAAGGCGTGTGCAACCTGACTTACGGGTTTGCTCCTGTTTGACCGATAAATATTCTGACTGCCTCAAAGGGCAAAAAATAATGTGGGTATGTTGAGGCTGCCTCTTTTTGAAATGACAAACAAAATGCCGTCTGAAACCCGATTTCCGGTTTCAGACGGCATTTGATGTTTAATCAGTTGTCAAACCTGATTATGCCAAACCTTTTGCCTTCAACACTTCCAGCATCGTCGTGCCCAACTCGGCAGGGCTGCGGGTGTAAGCGATACCGGCTTTTTCGAAAGCGGCGAATTTTTCTTCGGCAGTACCTTTACCACCAGAGATAATCGCACCGGCGTGGCCCATACGTTTGCCTTTAGGAGCGGTAACACCAGCAATGTAACCTACAACAGGTTTGGTTACGTTGGATTGGATGTATTCGGCTGCTTCTTCTTCCGCAGTACCGCCGATTTCACCAATCATGATGATGGCGTCAGTATCTGGGTCTTCTTGGAAGAGTTTCAGTGCATCGATTTGGTTCATACCAGGAATCGGGTCGCCGCCGATACCGATACAGGTTGATTGACCCAAGCCCAGTTTGGTGGTTTGTGCCACGGCTTCGTAAGTCAATGTACCAGAACGGGAAATGATGCCGATGCGGCCCGGAGTGTGGATGTGGCCCGGCATAATACCGATTTTGCACTCGCCCGGAGTAATCACGCCCGGGCAGTTAGGGCCGACCAAACGGGTACCGTTGCCGTTGGTTTCCAAATAACGTTTGGCTTTGAGCATGTCCAAAGTAGGTACGCCTTCGGTAATCACAACGACCAAGCCTACGCCTGAATCAACGGCTTCAACGATAGAATCCAACACAAACGGAGCGGGAACGTAAATTACGGATGCATCCGCGCCGGTTTCTTTAACAGCTTCTTTCATGGTGTTGAATACAGGCAGGTTCAGGTGGGTTTGACCGCCTTTGCCCGGGGTAACGCCGCCGACAACTTTAGTGCCGTAAGCCAGAGCTTGTTCGGAGTGGAAAGTACCGTTTTTACCGGTGAAACCTTGAACCAATACTTTGGTGTCTTTATTAATCAATACGCTCATTCTTTTCTCCTTAGGCGTTTACGGCTGCAACAATTTTTCCGGCTGCGTCATTCAGGCCGTCTGCAGAAGTCAGTTTCAGGCCTGATTCGTTCAGGATTTTCGCGCCGAGTTCGGCGTTGTTACCTTCCAAACGAACAACGACAGGAACGTCGACGTTGATTTCTTTAACGGCTGCCACAATAGCTTCCGCAATCATGTCACAACGTACGATACCGCCGAAGATGTTGATCAATACGCCTTTAACGGATTTGTCTTCCAGAATCAGTTTGAACGCTTCAACCACGCGGTCTTTGGTAGCGCCGCCACCAACGTCCAAGAAGTTGGCAGGTTGGCCGCCTTTGAGTTTGATGATGTCCATAGTGGCCATCGCCAAACCGGCACCGTTAACCATACAGCCGATGTTGCCTTCCAGGGCAACATAGTTCAGGTCGAATTCAGAAGCTTTCAGCTCACGTTCGTTTTCTTGAGATTTGTCGCGCAATTCAGCGATTTTTGGCAGGCGGTAGAGCGCGTTGCTGTCGATACCGATTTTGCCGTCTACGCAAGCCAGTGCGCCGTTTTCGCGAACTGCCAATGGGTTTACTTCAAACAGTGCGAAGTCGTTGTCGACAAACGCTTTGTACGCGCCGGTCATCAGTTTGACGAACTCGTTGATTTGTTTGTCTTTCAAGCCCAGTTGGAACGCAACTTCGCGAGCTTGGCAAGGTTGCAGGCCAACCAGCGGATCAACGGTTACTTTGAAGATTTTTTCAGGAGTTTCGGCAGCAACTTTTTCGATTTCCACGCCGCCTTCGGTCGAAGCCATGAATGTAATGCGGCGGGTAGAACGGTCAACCACTGCGCCCAAGTACAGCTCGGTTTGAACCGGATACATGTCTTCGCAAACCAAAACGCTGTTGACAGGTTGGCCGTTGGCATCCGTTTGGTAAGTTACCAAGTTGGTGCCAATCAGGCTTTCAGCCACTTCTTTAGCTTCTTCGCGGCTTTTAACGACTTTTACGCCGCCCGCTTTACCGCGGCCGCCGGCGTGTACTTGTGCTTTGACAACAGCGAATTTGCCGCCCAATTTGTCGTAAGCTGCAGCGGCTTCTTCGCCGTTGTGTGCCAAAATACCGCCTTGTACGGGCAAACCGTAGCTAGCCAGCAGTTCTTTAGCCTGATACTCGTGTAAATTCATGGATTTCTCCTTTAGATTAGTGGAATGCCCCGAGTTTGCCTCCAAATGGCAAGCCCGTGCGTTTCAGACTACCTTTCGGCGGTCGGAAAATCGTCGTTTCACTTGCTGAAAGGCAACCACATCCGCGCCAGCAGATACATGGCTGCACCGCCTCCCCCGAGAATAAAAAAGACGATGCCTTTTTTACGCGAATTCGGACAGAGCAGATAAACGGCAAGGCTGAAACTGATAAACAACAATGCCACGCGCCAAACCAATTCTTTATCTTTGAAACGGTTGAGCGTATAAGTTTCGGTCATCATCACATACATCTGCCACAATGCGGCCATACACATGCTGATGATGCCCGCCGGTATAAAGAAAATACCGACTATTTCTTTGTTCATAATGAATGTAAATGCTGTTTGTTTGTCTGACGGAATTATAAATCAGAAAACGAAGCTCTCGGAACATTCAATTTGTCGGAGGCCTTAATGTCTATCAACCGTGCAAAGCGCGTTTGTCGGCCGCCAATGCAGCTTCGTGAACCACTTCGGACAAGGTTGGGTGGGCATGGATGATGCGGGCGATGTCTTCGCTGCTGGCAAAGAATTCGAGCGCAGTCACGCCTTCGGTAACCAATTCGCTGACAACCGGGCCAATCATGTGTACGCCCAAGATGCGGTCAGTTTTGGCATCTGCCAACACTTTAACCGTACCTTTGGCTTTGCCCATGGCCAATGCGCGACCGTTTGCACCGAAACCTGAAGTACCTTTTTTGTACTCCACGCCTTCGGCTTTGAGCTGCTCTTCGGTTTTACCCACCCAAGCGATTTCAGGATCGGTGTAAATCACGAATGGTACGTTGTTGAAGTCGATATGCGGTTTTTGACCGGCAATGCGCTCAGCAACGGCAACGCCTTCGTCGCTGGCTTTGTGTGCCAACATCGGGCCGCGAACCACGTCGCCGATTGCCCATACGTTAGGCAGGTTGGTACGGCATTCGCCATCTACTTTGATAAAGCCGCGCTCGTCTTTTTCCAAGCCTACAGCTTCGGCGTTCAGGCCTTTGGTGTTTGGAATACGGCCGATAGCAACGATCAGTTTGTCGAATACTTCGGTTTTGGCTTCGCCGGCAGCAGTTTCGTAAGCAACGGAAACGCCTTCGCCTTCAGATTTGATGTCGCCGATTTTCACGCCCAATTCAATGCTCAAGCCTTGCTCTTTGGTAAAGTATTTGAAGGCTTCTTTGGCGATTTGTTGGTCGGCGGCAGCCAGGAAGGTCGGCGCGGCTTCAAGAATGGTAACTTCCGCACCCACGCGGTTCCATACGGAACCCATTTCCAAACCAATCACGCCGGAACCGATCACGCCGAGTTTGGTAGGTACTTCAGTCAGGTTCAATGCGCCTTCGTTGTCCAAAACGTTCACGTTGTCGATAGCGACTTGTGGCAGCGGACGCGGTACGGAACCGGTGGCTACGATGACGTGTTTGGCTTCGATAACGGTTTTCTCGCCTTTGTTATCGACTTCGATTTGGTAAGCATCGCCATTTTTACCGGCAAAGGAGGCAGTACCGAACAGGCTGGTTACTTTGTTTTTTTGGAACAGGAATTTCACTCCGCCGGTCAGTTTGGTCACGATGGCATCTTTGCGCTCAATCATTTTGGCCGCGTCGAATTTTACGTCGCCGACAGTAATACCGTGTTCGGCAAAATCGTGTTGCGCAGCGTGGAAATGTTCGCTGGATTGCAACAGGGCTTTAGAAGGGATACAGCCTACGTTCAAGCAAGTACCGCCCAATGCAGGGGCATTGCCTGCTTTGTTAACGCCTGCGTCAACACAAGCGGTTTTGAAACCCAGTTGCGCGGCACGGATGGCGGCAACGTATCCGCCCGGGCCTGCACCAATCACTACTACATCATATTGAGACATTGTGTCATCCTTTGCTTTTGGCAGTATCTCAAAATAAAAACGATACTTTTCGTTTCTTTTTTATTTTGAATGACTGCGTTTTGATGGTTTTAAGAAAAGGCCGTCTGAAAGTCCATACCAGCCGATTCATTCGAATCAAATGTTTCAGACGGTCTCAATCGTTTGTTGAGCCTATTGTAGCACGATACTACATTACGCTACATCTAACTAATATGAATCAGGTAATCGAGCAGTTTAAACGCCCGATTACCTTATTTAATTACTGCTCATATTTTTTGCAATAAGATTTTTTTGCCCGTACTTTGTCGCTCAACGCGGCACAGTTAGCCTTTTGTTGGGCTTCAAAATCCGCTTGTTTTTCAGCTTTTGATTTTTCTTGCACAATAATTACTTCTTTATCGCACGCAGTTAAAACAAAAAATGATAGGGTTATTAAAGCTGCCAATTTCATTTTTATTTCCTAATAAAAATTCAGACGGCCTTTTCATTAACAAATAAAAGGCCGTCTGAAACGATTACAGATCCAACAACAGGCGAGCTGGGTCTTCCAACGCGTCTTTAATGGCTACCAAAGTCAATACAGCTTCGCGGCCGTCGATGATACGGTGGTCGTAAGACAGAGCCAGATACATCATTGGACGGACAACAACTTGGCCGTTTTCAACCACAGCGCGCTCTTTAGTGGCGTGCATACCCAAAATCGCAGATTGAGGTGGGTTGATGATCGGGGTGGACATCATAGAACCGAAAGTACCGCCGTTGGTAATACTGAATGTACCGCCGGTCAGATCTTCGATAGCGATTTTGCCGTCTTTGGCTTTTTTCGCGTAATCAACAATTGCTTGCTCAATGTCGGCAATGCTCATTTGGTCGGCATCACGCAGGATTGGTACAACCAAACCGCGTGGGCTGCCAATCGCGATACCGATGTCGAAGTAGCCGTGGTACACGATGTCTTTGCCGTCCACAGAAGCATTCACAACCGGGTATTTTTTCAGGGCGGCAACAGCAGCTTTAACGAAGAAGGACATAAAGCCCAATTTCACGCCGTGTTCTTTCTCGAATTTTTCTTTGTACTTCGCACGCAAGTCCATGATTGGTTTCATGTTGACTTCGTTGAATGTAGTCAGAATGGCGTTTTCTTGTTGAGAAGCCAAGAGACGTTCTGCAACACGGGCACGCAGGCGGCTCATCGGTACGCGTTCTTCAGGACGTGCGCCTGCAGGAAGTGCAACAGCAGGAGCAGTGGCTGCGGCAGGTTTGGCAGCGGCATTTTGTACGTCTTCTTTCAATACGCGACCGTCACGGCCGGAACCTTGCAATGCGTTCACGTCAACACCGGTCTCAGCAGCCAGTTTGGCGGCGGCAGGCATAGCGGCGTTGTTTTGCGCGGCGGCAGGAGCGGCGGCCGGGGCTGCTTCGGCAGGAGCGGCTGCAGGTGCTTCAGCAGCGGCAGTAGCAGCTGTATCGATGCGTGCCAAAACTTGGTCGGCAACAACGGTTTCACCGTCTTGCGCTACGATTTCAACCAATACGCCGGCTTGTGGAGAAGGTACTTCCAAAACCACTTTGTCCGTTTCGATATCGATCAGGATTTCGTCACGGGCAACTGCTTCGCCAACTTTTTTCTTCCATTCCAAGAGCGTGCCTTCAGATACGCTTTCAGACAGCATAGGTACTTTTACATCAATAATCATTTTGTGTCTCCAATGGCCCTTTCAGACGGCCTGTTGTGTGTTTTTAATTCTGCATATGGGCATTCCGCCTGAGCAAACTCAGACGGAATGCTACTAGGCTTACAACGCCAAAGCGTCTTCAACCAATTGTTTCAATTGAGCAATGTGTTTGCTTGAGTAGCCCACTGCAGGCGATGCGCTGCTTGGACGACCGGCATAAGACAGTTTTTGCTCTTCGCTGATAACGTCTTCGATGCGGTGGCGGATTTGGTAGAACGCGCCTTGGTTTTTCGGCTCTTCTTGTGCCCAAACCACAGATTTTGCGTTCGGATATTTCGCCAGTTCAGCTTTAACCTCGTCGTATGGGAACGGATATAGCTGCTCAACGCGAACAATCGCAACATCATCTTCCAGTTTACGTTCGGCTCGACCGGCTTCCAAGTCATAGTAAACCTGACCGGCACACAATACCACGCGTTTCACGCTGTCGTTGCTTGCGCGTTCGGCGGTATCACCGATAACCGGACGGAAAGTCGAACCTTCGGTGAAGTTTTCCAGCGGGCTCATTGCACCTTTGAAGCGCAACAGGCGTTTGGACATGAAAATCACCAGCGGTTTGCGGTATGAACCTAAGACTTGACGTTGCAAGAGGTGGAACATTTGCGACGCTTCAGATGGCATGATGACTTGCATATTGTTCTCAGAACACAGTTGCAACCAACGTTCTACGCGTGCAGAAGAGTGCTCAGGGCCTTGACCGTCGTAACCGTGCGGCAGGATGGTGGTCAGACCGCACAAGCGACCCCATTTGGTTTCGCCTGAAGACAGGAATTGATCAATCGTCACTTGCGCGCCGTTGGCGAAATCGCCGAATTGAGCTTCCCAAATGGTGAGCTTGTCAGGAGCGGAGCAGGCAAAGCCGTACTCGAACGCCATCACGGCCTCTTCGTTCAAGATGGAGTCGATAACCAGGAACTCGCCCATTCCTTCGCCCATATGGCGCAGGGGAACATAAGTACCGTCGTCCCATTTTTCGCGTTTTTGATCGTGCAATACGGCGTGGCGGTGCGAGAACGTACCGCGTCCCGAGTCCTCACCGGAAATACGCACGCCGTGACCTTTGGTTACGAGGCTGGCGTATGCCAAGGTTTCGGCCATACCCCAATCTATGGCCTGTTTGCCGGATGCCATGGCTTTACGCGCTTCAATCACACGTTTTGCAGTCGGATGCAGGGCAAAGCCTTCCGGTACGGCGGTAAACTTCTCAGTGAGACGTTCAATATCTGCGGCAGGCAAACCGGTTTCGATGTGTTCGCGCCAATCTTTGCCTTGGTATTTGCTCCAGTCGATTTGCGTGCGTTGGAAGTTGCTCAACGTTGTTTGCTCGACGTGCTCGCCTTTGTCCAAAGCATCACGGTAGGCTTGGATGTAACCGTCTGCCTCGGCTTGGGTTAGCACGCCTTCGGCAATCAGTTGCTCGGTGTACAAAGCACGCGCACCCGGGTGTTGCGATACTTTTTTGTACATCATCGGTTGGGTCAAGGTCGGATCATCGCCCTCGTTGTGACCCCATTTACGGTAGCAGACAACGTCAATCACGATGTCTTTATGGAATTTTTTGCGGTAATCCAAAGCGGCTTGGATAGCAAAGCAAACGCGTTCGGGATCATCGCCGTTCACATGGATAACCGGGGCGGAAACCATTTTTGCGATATCGGTACAGTGTACGGTTGAACGGGTATCGCGGATATCGGAAGTGGTAAAGCCGATTTGGTTGTTGATGACGATATGAACCGTACCGCCGGTGGTATAACCGCGCGTTTTAGACAGGTTGAATGTCGCTTGGTTGACTCCCAGACCGATAAATGCGGAGTCGCCGTGAATCAATACCGGCAAGACTTTGTCGCGGCCGTTTTCGCCCAAACGTTTTTGTTTGGCGCGCGCAGAACCTTCCACCACCGGGTTGACGATTTCTAAGTGAGACGGGTTGAACGCCAAAGAAACATGCATCGGGCCGTGCGGGGTAGCAATATCGGAGCTGAAGCCCATATGGTATTTCACGTCGCCGCTGGGCAGTTTGATTTCGGCACGACCTTCAAATTCGGCAAACAAATCGCCGGGTTTTTTGCCCAAAATGTTCACCAAAACATTCAGACGGCCACGGTGCGCCATACCGATGATGACTTCTTCCACGCCGTCTTTACTGGCGTTTTGAATCAGGTAGTTCAAACCGGCAATCGCGCTTTCGCCGCCTTCGACACCGAAACGTTTCTGACCGACATATTTGGTATGCAGATAACGTTCCAAAGTTTCGGCAGCAGTCATCTCTTTCAAGATACGGCGTTTTTGATCGGCATTGTAATGCGGTGTGGACAATACGCTTTCAAAATAATTGCGTACCCAGCGGCGCTCTTCGGTATTGGGAATATAGATATATTCCAATGCGATGTGGCCGCAGTAGGTTTGTTTGAGGTTGCTGATGATTTGGGACAAAGGCAGTTTGCCGCGATTGGCAAAATCGCCCTCGCCCATATTGAATTGAAGCGTCATATCGGCATCTGACAGACCGTGGAATTTCGGATCGAGGGCTTCAATATCGCGCGGGGGGATACGTTTGAGCGGATCAAGTTGGGCTGCACCCACGCCTTGGATACGATAGGCAGAAATCAGCCGTAAAACGCTGACTTGCTTTTTCAGCATTGCCTCATCCGCACCGCCCGCAACGGCAGATGCAATTTTCTTTTTCGCCAAAGTAACAAATGATTCGCGAATCGGTGTGTGTGCGACATCGACAGCAACCGTCCCCGGCTGTTTGCTCAAATCGGTGAAATACTGCTTCCATTTTTCATCAACCGCATCGGGGTTTTCCAAAAAAGCCTCGTACAATTCCTCAATGTAAGGTGCGTTCGAACCGAACAGGTAAGAGAAATTGAGTTTTTCGTCCATCATGGCGTGCGCTCTTTTCTTTAAAATATAAACAAAGGGTAGAAGTCCGCGTCCTGACGGCTGAACTGATGCCGTCTGAAAAGACATTTTATTCTACCCTATTTTAAACCGGATTGCCTGTATTGATTTCATCCGACTACAATCAAATGTATACAGAAAGCAATCCGATTCTCTAATATTGCCTGTTTGACAATATATTAATGTATGTTACCTCTCTCCTGCCGGCACATAATCGCGGCGTTCCGAACCGGTATAAAGCTGGCGCGGGCGGCCGATTTTCAGCGAAGGATCGCTGATCATCTCGTGCCAGTGCGAAATCCAACCTACGCTGCGCGACAGGGCGAAGATGACGGTAAACATTTCGGTCGGGATGCCCAGCGCGGACAGGACGATGCCGGAATAGAAATCGACGTTTGGATACAGCTTGCGTTCGATAAAGAACGGGTCTTTCAGCGCAATCTGTTCCAATTCCATCGCCAGTTTGAATTTCGGACTGTCTTCCAAGCCCAATTCCTTCAAAACTTCATAGCAGGTTTCGCGCATAATGCTGGCACGCGGATCCATATTGCGGTACACGCGGTGACCGAAGCCCATCAGACGGTATTTGCGTTGTTTCACACCTTCCATGTATGCGGCAACATTAGACACATCGCCGATTTCGTCCAACATTTTCAACACGGCTTCGTTCGCACCGCCGTGCGAAGCACCCCACAGGCAGGCGATACCGGCAGCAATACAGGCAAACGGATTCGCACCCGAAGACCCTGCCAGACGGACGGTTGAAGTTGAGGCGTTTTGCTCGTGGTCGGCATGCAAAATAAAGATGCGGTCGAGCGCGCGTGCCAAAACGGGATTGGGTTTGTAGTCTTCACACGGCGTGGCGAACATCATATGAAGGAAGTTTTCGGAATAAGAAAGATTATTCTTCGGATAATTGAACGGCAGACCGTTTGAATAGCGGTAGCACATTGCCGCAATGGTCGGGATTTTAGAAATCAGGCGGTAAATCGCGATTTTGCGGTGTTCGGGATTGCTAATGTCCAAGCTGTCTTGGTAGAACGCAGACAGTGCGCCGACCACGCCGACCATCATCGCCATCGGATGCGCGTCGCGGCGGAACCCCCGGAAGAACCAAGTCAGCTGTTCATGCACCATCGTGTGGCGGCGGACGGTATTGTCAAATTCTGCCTTTTGCTCGGGAGTCGGCAGTTCGCCGTAAATCAACAGGTAGCAGACTTCCAAATAATCGGACTTTTCGGCCAGCTGCTCGATGGGGTATCCGCGATAATAAAGCAAGCCTTGATCGCCGTCGATGTAAGTAATTTTAGACTCACAGCTTGCGGTTGAAACAAATCCGGGGTCGAAGGAAAACAAACCTGTATTTTTTGTCAGCCCCCGAATGTCAACCACATCGTGCCCGATGCTGGCTTCCAATACCGGCAGCTCCAAACCTGCCTGACCCGGTACGTTGAGTTTGATTGATTTGGACATATTATTGCTCCTTTGCAAGTTATAACCCACGTTACTGCATCCGCAGCACGTTCTTTGCCTTCAGACGGCTTTTGCATTTTGAAATCTGCCTGCAGGCAGATTTCAGATGCCTCATGCCCGTCTGATTTTTTCAAGCATCGGGATAAGGTGCCCTTTGTCCGTTTCCGAATGCCCGTTAATCAAGGCAAGCAATTCTTGATCTTGAAATTCAAGGATTTCGGAAAACTCGGACAGCTCTTTATCGCTCAAATGCTCGAATTCTTTTTCCATAAACCTGCCGAAGATTAAATCTAATTCCAACAATCCCCGGCGGGTTTGAAAACGGATTTTCCGTTTGGCAATATCGTCAAAAACCATCATTTCTTAAACGGCCCGTTTCAACATAATCTCTTTAATCTTACCGATGGCTCGGGTCGGATTCAAGTGTTTAGGACATACGTCTACGCAGTTCATAATGGTGTGGCAACGGAACAAACGGTATGGGTCGTTCAGATTATCCAAACGCTCATTAGTGATGGTATCACGGCTGTCCGCAATGAAACGGTAAGCATTCAGCAAACCGGACGGACCAACGAATTTATCAGGGTTCCACCAAAATGACGGGCAGGCAGTCGAACAGCAGGCGCACAAAATACACTCGTACAAACCGTCCAACTCTTTACGCTCTTCCTGAGTTTGCAGACGCTCTTTGTCCGCATCAATCGGATTATCGTTGACAACATAAGGTTTGACGGAATGGTATTGTTTGAAGAACTGGGTCATATCCACAATCAGGTCGCGGATAACAGGCAGACCTGGCAGAGGACGGATTTTAACCGGCTGTTTCAAGCCACGCAGATCGGTCAAACATGCCAAGCCGTTTTTGCCGTTGATGTTCATACCGTCAGAACCGCAAATCCCTTCGCGGCAGGAACGGCGGAAAGACAATGTATCATCTTGTGCTTTCAGGCGCACTAAAGCGTCCAAAAGTTTAACGTCGGTTGGTTCCAATTCCAACTCGTAACGCTGCATATAAGGTTTGGCATCAACGTCCGGGTTGTAACGGTAAATTTCAAAACTCATTTTTTCCATGAGAAGTGTTCCTTTTCTCATAAACTGCCCAATGATTTTGTATTATAAATTCAAGCAGTTCAATGTGGGTATGGTTAGATTTCAGACGACCTTTGAGGCGAAGACCGTCTGAAAACGCATCAATAAACGCGCTTGGCCGGTTTGATGTATTCCACGCTCAAAGGCTTGGTGTGCACCGGTTTGTAGGACAAGGTATTGGTATCTGAATGGTACAGCGTATGTTTCATCCAGTTTTCATCATCGCGCTCAGGATGGTCGTCTGAAGCGTGCGCACCGCGTGATTCTTTACGTGCTTCGGCAGACACCAAAGTCGCTTTCGCCACTTCAATCAGGTTATCCAATTCCAAAGCCTCGATACGCGCGGTATTCCACACTTTGCTCTTGTCTTTGATTTCGGTACGTTTCACGCGCTCGGCAATCTCCATAATTTCTCGAACGCCTTTGCTCAGAATCTCATCGGTACGGAACACACCGGCGTGCAGTTGTACAGAGCGTTGCAGTTCGCGGCGCAATGCATCAACGTTTTCACCATCGGTTTGGCTGTCCAAACGCTCGATACGTTGGCGGGTCAACTCACCAGCATTAGCAGGCAAAGGTTTCCAGTCGCTTTGCTCTTTGATGAATTTAATCATGCTGTCGCCGGCAGCTTTACCGAATACCACCAAGTCCAGCAGGGAGTTCGTACCCAAACGGTTCGCACCGTGTACGGAAGCACAGGCGCACTCACCTGCGGCATACAGGCCTTTTACAGGCACTTCGTATTCGTCTCCTTGCGGCACAACGACTTCGCCGTGGTAATTGGTCGGAATGCCGCCCATCATATAGTGGGTAGTCGGCACAACGGGAATCGGGTCTTTAATCGGATCGATACCAGCGAACTGAATGGAAATCTCGCGGATGCCCGGCAGTTTTTCCATAATTTTTTCTGCGCCGATATGGTCGATTTTCAGTAAGACATGGTCTTTGTTTTTACCGCAACCGCGACCTTCGTAGATTTCCATCGCCATCGCGCGGGAAACAACGTCGCGAGAAGCCAAGTCTTTTACGGTCGGCGCATAGCGTTCCATAAAGCGTTCGCCGTCGGCATTCAACAGAATACCGCCCTCGCCGCGTACGCCTTCGGTAATCAACACGCCCGCACCTGCCACGCCGGTCGGGTGGAATTGCCAGAATTCCATGTCTTCCAACGGGATACCTGCACGCGCACAAATACCCAAACCATCGCCGGTATTCATATAGGCATTGGTAGAAGACGCATAAATACGGCCGCCGCCGCCGGTAGCAAACATCACAGCTTTAGCGTGGAAAATATAAACTTCGCCGGTTTCCATTTCCATGGCGGTTACGCCGACGACATCGCCGTTTTCATCACGAATCAAATCTTGTGCCGTCCATTCCACAAAGAATTGCGTATTGGCACGGACGTTTTGTTGGTACAAAGTATGCAGCATCGCATGACCTGTACGGTCGGCAACCGCACAGGCGCGTTCTACCGCGCGTTTACCGTGTTCGGCAGTATGGCCGCCGAAAGGACGCTGATAAATTTTACCGCTTTCCACACGGTCAAAAGGCATACCCATGTGTTCCAACTCAATTACGGCTTCAGGCGCGGCGCGGCACATAAACTCAATCGCATCTTGGTCGCCCAACCAGTCGGAACCTTTCACGGTATCGTACATGTGCCAGTCCCAACGGTCTTCCTGCACATTACCCAGAGAGGCGGAAATACCGCCCTGCGCCGCTACGGTATGCGAACGGGTCGGGAACACTTTAGACAAAACGGCACAATTCAGACCGGATTTGGATAATTGGAGGGCTGCGCGTAAACCTGCACCACCACCGCCGACAATCACGGCATCAAACTTGCGAACAGGAAAACCCATACTTACCCCCAAATTACTTTAATTGAATACACCAAGCAGCCGACCAGCCAGACGATGGTGGCAACCTGCAAAAACAAACGCACGCCGAAGGGTTTGATATAGTCCATCCACAAATCGCGGATACCCACCCAAGCGTGCAAGAATACGGCGATGAAGCTCACTTGGGTAAATACTTTTACCCAAGTTTGACTAAAAAATGCCTGCCATGCCGAATATTCTTTAGGCAGGGAAAATAGAACCACTAAAAGTGCAACGGTATAAATCAACATAATAACCGCAGTCGCACGTTGCATCGCCCAATCGCGCAAACCGTAATGGGCACCGGTCAATTTACGTTCTACCATAACAACGCTCCCAAAACGACAGTCAAAACCAATGCAGAAGCAAATACGGCTTTAGCGGTATTGCGCGCAGTATTCAGCTCAAGGCCTTTGTGTGCATCCAAAAATAAAAAGCGGATACCGGCGAGAGAATGGTGCAGATAAGCCCACAATACACCGATTAAAACCAGCTTGACCAAAGGATGGGAAACAATGGCACGGTAAGTTTCAAATGCAGACTCTTGACTCAGGGTACCGGACAGGAAATACAGCAGGAAAGGCAGCATAATAAACAGCCCGACCCCGCTGATGCGGTGAAGGATGGAAACTATCCCGGGTATCGGCAGACGGATGTTCGGCAAATCCAGATAAACAGGACGCGGTTTGGCAGACATAGTCAATTCCTCTGTAGTTATATATCGACTCAAAAACCGTAAACCCATTGCTACACTGGGTTACATAAACGTTAATTTACCTGTTTTATCCCATTTTGAACAGTGTATTTTAAAAACAAACTGATAGATTTTGACAAACACGCGTGGAAACAGCAGATTAAAAGAAAGATTTTTAGTTTTGCCGCCCCCTTCCCGACACGGTATCAGCATCCGACCCCATCCCCAAAAACAAAATGCCGTCTGAAAAAATTTCAGACGGCATTGTTTTGCCATATCGGTCAGGCTTTCAATTTCGCATCGGCATCGCGCAACGCGGTACGCAGACCTTCCTCGATAACGGGATGGTAGAACGGCATATCCAGCATTTGCGGAACGGTCATCTTCATTTGATGCGCCCATGCCAACAAGTGCGCCAAATGTTCGGCGGCAGGGCCTACGATTTCCGCGCCGATAAAGCGGCCGGTGGCTTTTTCGGCATACAGGCGCATATGGCCTTTGTTCACCAGCATCACGCGGCTGCGGCCTTGGTTTTTGAACGATACTTCGCCGATGACAAATTCGTCGGCTTGGTATTGCGCGGCAACCTGCGCGTATTTCAGACCGACAAAGCCGATTTGCGGACTGGTAAACACCACGCCGATGGTGCTGCGCCGCAAACCGCCGCCGATATTCGGGTAACGGCCTGCATTGTCGCCGGCAATCTTGCCTTGGTCGGCAGCTTCGTGCAGCAGGGGCAGTTGGTTGGACGCGTCGCCCGCAATAAAGATATGCGGAATGCTGGTCTGCATGGTCAGCGGGTCGGCAACGGGTACGCCGCGCGCATCTTTTTCGATATTGATATTTTCCAAACCGATATTGTCAACGTTCGGACGGCGGCCCACGGCTGCCAGCATATATTCGGCAACAAATACGCCTTTTTCGCCGTCCTGCTCCCAATGGACTTCTACATTGCCGTCTGCATCGAGCTTGACCTCGGTTTTAGCATCCAAATGCAGTTTCAATTCTTCGCCGAACACGGCTTTCGCCTCGTCTGAAACGACGGGGTCGGAAATGCCGCCGATGATTCCGCCCAAACCGAAAATTTCAACTTTCACGCCCAAACGGTGCAATGCCTGACCCAGTTCCAAACCGATAACACCCGGCCCGAACACGGCAACGCGCTTAGGCAGCGTATCCCATGAGAAAACGTCATCGTTGATAATCAAACGATTGCCCAAAGACTGCCATTGCGGCAGGATGACGGGACGCGAACCGGTAGCAATCACGAAACTTTTTGCCGTAATTTGAGTATGCTCGTCGATTTGGACGGTATGCTCGTCGATAAATTTAGCCGAACCCATGATGCGCTTGTCGGCAGGCCACTCTTCCACATCGGCAACGACAAAGCCGACAAAACGGTCACGCTCGGATTTGACGCGCTGCATGACCTCTTCGCCGTTGACGACGATGCTGTCTTTGTCCAAATGCACGCCGAACGGGTCGGTATGCAATGCGTGATGACGCGCCTCTGCGGCGGCAATCAAGAGTTTGGAAGGCATACAGCCCACGCGCGCGCAGGTCGTGCCGAACACATTGTTTTCAATCAGGTAAACATTATCCGAATGTAAACGGGCATTGCGAAACGCACCCATACCGGCAGTACCGCCGCCGATTACGACGACATCCGCTTGAATTTTTTTCATAATCTTTGTCCTTCCGTTTTCGTCTGAAACATTGCCGACACAGAACATATCGGTTTCAGACGGCATTTAAATATTTTCCCAATCAAAAACATCATTCAGATAAATAAAAACAAAATTTCGATTGAGTGCAACAATATCCAAATTCTCTTATAAATATAGAGTTATTCGGAGCGGCAGTGTAGAACCGCCCGAATAACTCTATCCGGTATATCAGACAGTTTAATCAAACCGCCTTAAGCAAACAGCTATCAGTTTTTAGCCAAGTAAGCTTCCAAATCTTCGCTGCCGCCGATGTATTTGCCGCCGATGAAGACTTGAGGGGCAGTCATCTTGCCGGTAATGGCGCGAACGGAAGTAACGGTTGCATCTTTGCCCAATACGATTTCTTCGTAAGACAAACCTTTGTCTTGCAAAGCTTGTTTGGCTTTAGCGCAGAATTGGCAACCTGGTTTAGTGAAAATTGCCACAGACTCTTGAGCCTTCCAATCGGGAGCAACGAATTGCAGCATAGTATCTGCATCGGATACTTTGAACGGATCGCCCGGTTCTTCAGGTTCGATGAACATTTTTTCAACCACGCCGTCGTTAACCAGCATGGAGTAACGCCAAGAGCGTTTACCGAAGCCCAAGTCTTCTTTACCGACCAGCATACCCATACCTTCGGTAAATTCGCCGTTGCCGTCAGGAATCATGTAGATGTTGTCGGATTCTTCTTCGGCAGCCCAAGCGTTCATTACGAACGTATCGTTTACAGATACGCAGCAGATTGCGTCAACGCCGTTTTCTTTGAACGCGCCGAACAATTCGTTGTAACGCGGCAGGTGTGAAGAAGAACAAGTCGGGGTAAATGCACCGGGCAGGGAGAATACGACTACTTTTTTGCCTTTGAACAAATCATCGGTAGACACATCTTTCCAAGTGTCGCCGACGCGGGTGCGGAATACTACGGAAGGTACTTTTTGACCGGTACGATCTTGCAAAGCCATTTTAAGCTCCTTAATAGATTGGTTTGAGAAATAATTGTGAATCGCTGGGCATTCTACCCCATGCAAAATGATTTGTATAATTTATAGTTCAAATAATATAAATTATTTAAAACTATCAAACACAACTCCGATTTGCCTGTTTCCCACATATAAAGCCGAATTAGAAAAAAACAAGCTGCAATGAAAAGATTTTCCGGCAACTGCGCCCTTGCGCCGCAAATCAGGACAAAATACCGTCTGAAAGGCTTTCAGACGGTATTTATTCATACGGTCTCGGCTTATTTCGCCAATTCGGCACGCAATTTGTGGGTTACGTTCATCATCACTTGGAGTTGTTCCAGAGTTTCTTTCCAGCCGCGTGTTTTCAGGCCGCAGTCCGGGTTAACCCACAGACGTTCAACCGGTACAACCTCGATGGCTTTGCGCAACAGGTGCTCCACTTCGGCTTCTGTCGGTACGCGCAGGCTGTGGATGTCGTAAACCCCCGGGCCGATGTCGTTCGGGTATTTGAATTCGCCGAACGCGGTCAAGAGTTCCATGTCGGAACGTGAAGTCTCGATGGTGATCACGTCCGCATCCATTGCAGCAATCGCAGGCAGGATATCGTTGAACTCGGAGTAGCACATATGAGTGTGGATTTGTGTGCTGTCTTCGCAACCGGCAGAGGACAGGCGGAAGGATTCGCCCGCCCAGTTCAGGTAGGCATCCCAATCGGCGCGTTTCAGCGGCAAGCCTTCGCGGATGGCAGGTTCGTCAATTTGGATGACTTTGATGCCGGCTTTTTCCAGATCCAATACTTCGTCGTTCAGAGCCAGTGCGATTTGTTTGCACACGGTAGAGCGAGGAATGTCGTTGCGGACGAAAGACCATTGCAGAATGGTTACAGGGCCGGTCAACATACCTTTCATCGGGCGTTTGGTCAGGCTTTGTGCGTAAGTAGACCAAGCCACGGTCATGGCTTCAGGACGGCTTACGTCGCCAAAGATAATCGGTGGTTTCACGCAGCGTGAGCCGTAGCTTTGTACCCAGCCGTATTGAGTGAATGCAAAACCGCTCAACAATTCGCCGAAGTATTCAACCATGTCGTTACGCTCGGCTTCGCCGTGTACCAGTACGTCCAAGTCCAGTTTTTCTTGCTCTTCAACCACCAAGGCGATTTCTTTTTTCATCGCGGCTTCGTAATCGGCGGCAGACAGTTCGCCTTTTTTGAAGGCTGAGCGTGCCTGGCGGATTTCGGTGGTTTGCGGGAAAGAACCGATGTTGGTAGTCGGTAGCAGAGGTAGGTTCAACCATGCTTGTTGCGCTTTGATACGGTCGGCAAATGGAGATTTGCGTTGGTCTGCGTTGGCAGGCAAATCGGCCAGGCGTTTGGCAACGTCTGCACGATGGATTTCGCTGCTGTTGGCACGGGAGTCGGCAGCAGCTTGGCTGGCGGCGAGTTCTTCGGCAACAGAATCACGGCCTTCGTTCAATGCAGCTTTCAGAACGCGCAATTCTTGGGTTTTTTGCAGGGTGAATGCCAACCAAGAGTACAGGTCGGGTTTGTTGGCTTTCAGTTTTTCTTCAACTGACAAGTCAAATGGAGTGTGCAGCAGAGAGCAAGAGCTGGAAATCCACAAACGGTCGCCCAGTTTGGCTTGCAGAGGCTCAACAGTTTCCAAAACTTTGTTCAGGTTGGCGCGCCAGATGTTGCGGCCGTCGATGATGCCTGCAGACAGAACTTTGTCGTAGTCGGCAAATGCGTCCAGTTGCTCGGGAGCGCGTACCAAGTCGATGTGCAGGCCGTCAACAGGCAGGGATTTCAACAATGCGGCGTGTTCGGCAACAGAACCGAAGTAAGTGCTCAGCAGGATTTTGGCACTTACTTTGCTCAAAGTAGCGTAAACGTCTTTGTAGGCTTCTACCCATTCTTTAGGCAGATCGACAGTCAAAGCAGGCTCGTCGATTTGAATCCACTCGGCACCGGCTTCAACCAAAGCAGTCAGGATTTCAACGTAAACAGGCAACAGTTTAGGCAACAGGCTCAGACGGTCGAATTCGACGGCGCCTTTTTCTTTACCAACCCACAGGAAGGTCAACGGACCAACAACGGTCGGTTTGGCTTTCAGGCCCAAAGCTTGGGCTTCTTGCAGTTGTTGAACATAGTGTTTGGCATTGGCTTTGAATTCGGTATCGGCGTGGAATTCAGGCACCAAGTAGTGGTAGTTGGTGTCGAACCATTTGGTCATTTCGATAGCGAATTGGTCTTTGTTACCGCGCGCCAGTTGGAAGAATTGTTCCAAAGACAGGTTTTGGCTGTCGAAGCCGAAGCGGGCGGGAATCGCGCCGGTGGCGACTTGCAGGTCGAGGATGTGGTCGTAGAAAGTGAAATCGCCTACGGCAACGAAATCGGCGTTGGCAGCGACCTGGTGTTTCCAGTTTTTCTCGCGCAAGTCTTTAGCAACAGCCAGCAATTCTTGCTCGCTGATTTCTTTGCGCCAGTATTTTTCTTGTGCGAATTTCAATTCACGGAAGGCGCCGACACGCGGGAAGCCTGAGAAATGTAATGTTGTCATGTTGAACTCTCCAGTTGGATTTTGTAAGAACCGGTTCAATCCGAATCGGTCGGTATTGTAAATCAGAATGGCTCGGATGGGGCGGCGTTTTGCTTTTCAGACGGCCTCGGATGCCGTCTGAAGCCGTTTTCAGCTTTAAGGGCGCACGCCTAAAATATGGCAGATGGCGTAAGTCAGCTCGCTGCGGTTGAGCGTGTAGAAGTGGAAATCTTTCACGCCTTCGCGGGATAGGACTTTGACCATATCGATGGCGATACTGGCGGCGACGAGGTTGCGCGTGCCTTGGTCGTCGTCCAAACCTTCATACATTTGCGACAGCCAGCTTGGGATTTTGACGTTGGTAACCTGCGCCATTTTGCCGAGCTGCTTGAAGTTGGTAACGGGCAGGATGCCGGGGGCGATTTCCACATCGATGCCCAACATCACGCAGCGGTCGCGGAAGCGCAGGTAGCGTTCCACATCGAAGAAGAATTGGGTGATGACGTGGTTCGCGCCCGCATCGATTTTGCGTTTCAAATTAATCAGGTCGGCTTGTGCGGATTTCGCTTCGGGATGCACTTCGGGATATGCTGCTACAGAGATGTCGAAGTCGGCGACGGAGCGTAATAGCTTAACCAAGTCTTCGGCGTAAAACGGTTTTTTCTCGTAACCGGGCGGCTCGTCGCCGCGCAGGGCGACAATGCGGCGGATGCCGCTGTCCCAATAATCTTTGGCAATTTGGCGCAATTCGTCGGGAGAAGCGTCGATACCGGTCAGGTGAGGCGCGGCTTCCAAGCCGGTTTCCTGTTTGATGCGTTTGACGATGCCGTGCGTGCGGTCGCGTTCGCCGGAATTTGCGCCGTAAGTTACGGATACGAACTTGGGATGCAGGGTTTGCAGACGGTGGATGGAGTCCCACAGCATCGTTTCCATTTGTTCGTTTTTCGGCGGGAAAAATTCAAACGAAACGTTAATGTCGCCTTTCAAATCAGAAAGACTGTTATTTAACGCATTGATTTCTTTTGCGTAATTCATGGCTGCGTACCTTTTATTATCTTTTATATGATGTTTCAGGCAACATAATAAAGTTGCGCCAAACATGAGTCAATTTCAAAATTTTCAGATTTATCATGAAAATTTCTAATATATTACAAAAATAGTTAAATTTCCTTGTACAAGCCTTCTAATTTATGATAAAGTTTGTTATGTTATAACAATTCAACTAAGGCGATATATGAAACCGAATATTCATCCTGACAATTATCGAACCGTCCTTTTTTTCGACAGCAGCGCCAATGAAGGCTGGTTAATCCGCTCCTGTGCCGAAACACACGGAAAAACGATGGTTTGGACAGACGGCAAAGAATATCCGCTGTTTTCGCTGGATACTTCTTCCGCATCCCATCCCGTCTATACTGGCAAACAGCGCAACGTCAACACCGAAGGCCGTGCCAGCAAATTCAACCAACGTTTCCAATCCGTCATGTCATCGTTTAGAAAGGACAAATAATGCAGGTTCTGTCTTCACTCAAAACCGCCAAACAACGCCACCGCGACTGCCAAATCGTCAGGCGCAGGGGCAAAGTTTACGTCATCTGCAAAAGCAATCCGCGTTTTAAAGCGCGCCAACGCTGACCCCCTACCCTTCCTGCTTCGGTTGTATAGTGGATTAACAAAAATCAGGACAAGGCGACGAAGCCGCAGACAGTACAAATAGTACGGAACCGATTCACTTGGTGCTTCAGCACCTTAGAGAATCGTTCTCTTTGAGCTAAGGCGAGGCAACGCCGTACTGGTTTAAATTTAATCCACTATAAAGCACCTCCTACCGCAAGCCCTTTTCATCAAATATGCCGTCTGAAACAGAAAAATGCGTTTCAGGCGGCATTTTTTCCGTCAATACGAATCTGGAATGTGTTTGAAATACAGCATGACCAAATACCAAAACAGCGTCGCGGCGGCTGCACCGAGCAGCACCCACGCGCTGATTTTGGCGACATCGCGCAGGGCGCGTTTCTGCCTGCGGCTGAAGAGGCGGTTGATAATCAGCGCGGCAAGTGCGAAAAAGAAAAAAATACGGAAAAGTCTGCCTATCATATCGGGAAGCGGGGTTAGGGCTGTCTGAAAAAGTATGGATCGGTTGCGGCGGCATAGGGACGGATGTTTCATCGCATCGGGCTGCTTGTCCGACCGTGTCAAAAAGTCATGCCGTTTGCTATATAATAACGCTTTTCGCCGCATTTGTTGGAACAGGATATGAGTCAAAATGCCTCGGTGGGCATTGTAACGCCCCAAAAAATTCCGTTTGAAATGCCGCTGGTTTTGGAAAACGGTAAAACTTTGCCGCGTTTCGATCTGATGATTGAAACCTACGGCGAGCTGAATGCCGAAAAAAATAATGCGGTTTTAATCTGTCATGCGCTGTCAGGCAACCATCATGTTGCGGGCAGGCATTCGGCGGAGGATAAATATACGGGCTGGTGGGACAATATGGTAGGACCCGGCAAACCGATTGATACAGAACGTTTTTTCGTGGTCGGTTTGAACAATCTGGGCGGCTGCGACGGCAGCAGCGGACCTTTGTCGATCAATCCTGAAACGGGCAGGGAATACGGCGCGGATTTTCCGGTGGTTACGGTGAAGGACTGGGTAAAATCCCAAGCCGCGCTTACCGATTATCTCGGCATCGGGCAATGGGCGGCGGTTGTCGGCGGCAGCTTGGGCGGTATGCAGGCTTTGCAGTGGACGATTTCCTATCCCGAGCGCGTGCGCCATGCCTTAGTGATTGCGTCCGCGCCGAAACTGTCCACGCAAAATATCGCGTTTAATGATGTAGCACGTCAGGCGATTTTGACCGATCCCGATTTCAACGAAGGACATTACCGCAGCCGCAACACCGTTCCCGCTCGGGGCTTGCGGATTGCCCGCATGATGGGGCACATCACCTATCTTGCCGAAGACGGTTTGGGCAAAAAATTCGGACGCGATTTGCGTTCCAACGGCTATCAATACGGCTATGGCGTTGAATTTGAAGTAGAATCCTATCTGCGCTATCAAGGCGATAAATTCGTCGGGCGGTTTGATGCCAACACCTATTTGCTGATGACCAAGGCTTTGGACTATTTCGATCCGGCGGCGGATTTCGGCAACAGCCTGACCCGCGCCGTGCAGGATGTTCAGGCAAAATTCTTTGTCGCCAGCTTCAGCACCGATTGGCGTTTCGCGCCCGAACGTTCGCACGAACTGGTCAAGGCCCTGATTGCCGCCCAAAAATCCGTGCAGTATATCGAAGTCAAATCCGCACACGGGCACGATGCCTTTTTAATGGAAGACGAAGCCTATATGCGTGCGGTCGCCGCCTATATGAACAACGTTTATAAGGAATGTCAGCAATGAACCTGCGCGATGATTTGCAACTGATTTACGACCGGATACCCGAAGGCAGCCGCGTCTTGGACTTGGGCTGCGGCGACGGCGAACTGCTTGCCGCCTTGGTCGAACACAAAAAATGCAGCGGCTACGGCATCGAAATCGACACCGACAGCGTGATTGCCGCGATGTCGCGCGGCGTGAATGTTATCCAAGCCGATTTGGAAGAAGGTTTAACCGCATTCAACGATCAAAGTTTTGATGTGATTGTGTTGAGCCAGACCATCCAAGCGATGCAGAATACCGAAAAAATCCTGCGCTGCCTGATGCGCGTGGCAAAACAGGCAATCGTCAGCTTCCCGAATTTCGGCTACTGGCGCAACCGCGTCCAAATCGCACTCGGCGGACATATGCCGGTTTCCGAACGTATGCCCTACCATTGGTACGACACGCCCAATATCCATTGGTGCACGCTCAAAGACTTTGATTTGTTGTGCGCCAAAAACAACATCCGCGTGCTTGAGCGCGCCGTGATGACGGGCAACAGACAGGTCAAACATTTCCCCAACCTTTTGGGCAGCCTTGCATTTTACCGCGTCGGGTAAGACAGATTGAGAACCTTGTCGGCATTAACAGGTTCTTCGGTTCTATTAACAACAGGCCGTCTGAAAAATGAAACGGTAGGTTTTCAGACGGCCTCTTTAATACTGGAAACAATAGAATGAAAAACAAAACCTCATCACTTCTCTTATGGCTTGCCGCAATGATGCTGACCGCGTGTTCCCCGAGCAAAGAAGATAAAACGAAAGAAAACGGCGCATCCGCCGCCTCGTCCACGGCATCCGCCGCTTCGTCTTCCGCGCCCCAAACCGATTTGCAACCGGCCGCATCCGCCCCTGATAACGTCAAGCAGGCAGAAAGCGTGCCGCCGTCAAATTGCACCGACCTGCACCCCGCCACCGGCATTGACGATCTCATGCAGCAAATCGCCGAACACATTGACTCGGACTGTCTGTTTGCCCTTTCCCATCACGAACTGGAAACCCGTTTCGGCTTACCCGGCGGCGGCTATGACAACATACAGCGGCTGCTGTTTCCCGACATCCGCCCTGAAGATCCCGACTACCATCAGAAAATCATACTGGCAATTGAAGACTTGCGTTACGGAAAGCGCACGATCAGCCGGCAGGCACAAGATGCCTTGATGGAACAGGAACGCCGCCTCCGAGAAGCGACGCTGTTGCTGATACAGGGCAGTCAAGAAACCCGCGGACAAGGCGAGGAGCCGAAACGCACGCGTTATTTTGAAGTTTCGGCAACCCCTGCCTATTCGAGCCGGCACAACAACGGACTTGGCGGCAATTTCCAATACATCGGCCAATTGCCCGGCTATCTGAAAATACACGGAGAAATGCTTGAAAACCAATCACTCTTCCGGCTGTCCAACCGTGAACGCAATCCCGACAAACCGTTTTTAGACATCCATTTTGACGAAAATGGCAAAATCACGCGTATTGTCGTTTACGAAAAAAACATCTACTTCAATCCAAACTTGGGGCGAAGATAAAAAAATGCCGTCTGAAACGTTTTCAGACGGCATTTTTCAATGCAACAAATCAAGCGCGTTTGCGGAATTCGCCAGTGCGGGTGTCGATTTCGATTTTGTCGCCGTTTTCGATGTAAGACATCACTTGGATTTCGGTGCCCCCGACCAGGCGCGCGGTTTTCATCACTTTGCCTGAAGTATCGCCTTTGACGGCAGGCTCGGTATACTCGACTTCGCGTACGATGATGGTGGGCAGTTCTACGGAGATGGGGTTGCCTTCGTAGAAGGTAACTTCGCATTGGTCTTCCATACCGTCAACGATGAATTTCAACGCGTCGCCGATGTTGTCGGCTTCGATTTCGTATTGGTTGAATTCTTCGTCCATAAAGACGTACATCGGATCGGCAAAGTAGCTGTACGTACAGTTTTTGCGGGACAGGATGACCACGTCGAATTTGTCGTCGGCTTTGTAAATGGTTTCGGAAGCCGCGCCGGTCAGCAGGTTTTTCAGTTTCATGCTGACTTTGGCGGAAGAGCGGCCGCCTTTGATGTATTCGGTTTTTTGAACGACCATAGGATCGTTGCCGACCATAAATACATTGCCGGCGCGCAGTTCTTGTGCTGTTTTCATTGTGATTTTCCAATCAAATCGGTTGTCGTAAAACGCACTATTCTAGCGTATTTTTTGATGCTTTGAAACAAAGGCGGCGAGTTTTTCGGATGCGGAAGGCTGCCCAAAAAGATAACGGCTCCAATCCTCCGCGCCTTGCCGCCAGCCGTTTTGATGTTGTTGCAGGATTTGCCAACATTCGAGGCGTTGTGTTGCGGATAAAGCCTCTCCGCCGTTGAGGTCGTCTGAAAGGCGGCGGTGTGCCGATGCGGTTTCGGGCGTGTAGAAACCGTGTGCCTTATCCCAAAAGGCGTGGAGTTTGTCGAGATGGACATTCTCATCTTGCGGGTAGATGTGCCAAAAGAAGGGTTTGCCCGCAAGCTGGGCGCGCACGAAACTGTCTTCGCCGCGGATGACGGCGCAGTCGGCAAGGTGCAGCAGTTTGTCGAAGTCCTGTTGCGGCACGAAAGGGATTTTGACGAGGCGGACGGATGCCGTCTGAAAAACATCGCCGTCGTTTTGCAGGGCATCTTGCGGAATAACGCCGTTTTGTTTGAGGCTGTCGATAATTTGCGCCCCCGCCAGCAAAAGTGTCAACGGACTGCCTGCCTGTCGCCACATTTCCAGCCACTTTGCCCAAACATCGCTCCGATAGCCGAAAAGCAGCCATTCGGGGGCGTTTTTTTCGGGAAGCATCAGCCTCTTGCGCAAGGCTCCGCTATCGAAACGGACGGCTTCGCAGTAATCGCGTTCGCGTATCAGTCCGCCGCTTTTTTCGCTGAAACCCATAAACCAAAAATATTTTTGAACACTCTCCTGCGGCGAAGGCATCAGGTGCAGCCTTTCATTGCTTTCCTCCGCGCTCAAATATTCCCAATTCAGCCAAAGCGGCTTGTGTCGGCGGATGATGTGCAGCACATTTTCGGGCAGGTCGCAGGCAAAAGTTTCGATGACGACATCGGGAACAGGCGCGGTATCAATATCTGCCGCATCGGAATGCCAAGTGCGGACATGAATATCCTGATGAACGCAGGGAACATCGGGCAAATCAGGGCAAAGCGCACGCAAGGCGGACACATCGTCCGTCCACAAATGCACCTGCCAACCGAGTTCGCGGTGCAAAACACGGGCAAGCCGCCACGAAACGCCGATGTCGCCGAAATTGTCGATGACCTTGCAAAAAATCCAGCAGACAAAAGGAGGAGTATTCATAGAAATAACGGAAACGGGCTAAAACGCGCCAAAATAGTGGAACAAATACACAATCAGCAAAATAATCGGAATAAACAGCAACATAGTTTGACGTTTCAAATCAAACTCTTGTTTCAAATGATGCTTGATGGTGTCGAAAAGGACGAATTTGAACAAAAACGTCGCTTCGCAGGCAAGGATGATGCCGTTAATCAGATGCTGGGGTTTGTCTTCGGGCGGATTGGCGGCGAAAACGGCAAGCGTCGCCAAGGGTATCAGGCAGACGACAAGCCAGCGGACAAGCAGGTTTCGGGACATTGCAAGGCTTTCAAAAAAGCAAAACGCCATTATCGCCCCAAGCGCACGCCTTGTCTAACGGACGCACCGGAGATGCCGTCTGAAGCCTTGCCGCAGGAAAACACCGCACCGCCGAACCTTTAAATACGCCCGAGACGGGCGTTCCCCGAAAAATCGGACGCTGCCGCCGATGCCTGAGGACAAGGCGGCAGCAGGCACGGGCATATTGAAAACCCGGCGCGTCGGTTTGAAATTTTATAGTGGATTAACAAAAATCAGGACAAGGCGACGAAGCCGCAGACAGTACAGATAGTACGGAACCGATTCACTTGGTGCTTCAGCACCTTAGAGAATCATTCTCTTTGAGCTAAGGCGAGGCAACACCGTACTGGTTTTTGTTAATCCACTATATAAAGGCATACGGTAAACACGCCCCCTTGCCGTCGGCGTGCTTCCGCAAACCAAAATATAACGTCGGCACGCTTTCCGCTATAATCCGTATTTTTCCAAACCTGAAACGTTATGCCGACCCCGAAAGCCTTTGCCCTGCTCGGGCCGACCGCCGGAGGCAAAACCGCGCTCGCCCTCAAAATTGCCGAAACCCTGCCTGTCGAAATCATCAGCCTCGATTCCGCGCTGGTTTACCGCGATATGGACATCGGCACGGCGAAACCGTCCGCCTCCGAACGCGCCTTTGTCCCGCACCACCTTATCGACATCATTACGCCTGTTCAGACATACAGTGCCGCCCGTTTTGTCGAAGACTGCACGCGTCTGATTGGCGAAATCACGGCGCGTGGGAAATATCCGCTGATTGTCGGCGGCACGATGATGTATTTCCGCGCCCTGACCCAAGGTTTGAACGATTTGCCCGAAGCCGATGCCTGCCTGCGTGCCGACTTGGACGAACAAAAACAAATGTACGGCTTGGATTTCCTCTACCGCACCCTGCAACAGGTCGATCCCGAAACAGCATGCCGTCTGAAACCGAACGACAGCCAGCGTATCGGACGCGCTTTGGAAGTTTATTATCTGACCGGCAAACCGATGAGCGAACACCTCGGCAGACAAAGCCCCCATACGCTCCCCTTCGATTTGCATACCGCCGCCCTGATTCCCGAAAACCGCGCCCGCCTGCATGAAAACATCGCCCTGCGTTTCCACCTGATGCTTGAACAGGGCTTTATCGGCGAAGTGGAAAACCTGCGCCGCCGCTATCCCAGCCTGACCGCCGACTCCCCCGCCATCCGCTGTGTCGGCTACCGTCAGGCGTGGGAATACCTCGACGGCGCAACCGACAGACAAACCTTCATCGAAAAAGGCATTGCCGCCACGCGCCAACTTGCCAAACGCCAACTGACTTGGTTGCGCAAAACACCTTTAGACTGCGTTGCCGACCCGTTTTCAGACGGCACTTCATGCACACGCCTGATTGAGGCGGCAAAACGGTTTTTCGGTGTATAAACTATGCTGACCACGCCGCCGCTCGCCCCCAAAACCGTCGCCGCCCTGCACAGGCTCGGTATCCGTACGCTCGAAGAACTGCGGCAAAACGGTTCGGTCAAAGCCTTTCTGCTGCTCAAAGAATCGGGCTTGACCCTCACGAAAAGCACGCTGTGGCAACTCGAGTCGCTGCTGGACGGCACGCCGCCGCAAGAAATGTCCCAAGCGCATAAAGCCCGCCTGCTTGCCGAATTGAAAAACCATCCGCCCGTCGCCGCCTTTCCGCCGCAGGAAGAAATGGAACACTTCATGTGCGAAGCACTGCGCCAAGCAGAACAATCCTCCGCCGACGGCGAAATACCCGTCGGGGCAGTCATCGTTTCAGACGGCAAAATCATCGCATCGGCACACAACACCTGCATTGCCGACTGCAATGTCAGCCGACACGCCGAAATCAACGCCTTGGCACAGGCAGGCAGAGAAATGCAAAACTACCGCCTTGACGGATGCGACATCTACATCACCCTCGAACCCTGCGCCATGTGCGCGTCCGCACTGATACAGGCACGAATCAGGCGCGTGATCTACGGTGCGGCAGAACCCAAAACCGGCGCGGCAGGCAGCATTGTCAACCTGTTTGCCGACAAACGCCTCAATACGCACACCGCCATACGGGGCGGAATCCTGCAAGAAGAATGCCGCGCCGTATTAAGCCATTTTTTTCAGAACAAAAGAAAAGGTTGAACCTATGATCGTACTGACCGTCATCCTCGCCCTCGCCCTGATAGCCGTCGGTACGGCGGGCATCGTTTACCCCGCCCTGCCCGGATTGGCATTGATGTTTGCCGGAACATGGCTGCTCGCCTACTCCGGCGGCTACCAAATCTACGGCGCAGGTGTTTTGTGGACGGTCGGACTCATCAGCCTTGCCGGCATACTGGCGGACTATGTGGCAGGCATATGGGGGACAAAATATACCGGAGCGGGCAGGCTCGCCGTTCGCGGTGCTTTTATCGGCAGCATCATCGGCATATTTTTCTCCCTTCCCGGACTAATACTCGGCCCCTTTATCGGCGCGGCGGCAGGCGAACTCATCGACAGACGCAATATGCTTCAGGCAGGGAAAGCGGGCTTGGGTACACTGTTGGGACTTGTCATCGGCACGGCATTCAAAATCGGCTGCGCCGTATCCATCTTGTTTATCCTGTTGGTGAAATACATCGCCTACCTGTTTTAACCCCTTCAGACGGCATACCGGCAAATTGCTATAATGCCGTCTGAACCCTTTTCACAAAGCACCATTATGGCAAACCAAAGACCCATCTACGGCTTTCACGCCGTCAACGCCCGATTGTGGCAAAACCCTAAATCCATCGTCGAACTCTACATCCAAGAAGGCAAATCAGACGCACGCACGCGCGAAGTGTTGGAAAAGGCGGCAAACGAAAACATCCGCGTATATTTTGCCGATGCCGACCGCCTCAACGCCATCAGCAAAGGCGCGCGCCATCAGGGCGTGGTCGGATTTATCGATGCCTCCAAAAACCACGTCCACCTCGAAGACGTATTGGAAAACCTCAGCGAACCGCCGCTGTTGCTGATACTCGACGGCATCACCGATCCGCACAACCTCGGCGCGTGCCTGCGTACCGCCGACGCAATGGGCGTACACGCCGTCATCGCACCGAAAGACAAAAGCGCGGGGCTGAACGCCACCGTCAGCAAAGTCGCCAGCGGCGCGGCGGAAACCGTCCCCTACATCACCGTAACCAACCTCGCCCGCACCCTGCGCGAGCTGAAAGAATACGGCATTTGGATTATCGGCACCGATATGGGCGGCAACGCCGACCTTTACCATTGCGATCTGCCCGACAGCGCGGCATGGGTGATGGGCAACGAAGGCGACGGTATGCGCCGCCTGACACGCGAACATTGCGACATGCTGGTGTCCATACCCATGTTCGGCACGGTCGAAAGCATGAACGTCTCCGTGTCCGCAGGAATGGTATTAAGTGAAACCCGCCGGCAGCGCGTATTAAAAAACGAAAAAGCGTAAGTCTCAAAAACAATGCCGTCTGAAACAGGGATTCTGTTTCAGACGGCATTCGTTTTCAAAATCAGTGTTCCAAGTGGTCGGTATCAAACTTGACCGCCGCCTCGGTTTTATCTTCGGGCAAGACCAAATTCAGCAAGACTGCCGTAATGCCGCCGGCGGAAATAGAGTTTTGGAACAAGACGGGCAGGTTTTTAAACACTTCCGGCTCAAACGCCACGCCCAAGCCCAAGCCGACCGAAGTCGCCGCAATCACCGCCTCGCGCCTGCGGATGCCGTGGCTGACCAAAATCCGCACACCCGCAATCGCAATCAAGCCGAACATCAAAACCATCGCGCCGCCTAAAACCGGACTCGGAATCGTCGTAAACGCGCGTCCGACAACGGGGAACAGACCCAACAGCACCAAAATCACGGCAATATATTTGCCCACATGGCGCGAAGCCACGCCGGTCATCTGAATCACGCCGTTGTTTTGCGCAAACGTTGTCAGCGGCAGCGAACCCAAAGCCGTCGCAATCACCGACACCAAGCCGTCTGCCAACACGCCGCCGCGCAGGCGTTTGGTGTATTCCTCGCCTTCAATCGGCTGATCGGACACCATTGCCGTTGCGGTCAAATCGCCGACCGCCTCAAACACGCTCAACAGGAAAATCGCACCCGCCACAATAAATGCGTGCCAGTCAAAAGCAAAACCATATTTAAACGGTACGGGCAGCGTAACCAGCGGCAGGTTTTGCAGCGCGGAAAAATCCACCTTGCCCAAAAACAGCGCGACAATGTAACCGGCAATCAGACCGACCGCGATGCCGCTCATCCGCAACAGCGGGTTTTTCATGCAGTTGAATATCAACACAATCAGCAACACCAGCGAAGCCAGCCCCAGGTTTTCCATCGAGCCGAACGTGCCGTCCGCCTTCGCGCCGAAGCCGCCGCCGAAATCGGTAATACCGACGTGTACCAAACTCAAGCCAATCAGCATCACGACCACGCCACTGACCGTCGGCGTAATCACTTTTTTCAAATACGGCAGCAGCCACGCCGAGAAACACACCAAAAACGCGCCGACAAACGATACACCCAAGAGCGTCGAAATCATCGCATCCTTAGTCAAACCGCCCTCTTTCATCCCCGCGCCGAGCGCAATCATGACGGTAACGAACGAGAAATTCACCGACTGGATGGACAGCATCCCCGAACCGACCGGCCCGAAGCGGTTGACCTGCAAATAAGTGCCGACACCCGACGCAACCATCGCCATCGACACGAGATACGCCGTCATTTCCACCGGCAGTTCCAGCGCGCCGCCCACAATCAGCGCGGGCGTAATCATCGGCACAAAATCGCCAAAAGATGGGTAACGGCACTCAAGAGCGCATTACCGAACGGCGGCCTGTCTTCCAAACCGTACACCAAATCAGGCGAATCCGCCCCTTTGCCCAACTGACCGCTCATTGTATTTCCTTATTTTAAAGGTTGAAAAATCCAAGCGCGGATTGTAGCGAATCTGCCGCACGGCTTCAATTTACATTTCAGACGGCATCCGTCTGCCCCACACGTTTACCACATTTTATAGTGGATTAACAAAAATCAGGACAAGGCGACGAAGCCGCAGACAGTACAAATAGTACGGAACCGATTCACTTGGTGCTTCAGCACCTTAGAGAATCGTTCTCTTTGAGCTAAGGCGAGGCAACACCGTACTGGTTTTTGTTAATCCACTATAAATCCGACGGCACCGGCATAAACCGGCGAATATAATAAAATGATTTCAAACAGGAAAAATCAATTTCCACCATACCTTTCGGCGCAAACGCCCCACATCTGCAACCCGCCGGATTTCACACCTGCGGTAAAGTAGGCTACAATCAGAAGCATTACCGCCCCCTACACCACAACTGATAAAAGGTTCTGTATGTTACAAGGTAGCCTGGTTGCCCTGATTACCCCGATGAATCAAGACGGCAGCATCCATTACGAACAACTCCGCGATTTGATCGACTGGCACATTGAAAACGGCACGGACGGCATCGTTGCCGTCGGCACGACAGGCGAATCCGCCACCCTCTCCGTCGAAGAACACACCGCCGTCATCGAAGCCGTCGTCAAACACGTTGCCAAACGCGTCCCCGTCATCGCCGGCACAGGGGCAAACAACACCGTCGAAGCCATCGCCCTTTCCCAAGCCGCCGAAAAAGCCGGGGCGGACTACACCCTCTCCGTCGTCCCCTATTACAACAAACCTTCGCAAGAAGGCATGTACCGCCATTTCAAAGCCGTTGCCGAAACCGCCGCGATTCCGATGATACTCTACAACGTTCCCGGCAGAACCGTCGTCAGCATGAACAACGAAACCATCCTGCGCCTTGCCGAAATCCCCAACATCGTCGGCGTGAAAGAAGCCAGCGGCAACATCGGCAGCAACATCGAACTCATCAACCGCGCGCCCGAAGGCTTCGCCGTCCTTTCCGGCGACGACCATACCGCCCTGCCGTTCATGCTGTGCGGCGGACACGGCGTGATTACCGTAGCCGCCAACGCCGCACCCAAGCTCTTTGCCGATATGTGCCGCGCCGCGCTTCAAGGCGATATCGCCCTCGCACGCGAGCTCAACAACCGGCTGATTCCGATTTACGACACCATGTTCTGCGAACCCAGCCCCGCCGCACCGAAATGGGCGGTATCCGCCTTGGGCAGATGCGAACCGCACGTCCGCCTGCCGCTCGTTCCGCTGACGGAAGGCGGACAGGCAAAAGTCCGCGCCGCCCTGAAAGCCTCAGGACAACTTTAAATATAGCCATGCCGTCTGAAGCGTTCAGACGGCATAACGCAACAAACACTTTAATATCCATCACACAGGATGACACGATGACCCATATCAAACCCGTCATTGCCGCGCTCGCACTCATCGGGCTTGCCGCCTGCTCCGGCAGCAAAACCGAACAGCCCAAGCTCGACTACCAAAGCCGGTCGCACCGCCTGATCAAACTCGAAGTCCCACCTGATTTGAACAACCCCGACCAAGGCAACCTCTACCGCCTGCCTGCCGGTTCGGGCGCCGTCCGCGCCAGCGATTTGGAAAAACGCCGCACACCCGCCGTCCAACAGCCTGCCGATGCCGAAGTATTGAAAAGCGTCAAAGGTGTCCGCCTCGAGCGCGACGGCAGCCAACGCTGGCTCGTTGTCGACGGCAAGTCTCATGCCGAAATCTGGCCGCTCCTGAAAGCCTTTTGGCAGGAAAACGGCTTCGACATCAAATCCGAAGAACCCGCCATCGGACAAATGGAAACCGAGTGGGCGGAAAACCGTGCCAAAATCCCCCAAGACAGCTTGCGCCGCCTATTCGACACAGTCGGTTTGGGCGGCATCTACTCCACCGGCGAGCGCGACAAATTCATCGTCCGTATCGAACAGGGCAAAAACGGCGTTTCCGACATCTTCTTCGCCCACAAAGCCATGAAAGAAGTGTACGGCGGCAAAGACAAAGACACGACCGTATGGCAGCCCTCCCCGTCCGATCCCAACCTCGAAGCCGCTTTCCTGACGCGCTTTATGCAATATTTGGGCGTTGACGGACAGCAGGCGGAAAACGCATCGGCAAAAAAACCTACCCTTCCCGCCGCCAACGAAATGGCGCGTATCGAAGGCAAAAGCCTGATTGTCTTAGGCGACTACGGCAGAAACTGGCGGCGCACCGTGCTCGCCCTCGACCGCATCGGGCTGACCGTCGTCGGTCAAAACACCGAACGCCACGCTTTCCTGGTTCAAAAAGCCCCGAACGAAAGCAATGCAGTTACCGAACAAAAACCCGGCCTGTTCAAACGCCTGCTGGGCAAAGGCAAAGCGGAGAAACCTGCCGAACAGCCGGAACTGATTGTCTATGCCGAGCCTGTCGCCAACGGCTCGCGCATCGTCCTGCTCAACAAAGACGGCAGCGCATATGCCGGCAAAGACGCATCCGCATTATTGGGCAAACTCCATTCCGAACTGCGTTAAACCATTCAAAACAAAAGCAGCTTCCAAACAGAAGCTGCTTTTTTATGCGGAACTTTTTACAACAAATGGGGCAAAATATCCTCAACTGCCTGAACCAACGCATCCACCAAAGGCGGATCGAACGCACGATGCCCTGCCTGAACCACCCTCAATTCCGCTTCGGGAAAGGCTTTCGACAGCGCCCACGCACTCTGCATCGGCGTACACAAATCATACCGCCCCTGCACGATAATGGTCGGGATATGCCGTATTTTGCCGATATTGTTCAAAATCGCCCTATCGCCCTGCAACCAGCCGCCGTTGACAAAATAATGGTTTTCCAAACGCGCGATTGCCAGTGAGGCATAAGCATCTTCATCCACTTCCTCCGGCTCGAAACGGATCAGATAGCTTTCCCAATCCGCCCAAGCCTTTGCGGCAGACAGGCACACTTCTTCATCTTGATGAAACAGCAATCCGTGATACGCCTCAATCAGCCGGTTCCGCCGATTTTCAGCAATCGGCGCGACAAATTTTTGCCATTGTTCCGGATAAATCCGGCTCACACCGCCCGCCTCGTTCAGCCACGCCGTTTCAGACGGCCTGCACAAAAATATCCCGCGCAATACCAATCCCTTTACCCGTTCAGGATGGGTTTGGGCATAAGCCAGCGACAAAGTGCTGCCCCACGAACAGCCGAACACCAGCCATTTCCTGATACCCAGCATTTCACGGACTTTTTCAATATCCGCCACCAAATCCCAAGTCGTATTGTCTTCCGCACAAGCATACGGGCGCGAACGTCCGCAACCGCGCTGGTCGATGATGACGATGCGGAACACATCGGGATTGAAAAAACCCCGACATTCAGGCGAAGCCCCCGCGCCCGGCCCGCCATGTAAAAAAATGACCGGCACACCGTCGGGATTGCCCGACTCTTCCCAATAAATTTGATGAATTTCAGACACCTGCAAGTATCCGCTATGAAAAGGCTGTTTTATCTCATACATCATCTTCTCCCATATTGCTTCTGACAATCCGAACATTCCCACACGCAACATCACGCACGAGACACAAGCCGCCCCGAAAGGCAAATGCCGAAAAATCGCGATATAGTGAATTAACAAAAATCAGGACAAGGCGACGAAGCCTCAGACAGTACAGATAGTACGGAACCGATTCACTTGGTGCTTCAGCACCTTAGAGAATCGTTCTCTTTGAGCTAAAGCGAGGCAACGCCGTACTGGTTTTTGTTCATCCACTATAACAGCAACCTTGTCGCCGTCATTCCCGCAAAAGCGGGAATCTAGAAATGAAAAGCAACAGGCATTTATCGGAAATAACTGAAACCGAACAGACTAGATTCCCGCCTGCGCGGGAATGACGATTCATAAGTTTCCCGAAATTCCAACATAACCGAAACCTGACAATAACCGTAGCAACTGAACCGTCATTCCCACCACTTTTCGTCATTCCCGCGAAAGCGGGAATCCAGAATCTCGGACTTTCAGATAATCTTTGAATATTGCTGTTGTTCTAAGGTCTAGATTCCCGCCTGCGCGGGAATGACGAATCCATCCGCACGGAAACCTGCACCACGTCATTCCTACGAACCTACATCCCGTCATTCCCACAAGGACAGAAAACCAAAATCAGAAACCTAAAATCCCGTCATTCCCGCGCAGGCGGGAATCTAGGTCTGTCAGTGCAGGAACTTATCGGATAAAACGGTTTCTTGAGATTTTACATCCTGGATTCCCACTTTCGTGGGAATCTAGAATCTCGGACTTTCAGATAATCTTTGAATATTGCTGTTGTTCTAAGGTCTGGATTCCCGCCTGCGCGGGAATGACGATTCATAAGTTTCCCGAAATTCCAACATAACCGAAACCTGACAGTAACCGTAGCAACTGAACCGTCATTCCCACGAAAGTGGGAATCTAGAAATGAAAAGCAACAGGCATTTATCGGAAATAACTGAAACCGAACAGACTAGATTCCCGCCTGCGCGGGAATGACGGCTGCAGATGCCCGACGGTCTTTATAGCGGATTAACAAAAATCAGGACAAGGCGACGAAGCCGCAGACAGTACAAATAGTACGGAACCGATTCACTCGGTGCTTCAGCACCTTAGAGAATCGTTCTCTTTTTTGTTCATCCGCTACATTGTGTTGAAACATCGCCCCAAACCCGATATAATCCGCCCTTGAACCATCAGTGAAAATCGTTCTTTTTAATCAGTTAAACCGAATACGGAGTCGAAAATGAATCCAGCCCCCAAAAAACCTTCTCTTCTCTTCTCTTCTCTTCTCTTCTCTTCTCTTCTCTTCCGCAGCGCAGGCGGCAAGTGAAGACGGCAGCCGCAGCCCGTATTATGTGCAGGCGGATTTAGCCTACGCCGCCGAACGCATTACCCACGATTATCCGCAAGCAACCGGTGCAAACAACACAAGCACAGTAAGCGATTATTTCAGAAACATCCGTACGCATTCCATCCACCCTCGGGTGTCGGTCGGCTACGATTTCGGCGACTGGAGGATAGCGGCAGATTATGCCAGTTACAGAAAATGGAACGACAATAAATATTCCGTCAACACAAAAAATGTGCAGGTGAATAAAAGCAATGGCAACAGGCAAGACCTGAAGACGGAAAATCAGGAAAACGGTACATTCCACGCCGTCTCCTCGCTCGGCTTGTCCGCCGTTTACGATTTCAATACCGGTTCCCGCTTCAAACCCTATGCAGGCGTGCGCGTCGCCTACGGACATGTTAGACACAGCATCGATTCGACCAAAAAAACAACAAATGTTCTTACCGTCCCCACCAATATTCCTGGCGGAACACCTACGATTTATAATCAGGGAAGTACGCAAGACGCCTATCACGAAAGCCACAGCATCCGCCGCTTGGGTCTTGGTGTCGTCGCCGGTGTCGGTTTCGACATCACGCCCAAGCTGACTTTAGACACCGGATACCGCTACCACAACTGGGGACGCTTGGAAAACACCCGCTTCAAAACCCACGAAGTCTCATTGGGCGTGCGCTACCGCTTCTGATTCCCCGACACCGATGCCGTCTGAACCTTCAGACGGCATTTTTGATTCACCTGCCGTTTACAGACGCGGGGCGGGCGTGGAAATACCCGAACCGTCATTCCCGACAACACCGTAATCTTGAAACCCGTCATTCCCGCACAGGCGGGAATCCAGACCCCTGACGCGGCGGGAATCTATCGGAAATGACTGAAACCCCGAGATTCTAGATTCCCACTTCCGTGGGAATGACGATTCAGTTTCGTTCCGACAACACCGTAATCTTGAAACCCGTCATTTCCGACAACGCCGCAATCTTGAAATTCGTCATTCCCGCACAGGCGGGAATCCAGACCTGTCCGCACAGAAACTTATCGGATAAAAACAGTTGCCCAAACCCCGCGTTCTAGATTCCCACTTTCGTGGGAATGACGGGATGCAGGTTTCCGTATGGATGGATCCGTCATTCCCGACAACACCGCAATCTCGAAATTCGTCATTCCCGCGCAGGCGGGAATCCAGACCTCCGACGCGGCGGGAATCTATCGGAAATGACTGAAACCCCGCGTTCTAGATTCCCACTTCCGTGGGAATGACGGTTCAGTTGCGTTCCGACAACACCGCAATCTTGAAATTCGTCATTCCCGACAATACCGCAATCTCGAAATTCGTCATTCCCGCGCAGGCGGGAAGCCAGACCTGTCCGCACAGAAACTTATCGGATAAAAACAGTTGCCCAAACCCCGCGTTCTAGATTCCCACTTTCGTGGGAATGACGTGGTGCAGGTTCCGTATGGATGGATTCGTCATTCCCGCGCAGGCGGGAATCCAAACCCCCGACGCGGCGGGAATCTATCGGAAATGACTGAAACCCCGAGATTCTAGATTCCCACTTTCGTGGGAATGACGGTTCAGTTGCGTTCCGACAACACCGTAATCTTGAAATCCGTCCGACAACACCGTAATCTTAAAACCCGTCATTCCCGCGCAGGCGGGAATCCAGACCTCCGACGCGGCGGGAATCTATCGGAAATGACTGAACCCCCCGAGATTCTAGATTCCCACTTCCGTGGGAATGACGTGGTGCAGGTTTCCGTATGGATGGATTCGTCATTCCCGCGCAGGCGGGAATCTAGACCTGTCCGCACAGAAACTTATCGGATAAAAACAGTTGCCCAAACCCCGCGTTCTAGATTCCCACTTTCGTGGGAATGGCGGTTCAGTTGCTACGGCCCCGCCCTACAATACGCCTTGCGAATCTGTCCCACGCCCGCCCTTGTATGCCTCAAATGGGTTAAACTACGCACTTCCCGACTTCCCGTTTCGGGCAGGGGTACAGGTCCGATTTATAGTGGATTAACAAAAATCAGGACAAGGCGACGAAGCCGCAGACAGTACAGATAGTACGGAACCGATTCACTCGGTGCTTCAGCACCTTAGAGAATCGTTCTCTTTGAGCTAAGGCGAGGTAACGCCGTACTGGTTTAAATTTAATCCACTATATATTTCAATAAAACAAGGAAACATTATGCAGCACGAAGAAGGCAACCGCCAACGCCCTCAAGGCGAACTGCTCCTGCGTACCGTCGCTATGCCGCGCGATACCAATCCCAACCAAGACATTTTCGGCGGCTGGATTATGTCGCAGATGGATTTGGGCGGCGGCATATTGGCGGCGGAAATCGCGCGGGGACGCATCGTTACCGTCGCCGTTCAGGAAATGAACTTCATCCGCCCGGTCAAGGTCGGCAACGTCGTCTGCTGCTACGGGCATTGCGTCCGCGTGGGCAATACTTCCCTCCAGCTTAAAGTCGAAGTCTGGGTGAAAACTTTGATGAACGATTGCGTTACCGAAGACCGCCACCTCGTAACCGAAGCCGTGTTCACTTATGTCGCCATCGATGCGGAAGGCAATCCGCGCCCGATTCCGAAAGAAGGCAACCCCATATTGGCGGGCTTATTGCCTACTCCGTAAAAATACCCGTAAAAATGCCGTCTGAAACTGTCTTCAGACGGCATTCCGCATCATTTGAACCAAGATCTGATGCGGGAAAACAGCGACATACTCTGTTTTTCAAAGTCTTCCCGCACTTCCGGCACGGCTTTTTTTATCACCTTCATTCCTGCAAAAGTCTGCGCCACGGGCATAATTTCAATCGTGTTCACATTCATATGCGCCGGCCGGCGGTACAGCCACAATGCGGTTTCCGCAATATCTTCGGGGCGGATAAATTCCACACCCTCATACACGCCTGCTGCCTTCTCGTCATCGCCTTTGAAGCGCACGTTGGAAAACTCCGTATTGCCGCACAAACCCGGCTCGATATTGGTAACGCGGATGTTCTTATCCGCCAACTCCGCGCGCAAATTCAGGCTGAACTGGCGCACAAACGCCTTGGTTGCCCCGTAAACGTTGCTGCCGGCATAAGCATAATTACCCGCAATCGAACCCAAATTCATCACATAGCCGCCGCCGCGTTCCACCATTTGCGGCAAAATCTTGCGCGTCAGAAACGTCAAACCCAAAACATTGGTTTGAATCATTGTTTCCCAATCTCCAAAATCCGCCTTGTCCGCCGTGTCCAAACCCAAAGCCAGCCCGGCATTGTTGATGAGGCAGTCGATGTCGGAAAATTCATCGGGGATGCCGTTTAAGGCATTTTCCACCGATTCGCGGCGCGACACGTCCATTTCCAAAGGGTAAAACAAAGCACCCAATTCATCCGCCAAGGCCTGAAGCCTGTCCGCACGGCGCGCCGCACCGATAACGCAGTATCCCGCCCCGACAAACGCGCGGCACATCGCTTCGCCGAATCCTGCCGAAGCACCGGTAATTAAAACAGCCATTGTTTTTCCTTTCTTTCTCGTTTCCCAAACCTGTTTCAGGTATCATAACACCCTTCAGACGGCATCGCGCCGGCTGAAAATGACAACAACCATACCACCACGACAGGACACATTCAATATGAAAACCCAAATCAGCCTTGCTGCTGCCGCCATCACACTGCTCCTTTCCGCCTGCGGAGGCAGCGGAATACCTTCCCAACCCAAAGGCGAAATTTCCGAAAACCGCACCGCCGCGTTCAAATCCATGATGCCCGAATTCACACGTATGGGCAAAATGGTCAAAGGCGAAGAACCTTACGATGTCGAAAAATTCAAACAGGCGGCAGCGTCGTTTGCCGAAAGCAGCAAGAAACCGTTCACACTTTTTGAGTCCGATCCGCAAGGCAACGGGCGCGCACTGCCAGCCGTTTGGTCGGATGGTGCAAAATTTGAAGCCGAAAAAACAAAATTCGCCGCCGCCGTCGAAAAACTCAACGCCGCCGCCCAAACCGGCAAACTGGATGAAATCAAAGCCGCCTACGGCGAAACCGGCGCAAGCTGCAAATCCTGCCACGACAGTTTCCGCGCGCCGGAATAACATCCGAAACAGAACGATGCCGTCTGAAGCCTTCAGACGGCATTTTCTTTGTCATTTCAGCACACGCAAAGCAATCAGAAATTATCTTCAATTCAAAAAATACGCCATATCCTGATTTTTGCCTTACTTACTCCGCCATTTTCTATTTTGATTTGCTATGCGATTAATCTTTATCGTCAAATGTCAAAATCGGGATGCCGGATTGGGTAAACAGGGCATACACCGGCTTGAGCCAATAATCTTCCGGAAGGGAAGCCGGTTTCAATGCGTAAACGTGCACATTGGGAAAATCCTTCATCGTCAACGCCGCGCCGCTGAAAAAGGTATAAATTTCATACCTCGTATGCGGGTTTTTCTTAATCTCGCGCAAAATATAGTCTTCGATGACATAGGGCGAATTTAATGTGGTTACGCCGGAAAGCCCGTAGGTTTGGCGGGGGTGCGGTGCGACATATTGTATGTTGAAGTTTTTTGCCGCCTTTTCCGAAATTTCCTTCATCTCCTTGTCGGGCGAACCCAAAAGTATCCGCACCGTGCCGCCCGTTTCGTCCCCCGCCTTCAGTTCGGACGCATCGAACAGCGGCAGGTAAGTCATCTTGCGGCGGCCGTCGTCCATAATGTTTTTCAAACCCTTGAATATCGTGTAATGCTCGTCGGAAGCATTACGGGTTTTGGCGATGCTCCAATCTCCGATCATCATCCGGGCAAAATTCCGCTTGATCGTCCCGTTTACAGAAAACTCATCGCCCAAATAGCTGCTGCTTTGAATTAAATTGCCTGTCCCGTCGTCAAAGGTTTTGATTTCCGCATCCGGGTAAGTGCTCAAAAAGGCGGCAATGCTGACTTTTTCCAAACTTGCCAAATAAATCCGTTTGACCTTCGGCAGCAGCATCGACTTTACCTTCAGCTCCGCCATCGTCGGAATGAAATTAAACGATTTGTTCAAACCGTAGGGCAGGTGGAAAAAGTACGCCCGCTCCGCTTTATCCTTTATCTGCTTGAAATAATAATCGTATTTTTCATTCCTGTTTTCAGACATCAGCACCACATAAAACCGCTCCCCCGGATGCTGCGCCATAATCCTTTCCGCCACCTTCATCTGCAATATGGTATAGCAGAAAATCAGATTGACCGGTTCCCCCTCTTCATTGAAGAGTTTGTCCTTCAGCAGGGAAACCGCATTCCTTTCCCCATGATTTACCCGGTCAAATGTATAAAATATCCCGAAACAAAAAACAATCAAACACAACACGGTCAAACAAGCCTTTTTCAAGCCCATATCCCTAAAACTCCATTCCGACAAATTGAACATACGCCCCGAGTGTCCCGGGACGGAAAAATGCGGAATTTTAGCAGATATTCCGACAGTTACCGAATATTATAGTGATTTAAATTTAAATCAGGACAAGGCGACGAAGCCGCAGACAGTACAAGCAGTACGACAAGGCGAGGCAACGCTGTACTGGTTTAAATTTAAACCACTATAAAATCAATTTCACCGAAAATATGCCGCCGCACATCAGGCACAGCACCTCCGACCGCCGCCAAACGCGGGAAAACCATTTCCCCCTTCCTTTCATGCAGCCGCGTTCAAACACGCCAAGATCGAACAAAGCGCGAACAAAGCCGCCAAAATATGCCATAATAGCCGCGCACATTCCCCGCGCAATGTGTTCCAAAAGAAAAAACCAACCTACAAGAGAATAATCCTATGACTCAAAAATCCACCATTGTTTATACCCATACCGACGAAGCCCCCGCGCTGGCGACCCAATCGCTGCTGCCGATTGTGCAGGCGTTTGCCCGCCACGCCGATATTGATGTCAAAACTGCCGACATTTCCCTGTCCGGCCGTATTTTGGCGGCATTCCCCGAATATCTGACCGAGGCGCAGCGCGTACCCGACGCGCTTGCCGAATTGGGCGAACTGGTGAAACAACCCGATGCAAACGTAATCAAACTGCCGAACATCAGCGCGTCCGTACCGCAACTGACTGCTGCGATTAAAGAATTGCAGTCTAAAGGCTTTGCCGTTCCCGACTATCCCGCCGACCCGCAAACCGACGAAGAAAAAGCCGTACGCGAACGCTACGACCGCATCAAAGGCAGCGCGGTCAATCCCGTTTTGCGCGAAGGCAACTCCGACCGCCGCGCCCCTAAGGCAGTGAAAAACTTTGCCAAAAAAAATCCGCACAGTATGGGCGCGTGGGCGAAAGATTCCAAAACCCACGTTGCCACCATGCAAAGCGGCGACTTTTTCCATAACGAACAATCCGTTACCGTACCCGATGCGACTTCCGTGTCCATCGTGTTCACCGACAAACAAGGCAACAAAAAAGAGCTGCGCGATCCTGTTGCCCTGAAAGCCGGCGAAATCATCGACGCGACCGTAATGAGCAAAAAAGCCCTGCTCGCCTTCCTTGCCGAACAAGTGAAAGACGCGAAAGCAAAAGGCGTATTGTTCTCGCTGCACATGAAAGCCACGATGATGAAAGTGTCCGACCCGATTATCTTCGGACACGCCGTCAAAGTGTTCTTCGCGCCTGTTTTTGAAAAATTCGGCGACAAATTGGCTGCCGCAGGCGTCAACGTCAACAACGGCTTCGGCAACCTGCTTGCCAATCTGGACAAGCTGGATGCGGACACCCGCGCCGCCGTTGAAGCTGAAATCGCTGCCGTTTACGCCGCCAACCCTGATTTGGCAATGGTCGATTCCGATAAAGGCATTACCAACCTGCACGTTCCTAGCGATGTCATCGTCGATGCTTCTATGCCTGCGATGATCCGCAATTCCGGCCGTATGTGGGACAAAAACGGCAAAGCGCAAGACACCAAAGCCGTGATTCCCGACAGCAGCTACGCTGGTGTTTACCAAGCAACCATCGATTTCTGCCGCGAACACGGCGCATTCGATCCGACAACAATGGGTACTGTGCCCAACGTCGGACTGATGGCGCAAGCGGCGGAAGAATACGGTTCACACAACAAAACCTTCGAAATCGAAGCCGACGGTCAGGTTCAAGTGGTTGATGCAGCAGGAAAAGTCCTGATGCAACACGACGTTGAAGCAGGCGACATCTGGCGTATGTGCCAAACCAAAGACGATCCGGTTAAAGACTGGGTACAACTTGCCGTCAACCGCGCCCGTCTGAGCAACACGCCTGCCGTGTTCTGGCTCGACGAAAACCGTCCGCACGACAAGAGCCTGCTCGCCAAGGTTAAAGCCTACCTTGCCGAACTGGATACCAATGGCCTCGACATCCGCGTCCTCGCTCCTGAAGAAGCCGCCAAGTTCAGCTTGGGTCGTCTGAAAAACGGCGAAGACACCATCTCCGTAACCGGTAATGTCTTGCGCGACTACCTGACCGACTTGTTCCCAATTTTGGAACTCGGCACAAGCGCGAAAATGCTGTCTATCGTTCCATTGATGAACGGCGGCGGTATGTTTGAAACCGGCGCGGGCGGTTCTGCACCGAAACATGTTCAACAATTCCTCGAAGAAAACCATTTGCGCTGGGACTCGCTGGGCGAATTCCTCGCACTCGCCGTATCGTTTGAACATTTGGCGCAAAAAACCGGCAATGCCAAAGCCCAAGTCCTCGCCGACACTTTGGATGCAGCCACCGAAAAACTGCTGTTGAACGACAAATCGCCTAAACGTAAAGCCGGCGAACTCGACAACCGCGGCAGCCATTTCTACCTCACCCTCTACTGGGCGCAAGAATTGGCGGCGCAAGACAAAGATGCCGAACTGAAAGCCGCATTTACGCCATTGGCAGCCGCTTTGACCGCCGACGAAGCGAAAATCGTTGCCGAGCTTTCCGCCGTACAAGGCAAAGCGGCCGACATCGGCGGCTACTACGCCGCCAATCCTGAAAAAGCCGCACAAGTGATGCGTCCGAGCGTAACCTTTAATCAGGCACTAAACGCCTTATAAGCACAAAGGTAAAAATGCCGTCTGAACATTCGTCGTTCAGACGGCATTAGTTATCCCTATCTGCCTGATTATGATTAAACGCCGCACCCATTGGATATAAAAAACCAGTACGGCGTTGCCTCGCCTTAGCTCAAAGAGAACGATTCTCTAAGGTGCTGAAGCACCAAGTGAATCGGTTCCGTACTATCTGTACTGTCTGCGGCTTCGTCGTCTTGTCCTGATTTTTGTTAATTCACTATATCGACATCGCCAAACGAAACTTCGTCATCGCCGTTTCGTCTTTGTCTAAAACCAAAACCGAAACCAACAACCCCAAAGGTATCGCCCATACTATCGAATACCTTAAAAAACACAAGGTCGAGACCTTTGCAAAATTCCCCAAAATCCCCCAATTCCCACCAAGACATTTAGGGGATTTCTCATGAGCACCTTCTTCCGGCAAACCGCACAAGCCATGATTGCCAAACACATCGACCGCTTCCCACTATTGAAGTTGGACCAGGTGATTGATTGGCAACCAATCGAACAATACCTGAACCGTCAAAGAACCCGTTACCTTCGAGACCACCGCGGCCGTCCCGCCTACCCGCTGCTGTCCATGTTCAAAGCCGTCCTGCTCGGACAATGGCACAGCCTCTCCGATCCCGAACTCGAACACAGCCTCATCACCCGCATCGACTTCAACCTGTTTTGCCGTTTTGACGAACTGAGCATCCCCGATTACAGCACCTTATGCCGCTACCGCAACTGGCTGGCGCAAGACGACACCCTGTCCGAATTACTCAAACTGATTAACTGCCAACTGACCGAAAAAGGCCTAAAAATAGAGAAAGCATCCGCCGCCGTCGTTGATGCCACCATTATCCAGACCGCCGGCAGCAAACAGCGTCAGGCCATAGAAGTTGACGAAGAAGGACAAATCAGCGGTCAAACCACACCGAGTAAGGACAGCGATGCCCGTTGGATAAAGAAAAACGGCCTCTACAAACTCGGTTACAAACAACATACCCGTACCGATGCGGAAGGCTATATCGAGAAACTGTACATCACTCCCACCAATGCCCATGAGTGCACACACCTGTCGCCGTTGTTGGAAGGACTGCCCAAAGGTACGACCGTCTATGCCGACAAAGGCTATGACAGTGCGGAAAACCGGCAACATCTGGAAGAACATCAGTTGCAGGACGGCATTATGCGCAAAGCCTGCCGCAACCGCCCGCTGTCGGAAGTGCAAACCAAACGCAACCGATATTTGTCGAAGACCCGTTATGTGGTTGAACAGAGCTTCGGTACGCTGCACCGTAAATTCCGCTACGCTCGGGCAGCCTATTTCGGACTGATTAAAGTGAGTGCGCAAAGCCACCTGAAAGCGATGTGTTTGAACCTGTTGAAAGCGGCCAACAGGTTAAGTGCGCCCGCTGCCGCCTAAAAAGCAGCCCGGATGCCTGATTATCGGGTATCCGGGCAGGATTAAGGGGGTGTTTGGGTAAAATTAGGCGGTATTTGGGGCGAAAACAGCCGAAAACCTGTGTTTGGGTTTCGGCTGTCGGGAGGGAAAGGAATTTTGCAAAGGTCTCAACTTGAACAAAAAAGAACCGCCCCGAATCAGGGCGGTTTTGTTTTGTGGCGGAAACGGTGGGATTCGAACCCACGGAGGATTTGCACCCTCAGCGGATTTCGAGTCCGCTGCATTCAGCCTCTCTGCCACGTTTCCGAAAGATGTTTCAACACACAGGACGACACATAAAGCACCGCCCTATGTGTTACCCTGATTCAGAAAGGGTTACACCCCTCCCAAATAAAGTCTGATTCTACCGCCCTAAAGGGTGGGGTTCAACCGAAAAGGAAACACGATGAAGTAAAACCAAATAAAAATGCCGATGCTTTATGCTACTTCATTTTTATTTGGTTTTTGACCTCAAGGATTGGCGGAAGCGGTGAGATTCGAACTCACGGAGGGCTATCAACCCTCGACGGTTTTCAAGACCGTTGCATTAAACCGCTCTGCCACGCTTCCGTCTTCTTGAAGAGTAGGAATAATAATGAAGTTTATACATTTTGCCAAGCACTTTTTTTGGGAAATACTTAATTTATTGTTTTCACTTTATTTGTTCCGAACGCATAAACACCCATTCGCTTTCATTTGAAGCCGCGTCATTAAATGCGTAGCCTTCGTAATTAAAATTTTTCAGCATTTCAGGATCGGTAATATTGTGTTCTGCCGCATAGCGCACCATTAATCCTCGCGCGCGCTTGGCATAGAAACTGATGATTTTATATTTGCCGTTTTTTTCGTCTTTAAATATCGGGGTAATCAGCCGCGCCCGAAGTTTTTTCGTGTTGACGGACTTGAAATATTCCTGTGAGGCAAGGTTGACAAGCGTATTGCTGCCTGCTTGGGCAAGCGTGTCATTTAAAAGGTTGGTAATGATGTCTCCCCAAAACTCATACAAATTCTTCCCGCGCAAATTGGCAAATGCCGTCCCCATTTCCAAACGGTAAGGCTGTATCAGGTCCAGTGGACGCAGAAGGCCGTACAGGCCGGACAGCAGGCGTACGCGCCCTTGCAGATATTGTATTTGATCGGTATTCAATGTGTTTGCATCCATACCTTCGTAAACATCGCCGTTGAACATAAAGACCGCCTGTTTGGCGTTTTCCGGCGTAAACGGCGTGTTCCATTCTGCATTGCGCTGCGCGTTTAAGAGGGCAATTTTGTCGGAAACGTGCATCAGTTCGGCAATCTGTTGCGGCGCAAGCTCGCGCAACTGCTGCATTAGAATGTCGGACTCTGCCAGCAGGTCGGGTTGGGTAAACTCGCTGACAGGGGCAGGGTCTTTTTCATTAAGGTTCTTCGCAGGGGAAAGGACAAAAAACATAATCTGCTCGGTATTGTGTCAAACACGGGGATTTTAAGTTTAAACGTGTTTGCGGGCAAGCCGATTAAAAGTGAAGTATAGTGGATTAAATTTAAACCAGTACAGCGTTGCCTCGCCTTGCCGTACTATCTGTACTGTCTTCGGCTTCGTCGCCTTGTCCTGATTTTTGTTAATCCACTATAAATACCGTTACAGCAAATTCAACCGTAGAATATTGAAAAATGCCGTCTGAACAAAAGTTCAGACGGCATTTCCGATTCCTTACCGATACAGTGAAACTATGTCTTCCGCAGCTTTGACACAAGTTGCGACATCGGCAACCAAAGCGATACGGACATAACCTTCCCCGGGATTGCCCTGTTCGGTATCCCGTGCCAAAAAGCGTCCGGGCAATACTTGGATAGCGGCTTTTTGCCATAAATTGCGTGCAAATGCCAAATCGTCGCCATCGGGGACTTTCAACCAGATGTAAAACGAGGCATCCGGTAATTTAACGTCAAATACCTGTTGCAAAATGGGAATAACGCGCTCAAATTTTTCCTGATACAGGCGGCGGTTGTCGATAACGTGCTGTTCGTCATCCCAAGCGGCAATGCTTGCGCGCTGCACGGGAATGCTCATTGCGCTGCCGTGATAGGTTCTGTAAAGCAGAAAATTTTTAAGCAGTTCGGCATCGCCGGCGACAAAACCGGAACGCAGGCCTGGAACATTGGACCGCTTGGACAAACTGGTGAACATAAGCAGTTTTTGCCTGCTTCGCCCCAACTGTGCAGCGGCCTGCAGGCAGCCCAAAGGCTTGTTGCCGTCGAAATAGATTTCGGAATAGCATTCGTCCGAGGCAATAATGAAACCATATTTGTCCTGCAAATCAAAAACTTCTTTCCATCCGTCCAAATCCAGCACGCTGCCGCTGGGGTTGTTGGGCGAGCAGACGAACACCAGTTTGGTGCGTTTCCAAACCTCTTCGGAAATACTACGCCAATCGGGGTTGAAAGACGGCGCGGGGCAATTGGCAAAATGGATTTCACCGCCGCCCAAAAGTGTCGCACCTTCGTAAATCTGATAAAAGGGATTCGGGCTGACAATTGCGGGTTTGATGCCGTCTGAAACAGGGTTCAACACGGTTTGAACAAAAGAAAACAACGCCTCCCTACTGCCTAAAACCGGCAGAATTTCATTATCCGCATCCACTGTCAAGCCATCGTAACGGCGTTTTAACCAGTTTGCACACGCCTGACGCAGTTCAGGCAGACCCGCAGTCAGCGGATATTTTTCCAACTCGTGCAATGAGGCGGTCAGCGCATCCGTAATGACTTTCGGTGTCGGATGTTTCGGTTCGCCGATGTGCAGGGGGACGGCTTCCATGCCTTCAGGCGCGGAAATGCCCTGCATCGCCTCGTGCAGTCGGGCAAAGGGATAGGGTTTGAGCTGCTTGAGTAAGGTATTCATGATTTTCTCCGGTTATCGGTATATCGGAAGATATGCCGTCTGAACCTGACGTGCCCTTCAGACGGCATTTTATATTCAATGCAAACCCGTACTGCCGAAACCGCCTTCTCCACGGCTGCTTCCGACAAATTCCTCGACACGTTTGAAACGCGCCTGCACGATTGGCACGATAACCATCTGCGCGATACGCTCAAACGGTTTGACAGTAAACGGCTCGCTGCTTCTGTTCCATAACGAAACCTTCAATTCCCCTTGATAATCGGAGTCAATCAAGCCGACCAAATTGCCCAAAACAATGCCGTGTTTATGCCCCAATCCGGAACGGGGCAGCAAAACGGCGGCATATGAAGGATCAGCCAAATAAATTGCCAAACCTGTCGGCACAAGAAACGTTTCACCCGGCTGCAAAACGACTTCCTCATCCAAACAGGCGCGCAAATCTAAACCTGCAGAACCCTTCGTTGCATAGACAGGGACAACATCCGCCATCCGTTCGTCCAATACTTTCATTTCTACTTCAATATTCATCGTCTTGCTCCTGCATACGGCCGGTTTCAAAGATGGGAGATTATACACAAGCCGTGTTTACGCTGAAACACAGCAAATAGGTTTTGTTTTGAAATACTCCGTCTGTGTATAATGCCCGACCTTCTTACATATCAATATTAATATGACACACATAAGCTCGCCCCGTAACGAATTTATACGCGGCATCAAAGAAAGTTCGCCCATGCTGATCGGGCTTTTGCCTTGGGCATTAATACTCGGTATGCAGGGTGGACAAAAAGGCATGAGCTGGCTGGAAATGTTGTTGATGACCGGTATGAACTTCGCCGGCGGCTCCGAGTTTGCCACGGTCAACCTGTGGGCGGAACCTCTGCCGATACTGCTTATCGCCACCGTAACCTTTATGATTAATTCTCGGCATATCCTGATGGGGGCGGCACTTGCCCCGCACCTGAAAGAAATACCGCTGAAAAAAGCCGTGCCCGCACTGTTTTTTATGTGTGATGAAAGCTGGGCGATGGCATTCTCCGAAATCCAAAAACGGAAAGCAGCCGGTTTGCCCGCATTCAATATGCCTTTTTATAGTGGATTAACAAAAACCAGTACAGCGTTGCCTCGCCTTAGCTCAAAGAGAACGATTCTCTAAGGTGCTGAAGCACCAAGTGAATCGGTTCCGTACTATCTGTACTGTCTGCAGCTTCGCCGCCTTGTCCTGATTTTTGTTAATCCACTATATGAATCGTCATTCCCGCGCAGGCGGGAATCTAGACATTCAATGCTAAGGCAATTTATTGAAAATGACTGAAACTCAAAAAACTAGATTCCCACTTTCGTGGGAATGACGTGGTGCAGGTTTCCGTACGAATGGATTCGTCATTCCCGCACAGGCGGGAATCTAGACATTCAATGCTAAGGCAATTTATCGGGAATGACTGAAACTCAAAAAACTGGATTCCCACTTTCGTGGGAATGACGGGATGCAGGTTCGTGGGAATGACGTGGTGCAGGTTTCCGTACGGATGGATGCGTCATTCCCGCGCAGGCGGGAATCTAGACCTGTCGGTGCGGAAACTTATCGGATAACACGGTTTCCCCAACCCTGCATCCTGGATTCCCACTTTCGTGGGAATGACGGCGGAGCGGTTTCTGCTTTTTCCAATAAATGACCCCAACCTAAAATCCGTCATTCCCGCGCAGGCGGGAATCTAGACATTCAATACTAAGGCAATTTATCGGAAATGACTGAAACTCAAAAAACTGGATTCCCACTTTCGTGGGAATGACGGGATGCAGGTTCGTGGGAATGACGTGGTGCAGGTTTCCGTACGGATGGATTCGTCATTCCCGCGCAGGCGGGAATCTAGACATTCAATACTAAGGCAATTTATCGGGAATGACTGAAACTCAAAAAACTGGATTCCCACTTTCGTGGGAATGACGGAATGTAGGTTCGTGGGAATGACGTGGTGCAGGTTTCCGTATGGATGGATTCGTCATTCCCGCGCAGGCGGGAATCTAGTCCGTTCGGTTTCGGTTTTTTTGGCTAGTGCCGCAACATTAAATTTCTAGATTCCCACTTTCGTGGGAATGACGGGATGTATAGTGGATTAACAAAAACCAGTACGGCGTTGCCTCGCCTTAGCTCAAAGAGAACGATTCTCTAAGGTGCTCAAGCACCAAGTGAATCGGTTCCGTACTATCTGTACTGTCTGCGGCTTCGTCGCCTTGTCCTGATTTTTGTTAATCCACTATACCCATAAAAATGCCGTCTGAACATTGATTTTCAGACGGCATCGGCAAAACAACCTTATTTTTTACGATTAGAGAAGGCTTCACAGCCGGCATCTGCGGACAAGGTCTCCAAATGGGCTCGGGCAGAAGCGGCATCACGGCATTTGTATCCGTCGCCCACGCTGTTCATCCATACCGACAAAGTATAACCCGTCCCCGTCTTTGGAACACCGACCAAGCTGTATGCCCTTGGTTTTTCCGTATTGGCAAATGCCACCGAAACACTATATTTTTTGGCAATTTTCGGATTCATCTTATAGCCTGAGGCAAGCGCTTCCAGTCGTATCTTGAGGGTATCATTATCGTCCTGGGGATTTTTCAAAATAATCTGTTTGAGAACATTGTTGATACCGACCATCTCCGTATAAAGCTGGGACTGATAGCCTCTTTCAATATAACTCTGATAAGAAGGTATGGCAATGACGCTGATGATGCCGAGTATCGCGACGACTATCATCATCTCAATCAATGTAAACCCTTTTTGTTCCATTTTATTACTCATCATTATTGCTTACATAAGATTGAAGGACGACCACGGTATTGGCATTCTTACCCCAAGCCTTGGCAGTAACCCGATAAACATTTTCTCCGTTCTTCACGCCCAAATATTCGATAATATAGCGCGGTGGTTTGCTGACACTTTGCGTGCCTTTCTTATATTCCATCCCTTTATTGTCAATGCACAGGTCGGTAGAATTTGCAGGGCAAGAACGCTTCACCGCCTCAACGGTGGGATTGCCTTGCACCACGATATTGTCAAAAGCCTCTTCATTACCATGATTTGTATTTGTCCGCACATTCACTGCGGTACACAGACCTTTTTCACAGTTTTCGCTAAATGTAACCTTACTGTCCGTATCATATTCCAAATCCAAAACCTGAAATTCGCCTTCCCGCAAAGCCGCCTCGGCCAAAGACAAAGCCAATTTCCTGTCTGATTCGTTGGCACTGATCCGCTGCTCGGTATTGTAAGACTGCGCGGCAGTTACAACCAAAAAAGCCACGACGATCATTACCATCAGCACGATAAACAGTGCGAACCCCCTCTGTCCGTCAGAAGTCGGGATTCCCGTCAAAGTGTTCTGTTTGCGCATACATTTCCCCCCCGTATTGTCGCATTGATACGGTAAGCATAAATACTATTGTCTGAAGAAGCGGCAATCTTGGCATCAAGGCCGCTATCCAATAAAACCTCCACCCCGGCAGGCGTAACAGCATTTTTGGATTTGTCGAATTCATTCGTATATTTGAATTGCTCCTCTTTGCCGGCATCTTCATCTTCAGGACAACCGGAAACATAAATATACCGCACATTCATACGTTTAACCTTTTTCACGAGCAACTGAGGATTACCCCACTTGCCCTTATCATCCAATTGGAAGCGGAACAAACCTTCCTCATCGGCAATCCTGCCGACCGCATAGGCATTGACCACATGCCTTTGACGGGTGATATTTCCATTTTGTTTATCATCATTAGTAATCTGTAATGCACTCTTTGCTTCTTGCAAGGTAGATATTTTCTTACCCGGTTTTGCTATTTTGGAACAGCTGCTGACTACAACAGTCTCAGCACTCGCATCAAGATCATCGATACCGTATTGGAAAACCAATGCGTTAAGGCGCTGGGTAAAACCCGAATATTTAATATCTGCGGATTCAGTAACGGGAATCAGTTGTTCCATGTCGCTCCTTTTTAAGGAAAAAAGGGGATTTTCTTGTTTGACACCGGGTTTTGCAGAGGCAGGTTGAGTTTGATTACTTGAATCAACAATATCGTCTTTAGTATGCTCGGACATATTGAAACAACCGAAGCTCCCCGCCATTCTTGCATCGCGGACAATCAATGTTGCCGCATTCCGCAAATCCTGTTGCTCGGCAAGACGCTCGTTTGCCGCATCATTTAATTTCCGGGATGTGAAGTAACTCGATCCGACCGCTATCAGGACAATCATACTGAGCAGGCCCGCAACCAAAAATTCAATAATGGTAAAACCTTTCATACCATCATAACTGCCTTTTGGTACGTTTAGCATTTTACGTCTCATTCCCGACCTCCGACCCTTGCCTGATAGGTATATACGATATTGTCGCCGTTCGTCTCAAGATTCGTACGGGTGATATCCGAATCCCCTGCCGAATCATTTACCCACAATACTTTAATTAAAGTATCTCCGTTTTCCTTATTATCGCAATTTGGAGAAAAAGTACCGCCGGACAATGTCGGCGCTTTACCCGACGAATCCTTGCAGACAGCGTAATGAATAGCTACCGCATCCGGCAAGGCATTTTTCAATTCATAACCGAACCTGTCCAACTGGGCCTTTGCCAAATCCTTCTTGCTTTTCAAATTATCAAGCTTGAAATCGCCGTCAGAGGAAGTGGGGGTGTACGACCCAGTGTAAAGATTATAGTTTTTCTTGTTGCTGTCCGAATCAATGGTCGGATTCATCAACATTCCTTCCATCAGGTTTTGCGTGATTTGGCTGACGATGGTTTGCGTCTCCGCCTCCCTGACGGAAGCGACTGTCCGCAACTGTACGGACAATAGTGCCAAAATACCGATGGTCAGAACGAGCATAGCAACCAAGACTTCTATCAGCGCCATACCGGACTGGGGATTTTTCAGGCGCAAGCAATCATTATTCTTCATTTTTTATTTCCCAAACCGACTAAAACAATCATTAATGTCGGCATACGGCGCGCGTATCGTTTTTAGGACAAACTTCAACCCTGCCGCTGCTGTTAATCAAAACCACCGCCGAACGGAATTTCTTTTCATCGGCAGAAACCGCCTTCGCATCTGTCAACACGATTTGGATATAACCGTCAGAATAAACAAATTTGGAATTATTCTTGAGATTCTGATCGGACGAATAGCCGAATGTCCCGTTTTGATTGAATGTCCAAACTACACGGTCGGTGGCCGGCTGAGTCTGACCAAAAGCGATATGGTTGAAGGCATAATTAATCCGCTTATTATTGATATCATCATTCAATACCACACTGCGGAGAAGAACATCCGTCACATCGCCGTCATATATCTTATTGCCGTTTTTGTCGCCGAAAGCCAACATCCCCTGTTCCTTCTTACTGAAGTCGCATTTATTGTTGGGCGCACCGCCTTTTTTAACTTGAACAGGACAGATATAGACAGGAAGATTGAGCCGGACGGCTTCGCCCCTGGAGAAACGCAAAAGGTTGGCAATCCGCTCCGCATGACTGGCAATGCGGCGGGATGCAATCCATTGGCTCATATTGGGGAGGGCTATCATCGCCATAATGGCTGCAATGACCATCACGATGAGCAGCTCTGTTAGCGTGAAACCTTGTTGTTTTCGTGTACACATAGGACGTTAACTGGTAATGTATCGTGGATTAAATTCAAACCAGTACGGCGTTGCCTCGCCTTAGCTCAAAGAGAACGATTCTCTAAGGTGCTCAAGCACCAAGTGAATCGGTTCCGTACTATTTGTACTGTCTGCGGCTTCGTTGCCTTGTCCTGATTTTTGTTAATCCACTATATTTTCAATTATATGCGGGCTGAATGCAAAAATGCCTCAAGACCGCGTTTTATTTTTTAGGGCAATCTCTCAGCATGATTTTAAACGATTTTGCCTGATTTCGCCTAATAAATTTTTATACAGCCATTTAATCCTCTATCTTTGCCTCCTCGGGAATATAGGCAGCATTGTCGAATTTGGTGAATTGTCCCGTCCATGTGAGGAAGATTTTACCGACGGGACCGTTGCGGTGTTTGCCGATGATACATTCGGCAAGGCCTTTCATGGGTGAGTCCTGGTTGTAGTATTCGTCGCGGTACATGAACATAATCAGGTCGGCATCTTGCTCGATAGCACCGGATTCGCGGAGGTCGGACATCATCGGGCGTTTGTCGGTACGCGATTCGACGGTACGGCTCAATTGCGACAGGGCGATGATGGGGACTTGCAATTCTTTCGCCAACGCTTTGAGCGAACGTGAAATTTCGCCCAGCTCTGAAGCTCGGTTGTCGGAACGGCCGGATCCCGCCATCAGTTGCAGGTAGTCGATGACGATTAATCCAAGCTTATTGTTAAATTGACGGGCGAGACGACGGGCGCGGGCGCGCAGTTCGAGCGCAGTCAAACCCGGGGTCTCGTCGATGTACACGGGCGCGTCGGAGAGTTTGACGACTGCTTCGTTCAGACGACCCCAGTGTTCGTCTTCGAGCCTGCCGGTTTTCAGGACGCTTTGATCCAAGCGTCCGACCGAGCCGAGCATACGCATGACCAGTTGCGCACCGCCCATCTCCATTGAGAAGACGGCAACCGGCAGCTTGCCTTCTACGGCAACGTGTTCGGCGATATTGATAGAAAAGGCGGTCTTACCCATAGACGGACGACCGGCAACGATAATCAGGTCGCCGGGTTGCAGACCCGAGGTTTTTTTGTCGAGGTCGATGAACCCTGTCGGCACGCCGGTAACTTCATCGGGATTGTCGCGCGAGTAGAGCATATCGATGCGCTGTACGACTTCTTTCAGCAAATCGGGCATCTCCAAAAAGCCCTGCTTGGATTTGGCGGTGCTTTCGGCGATTTGGAATACTTTGTTTTCCGCCTCGTCCAAAAGCTGACCCGCGTCCCTGCCTTGCGGATTGTATGCGCTGCGGGCGATTTCCGTCCCCACTTCGGCGAGTTGGCGCATAATGGAACGCTCGCGCACGATTTCGGCGTAGCGGCGGATGTTGGCGGCAGACGGGGTGTTTTGCGCCAGCGTAATCAGATATTCAAATCCGCCTGCCGCTTCCAATTCTTCGTTCCGCTGCAAATCTTCCTGAACCGTAATCACATCGGCGGGACGGCTCTCATTGATTAATTTGGCAATGGATCGGAAAATCAGGCGGTGTTCGTGGCGGTAGAAATCCTCTCCCGAAACCACATCGGCAATCCTGTCCCAAGCCGGATTTTCCAGCATCAAACCGCCCAAAACGGATTGTTCCGCCTCCATCGAATGTGGAGGCAGCGACAATGCGCCGACCTCACGGTCTTCAGACGGCATAGCTGTGTAATCGTTCATGGTACATCCTATCTGTCGTGCCGAAATTGCAATCTTCTATTATAGCGTAAAGCAGGTTTAATTGGTTTCCATCCCTCAAAACAGGTAAAATATGTGCGCTGCCGAGCTATTTGCAGCAACACTGCCAAAATACAACATTTAAAACAATATTAGGAGCACAAAATGGAACATAAGCTGCCGCAACTGCCTTATGAACTGGACGCATTGTCCCCGCATCTGAGCAAAGAGACTTTGGAATTCCACTACGGCAAACACCATCAAACCTACATCACCAACCTGAACAATCAAATCAAAGGCACCGAATTTGAAAACCTGCCTTTGGAAGAGATTGTGAAAAAATCTTCGGGCGGCGTGTTCAACAACGCGGCGCAAACTTGGAACCACACCTTCTACTGGCTGGGTTTCACGTCCAAAGGTCAAGGCAAACCTGCCGGCGAACTGGCCGCCGCCATCGACGCGAAATGGGGCAGCTTCGAGAAATTCCAAGAAGCGTTCAATGCCTGCGCGGCCGGTACTTTCGGCTCCGGTTGGGCGTGGCTGGTAAAAACCCCTGCCGGCGGATTGGATTTGGTTTCTACTTCCAACGCCGCTACGCCGCTGACCACTGAAAACACGCCGCTGCTGACCTGCGACGTGTGGGAACACGCCTATTACATCGACTACCGCAACAGCCGTCCCAACTACCTGAAAGGTTTTTGGGAAATCGTCAACTGGGACGAAGTCGCCAAACGCTTCGCCGCCTTGTCCTGATTTTTGTTAATCCGCTATAAAGACCGTCGGGCATCTGCAGCCGTCATTCCCGCGCAGGCGGGAATCTAGGTCTGTTCGGTTTCAGTTATTTCCGATAAATGCCTGTTGCTTTTCATTTCTAGATTCCCACTTTCGTGGGAATGACGGTTCAGTTGCTACGGTTACTGTCAGGTTTCGGTTATGTTGGAATTTCGGGAAACTTATGAATCGTCATTCCCGCGCAGGCGGGAATCTAGACCTTAGAACAACAGCAATATTCAAAGATTATCTGAAAGTCCGAGATTCTAGATTCCCGCTTTCGCGGGAATGACGGAAAGTGGCGGGAATGACGGGATGTAGGTTTTCTTAACCCTGCGTCCTAGATTCCCGCTTTCGCGGGAATGACGGAAAGTGGCGGGAATGACGGTTCGGGCATTCCTTAAATCACCCGAGACCTTTGCAATAACATAGGTTACTAAAATTTTATGCTCAATCTCATTTTCAAAATGCAAAACTTTTCTGATTTTTCCTACTTTTTGCTCAATATTAGGAAGGTTTTAGGCAATTGAAAATTTTTTGGCGCATTTTTATGCGTCAAATTTCGTTAACAGACTATTTTTGCAAAGGTCTCCACCCGTGTATTGCTGTAAATCTTAGAGATGGCGGAATATAGCGGATTAACAAAAACCAGTACGGCGTTGTCTCGCCTTAGCTCAAAGAGAACGATTCTCTAAGGTGCTGAAGCACCAGTGAATCGGTTTCGTACTATCTGTGCTGTCTGCGGCTTCGTCGCCTTGTCCTGATTTTTGTTAATCCACTATATCATTTCGGGTAGATTTTTGCGGTATTGAATTTCAGTTATTTCCGATAAATGCCTGTTGCTTTTTATTTCTAGATTCCCACTTTCGTGGGAATGACGGTTCAGTTGCTACGGTTACTGTCAGGTTTCGGTTATGTTGGAATTTCGGGAAACTTATGATTCGTCATTCCCGCACAGGCGGGAATCTAGACCTTAGAACAACAGCAATATTCAAAGATTATCTGAAAGTCCGAGATTCTAGATTCCCGCTTTCGCGGGAATGACGGAAAGTGGCGGGAATGACGGGATGTAGGTTTTCTTAACCCTGCGTCCTAGATTCCCGCTTTCGCGGGAATGACGAAAAGTGGCGGGAATGACGGTTCGGGCATTCCTTAAATCACCCGTGTATCGCTGTAAATCTTAGAGATGGCGGAATATAGCGGATTAACAAAAACCAGTACGGCAAGGCGAGGCAACGCCGTACTGGTTTTTGTTAATCCGCTATAATTGATGAAACGGGTTAAAAAAGTGTTGCCATCGCCTGTTCTTCTTGTCGGATACGCTTAAATAAGACCAGCAAATAAATCGGCAGACCAATCAATAAAACATACCACGCTTGACATAATAAGGCGATGCCAATCAGTTCGGGTATGATGTTTAAAAAATAATTGGGGTGGCGGAATGTTTTAAACAACCACGAACGATTAATTTGATGATTTGGTAAAATATAGATTTTAACCGTCCAAATCTCCCCCAACTGCTTAATAATCAATGACAATATCACAAACGAAGCCATCACCGTCAGCGTACCAATCAAGGATATGCCATTAAAAGCAGTGTCAGAAAGCCATACCCAAACAAAACACGCCAAATAATAAAGCGTATGAACTGCCGCAAGCAGCGTGGAATTGGTTTTTCCGTATTGTTTCGCCCCTTTGGCAATCAAGGCTTTTTCATGTTTAATAGAGACGGCTAAAAATAACAGTCTGATGATAAAAAACAGGCTTAAAATGCTTAAAATCATTGTCATTGATGTTTTTCCATTGAAATTGAAATAAATATAAATCGGATTAATGGTATTTTTAATTAATGATGTTTCAGACCATCATGCTCTATAAACAATTCCCATTAAGTCCGCGCCGCAACCTGCTATAATAAGTCTGCAATCGGCGCAAATCAATGCTTTGCGTTTATTGTCATCCCAAAATAATTGATGCTGCCTTAATTATAATACCAAGATAAGTTTTTTTATTCAATAAAATACAAAGGGAAGCGTTCAGCCCATTGCAAACAGATGCAATCCACCGATTATTTAAAAAACGGCAAAGCCTTGCCCCCCTTGCGGCAAGCCTGCAATGCCTTTAATGTCCGCAGGCGCAAGCGTCGCCGTGGTGCCCGCAACCCTGTGCCGTTTCGAGCCATTCGTCGTCATCGCCGTCAAACTCTTCCACTTCGTCAAACTCGCCGCGTTCCACCATGACGCACAACTCTTCAAGGCTTTCCGCGCCTTCCACCCAAAAACAGGGAATGCCCGGCGGCGTATCGGGCGCAAGCAGTGCCGCTACGCCTTCATGCCACGCAATCCAATAGCCGTTGTCCGTACGGACGAATTGTGCGTTTTCGTTGACCGACTCGCCTTCCGTACCTTCCAGCATACGTTCCGCAATGTCCGGCTGAAAAGATAAAATCTGCATAAGTGTTCCTTTATATGATGGTTTTCCGTCAAAACAAGGCGTTATAGTGGATTAAATTTAAACCAGTACGGCGTTGCCTCGCCTTGCCGTACTATTTGTACTGTCTGCGGCTTCGTCGCCTTATCCTGATTTAAATTTAATCCACTATATTTTAAAACATCGCGCCCGCTTGAGAAACTGCCAACCGCTTTATAACAAATTCGTCTTTGCACCAAACTTTCCATTCTTTCCGTTTTTCGGACGGCATCGTTAAAGTAGTCCTTCCTTTTCCTTATTTTCAGCATTGTTTTATGTTAGCGCTCAAAACGCCCGGCGTACTGCCCGGCTTCAAACTCAGCCTTGGTCTGACCGTATTGTGCCTGTCGCTGCTTGTGGTCTTGCCGTTTGCGATGATGGCGGCGAAGGCGGCGGAAATCGGCTGGAGCGGATTTTGGAACACGATTACCGAACCCAATGTCTTGGCGGCCGTCTGGCTGAGTTTGCGGATGTCGTTTTATGCGATGCTGACCAATGTCGTGTTCGGCACGCTGGTGGCGTGGGTATTGGTGCGTTATGAATTCCCGGGCAAGGGTCTGGCGAACGCGCTGGTCGATTTGCCGTTTGCGCTGCCGACGGCGGTTACGGGTATCGCGTTGGCGACCCTGTATGCGCCCAACGGTTGGATAGGCCGTTTTTTCGAGCCTTTGGGCATCAAAATCGCGTTTACACCCGTCGGCATTTGGATTGCGCTGGTCGTCGTCAGCCTGCCCTTTATCGTCCGCGCCGTGCAGCCGGTATTGGAAGAATTGTCGGGCGAATATGAGGAAGCGGCGGCAACTTTGGGCGCAAGCCGTTGGACTACGTTTCGCCGTGTCCTCTTGCCTGAAATCACACCGGCACTCTTGACCGGCGCGGGAATGATGTTTGCGCGGGCAACGGGGGAATACGGCTCGGTGATTTTTATCGCGGGCAATATTCCGATGGTTTCTGAAATCCTGCCGCTGATTATTACGGGCAAGCTGGAACAGTTCGACGTACAGGGCGCGTCGGCGGTGGCGTTGTTTATGCTGCTGGTTTCGTTTGTGATTCTGTTTGCGCTGAACGTGATGCAGTGGGCGTTGGGCAGGCGTTCGGGCGCGAAGGGTTGAGGCGGCGTCTGAAATACCTGTTACCGTCATTCCCACGCAGGCGGGAATCCATTGGTGAATTTCAGCTGCCTTATTTATTTTCTGTTTTCCTGTTGCCCTGTGGTGGATTCCCGCCTGCGCGGGAATGACGGCAGCTAGACTTTTTTATTTCTCTTTTAGCATAAAAGATAAAAGGTCGTCTGAAAACGAATCCGCTCCCCAAAACACAGAATTCGTAGGTCGGATACTTGTATCCGACAAACATTTGCGATTCAGCAACCTTGTCGGATACAAGTATCCGACCTACTACTTAATGAACAAAAAGGTCGTCTGAAACCCCTCAATCCCTTTTCAGACGACCTCCAAACATTTTAAACCAACCAGAGAACACCACCGCCATGAAACCCTATTCCGCCAATCCCAACCTGACCGAACCGCGCCGGCTGCGCGTGTTGCTGATTGCCGCCGCGCTGGGCTTTCTGCTGCTGATGCTGGTCGTGCCGCTCGTCGCCGTGTTTTACGAAGCCTTAAAAGGCGGTTGGGATTTGTACCTAAAATCCTTAAACGATCCCGAAGCGTGGTCTGCCATCAAATTGACGCTGATTACCGCGCTGATTGTCGTTCCCGTCAATGCTGTATTGGGTGTGGCGATGGCGTGGCTGCTGACCCGTTTTGACTTCCGAGGCAAGCAGTTGCTGACTACCCTGCTCGATTTGCCGTTTTCCGTATCGCCCGTGGTGGCCGGTTTAATGTTCGTCTTATTGTTCGGCGCGCACACGGCATTGGGTGGCTGGCTCGAAGCGCAAGGCATACAGATTATCTTCGCCATCCCCGGCATTATTCTGGCGACGCTGTTCGTTACCTTCCCCTTTGTCGCGCGCGAAATCATCCCGCTGATGCAGGCTCAGGGCGACAGCGAAGAACAGGCGGCATTGATACTCGGCGCAAGCGGCTGGCAGATGTTTTGGCGCGTTACCCTGCCCAACATCAAATGGGCGTTACTCTACGGCATCATCCTCACCAACGCCCGCGCGATGGGCGAGTTCGGCGCGGTCAGCGTGGTATCGGGACACATACGCGGCGAAACCAACACCGTCCCGCTTTTGGTCGAAATCTTCTACAACGAATACAACTTCACCGGCGCATTCGCCCTCTCCGGCGTATTGGCACTTTTGGCACTGGCGACGCTGGCGGTGCAGAACATCATCACCAAATTACAAGACAAAAAACTCGCCGCCGCCGAAAGGAACGCAGTATGAGTATCACCATCCAAAACTTAAACAAACACTTCGGCAATTTTCACGCGCTGAAAAACATCAACCTCAACGTCCCCACCGGCAAACTCGTTTCCCTGCTCGGCCCGTCCGGCTGCGGCAAAACCACGCTTTTACGCATTATCGCCGGACTGGAAAACGCCGACGGCGGCAAGATTCTGTTTGATGGGCAAGACGTAACCGCCAAGCACGTGCGCGAGCGCAAAGTCGGCTTCGTGTTCCAACACTACGCCCTTTTCCGCCATATGAACGTGTTTGACAACGTTGCCTTCGGTTTGACCGTATTGCCCAAGTCCGAACGCCCGTCCAAAGGACAAATCCGCGCCAAAGTCGAAGAATTGCTCAAGCTCGTGCAGCTCTCGCATTTGGCAAAATCCTATCCGCACCAACTCTCCGGCGGGCAACGCCAGCGCATCGCCCTCGCCCGTGCGCTTGCGGTCGAACCGAAACTCCTGCTTTTGGACGAACCCTTCGGCGCGTTGGATGCCAAAGTACGCAAAGAATTACGCACCTGGCTGCGCGACATCCATCACAACCTGGGTGTAACCAGCATTCTGGTTACGCACGACCAAGAAGAAGCCCTCGAAGTTTCCGACGAAATCGTCGTGATGAACCACGGCAAAATCGAACAAACCGGCAGTGCCGAAGCCATTTACCGCAAACCCGAAAACGCCTTCGTTACCGAGTTCCTCGGCGAAACCGACGCTTTTGAAGGACGCATCGAAAAAGGCTTCTGGCATTATAACGGCTTCGCGTGGAAATTGGACGCACAATACAAATGGCAGGAACAAACCGCCACCGGCTATATCCGCCCGCACGAATGGCAGATCGCCGCCGAACACGAAACACCGATGATTTGTGCCGAAATCGAAAAAGTCCACGCCGTCGGCGCATTGACGCATATTTTGGTGAAACACGGCAAACAAGACGTGCATATCACGCTGGCTGGCAGCGATGCCGCGCGTTACCCAATCGCCGAAGGCAAAGAATTAAACTTAATTCCAAAACAGGTTTATGTCTTTTCTCAAAACGAGCTGATTGAATATTCGATTTAACCATGAAAGCGCAATGCCGTCTGAAAGGCTTTCAGACGGCATTGTGCTTTCAAGCGTCAGGCAAGAAACAGCTTGTACGCGGCATTTTGCGTTTCCTCGTGATAGCTGTATCCCAGACTTTCCAAGAAACCGTCAAATGCGGCGGCATCGTGAGGCGGCACATCGATACCGACCAAAATCCGCCCGTAATCCGCACCGTGGTTGCGGTAATGGAAGAGCGTAATGTTCCAACCGCCCTGCATATGGTTCAAAAAACGCGCCAACGCCCCCGGACGCTCCGGAAACTCAAAACTGACCAGACGCTCGTTTTCTACTTTGTCCGTCCGCCCTCCGACCATATAGCGGATATGGATTTTGGCAATCTCATCATCGGTCAGGTCGACATTGGGCAATCCCGCCTCATCCAACCGGCTGCCGATAACCGCCAAATCCTGCGGGCCTGCCGCTTGAAGTCCGACAAAGATATGCGCTTTTTCATCGTCCCCGTAGCGGTAGTTGAACTCGGTAATATTCCTATTTCCCAATATATTGACAAACTTAAGGAAGCTGCCGCGTTCTTCAGGGATGGTAACGGCAAAAATACCTTCGTTGCCCTCGCCCAATTCGCTCCGTTCCGAAACGTGGCGCAAACGGTGAAAATTCATATTCGCACCGCTGGTAACGGCAATCAGGGTTTGGTTTTCCGCGCCTTCTCGGGCGATATAGGCTTTCAGACCCGCCAACGCCAACGCGCCCGCCGGCTCGGTAATGCTGCGCGTGTCATCGAAAATATCCTTGACCGCGCCGCAAACCGCATCGGTATCGACTGTAATGATTTCATCCAAAAGTTCTTTGCAGAGACGGAAGGTTTCGTTTCCGACGACTTTGACCGCCGTGCCGTCTGAAAACAGCCCGACATCTTTCAAATGGACGATTTCACCCGCTTCGACCGACTGCTTCATACAGCAGGAATCGTTGGTCTGAACGCCGATAACTTTGATTTCGGGACGGACCTGCTTGATAAATGCCGCCACGCCCGCCGCCAAACCGCCACCGCCTATCGGTACGAATACGGCGCGGATTGGATCGGGATGCTGGCTGACAATTTCCATCCCTACCGTCCCTTGTCCTGCAATCACATCAGGATCGTCAAACGGTGCGATATAGGTCAGCCCTTCCTGTTCCGCCAGCTCCATCGCATAATCGTAAGCATCGTTGTATGAAACACCGCGCAAAACCACCTCGCCGCCACGGCTTTTGACCGCATCCACTTTGATTTTCGGCGTAGTCTCCGGCATGACGATAACGGCACGGCAACCCAAACGCTGTGCGGACAATGCCACGCCTTGTGCGTGATTGCCCGCGCTTGCCGCAATCACGCCGCAAGCGAGCGCATCTTTCGGCAACTTGGACATTTTGTTGTACGCGCCGCGTATTTTGAACGAAAAAACCGGCTGCAAATCTTCGCGTTTCAAAAGGATGTTGTTTTTCAAACGTACAGAAAGGCTGCGTGCCGGTTCCAAAGGCGTTTCGACCGCCACATCATAGACAGATGCCGTCAGGATGCGGATGAGGTAATTGGAATAAGGAAGGGGCGTGTTCATAATTCAATATGGGATAATCGGTTTATTAAAATCGCAAAACCCAAAACCATACGCCCAAGACGGCGCGAAAGCAAGAAAAATCCGCCCGATCAGACACCCTAAGCGTATAATCGGCAGACTGAAACACGCACACAATTAGAATATTTCATGACAGCACATAAAATCCTGCCCGTCCTGCTTTCCATCATCTTAGGCGTTTCTCACGCAACGGCTGCATCGCCCGCGCCCAACAGACCGACGGCACACGCCGCCCCCACGTTCCAAACACCCGAAACCCTCACAGCGGCACACATCGTTATCGACCTTCAAAGCAAACAGATTTTATCCGCCAAAAACATCAATACCCCTGTCGAACCGGCGGCACTAACCCAACTGATGACCGCATATCTGGTTTTCAAAAACATGAAATCGGGAAATATCCGATCTGAAGAAAACTTAAAAATACCCGAATCCGCATGGGCTTCAGAAGGAAGCAGAATGTTTGTACGTCCCGGCGATACGGTCAGCACCGACAAACTCTTAAAAGGCATGATTGCACTATCCGCAAACGATGCCGCCCTAACCCTTGCCGGCCGGCTGGGCAACGGCTCGATTGAAAATTTTGTGCAACAAATGAACAAAGAAGCCCGACGCTTGGGCATGAAGAACACTGTATTCAAAAATCCGACAGGCTTGAGTAGAGAAGGACAGGTTTCCACCGCCAAAGACCTCGCCCAGCTGTCTGAAGCATTGATGCGCGACTTTCCGGAATATTACCCGCTGTTTTCCATCAAATCTTTCAAATTCAAAAATATAGAGCAAAACAACCGCAATATCCTTTTATATAGGGACAACAATGTAAACGGTCTGAAAGCCGGACACACAGAAAGCGGCGGCTACAACCTTGCCGTGTCATACTCCGGCAACGGCAGGCACATCCTTGTCATCACATTGGGTTCGGAATCGGCGGAAACACGCGCATCAGACAACAGCAAGCTGCTGAACTGGGCATTGCAAGCCTTCGATACGCCCAAAATATATCCGAAAGGCAAAACCGTTGCCCAAATCCAAATTTCCGGAGGCAGCAAAAAAACCGTCCGCGCAGGCTTCCTCAAAGAAGCCTACATCACTCTGCCACATAAGGAAGCGAAAATGGCAGAACAAATTCTAGAAACCATACAGCCGATTCCCGCCCCAGTAAAAAAAGGGCAAATTTTAGGAAAAATCAAAATCAGACAAAACGGATACACCATTGCCGAAAAAGAAATCGTCGCACTGGAAAATGTAAAAAAAAGAAGCCGGTGGCAAAGGCTTTGGGCGTGTCTGACAGGGCAGTAATCTGCCGTTTCAAATATCCCGTTTTTCCAACAAATAAAGAAATGCCGTCTGAAACACGGTTCAGACGGCATAAAACAACAGGGCGGTACGTATTGCATACGCACCGCCCTGCTGCTGAAATCAATTAGCGTTTCTTACCGGTAACGGTAGCAACAGCCAGATTTTCGTTACGTTTCAGGGAAACGCTTTCTACACCTTCAGGCAGTTTGATGTCTGACAAGTGCAGAATGTCGCCGGCAACCACTTCGGCACAATCCAAATCCAAGAAAGCAGGGATGTTGGCAGGCAAAGCAACTACTTCAACAGTCGTGTTCAACAGAGATACGCGGCCGCCTTGCAGTTTGACCGCTTGGGAATTTTCAGCGTTAACGATGTGCAGGGGAACGCGGATGCGTACGGGTTGGTCTGCTTTCACAGCTTGGAAGTCGATGTGTTGAACTTCGCGGCGGAACGGGTGCATTTGGAAATCGCGGACGATAACGTCTTTGGTTTCACCGTTCAGAGACAACTTAATCAACGCAGTATGGAAAGATTCTTTTTCCAATGCGTAGAATACGGTTTTGTGATCCACAGCGATTGCAACAGGCTCTTGACCTTCACCGTACAGAATGCCGGGGATTTGGCCTTCGCGACGCAGGCGGCGGCTCGCACCAGTGCCTTGTGCTTCACGAACAGAAGCTTGAATTTCATAAGTCATGTTAAATACTCCAAGTTAGGTAAAATCGCCGTCATCGGCCGCGACCAGCTTAAGACGGCTTCGGGCTTATGGCAGCAACATGCTGCCTGTCATCACTTCTTCATTGAAAAGATATGAGACGGATTCTTCATTGCTAATGCGGCGGACGGTTTCGGCCAACAGACCGGCAATCGTTACCTGACGGATACGGTCGCAGTTTTTAGCCGCTTCAGACAAAGGAATGGTATCGGTTACGACCACCTGGTCGATTTCGGATGAGGCGATACGGCTGACCGCCTCTCCGGAGAATACAGCGTGGCTGGCATAGGCTAGAACACGTTCCGCCCCCCGCTCTTTCAGGGCGACGGCGGCTTTGCACAGCGTATTTGCAGTGTCAATCATATCGTCCACAATCAGACAGGTTCTGCCTTGAATATCGCCGATGATGTTCATGACTTCTGCCACATTGGCTTTCGGGCGGCGTTTATCGATGATTGCCAAGTCGGCATTCAAGGATTTTGCCACGGCGCGGGCGCGGACGACACCGCCGATGTCCGGGCTGACGACGGTCAGATTTTCAATCCGCTGTTGTTTGATGTCGTTCAACAGAATCGGGGTGGCATAAATATTGTCCACCGGAATATCGAAGAAACCTTGAATCTGGTCGGCATGCAAATCGACAGTCAAAACACGGTCGATCCCTGCCGAATACAGCATATTTGCCACCAGTTTGGCAGAAATCGGAACGCGGACGGAACGCGGACGGCGGTCTTGGCGCGCATAGCCGAAATACGGAATGGCTGTGGTAATACGACCTGCCGAAGCACGCTTCAGTGCATCCGCCATCGTCAGGATTTCCATCAGGTTGTCATTGGTCGGCGCACAGGTCGGCTGAAGGATGAAAACATCGCGCCCGCGTACGTTTTCCAACAGTTCGACGGCAACTTCGCCGTCTGAAAACTTGGATACGGAAGCATTGCCCAAAGAAATGTCCAAATGCCTGACAACACGTTGTGCCAATTCGGGATTGGCATTGCCTGTAAATACCATCAAACTGTCGTACGCAGCCATATTCTCACCTGATTTTATGTTTAACTTCCGCTCAGAAAACACAATGCTTCCCTCTGCTTGTACCAAGCCCGACATTATACCTGCAACATCCGACACAAACAAAGGCATTTCAATATTTTTATTTCTATGAAATAAAAGCGTGTAAGCAGGCTTACACGCTTTTATTTGGCTGGGGAGGAAGGATTCGAACCTTCGCATGCTGGAATCAAAATCCAGTGTCTTAACCGCTTGACGACTCCCCAAAAAGGGCTGGCTGGGGAGGAAGGATTCGAACCTTCGCATGCTGGAATCAAAATCCAGTGTCTTAACCGCTTGACGACTCCCCAACTCGTTTGGCTTGGCTGGGGAGGAAGGATTCGAACCTTCGCATGCTGGAATCAAAATCCAGTGTCTTAACCGCTTGACGACTCCCCAACAATGTTTATACGGACAACAAAGGATGTTTTGAAAGACCCTCTGCCAAATATGCCTCGTACAAATCTGAAACTTGTCGGTATATATTGTATGCGCTATTCCTATCTTGACACGCCGTGAATACACACGCACCAGAACCTGTCATTAAGGCAAATCCATATCGGGACAACTCGGAATAGGCTTTCCAAACTTCAGGGTATTCTTTAAATACAACTGCCTGCATATCATTTCTAAACGGTTGCAGGTTTTGGAAAGTCGGCATTATGCTTGAGGCGGAATTTCGTGTCAAGCCTTCGTGTGTGAAAATTTTTGCGGTGGAAACGTGGACGGGCGGTTTGACGATGACATACCACTGTTTCGGAATATCCATTTCGTCCAGCCTGTCGCCTATACCCCGCGCAAACGCATTTTTGCCGAAAATAAAAAACGGTACGTCCGCCCCCAGAGCCGCGCCCGAATCAATGAGCTGCCGCTGCGTCAGACCGCACTGCCACCAACGGTTCAACACCAGCAAAACGGTTGCCGCATCCGAGCTTCCTCCGCCCAAACCGGCCCCGGTCGGAATTTTTTTGTCCAGCCATATCTCCACGCCGGTAGGGGTGCGTGCATATTTTTGCAGCAACGATGCGGCACGGTAGCTTAAATCCGCCTCCTGCGGCATTCCATCAACCGGATTGTGCAGGATGATTTTGCCGTCGTCCCTTGGTTTCAAATATACGGTATCCTGCAAATCTATCAGGCAGAATATGCTTTCGATATTGTGATAACCGTCTTCCCGCCTGCCGGTAATCCTCAAATCGAGATTCAGTTTTGCAGGTGCGGGAAACGCCTGCCGTCCGTCCGTAACACTCATATATCTACCTTACTGTATGCGTGCCGCGCATTGTTCTTGGGTTTCGGTTTCAGACGGCATACCAATCTCGGTGAAAACCAGCCTGATGTTCAAATTTCCGTTATTCAGTTGCAACGTTCGGACTTGCCCCCCACTGTCGGCGGTTCTGCCGACAGTCCAACCGTATTGTTCCAATATGCCGTCCGGCAGGATGCGGTAAGGCGCGCCCGCCACAGGCCTGCCATCTGCCCAGATATGCAGATATTGGATTGGCAGTTTGAAACCGACCAGCTGCCTGCTCAATTCTTCCGCACTTTCCGCCTGATAGACATTTCCTTTGCCGTCCACTGCCAATGCGCCGTCCCTGTCTTGACACAACTGCCCGAGCGTACTGCCCAAAGGGGTGTTGATATTGATGGTTTCCACGGGCGGTTGGTATGTCCAATCGAAATTTGCATACGAACCTTTCCCTTCCGCTTTCACTGCCAACCGCCCTTCCGCCGTGAAACTGCGGGTGTGTTCGGACGGCTGCCACAGGTTTTCGTTATTTTGAGGTAATTGCGCGCAAGCGGTCAAAAGCAGGATGACCGATGCGGATACAGTGTGTTTCATCAGAATTTCCTTAACGGATGCCATCCTGCCGGCCGATGGGTTCGGTGTGCCGTGCAAAACGCGTGCGAACTGCGTGCCGTTTGCCCGAATGCCCCGGCTTCCCGGCAAACCTTATGCCGTCTGAAAGGATGGACCTGCATTATTTCCGAGGTTTTCGGGAAGGTTGGGGCAATGCGATGCCGTGACGTTTGAGCGTTTCCCGCCATATTTTCTTGTCTCCCGTAAGGTGTGCCGCCTGCGTCCATACGTCAACCGCCTGATCGCGTTCGCCCAATGCCCACAACACTTCGCCCAAATGGGCGGCAACTTCGGGCTCGGGGTCGTTTTCAAACGAATACCGCAGATACGGCAGCGCGCTTTCCGCGTCGCCTTTCAGGTAATACGCCCAGCCTATGCTGTCGTTGACAGCGGTATCGTCCGGGTTGATTTGGTATGCCGTCTGAAGCAGGGCGAAGCCTTCGTCCAAACGTTTGGAATCGGAAAGCAGGCTGTAGCCCAGATTATTCATAATCTGAGCGTTATCGGGTGCAAGCCTGAACGCCCTTTCAAGATCTGAAATCATTTTTTTCCGCTTGCCAAGCCGATCGTAAACAACTGACCGCTGTACCAATGCCTCTGCCTGTAACTCTGTATTACTGCCGGCAGGCGGTTTTTCGATAATCTTGTCCAACCCCCTCAAAGCCTCCCGTTTATCGGGCAGCTTCGACAGGGCGAACATCTGTATTTTGGACAAATTGTCTGCCGTAAAATACCGCCCCTGCTGTTCGGGAAGTTTCCGCACCCTGCCGATCTGCCGCAAAGCCGCCCTGCCGCCGTCCAACTCGACAGCCGCCGCAGCCGCCAGCACACCTTTGTCGAACAGGTATTCCGGCGCGGACACTTTTTTCAGCCACTGCCTGACTTTGGTGTAATCCCTTCTGTCGGCATATATCATCGCCGCCGTCATTGCCGCCCTGCCCCGCTGTTCCCCCGTCCCCCTGCCGTATGCCTTTTCGGCGTAGCCGTCGATAACGGAAGCACCTTCTTTTCGGTTTGCCGCCAATATCGCTGCCTGAATATACAGGTCTGCATTCGGATTGCGTTCCAACAGCACGTTCAAACGCGCATAGGCATCATCCAACCTGTGCAGGGAAACCAGATTCATAATTTCCATTTCCTGCCAGACGGCCGAAAGGTTTTGGGTGTCTGTCTGCTCGAAAAAGCCGTCGAGTATTTCGGGATATTTGCGTGCAGTCAGACGCAACGTCATTAAAGTGGGGGGGCAATATTTCCGTATCGAGCTTCGCCAAACGCTGCAAAGCTCCGATTGCCTTTTCCTTTTCGCGTCCCTGTACGCTGAACACCACATCGGCAACCGCCGCTTCGGGCAGATGTTCATATTTCAACGCCGCGCGGCGAACCGCTTTCGATGCTTTTTGCGCCAACCCGTCCTGTTGCACGGCGGCTTGTGCCAACAATAAAAACACCCTGCGGTTCTGTCCTTCGTCCGCCTGAGCCAGCACTTCTTCCAGTCCGTCCAGATGCTGATTTCCTCTTTCCCTCAGCACGTTCCGCAGCCACCCCGCCCGTTTTTGCGCCTCACCCGGTATAGGCTCAATCTGCCGCCATTTCTGATAAATCATTTCCGCCTGTTCAAACGCGTTCAGCGACACGGCCATTTCCAAGGCGCGTTCGGCGACTTCGGGGGATTTTGTGCGTTCCAACATCAGCATATAGGTTGCCAGAGCCGTTCCCGCCTGCCCCTTTTGCAAGGCGGTTTCCCCTCCCAGCAACGTAAATATCTGATTAACCCGCTCGCCCACTGCCGCAAGCCGTGCGCGTTCGTTTTTGATTTCTTCCTCGCTGTAACGCTGCTGCTTTCTGAAAACCTTTCCGACTTCCTTCGGCGGCTTCGCATCCGCCGCGCCGGCGGCATACGCCTGCCCGGCAAGCAGGGCTGCCGCGAGCACAGATAAAATGGTGAAACGGGCGGGTAACATAATCTTCCTTTATCCGACAGCCGTCCGAACTTTCAGACGGCATATAATCAGGCGTAACTTTATCACAAGCAGAATCGTTTGTAGATTTGCGAAACCCCGTTCAAAAAAATAAATGCCGTCTGAAACGCAAATCCGCTTCAGACGGCATTCCCGACGCTTGCGGTTTAAGGGAGTTTTATTTCCAAATTGTCAATCAGGCGCGTCGTCCCCAGACGGGCGGCGGCCAAGACCACCAGTTTCTTATCTCCCGCCCGCGCCACTTCGAGCGTATCGACGCGGCGGATTTCGACATAATCGACCACCCAGCCGTATTCTGTCAGGGATTGGACGGCACGTTTTTCCAAACCTGCATAATCCAAACTGCCCTGCGCCAAGGATTCGGCAACAGCCTTTAATTCGCGGTACAGGCGCGGTGCTTCGTCGCGTTCCGCCGCACTCAAATACTGGTTGCGGCTGGAGAGTGCCAAACCGTCTTCCGCGCGCCCCGTATCGACAGGCACTATTTCAACATCAAAATTCAAATCCTCGGTCAAACCTTTAATCACGGCAAGCTGCTGATAGTCTTTTTTGCCGAAACAGGCAACATCCGGCGCGACAATATTGAACAGCTTGGACACCACCGTCGCCACCCCGAGGAAATGTCCCGGACGAAACTTGCCGCACAACTCATTTTGCAGATTGGGCGGTTCGACGTTGTAACGCTGTTCCACGTTCGGATAGAGTTCTTTCTCATCGGGCGCGAAAACAACGGCAACACCCTCGGCTTCCAGCTTGTCCGCATCCTGTTGCAAAGTACGCGGATATTTGTCGAAATCCTCGCCCTGACCGAATTGCAGGCGGTTGACGAATATGCTGACAACAACGTTGTCGGCGCGTTTTTTGGCTTCGCGAACGAGGGCAAGATGCCCTTCATGCAGATTGCCCATGGTCGGCACAAATGCCACCTTTCCCGCATTTTTACGCCACGCGCGCAGTTCTCGAATGGTATGTATGATTTGCATAACGGTAATCCTTATCCTTCGGGCTTCCTGCCCGACAAAACGCGCCGATTATACGCGCCGCGCACGGCAAAACAAAATGCCGTCTGAAACGGCTTTCAGACGGCATTGGCAGCAAACCTTGTTCAGTCTGCAAAAATATGTTCCGCAGCAGGGAAGGTTTTGGCTTTGACTTCGGCAACATACGCCCGAACCGCCGCCTGAATGCTGCTTTGCCCGTGCATAAAGTTTTTGACGAATTTCGCCGTCTTGCCCGGAAAAATACCGAGCATATCGTGCATCACCAAAACCTGCCCGTCGCAATCGACCCCCGCGCCGATGCCGATGGTCGGACAGGCAACAGTTTCAGTTACCTTTTTTGCCAGTTCCGCAGGAACACACTCCATCAATACAACCGCCGCCCCCGCATCATCGTGCGCCTTGGCATCGTTAAGCAAAGCCTGCGCCTTGCCGCCGCGCCCCTGAACCTTATATCCGCCAAAGGCAAACACGGATTGCGGCGTCAGACCGATGTGCGCGCAAACCGGAATACCGCGCATTTGCAGAAATTCAGTCGTTTCCGCCATCCACACGCCGCCTTCGAGTTTGACCATATGCGCTCCTGCCGCCATCAGTTCGGCGGCGGCGGCAAACGCCTGCTCCTTACTCTGCTGATATGCACCAAACGGCAAATCGCTGACAATCATCGCATTTTTTGCACCGCGTGCTACACATTCGGTGTGATAGCACATATCGCGCAGGCTGACGGGCAGCGTCGATTTCCGCCCTTGAACCGCCATACCCAAAGAGTCGCCGACCAGCAGCATTTCCACGCCGGCATCGTCCATCAGTGCGGCAAAACTGGATTCGTAAGCGGTCAGCATAGCGATTTTTTCGCCCGCCGCCTTCATTTTTTGCAGTGTGTTCACAGTAATCATCAGATATTGTTACCCCGCCCTTTTCAGACGGCCTTTTCAGTTTGAAACGGGCTATTATAGTGAAATGCCCGCAGCCCTGCCACCGACCGTGCCGCAAATGCAAAACAGCCCGACTGTTTTACACAATCGGACTGTCAAATCTGGTGCCGGCACCAAGAGTCGAACTCGGGACCCCCTGATTACAAGTCAGGTGCTCTACCAACTGAGCTATACCGGCTTACTGAAATGTTTTGCAACACCATCAGCAGAAATGGTGCCGGCACCAAGAGTCGAACTCGGGACCCCCTGATTACAAGTCAGGTGCTCTACCAACTGAGCTATACCGGCAAAGAAAGCGAATTATGCAGGCAATGCCGCACCTTGGCAAGGAATTTATCCGAAAGCCCCGGCAAATCCGAATAAGTAATTTATTTGAAAAGAAATTAATTTGAAGCAGGACAACCATCGGCATTCTGATAAAATATCTGCCTTTCAAACCGACCGTTCACACCGATGGCAAGACATCCCTACCGCCGCCTGCGTCCTGCAAAATCCGGCTTTCCCGAAGTCGGCATTTCCGAAGAAGGCAATATCCGTTCGCTTCACTTGGGCAGCGACACCATCCAAAGCTCAATGAACCTCGACCACCCGTCCGAGCTGGTACTCTCTTACAGCCGTGCCATGATGGGCTGGCTGCTGTTTACCGACGCTCTTCCGCAGCATATCACCCAAATCGGCTTGGGCGGCGGTTCGTTTGCACGCTGGATAGATACCTACCTGCCCGATACACGTCAAACTGCTGTAGATATCAACCCGCAGGTTATCGCCATTGCCCGCAGCCTGTTCGAGTTGCCTTTCGAGGGCGAGAAATTTGAAATTATCGAAGCAGACGGTGCAGAATATATCAAAGTCTTCCGCCACAACACCGATGTGATTTTGGTGGACGGGTTCGACGGCGAACAAATCATCGATACGCTGGTTGAAGAACCGTTCTTCCGAGACTGCCGAAACGCACTCTCTTCAGACGGCATATTCGTTACCAACTGGTGGAGTGGCGACAAACGCTATCAACGCTTCATCGAACGGTTGTTGAGCGTTTTTGAAGGGCGCGTATTGGAACTTCCTGCCGAAAGCCACGGCAATGTCGCGGTAATGGCCTTCCAAAGCAGCCCCAAAGAGCAAAACATAGACAAACTCAAAAAACGTGCCGACAAACTGAGCAACGCATACGGATTGGACTTCCACCGTATGCTTGCCGGCCTGAAAGCGTCCAACCCCAACAACGGCAAGCATTTCCACCTTTAAGCAACTATCTTCACGGCTGCATTGGAACATGCGGAAAATCAAGAGGAAATCATTATGCTGAAACCCGAAACCATACACATATCCGGTCCTGCCGGCATTTTAGAAACCATCCATATCCCGTCCGAACAAGTACCGGCACGCGGTGTTGCCGTCATCAATCATCCCAACCCCCTCCAGGGCGGAACAAACACCAACAAAGTTATCCAAACTGCCGCCAAAGCCTTAAGCAAACTCGGCTTCCACTGCTACCTGCCCAACCTTCGCGGCGTAGGCGGCAGCGAAGGCACACACGATTACGGACGCGGCGAAACGCAAGACTGCCTCGCCGTCATCGACTATGCCCGTGCCCAACATCCCGAAGCCCCCGAATTTGCCTTATCCGGCTTCTCCTTCGGCGGTTATGTCGCCACATTTGCCGCACAAGCGCGCATACCCGATTTATTGCTGCTCATCGGCGCGGCAGTCTGCCACTATACCGGCCGCCCCGAGCCGTCCGCCGTTCCCAATGTTGCCAAAACGCTGATGATACACGGCGCGGAAGACGAAGTCGTCGAAATCGGGAAAGCACTGAAATGGGCGGAACCGCAAGATTTGCCCGTCATTACCATCGCCGGTTCCACGCATTTCTTTCACGGCAAACTCATCGTCCTGCGCGACACCATCCTCCGCTTCGCGCCCGTATGCCTGAACGGATAAAACCCCTTTCAGACGGCATCGATAATGTAAAACCCGTATCGGCGGCATCCGCCGATACGGGTTTGCGTTCCCTCTCATTATAGGCAAAATCCGCTGCAAAACACCCTTTCCCGACCCGACAAAGGATCTGCAAACGCAATCTTTTTTGCCAATAGCTTCAAAGGTTTCCGATAATCCTCGCTGCCCGCTTCAGACGGCACGGGATAGAGCGCGTCATTCAACAGCGGCATACCCAAACCCATCATATGCACGCGCAACTGGTGTTTCTTGCCCGTATGCGGCGTAAGGCGGTAAAGGCTGAATTCCCCCCTGTTTTCAATCAGTTCGACCGTCGTATGTGCGTTTGGTTCGCCTTCCGCCTCTTGCGTCGTAAAAAATTTCTCACCCCTCACCAAACGCGAAACCACATCGAGCGGATACGGCAAATCCGTCCTTGTCGGCGCAAGCGCCTCATACGTTTTCCATACCGTTTTGTTTTGAAACATCGTCTGATAGGCTCCGCGCGTGGCAGGATTATGCGACAGCAGCATCACGCCTGCCGTATCCTTGTCCAAGCGGTGCAGCGGCGTAATGTCCTCAACATTCAAATGCTGCAATTCAGGCCGCAAACGCAGGCGCGTGAGCAGGGTTTCCCGCAAAAACCTGCCGCTGGGGATGACGGGCAGAAAATGCGGTTTGTCCACCACAATCAAATGCTCATCAATATGCAAAATCTTTTCTTCAAACGGAATACGCGGCTCGCTCTCACGGCTGGTTTCACGGTAATAAAACATCACCTTACCCGGCTCGAACAAAGAATGTTCGTCCAACGCCGCACCATCCGAACCGACCACAAAACCGCTGTTCAACCGCCTGCGCCAATCGTCCGCGCCCACAAAAGGAAAGCGGATGCACAGAAAATGCAGCAGCGGCAGCCCGTAAAACTGCTTTTCATGCGGCAGCACCAAATAACTGGGTTTGACACCGTTCAACAGCGGAAGAGGATTATTGCGTTTTTTCATGCGGCGGATTGTAACCGTTTTTCACAAACTTTTCAGACGGCATATCGAAACATAATTGACAAAAACAAACATATTGTTTTTTATGATTTAAAAATTTATTTAGACAAGATTATCGGATATTCATTATTATCAGTAAATAAGAATTAATATCAATAGGAGAAATATGAAGCGCATCTTTTTGCCCGCCTTGCCCGCCATCCTGCCTTTATCCGCTTATGCCGACCTGCCCTTGACGATTGAAGACATAATGACCGACAAGGGCAAATGGAAACTGGAAACTTCCCTTACCTACCTGAACAGCGAAAACAACCGCGCCGAACTTGCCGCACCGGTTTACATCCAAACCGGCGCAACCTCGTTTATCCCCATTCCGACCGAAATCCAAGAAAACGGCAGCAATACCGATATGCTCGTTGGCACGCTCGGTTTGCGCTACGGACTGACCGGGAATACCGACATTTACGGCAGCGGCAGCTATCTGTGGCACGAAGAACGCAAACTCGACGGCAACGGCAAAACCCGAAACAAACGGATGTCCGACGTATCCCTCGGCATCAGCCACACCTTCCTTAAAGACGACAAAAACCCCGCCCTAATCAGCTTTCTTGAAAGCACGGTTTACGAAAAATCGCGCAACAAAGCCTCGTCGGGAAAATCCTGGCTCATCGGCGCCACCACCTACAAAGCCATCGACCCCGTCGTCCTCTCATTGACCGCTACCTACCGTATCAACGGCAGCAAAACCCTTTCAAGCAACACCAAATACAAAGCAGGCAATTACTGGATGCTGAATCCCAATATATCCTTCGCCGCCAACGACAGAATCAGCCTCACGGGCGGCATCCAATGGCTGGGCAAGCAGCCCGACCGTCTGGACGACAAAAAAGAATCCGCAAGAAACACATCCACCTATGCCCATTTCGGCGCAGGTTTCGGTTTCACCAAAACCACGGCTTTAAACGCATCCGCACGTTTCAACGTTTCAGGGCAAAGCAGTTCCGAACTGAAATTTGGCGTACAGCATACGTTTTAAGCAGGTTTTGATTTTCCAACCTTGTAATCCAAAGGAGTTATTATGAAAAAACAAATCACCTCAGCCGTAATGATGCTGTCTATGATTGCCCCCGCAATGGCAAACGGCTTGGACAATCAGACATTTGAAAACCAAGTGTTCCACACGCAGGCAGATGCGCCGATGCAGTTGGCGGAGCTTTCTCAAAAGGAGATGAAAGAAACTGAAGGGGCTGCGGCACCGTTGGTGGCAATAGGAATTTTGCATGCGGGCAGATTCCTTGCGCAGCGTTGGGTTACGCAGCGTGTTGCAGCACAAGCTTTATCAAGAGGAGCTAATGTCTATGCACGAACATCTCAACAAGCAAGAGCGGTAGCAAACCAAGCTTGGGGAAGACAAAATGTTATTAGACATGGACAGAAGGAAATCCATTCAAATTATTCTCATTTTCAGAACTCAAGTCAAAAAATTCGAGGGCATGCTTTTTATGGAAATAAGCATAGATAAGCATAATTTGTAAAAAAATAGTAAGGAATATGCATATATATATATTCCTTACTATTTATGAGTTTTAGGAGTAATGATGTTTTTTCAAATTGCTTGTAATTCTGGAAATTCTTATATTTCATTATTAAAGAGTATGAGATTTTATATTGATAACAAAGAGTGTGATTATATTTTTTTTCGGAAGGCTGTTAATATAAGTGATGACTTTATACAAAGTGGTTTTATTACTCCGGAAGGATTAATTACTAAAAATAGTAATCCAAAATTATTTAATCAATATTCAAAAATGGTATCTAAAAATAAATGTCAATATGAGATGGTTACATTTCTTTCGGATGAAATGAAAAATATTATTGAATTATTATCGAATGATGATGCATATATAGAGTTTGCCTATTCTGAGGATTTTTATGTACTCCCTGAGATTGAAATTGATAAGAGAACTTTAAAATCACTAAATTTCTATATTGACTTCGGGGTTAAATATATAATTAATAAAATATAGATAAATCAAGATTATTAGCCTACATGTCTTCTGCAATAATTATTAATTTTGATAAACCAATAGATACAAAGCTTCTAGGTTTTTCAAAATATAATGAAAGACCTTGTTTTATATTGGGTATAAGAATTTTTCTCTATATGAATGGATATATATAGTGGATTAGTACGGCGTTGCCTCGCCTTGCCGTACTATTTGTACTGTCTGCGGCTTCGTCGCCTTGTCCTGATTTAAATTTAATCCACTATAAATAATGGCAAAACAGGTAATGAATTAAAGACATTACCTGTTTTTACAGAAATTTTTAAAATGGATGATTTGATTGCAGCTTTTTTAGGCTGTTTATCAGGTAAATATAGCGAAGGGAAAATAAGCAGATTAGAAATATCTCTAACGGCAGGAAGCATTTTCTTTGCAGTATTCTTTATTCATGAACTGATAATTTTTATTGTTGATGGAAATAAGGAAAATCTTTGGAATTTTATTACTGGGATAATGAAAGATTTATTTTTATTTTCATGTTCTGTTTGTTTATTATTCTACTTCTTATTATTTATTGCGGAAACTATTAGGAAAACAATCAATAAAATTAAATAAGATATTTAAGCCGCTAAAAACCATTTAAGTATTTTATCTTTTCTATGCGGCATTTATCTTGGAATTGAAATACTGCAATCGGGAGGCTAAGGCTTCCGTTGTAACGTTTACCATATATTTCATTATTTTAATTTCATCAAAAAAAGAAATTCAAGATTATACATACTGCCAATAGTTTCTTGATTGTTTTGTATAGTGGAGTAAATTTAAATCAGGACAAGGCGACGAAGCCGCAGACAGTACAAATAGTACGGAACCGATTCACTCGGTGCTTCAGCACCTTAGAGAATCGTTCTCTTTGAGCTAAGGCAAGGCAACGCTGTACTGGTTTTTGTTAATCCACTATATATTTATCTGATATATCAACATCTCTCTATCTTATTCCGAATTTTATTGTTGAAACTTGCATGAAAAACCATACAAGATGATGAAAAACAAATATATTTTAACAAAAGCAGCAATCGGCATAACCGCCATATCTATATTTTATCTTCTAAATCAAGAAAGCAGCGGCAAAACTGAAGAACCATCATATTTCTTGATGTTTATGTTTCTCAACTTGCTTTGGTTTGAAGAAAATAAAACAGTTATGGCTGCCGTTACGGCAATAATTGCCGCCCACTTTATATTTGTCGCACTATCCGATTAATTAAGCAATCAAAAAGGCTGCTTGGAAATTTCAGGCAGCCTTTCAGGAGGATTTTGATGGAACATTATCTCCTCCCTAAAAATTTGTTATGAAAAAACAAATCACTGAAGCCACGATGATGCTGTCTATAATCGCCCCGCAATGGCAAACGGCTTGGACAATCAGGCATTTGAAGACCAAGTGTTCCACACGCGGGCAGATGCGCCGATGCAGTTGGCGGAGCTTTCTCAAAAGGAGATGAAGGAAACTGAGGGGGCTGCATTATGGTTTGCTCCCGTGTTGGCAGGTGGTGGCAGATTTGCACTGACAGGATTTACTCGGCATGGTTTAAATCAGGCTATTTCTCGTGGTGGTGTGGGAGTTTCAAATAAAGCGATTATGAACACTATGCGTAACCCTACAAAAATTACAAGCCAATCAGGAGGAAGAACCCGTTTTACAGGAGCTGATGGTGGTGTTGTTTTGAATAGTCAAGGTAAAGTAATTACTACATGGGGCAAACCTCGTTAATCAAAAAAAGGGGGCTTTGCCCCTTTTATAACTTAAGGGTAATTTATGAATATTAAAAATGAAATAGTTGCTTTAATTTCTAAAAAAATTGATGGGGGGCAATATAGTTCTTTAGAAAATTTTGCTTTATCCGTACTAAGGGAAAAAATTATAAAAAATACTGTTTCCAGTGATGAAAAATTATTGATTATTAATGATTTTTTATCAGGTTTTCTTGAGTTTGATCCTGAGACCGGGAAACCTGTCGGGGAGACGCTTAAAATTGAGCAAATGATTGATTTCTTTTTAGTCTAAATCATACATACCAGTGAACAAGCTAGGCGTATATCCGGCTTTTAAATACGATTGTCAGGTTTATACTTGGGATAAAATCAAAAATAAAGTTGTTTAAACTCTAGTAGATTAACAAAAATCAGGACAAGGCGACGAAGCCGCAGACAGTACAGATAGTACGGAACCGATTCACTCGGTGCTTCAGCACCTTAGAGAATCGTTCTCTTTGAGCTAAGGCGAAGCAACGCCGTACTGGTTTTTGTTAATTCACTATATTGCATGGTGCAGCATTAAATCAGTCTTCTAGCGCCGCAATGGGAAAACATAGAAGATAAACGAAATGGATGATCTAATACTATATTTTTATCAGGTATATTCGGAAATCAAGTTGCTGAATATATTATAAAAAACAACCGTGAGATAAAAGTTCCCTTTATTGTGCTTTACGCAATATTTTTTACGTTGATTTATACTGTGGCTTTGTTGTTTCTCAGTCTGATCTATTGGGTCAATGGTGCGGAGATTGCATGGAAGGGGATAGGTATTTTCAGTATGTCGGTCAGTTTTTGTATAGTCTTCTGTCTTTATTTGATTGACAAGGCAGGAAGATGTAAGGATAAGAAACAATAGGGATCAGATGCGGCAGCAAACGTAGATTGGGTCTAGGCTCAACCTGCGTTTGCTGCATCTTTGGAAGAAATAGTGGATTCGAAAAAATAGGAAGAATTCTGATTAATGGTATGCGAGGTGTAGCAGTGGGGACTGTTGCTGGTGGCATAAATGGTTATGCAGGTTCTACGGGTAAGAACACTGACATTCGCCGTTAAATAATAAATAAACCAACTTCCAACCAAACCTGCTATCGGTTTGGTTGGAAGTGAGAGGAGGTAAGGTAGTGTTTGCTGTTATTTTCTTTTCGACATTGGGCTGTATTTTAGCATGGATAAGAGATATTCCTAAAATAAAATCAAAAAAAATTTTGGCAAGATCCTTATATATTATAGGAATAATAAATGTAATAATCAGCTATGTATTAATTAAAAATATATTGGTTTCTGTTTCGGATGGAGGTGGAATAAAATATGTTGCAATATATTTATCAAATCTTTTTTTTTGGACAGTATTGATGTATGTTCTTGTGAAAAGATTATCTAAAAAGCCAAGCTGAAACCCAGTACACAACTCATCAATAAAAATCCCTTTTGCACGGAACAATGACAATATTCAAATTGCTGGATTTGCAATCTGATTTACCTATTGAAATTGGGTGTGCAACATACGTTCTAAGCAGGGCTTTGATTTTCCAACCTTGTAATCCAAAGGAGTTATTATGAAAAAACAAATCACCGCAGCCGTAATGATGCTGTCTATGATTGCCCCCGCAATGGCAAACGGCTTGGACAATCAGGCATTTGAAGACCAAGTGTTCCACACGCGGGCAGATGCACCGATGCAGTTGGCGGAGCTTTCTCAAAAGGAGATGAAGGAGACAGAGGGGGCGTTTCTTCCATTGGCTATCTTGGGTGGTGCTGCCATTGGTATGTGGACACAGCATGGTTTTAGTTATGCAACGACAGGCAGACCAGCTTCTGTTAGAGATGTTGCTATTGCTGGCGGATTAGGCGCAATTCCTGGTGGTGTAGGCGCCGCAGGAAAGGTTGTTTCCTTTGCTAAATATGGACGTGAGATTAAAATCGGCAATAATATGCGGATAGCCCCTTTCGGTAATAGAACAGGTCATCCTATTGGAAAATTTCCCCATTATCATCGTCGAGTTACGGATAATACGGGCAAGACTTTGCCTGGACAGGGAATTGGTCGTCATCGCCCTTGGGAATCAAAATCTACGGACAGATCATGGAAAAACCGCTTCTAACTCCTCCTTTTTTTCTATTTGAAGATGTGTCTTTGGATATATTTCAAGGATTGTCGGAATTGGAAAAGAAAATAGAGCCGCAGGATTTGATGGATGATGTTTACCGTGCTTTTGATTCGGTTGGAAATATTCTGAATTTCCGTATAGTAGAAAAAGAGCAAAAAGGGTTTTGGGTAAGTACCAAAATCAAAACAGTTGTATTTGATTCGGCAGATATGTCTTCTGATGATCTTTTTCTGAAATGCTTACAGTCTTCATATAAGGCTTATTTTGAAACTGAACCTGCCGGTTTAGATAAACGGCAGCTGATGAAAACGTTAATTCAAAAATGCGGATTCAGTTGTTGACGAAAAAATGGATTCTGAACTAACAGAAACTGATTTCGACCATGTATGAGGTAAAAAATGTCTTTCGGCTATTTGATTGCAACATCGCAACCTTGCGAATTGTTGACAAAATCTCGAGGTGAAACTTTTTCTTTAATTATGGATAAGATGGATTTATGGATTTATTTCAGATTTTGTGAAGGAAATATTTATACAATAAGGAAGAATGAAACTGAATCTTGTCTTACAGAAAGAGGAGGCAAATGGTTGAAACATATTTATGAATTTAATCGGGGAAGTTTTATTTTTTCTTATGTGCTTCTAAAAAAGAGAGAAAGCGAAGAGAATTTTGCAGAAATTGTTTTAAAATCAATAAAAAATAATAAAATTTTGACAGTTAAGGTACGGTCAGGCTTGCATTTTGACTTAAGAAATATTTATCGTATTGAGATGTATAGCGGATTAAATTTAAACCAGTACGGCGTTGCCTCGCCTTAGCTCAAAGAGAACGATTCTCTAAGGTGCTGAAGCACCAAGTGAATCGGTTCCGTACTATTTGTACTGTCTGCGGCTTCGTTGCCTTGTCCTGATTTTTGTTAATCCACTATAATAATGCAATTGATATGTGCCGATTGGACAGGTATAGGAAGTTTTATGAAAACCTTCGAAAAAACATGGTCTGCACAATATCGGGATATGGAAATTTCAGTACGGAATTTTTGGAATTTGGAGCGGACAGGGGCGGAAGTCTATATCAACGGAAGGCGGGTTTATCATAACGAAGCCGAAATGGCGTCTGCTTCTTTGCGTTAGCTAATGGGGGAATACCTGGAATTTGAAGAAAGCGGTACGAAAATTACCGTTGAAATCGGCAGCGCGTGGCATTTTAATGAAACTATAAGAAATATTAATACACATTTAAGAGGTACGAAACTTCCAGGTTCTAACTGGAGAGTTCAAGATAAGGGGCATTTTCATCTTTGGAAAAGATAATAGATTCTAAGGTAAGGGAGACTAATTTTAATCAGGCATGGCGTGTTATACGCGCCATGCAAATAGATAATATATCCGATGAACAGGTTGTGATTGTCAGAATGTCTTGTTATCTTAAGAAAGATGAAATTTTTAAGAATATAGAAAGATATGGATATCAGTCATCAGATATTAAGAAAATTAGTCCTCCTTTTCCATTAAATATTTTACCTGTTCCCAAACCTTATTATTTTTATCTTTATGATACCCATTTGAATCAAATTTATGATTTGGCTTGGTCATGTAATGATTTTTTAATGTTTGAAATATTTATTTTGGATAGGGAAAGCATCAAATATATAGATCAAGATAAACTTTTTAAATCTAGAGAAACACTATATTCGAATTTTAAATCTATTAAAAATCAATGCAAAAATTATTTTTTTTGCGGTTTTGATTTTGATGCCCCTTACTTTAAAAGCGGTGTGAGTCAGGTGGCAGATTATAATTTTGTTCCTGATGCATTTTCTTTATTCTTTATTTAATCAAATTATTTGAATAAGCGTAGGGTGGGCACTTGCTGCCCACGCGTTCTGTTTCAAGTTTATTATTGGGTGAATATTTGGAATTTGAAGAAAACGGTACAAAGATTGCTGCGGAAATCGACAGTGCATGGCATTTTTTGGGCGCGGCTTGTCGGATTTCAATAAATGGAAAGTATTATGCGGGTAATCGGATTGTTTGGTTTGCCAAAAAAGCCGAAAGCTAGGAATAATTTGACAAGGGCAGCCTGAAAGATTTTCAGGCTGCCCTTTATGTGGACAATATGATGAAGTTCAAATATGTTTTTCTGTTGGCGTGTGTTGTCGTTTCTTTATCTTATCGTTTGAATGCTGCACCGATGTTTAACGATAATCCTGTTGTTTACGGAAAAATCAAAGTGCAGAGTTGGAAAGAAAGGCGGGATTTCAATATTGTAAAGCAGGATTTGGATTTTTCCTGCGGGGCGGCTTCGGTGGCGACGCTTTTGAACAATTTTTACGGGCAAACGCTGACGGAAGAAGAAGTGTTGAAAAAGCTGGATAAGGAGCAGATGCGCGCGTCGTTTGAGGATATGCGGCGCATTATGCCAGATTTGGGTTTTGAAGCGAAAGGCTATGCCCTGTCTTTCGAGCAGCTCGCACAGTTGAAAATCCCCGTCATCGTGTATCTGAAATACCGCAAGGATGATCATTTCTCGGTATTGCGCGGGATAGACGGCAATACGGTTTTGCTTGCCGACCCGTCGCTGGGTCATGTTTCAATGAGCAGGGCGCAGTTTTTGGATGCTTGGCAAACCCGTGAGGGAAATTTGGCAGGTAAGATTTTGGCGGTCGTGCCGAAAAAAGCCGAGACAATTTCAAATAAATTGTTTTTCACACATCATCCCAAGCGGCAGACGGAGTTTGCAGTCGGACAAATCAGGCAAGCACGTGCAGAGTAAGTCAAATGCCGTCCGCAAACCACCCCCAACCTCACAAACCCTTAAAAATCCGCTATAATCGCCCGCAATTTGATTTAAGCATTCTTACTTGAAATGGCACAAAAAATCCAATCCGTCAAAGGCATGAACGACCTTCTGCCTGTCGAGCAAAAAGATTTCAAACTGACGGCTGCGTTTTGGCAGGCGTTTGAAGATACGGTCGGCCGCTGGACACGCACTTACGGTTATCAGCAAATCCGTACGCCGATTGTCGAGCAAACCGGTTTGTTTGTCCGCTCCATCGGCGAGGAAACCGATGTGGTCGGCAAGGAAATGTACACCTTCTCCGATTCAAACGATTCTTTGAGTTTGAGCTTGCGTCCTGAAGGTACGGCTTCCTGCCTGCGTGCGGTGGTCGAACACAACTTTCTGTACAACAGCCCGCAAAAGCTGTGGTATATGGGGCCGATGTTCCGCCGCGAGCGTCCGCAAAAAGGCCGTTATCGTCAGTTCCATCAGGTCGGTATCGAGGCTTTGGGTTTTGAAGGGCCGGATATCGATGCGGAAATTATCGCGATGTCTGCCGACTTGTGGGAAAAATTGGGTATCCGCGAATACCTGACTTTGGAAATCAACAGCTTGGGCAACCGTGAGGAACGCGCGGCACACCGTGCGGCATTGGTTGAATATCTGACCCGTTATGAAGATAAATTGGATGAAGACAGCAAACGCCGTCTGAAAACCAATCCTTTGCGCGTTTTGGATACGAAAAACCCTGATTTGCAGGAAATCTGCAATGCGGCACCGCGTCTGGTGGATTATTTGGGCGAGGCTTCGCAAAACCACTATGCACGCTTCAAAGCGATGTTGGACGGTTTGGGTATCCAATATATTGAAAATCCGCGCTTGGTTCGCGGTTTGGATTATTACAATCAAACGGTTTTTGAGTGGACGACCGACAAACTCGGCGCGCAGGCAACTGTGTGCGGCGGCGGCCGTTACGACGGTTTGATTGAGGAACTTGGTGGTAAGCCTGCGCCGTCTATCGGCTTTGCAATGGGCATCGAGCGGCTGCTGCTTTTGGTGAGCGAATACGGCTCGCTGGAAGTAAACGCCGCGCCTGATGTCTATGCAATGCACCAAGGCGAAGGGGCGGACTTGCAGGTGATGAAATACGCACAAGCCTTGCGCGCGCAAGGTTTCAATGTGATGCAGCATTCCGGCTATCAGAGCCTGAAAGCGCAAATGAAAAAAGCCGACAACAGCGGCGCACGCTTTGCCCTGATTGTCGCGCAAGACGAACTGGCGAACGGTACGGTTACGCTCAAAGATATGAACGGCGCACACGGTCAGCAAACCGTCGCCGCCGCTGATTTGACAAACACTTTACAACAATGGAAGAACGCATAAATGGCAGCCCATTTGGAAGAACAACAAGAGTTGGACAACTTTAAATATTTTTGGAAAACCACGGGCAAATGGCTGTTTGCCGTGCTGATTTTGGCGGCACTCGGCTACTTGGGATACACGGTTTACCAAAACCGTGCGGCTTCCCAAAATCAGGAAGCGGCGGCGGTGCTGGCAAACATCGTGGAAAAGGCGCAAAACAAAGCCCCGCAAAGCGAAATCAATGCCGAATTGGCCAAGCTCCAACAAAGCTACCCCCATTCCATTTCCGCCGCCCAAGCCACGCTGATGGCGGCAGCAACCGAATTTGACGCGCAGCGTTACGATGTTGCCGAAGGCCATTTGAAATGGGTATTGTCCAACCAAAAAGACAGCCTGATCCAGGCGTTGGCGGCGCAGCGTCTGGGCGTTGTGTTGTTGCAACAAAAAAAATACGATGCCGCGCTTGCCGCACTCGACACGCCGGTTGAAGCGGACTTCGCCCCCCTGCTGATGGAAACCAAAGGCGATGTCTATGCCGCACAGGGAAAAAGCCAGGAAGCCTTAAAAAACTACGGACAGGCTTTAGAAAAAATGCCTCAAGATTCTGTCGGTCGCGAATTGGTTCAAATGAAACTTGATTCGCTGAAATAAATGCCGTCTGAAATGCCGTCCATTATTTATCAGACGGCATTTTACCCTCCCTCTTTATGGCCTCTTGCCGTGAAGAACCTATTTACCGTGTCCAACGGACACCTGCTCGTGTTCAGTTCTCCCGAACGGCACTTGACACAGAAAGACTCAATCATGAAACCAACCATCGCGCTTGTCGGCCGCCCCAACGTCGGCAAATCTACTTTATTCAACCGTTTGACGCGCACCAAAGACGCACTCGTACACGACCTGCCCGGCCTGACCCGCGACCGCCATTACGGACACGGCAAAGTCGGCAGCAAACCTTATTTGGTCATCGATACCGGCGGTTTCGAGCCGGTTGTGGACAGCGGCATTTTGCACGAAATGGCAAAACAAACCTTACAGGCTGTCGATGAAGCCGATGCGGTTGTGTTTTTGGTGGACGGCCGTACCGGTCTGACGCCGCAAGATAAAATCATTGCCGACCGTTTGCGCCAAAGCCCGCGCCCCGTTTATTTGGCCGTGAATAAAGGAGAAGGCGGCAACAGGGCCGTGCTTGCCGCCGAGTTCTACGAACTTGCTTTGGGCGACCCTTATGTTATTTCAGGTGCGCACGGTGACGGCGTGTATTATCTGATTGAAGATATTTTGGAAACCTTCCCTGAGCCTGAAAAAGAAGAGGAAGAGGCGAAACATCCTGTTTTTGCCGTTATCGGTCGTCCAAATGTCGGTAAATCAACCTTGGTAAACGCCATTCTCGGCGAAGAGCGCGTCATCGCCTTCGATATGGCAGGTACGACGCGCGACAGTATCCATATCGATTTCGAGCGCGAAGGCAAACCGTTTACCATCATCGATACCGCAGGTGTGCGCCGTCGCGGCAAAGTGGATGAAGCAGTGGAAAAATTCTCCGTTATCAAAGCGATGCAGGCGGTTGAAGCGGCAAACGTCGCTGTTTTGGTATTGGACGCGCAGCAGGACATCGCCGACCAAGATGCGACGATTGCAGGTTTCGCTTTGGAGGCAGGCCGTGCTTTGGTGGTGGCGGTCAATAAATGGGACGGCATCAGCGAAGAACGTCGCGAGCAAGTGAAACGCGATATCAACCGCAAACTGTATTTCCTCGATTTTGCCAAGTTCCACTTTATTTCCGCATTGAAAGAGCGCGGTATAGACGGTTTGTTTGACAGCATTCAGGCTGCCTACAACGCGGCGATGATTAAGATGCCGACGCCGAAAATCACGCGCGTCCTGCAAAGCGCAATCGAGCGTCAGCAACCGCCGCGTGCCGGCTTGGTGCGTCCGAAAATGCGTTATGCCCACCAAGGCGGCATGAACCCTCCCGTAATTGTGGTACACGGCAATTCGCTGCACGCGATTTCCGACAGCTATACGCGCTATCTGACCCAAACGTTCCGCAAAGCCTTCAACCTGCAAGGCACGCCGTTGCGGATTCAATACAATGTTTCGGAAAACCCGTATGAAAACGCCGACGACAAACCGAAGAAAAAACCGCTGCGCCGCGTCAGCCTGAGCAACCGTATTGAGAAACGCGAAGGCCGCAAAGAAGAGAAAAACCGCTTCAAGAAGAAAACCAAAGTCAGTGTGAAAAAACAATTCAGCAAATAATTCCCGACATTTCAAACAACAGGAAACATTATGTGGTTCAAGCAGATTAGTTTTTATCCGCTCAACAAAGAAAAGCTGCCTGAGGCGGACGTACTTGCCGACAAACTTGCTGAAGCTGAATTTACCCATTGCCAAGGCTTAGACTGGTTCAGCGAAGGCTTTACCGCACCGGTTTCATTCTCCCCGGAACTCGTTTTCCCTGCCGACTTTACCTTGCGCGTCGCCCTGAAAAAAGAGGAAAAAGTCCTGCCTGCCGGCGTCATCCGCGATATTTTGGAAGAGAAGGTAGCGGAAATCCAAAACAATGAAGCCCGCAATGTCGGTCGCAAAGAAAAACAAGAGCTTAAAGAGCAAATTACAGACGACCTGCTGCCCCGAGCGTTTACCCGCAGCAGCCGTACAGAAGCGGTGTTTAACACCCGCCACGGCTACCTGCTCGTCAATAACGCGGCTTCCGCCAAAGCGGAAAACATCCTGACCAAGCTGCGCGAAGCTTTGGGCGGTTTGGAAGCCTCGCTGCCGAATACCAAACAATCGCCCTCTTCCCTGATGACCGGCTGGCTGTTGCAAGGGCATTGCGAAGGCGGTTTTGAATTGGACAGCGATTGCGAACTCAAAGGCACGGGCGATATTGTTCCCGTCGTCAAAGTATCCAAACAAGATTTAACCGCCGACGAAGTGGTTCAACACGTCAAAAACGGTAAAACCGTTACCCAACTGGGCTTGGTGTGGCGCGAACAAATTGCCTTTATCCTCACGCAAGACTTCACACTCAAGCGCATCCAATACCTCGACGTATTGCAGGAAGAAGCCGAAAGCAACGGCGACGATGCCGCCGGTCTCGCCTTCGCCTCGCAAATCCTGATGGCGGAATCCGTCAGCATCATGTTGGAAGAGCTGGTTTCCTATTTGGGCGGCTGGCAAGATTGATTTTTCAGACGGCTTTTATACCGTCAGCCAAAATCCAATGGAATAACCCTTATGCTTAAACATCTCGCATTCCTACTGCCCGCCATGATGTTCGCCCTCCCCGCCGCGTCCGCCGTTCTGACTTCCTATCAAGAACCCGGCTGCACCTACGAAGGCGATGTCGGCAAAGACGGTAAACCCGCCGGCAAAGGCACATGGCGCTGCCAAGACGGGCGCAACTATACCGGTTCGTTTAAAAATGGCAAATTCGACGGACAAGGCGTTTATACCGTTGCCGCCAACCGCGAAATATTTATCGAACCGTTCAATTCCGACAGTACCAAATTCCGCAACATGGTACTCTCGGGCACATTCAAAAAAGGCTTGGCACACGGCAGATTTACCGTCTCGCAAAACGGCGAAACCCTCTTCATTATGAAATGCGAAAACGGCATGATTAAAGAAGTGAAGCTGCCCAAAAACAAATAAGCCCCGTTTTCAGACGGCATCCCCCAATGCTTTGTCCGAACACTGCAAGAAACAAGGAAAACATTATGAGCATCAAGTCCGACAAATGGATACGCCGAATGAGCGAAGAATTCGGCATGATCGACCCTTTCGAGCCGAACCAAATCAAAGAAGCCGACGGCAAACGCATCATCTCCTACGGTACGTCCAGCTACGGCTACGACATCCGCTGCGCAAACGAATTTAAAATCTTCACCAACATCAACAGCACCATCGTCGATCCCAAAAACTTCGACCCGAAAAACTTCGTTACCGTTGAAGACGACTGCTGCATCATCCCGCCCAATTCCTTCGCACTGGCGCGCACGGTCGAATATTTCCGCATCCCGCGCAACGTCCTGACCGTCTGCTTGGGCAAATCCACCTACGCCCGCTGCGGCATTATCGTCAACGTTACCCCGTTCGAACCGGAATGGGAAGGCTACGTTACCCTCGAATTTTCCAACACCACCCCCCTGCCCGCCAAAATCTACGCAGGCGAAGGCGTGGCGCAAGTCCTCTTCTTCGAGAGCGACGAAATCTGCGAAACCTCATACAAAGACCGCAACGGCAAATATATGGGGCAAACCGGCGTTACCCTGCCCAAAGCCTGAAATATAAATGCCGTCTGAACCCTTATCGTCGGGTTTCAGACGGCATTTGCCGTTCACCTCAAATCAGAACTGAACCGTCCCATTGACGCTGATGCTGATTTCCTCCACACCAGGCGCGGCGGAATCCGCACCCTCCATATTGACGCTTGCCGCCATCGGCATGGCACGAAGCATTTTTGCCTGAGCAGCTCCCCCTCCCGCGATATGGCTGCCGATGTGTCCCAAATTCAATTTGACGATTTTATAACCGGACGCACCCAAAACGCCCGCCAACTTTTCGGCACGCGCCTTGAAACGCAAAACGGCATCCTTGCTGACCTGATCGATGACCTCGTTGCGGCGTTCGCGCGACACATGGAAATCCGTATATTCCAACGCGGCATCTGCCTGAACATCGGCAATAAAACGGTTCAACGCATCAAAATCCCTACCCTCGACCTTAAATTCCGCACGCTCCTCCCAACCTGTTTGAATGCGTCTGCCGTTGGTATATTGATAGCGCGGCATCGCACTGCGCGATACCAATTCGGTTTTAAAGCTACCATTTTTTGATTTTCTGGTGAAATTGTTGAATTTTTTAACAAACTCGGCATTGACGGCATTTTTGTTCCGTCCTTCCGCCGTCACTTGGAAACGTGCGGACATTGTATCCTGAACCGCCTCGACACCCGCCGATTCAGAAAATTCGACAATATTGTAATTCAATGCTTCAGCCGCCGTCGGAAAAGATACCGCCAGCAGGGAAGCCGCCAAAATAGAACGCAACATATCCGTATCCTTACTTATAAAACCGCCAATCTAGCATATCGGCGCGCTAAATTGCATTAGCGTAAGGCAACAATTTAAATATTCGGTCTGCGTCTGTCTTATAATAACCGCCTTTCCGATACGGAATCCCACTATGCCCGAACCCTTGCACGTCCTCGTCATCCCCTCATGGTATCCGCAATCCGAACAGGATGTGGACGGGATTTTTTTCAAAATCAGGCACTGGCATTGCAGAGGAAAGGCATCAAAACCGCCGTGCTTGCACCGATGTTCCGCTACTTGCGGAAAGAAACAGCAAGCATCCTGACCGGCCTTACGGTTTTGCAAAATATCGGCAAAGCGGTTTGGACATCTATGCATGGCACGGCATATATTTCTTCCCCCGCTTTCCGTTCATCGACATCGACTGCATCCGCTGGGTGTGTGCGGGTTTGAAAGCTTTCAAACACTACATCCGCGAAAACGGGCTGCCCGACCTGATTCACGCCCACCGCATGAACTATGCCGGCATACTCGCCCAAAAAATTTCCCAAAAATACGGCATCCCCTATGTCGTCACGGAACACAGCAGCACCATCACGCGCGGTCTGATCCGTCCCCACCAATGGCAGCCGATGGAAAAAGCAGCGGCGCACGCCTCCGCACTGCTCGCTGTCAGCCGCCATTTCGCACACGTCCTGCAACACAAATACGGCTGCGAATGGCAGTACCTCCCCCAACATACTGGGCGGAATATTCAACCGACCGTTTGAACAAAGAGAAAAAAACAACAAACCGCATTTCGTGTTCTGCACCGTCTCGCACCTTCGCCGTCTCAAAGGACACGATGTCCTACTCACTGCCTTTGCCCGGGCGTTGGCACAATGCCCGCAACTGCGCCTGAACATCGGCGGCAGCGGACAGGAAGAACAGCGGCTGAAACAGCAGGCGGCAGACTTGGGCATTACCCATGCCGTTACATTTTTGGGCGCATTGCAGCCCGAAGCAGTCTTGGATTTGATGAGGAACAGCGACGCATTCGTCCTTGCCAGCCGCACCGAAACCTTCGGCGTGGTCTATATCGAAGCACTGTCCCAAGGATTGCCCGTCATTGCGACACGCTGCGGCGGTGCGGAATCTATTGTTTCAGACGGCAACGGATATTTGGTTCCTGTTGACGACGACGATGCCCTTGCCGACGCACTCATCAAAATGTATGAACACCACTCTGATTTTGAACCTGCCCGACTTAGGGAAAACTGTCTGAACGAATTTGGCGAAAATGCCGTTATAGGCAGGTTGATCGGCATTTTCCGACAGGCAATCGCAGAATACGGTAAGAAAATACCGGTGAAATATAGTGGATTAACAAAAATCAGGACAAGGCGACGAAGCCGCAGACAGTACAAATAGTACGGAACCGATTCACTTGGTGCTTCAGCACCTTAGAGAATCGTTCTCTTTGAGCTAAGGCGAGGCAACGCTGTACTGGTTTAAATCTAATCCACTATAGATTAAAATCACACAATATCCAACTATTCGGACCTTCATATGACACATACCGTCCACCTGCATTTAGAAGAAACCGACAACTTGGCGTTGCAGCGTCTGTGCGGTTCTTTTGACAACAACCTTGATTTACTTGCTAAAGCACTCGATATCCACATCAGCCGCCGTTTTGAACATTTCACTTTCAACGGCGCATTTGCACACGCCGGCAAACGCGCACTGCTCAAACTCTTGGAAACGGCACAGACGCGCGACCTAAACGACGGCGACATCAGGCTTGCCGCCGTCGAAGCCCAAACCGAAGATGCCGGTCATCAAGAAAAAAACCATGACCACGCCTATTATTTCCGCACCAAGCGCGGCAGCATCGGCGGCAGAACGCCACGGCAGAACGGCTATATCCGCGCCCTACTCAACCACGACATCGTATTCGGTCTCGGGCCGGCAGGTACGGGCAAAACCTATCTCGCCGTCGCCGCCGCCGTCGATGCGATGGAAAAACACCAAGTCGAACGCATCATTTTAGTGCGGCCTGCCGTCGAAGCCGGCGAGAAACTGGGTTTTCTGCCCGGTGACCTGACCCAGAAAGTCGATCCCTACCTTCGTCCGCTTTATGATGCCCTCTATGACCTGATGGGCTTCGACCGTGTCACCAAGCTGATTGAAAAAGGTCTGATTGAGATTGCCCCGCTCGCCTATATGCGCGGCAGGACGCTCAACGGCGCATACATCATCCTCGACGAAGCGCAAAACACCACGCCCGAACAAATGAAAATGTTCCTGACCCGCATCGGCTTCGGCGCGAAAGCCGTCATTACCGGCGACACCAGCCAAATCGACCTGCCCAAAAACATCAAATCGGGATTAAAAGATGCGCGTGAGAAACTGCACGGCGTGGAAGGGCTGTATTTCCACACCTTTACCGGCGAAGACGTTGTCCGGCATCCTTTGGTGCAAAAAATCGTCGAAGCCTACGAATCGGCAGAACACGACTGACATTCCAATGCCGTCTGAAACCCGATGCATGGAAAATCGGGCAGAGAAAAACAGATACGGAAGCCAAGCTCCGTATCCGTTTCTTTATCCGTCCAACCGATACATCAATCGAATTTTCTGCATCGGATTGCCTCATCTTCGCAAAACATTGCCGAAGTTTCGCGGTTGCACGCCTGACGCACTTTCTGCCGCGCCACGCCTTCATTCCGATCGCTTGCCTCAAACGTCTTCTGAAAAGGCGTAACGCTGCATACATACATGGTGGAATTTGAACCGAAAAGGTCGATTTTGACGGTATTGCTGCCGCTTTCCAATACGGCGACACGGTGTTCCAACTGCGCCAGACGTGCTTCCAAATCGCCGATTCTGTCGGCAAATGCAGGCATGGCGGCACACGCGGTCAAAATGCCCAAAATACATTTTTTCATCAATTTTTCCTTGTTTCTTGAACTCTGCCCACCCGGACATCCTTTTTCCGAGAGGCAGGGTTAGACTTTATTTACGGGGATGAATCCCCTTACAAATCAGGATAATACATAGAACGGCACTTTATGCTTCATCCCATGTGTTGAAACTTCATTGCTCCTTGTCTGTTGACCCTTATTCCCAATCCGTTCCCACAACCTTCGGCTTGGGTTTGCGCCTGCGACGGCGGCGTTTTTTCGCCTGTCCTTCGTTTTTTTCGTGTCGGGCGGCGGCTTCGTTTTTGGTCATCTCCGTCCGTTGTTCCTGCGATGCCGTCTGAAACGCCGTCCACCACTCGGCAAGGGCGCGGTCCGCATTGCCGGTTTCGGCGCGCAAGAGCAGGAAATCATAGGCGGCACGGAAACGCGCCTGTGCAAACAGTTTGTGCGGCCTTGCGCCTTTGCGGTTTTCAAACTGCGGCTGGAACATCCAAATTTCGCGCATCGTGGCGGAAAAGCGTTGCGGTACGCCCCAACCGCGTTCGACGGTTTCGCGCATCGTATTGATTGCATCGGACAGGGCGGGCACGGGTTTCAAACCCTGTTGCAGATTGCTTTTCCAATGGCGTTCCAACTCGGGCCACATCAGGGCCGCCAGTACGAAACCGACCGAAACCGATTTGTCGGCACGCAGCCGCTCATCGGTATTTTTCAGGGCAAGCACCGTCATTTTTCCGGCGATGCCGTCTGAAACGCGCAAGGCATTGAGCAGCGGATGGATGTCGTCCGGTATGTCAAATCCGTTCAAACGTTTTAGACACTCGCGCGCGTGCCCTGAAAACAGCAGTTTCATAATTTCGTCGAACAGCCTCGCTACCGGTTCGTGCTTCAGACGGCATATCGATTCGGCAATCGGTGCGGCGGTTTCTTCCGACAGCTCAAAGCCCAATTTGCCCGACAGGCGGATGGCGCGCAAAATCCTGACAGGGTCTTCCTGATAGCGTTCGGCGGCATCGCCAATCATAACCAGCCTGCGGGCGGCAACATCGGCAATCCCGTTGTGGAAATCCAAAATCTCTTCTTTTTCCGGATCGTAATACAAGGCATTGCAGGTAAAATCGCGCCGCATCGCATCTTCTTCGATGCTGCCGTAGGTGTTGTCCTTCATAATCCTGCCGTGCGCGTTCTGATGAACTTTCGCACCGCCGCGAAACGTCGTTACTTCGATAATCTCCGCACCGTTCATCACATGGACGATTTGAAAACGCCTGCCGACGATGCGGCTGCGGCGGAAGAGTTTGTGCACCTGTTCGGGCATGGCATCGGTTGCGACATCGAAATCCTTGGGTTCGATGCCGAGCAGCAGGTCCCTGATCGCGCCGCCGACCACATAAGCCTGAAACCCCGCCCCTTTCAGACGGCGTATGACGTTTTCGGCGGCAAAGCTCAACATTTCGGCACGGATGTTGTGTCTTTCGGCAGGAATGACCGTTTTACTTTCCGCTTTTTTACTGCTCCGACCGGAAGGCAGCATCTTATTCAACCATTTTTTCAGCATAAATATTCTAACCCGAAGAGCGGCATCTCCACGGGCAACCGTGTTCAGACGGCATCAGGCGGTACGATTCCGCAAGATGCCGTAACCATAAACAAAAGGCGTAGAAACTACGCCGTCCGAATCACGCCGTCCTCGCGGCGGCAACGCGTCATTATAACAGATTGCCCTCCAAAAAAATCAGACCCTGCTTTTGTGGCAGAGTCTGAAATTTGATGCGCCTTCTCCGATTGGGAACATTCCCGTCGTACAAACAGGCAAATGAAGGAACAGAAATCACATTCAAACAGTGTTCCGCCGCCTCTACGCGGCTTCCCAGTAATCGATATACAGCTGCAATTCGAGATTGTTGCGCCATTCGTTGGCAACGGGGCGGTAAACCGTGCGGATGTATTCGGGAATGTCTTCGCTGCAACGCCAAAACATCGCTTCAAATTCGCAGCCGTCTTTTTGCAGCCAGACTTTTTTGTGTTTGCCCTCCGCGCCCAAAGGTTGCTGGCGGACGACGTGGAACTCGTCGGTAAAGCTCGGCGGCGCGAAGCCCTGCCCCCAAACGTGACGGGCAAGGTTTTGCGCCTGTTCCAACGTGATGTCGCAGGCGGGCAGGCTGCCGTCGGTGATGAAGGTTTGCGACAAATCGTCTTCGCACACCATTTCGCGCACGGCTTCTTCAAAGGTCGTCTGAAACGCGGGAATGTTGTGTTCAAGTATGCTCAAACCCGCCGCCATCGCGTGTCCGCCGAATTTCAAAATCAAATCGGGATGGCGTTTGGACACCAAGTCCAAAGCATCGCGCAGGTGCAAATTGGGAATGGAACGTCCCGAACCGCGTACTTCGCCGTTGTCGGCAGGCGCAAACACGATGGTCGGACGATAAAAACGGTCTTTGAGGCGGCTGGCAACGATGCCGACCACGCCTTGATGGAAGTCGTCGCGATACGCCACCAAAGTCATCTGACCTGAAGGCAGGGTTTCAGGAAAAGCATTCAGCGCGTCTTGCAGCATAGACTGCTCGATTTCGCGACGCTCGATATTGAGGTTGTTTAACTGAGCCGCCAGTTCCTGAGCTTCGGAATCATCTCGCGCCAACAGGCAGGCGATGCCGACCGACATATCGTCCAGCCGTCCGGCGGCGTTGATGCGCGGGCCCAACGCAAAGCCCATATCAAACGGCTGGGCCTTGCGCCAATCGCGCCGCGCCACTTCAAACAAGGCGCGGATGCCGGGGCGCATTTTGCCCGAACGCATCCGTTTCAAACCTTGCGACACGAGGATACGGTTGTTGTGATCGAGGGAGACGACGTCGGCAACGGTACCGAGTGCGACCAAATCCAAAAGGTCGCCCAGATTCGGCTCTTTTAGGCCGTCTGAAAAATAATTGCGGCGGCGCAATTCGGCACGCAACGCCATCAATACATAAAAAATCACGCCCACGCCCGCCAAGCTTTTGCTTGGAAAACCGCAGCCTTTTTGGTTCGGATTGACGATGATGCAGTCGGGCACGGTCTCGGCCGGCAAGTGGTGGTCAGTAACGATGACATCCAAACCCAGAGCCTGCGCGCGCGCCACGCCTGCGATGCTGGCAATGCCGTTATCGACCGTAATCAGCAAATCCACGCCTTGCGCGGCGGCGATTTCGGCCAGCTCGGGCGTTAAACCGTAGCCGTGTTCAAAGCGGTTGGGCACGAGGAAATCTACTTTTGCCCCCATCGCCGCCAAACCGTCCAAACCGACGGCACACGCGGTCGCGCCGTCGGCATCGTAGTCGGCGACAATCAAGATTTTTTCCTGACGCTCAACCGCATCCGCCAAACGGCGGGCGGCGGCTTCGCAATTCGTCAGCGTTTGATAAGGCAGGAGGGAAGCGAGTTTGTCGTCCAATTCGGCAGGACTTTGCACACCGCGCGAGGCACAAAGCCGGGCGATTAAAGGATCGGCGCCGGCGGTGAGCAAATGATTGAAAACGTCGGTATTGACGGATCGGGTTTGGATTTTGACGGACATAGCGTGGAACTTTACAGTGCGGATGTGTTTGAAATGCCGTCTGAAGGCTTTTCAGACGGCATTGCCGTTCATTTGTCTGAGGAATTCGTGGCTGCAATCAACGCCGCGACAGGCAAGGCCAGCACCGCGCCCACCGCATCCAGTATCAACGTGGTGGGCGTATATGCAATATTTTCAAACAACTTGGATTTGTCGGTATGTTTTTTCGTAACCGTGTAATAAATATCGGCAGGCACACTTTGCTCAAAATGATAATCGGCGTTCAGTTTTTGCGGTGTGGCGTAGTATTTGCCTTTGGCGGAGACGCAGCGCGTGTAAATGGTCCGATTGTCGAGTTCGACCGCTTCAAACTCAAGCTGTTTCAGCTTGGCGATGTCGGCAGGTCTGTCGGTATCGTAGCGCAGGCAAAGGCCTTCGGTACTGAAATTCTGGCTGGCGGGCGATTCGAGTTTGACCGGCAGGGCTTGGTAGGCAAAGCGCGGGTTGGGCTCAACCATTTGAAACTGCTTGTCCAACCCGGCCTTCAAAATGCCCGTCAGCTTCGCCGAATCTTCAGGATTGACGACGAACCAGTATTTCCCGCCCATCATCACCAGGCTGCCCTTTTCCAATTGGGCATTGTCTTCGGCAACCACACCGAAGGCGCGGATTTGGTCCTTGTCAACGTGTTTGCGGGCGGTCGTTTCGCTGAACGGGCTGTTCATACCCCACATCATTACCGTACAGCCGTTCAACATCAAGGTTGCCGCCAAAACGGCGGCGGTCGTTTTACGGAACAACATTTTATCCTCCAATCTAAATAACGGCGGATGTCGTCTGAAAACATGCCTAGGCTTCCCCTGTTCCGCCTTGGCTTTCCATAACGGTTTTCAATTCTTGAAACAGGGCGCGGAAATTTTTCGGCGGTTTGTTTTGCTCCTGCTCTTTTTTGGTGTTGCGGATCAAGGTACGCAATTTACCGGCGTCCGCATGCGGAAAATCCGACATAAACTGCGTCAACGCGCCGTCGTCTGCCAACAGCCGTACGCGCGCCTGTTCCACGCGTTGCAAAAAGGCGTTGTGCGCCGCATCGTCGCCGCGCAGCTTGGCAAGAAACGCCTCGATGGGCGCGGGATCCGTGTCGCGCATCAGCCTGCCGATAAATTGCGCCTGCCGCTTGAGCGCGCCGTTGGACGTAATTTTTTTATAGGTAACGACGGCTTCGTACAAATCTTCGTCCAAGCCGATTTTTTTCAGCGTATCGTTTGAGAGCTTGGTCAGTTCCATACCCAAATCCTGCAAACCGTTCATCTGCTTTTTCATTTGGGTTTTACTGATCCACTCGTCTTCTTGTTCAAACATCTTGGTTCTCGAATTTTTTCCAATAGCGCATTTTAACAGAATGCCGCCGCGTTCAGACGGCATTTTGCACCGCACGCCCTGCAAGCGGCGCGCTTTTGCCCCTGCCGCCCGAAACGGTTAAAATGCCGCAAAGCATCATCAAGAAAGATTTCTATGCTGTTCAACCACACCGCTTCCGAACTCCTCGACCTCTGCCGCCGCACGCTCGACTTGGCAAAAGCGACGGGCGCAACCGCCGCCGAAGCCGATTTCAGCGAATCATTGGGACAAAGCGTCAGCGTGCGGCTGGGCGAAATCGAACAAATCGAGTTTCAGCAGGACAAGTCGCTGGACATTACCGTTTACGTCGGCAAACGCAAAGGCCGCGCCGGCACCGCCGATTTCTCCGAACAAGCCCTGCGCGACACCGTCCGCGCCGCCGCCGACATCGCCCGCCACACCGCCGAAGACGGTTGCGCCGGACTTGCCGACCCCGAGTTGATGGCGCAACACATCGGCGACCCCGACCTTTACCACGAATGGGATTTGGATACGGAAGCCGCCGTCGGCTTGGCAAAACAATGCGAACAAGCCGCCCTGAACGAGGATGAGCGCATCGAAAACTCCGAAGGCGCGGCGGTGCAAACCGGCCATTACCAATACGTTTACGGCAACACCTACGGTTTTGCCGCACACCGGCAAAGCACGCACCACAGCATTTCCTGCAGCGTCGTTGCCGCCGACGAAAACGGCATGCAGCGCGACTACTGGTACGATTCCGCCTGCCGCCATCCGGATATGGACAGCCCCGAAACCATCGGTCAAACCGCCGCCCGCCGCACTTTGCGCCGACTCGGCAGCCGCAGCATCCCGACAGGCAACTACCCCGTCCTCTTCGATACCACCGTTTCGGGCGGTCTTATCGGACACCTCGTCGGCGCACTCTCCGGCGGAGCGCTCTACCGCCAAAGCAGTTTCCTGATCGACAGCATCGGCAAAAAAGTCCTGCCCGATTTCCTCAACCTGCGCGAAGAACCGCACATCCCCCGCTCTTTCCGCAGCAGCTATTTTGATGCGGAAGGCGTTGCCACCGCACCGCGCTTCGTGATTCAAAACGGCATTGTCGAAGGCTATTTCCTCAGCAGTTACAGCGCGCGCAAACTCGGAATGCAGACCACGGGCAACGCCGGCGGCGCGCACAACCTTTATTTGAACCATACGCACGAAACGCAATCCGACCTGCTGAAAGAAATGGGGACGGGATTGTTGGTAACCGAACTGATGGGACAGGGCGCGAACACCATTACCGGTGACTACTCGCGCGGCGCGGCGGGTTTTTGGGTGGAAAACGGCGTGATTGCCTACCCCGTCCACGAGATTACCGTAGCCGGACGCTTGCAGGATATGTACCGCGACATTGTCGGCGTGGCGGATGACGCTTTGCGGCGTTCGTCCAACAAAATCGGCTCGATTCTGATTGCGGGGATGACGGTTGCCGGAAGCTGAACGCCCTGCCGATGCCGTCTGAAGACGAAGGCGGCACGTTTTGCCCCGTGCCTGCCCGTTTGCCGTTTTATGCCGCACCGCCTTTTGCCGACAACATTGCACATTTTTTCATCAGCACTGATTTTCCCTTATCCGTCAAAATACTAAGCCACTTGTCCACAACAGGGTACACACAAGTTCAGGATAAGGCGTGCGAGGATTGGGGGTTTTTCCGCCGCCGGCAAAACGGCAGACAAAAACGGCGGGACATTGCCTGTCCCGCCGTTTTCAAATATACATTTGACCGTACATCAGGAATTAAGCAGCCTGAATGTTGGCGGCCTGTTTGCCTTTAGGGCCGGTGGTTACGTCGAAAGAGACGCGTTGGCCTTCTTTCAGGGTTTTGAAACCTTCCATATTGATTGCTGAGAAGTGAGCGAACAAATCTTCGCCGCCTTCATCAGGAGTGATGAAACCAAAACCTTTAGCGTCGTTAAACCATTTTACGATACCGGTTGCCATTAGAAACTTCCTATACTCAAAAATTAACAAAATCAGCAAAACAAGGCATACGGCAAACCGAGCCGTCTGGCGTTCCTTCCAGCTTGATATACTCGGCGGATGCCCAATCCTGCTTAACCGTCTTTTTACATTTGTTAAGACAAAACGTCAAGCTATGTTTTCAAAAAAGTGGGAAAATAGGCAAAAGTACCGAAAATACAACAAAAATGCCGTCTGAACGCGGCTTTCAAATGGGACACACTATGACCGCGCAACACCAATCCGACACGCTCTTGCACCGTCTGAACACCCTGCCGCCGAAACGTTACGGCGTTTTCCTATTGAACGACGATTACACCACGATGGAATTTGTCGTCGAAATCCTGACCGAAATCTTTATGCTCGGACAAGAACAGGCGGTAGCGGTGATGCTCTTGGTTCATCACGAAGGCAAAGGCCTGTGCGGCACTTACACGCGCGATATTGCCCAAACCAAACAACAACAAGTCATGCAGCGGGCAAAAGCCGAAGGGCATCCGCTGCAATGTATTGTCGAGGAGATTTAATATGCTTGCACCCGAATTGGAACAGATTTTGCAGCAGCTTTACCGCGAGGCGCGTAAGGCTCATTATGAATTTATCAGCCTCGAGCATCTGCTTTTGGTACTCATCGAAGAAGATGCCTCCGTGCCGAACGTCTTAAAACTATGCGGCGCGGATTTGAAAGTGGTGTCCGAACAGCTCGCCGCCAGCGTTGCCGAAAACACCCCCCTGATTCCCGAACACCTTTTAGACACGGTCGAAACCCGGCCCACGCTCGGCTTCCAACGCGTGATGCAACGGGCGATGGTGCATACCCAGTCTGCCGGAAAAGCCGCAGTCGAACCGTTGGACGTTTTGGTCGCGCTGATGAGCGAAACCGACAGCCACACCGTCTATTTCCTCAAGCTGCAATCGGTTACGCGTTTTGAAGTTTTGCGCTGTATTGCCCATGGCTCGCCCGATGACGAGGATGGCAATGATTCAGACGGCCTGGGACGCGAGGGCGAAGAAGCGGAACAAAAAACCGGCTCCCTTTCCGACTACACCGTCAACCTCAACACCGAAGTCAAAGCCGGCCGTATCGACCCTTTGATTGGTCGCAAACACGAAATGGAACGGCTGGTGCAAATCCTATGCCGCCGCCGCAAAAACAATCCGCTTTTGGTCGGCGAAGCAGGCGTGGGCAAAACCGCGCTGGCGGAAGGTTTGGCACATCAAATCGTCAACGGCGGCATTCCAGACGCGCTTAAAGATGCCGAAGTGTACGCGCTGGATATGGGCTCGCTGTTGGCGGGCACGAAATACCGTGGCGACTTTGAAGCGCGGGTCAAATCCGTCTTGAAACAGCTCGAAAAAATCCCGCACGCCATTTTGTTTATCGACGAAATCCACACCATCATCGGCGCAGGCAGCACCAGCGGCGGCACCATGGACGCGTCCAACCTGCTCAAACCCGCGCTGGCAAAAGGTTCGCTGCGCTGCATCGGCGCAACCACCTACGACGAATACCGCACCATTTTCGACAAAGACTATGCCTTAAGCCGCCGCTTCCAAAAAATCGACGTGGTCGAACCCACCGTTTCCGAAACCGTACAAATCCTGCGCGGCTTGAAGCCGATGTTTGAAGCCTTCCACCAAGTCCGCTATACGCAAGGCGCACTCGAAGCCGCCGCCGAACTCTCCGCACGCTACATCAACGAGCGTTTCCTGCCCGACAAAGCCATCGACGTGATGGACGAAGCAGGCGCGGCGCAACGGATTCTGCCCAAATCCAAACAGAAAAAAGTCATCGGCAAAGCGCAAATCGAAACCGTCATCGCCAAAGTCGCGCGGATTCCAGAAAAAACCGTGTCGCACGACGACAAACAGGTGCTGCAATTCCTCGGCCGCGATTTGAAAAACATGGTTTACGGTCAAGAAAACGCCATCGACGCGCTGGTTGCCGCCGTCAAAATGTCGCGTTCGGGCTTGGGACTGCCCGACAAACCGATAGGCAGCTTCCTCTTCTCCGGCCCGACCGGCGTGGGCAAAACCGAAGCCGCCAAACAGCTTGCCTACTCGATGGGCGTACCGCTGCAACGCTTTGATATGTCCGAATACATGGAACGCCATGCCGTATCGCGCCTCATCGGCGCGCCTCCGGGCTACGTCGGCTTCGAACAAGGCGGCCTTTTGACCGAAGCCGTCAACAAACAGCCGCATTGCGTGTTGCTCTTGGACGAAATCGAAAAAGCCCACCCCGACATTTTCAACGTCCTCCTGCAAGTCATGGACGCAGGCAAACTGACCGACAACAACGGCAAGAGTGCCGATTTCCGCAACGTCATCCTGATTATGACCACCAACGCGGGCGCGGAAAGCCTCAGCCGCCCCGGCCTCGGCTTTACCGCCAAGCGCGAACGCGGCGACGAAATGCAGGCCATCAACAAACTCTTCACGCCCGAGTTCCGCAACCGCTTGGACGCGATTATCCCGTTTGCACCCCTGTCCGAACCCATTATCGCCAAAGTCGTGGACAAATTCCTGCTCCGGCTCGAACACCGGCTCCTCGACAAGAAAGTCGAAGCCGAATTCACACCGGCATTGCGCAAATATCTGGCGAGAAAAGGTTTCGACCCGCAAATGGGCGCGCGCCCGATGCACCGCCTGATTCAGGAAAAAATCCGCAAACCGCTCGCCGACGAACTCCTGTTCGGCAAACTATCCAACGGCGGCTTCGTGCGGATAGACTGGGATGCGGCAAAAGAAGAAGCCGTGTTGAAATTTAAGAAAAGCAAGGTTAAACCTGAAACAGAAACTGTTTAACCGATTGAAAAATAAAATGCCGTCTGAAATTTCAGACGGCATTTTTTTAAATATCTGTCCCTATTCCGGCAAACTTTTCCACAAACGCCGCAATCTTTTGAAAAACACTTTGTTTCTTCGTCAGATATTGCGGGTTGAGCGGGCTCATTTTCGGCAGGGTTTCGGTCAGTTCCGTGCCGTTTTCGCTGGCATAGCCGCGTTTGAGCGAGCCGGTCAAATAACGTTTGGCGGCGGTTTCGTTCAGGTCTTCGGCGGCAATCAGCTCTGCTGCTTCGCGCCTCATCACCTCTTGAGCGTAGGTGTAAAAGGTTTCCAGTATGGCAGGAACGTCGGGGACTTTGTCCAAATCCGTATCGTTGATGAAATCCACAATCAGGCTCTCTTTGGCGCGGTGGCCGATGCTGGCGCGGATGATGCGGCGGATTTCTTCCACCAGCTCCGCTTTGCCTTTGATTTTTTTGTGGTGCTCGAAAACCAGTTGCAAGATGTAATCCAGATTGATTTCCTGCGATTTGAGCAAATCCACCTCAAAAACCACATCGTCCCAATCGATTTTTGATTGTTCTTTCTGTTCGCCTGCTTTTTGGCGGCGCAGCCAGTCGCGGATGTCGTTATAGGCAGAACGGTAGTCCTGCACTGCCCTTTCAGACGGCATCGGCACTTGCCGCATTTCCTGCACGTCTTCATCGCTCAGGTAGTATTTTTCTTGAAACGCCTTCATCGCATCTTCGTCCGCCGCGTCCACACTCTGCAACTCGCGCAGCGCGGCAAATTCATCGTAGTTCTGCAATACGTTTTCCGCCCGCAGGTATTCGCCGAAGAGTTTGGCAAAATCTTTTTTGTCTTTTTCCGTTTCGATTTTGTCGGGATCGGGGAAACGCTCGCGCAATTCTTTTGCCACATCCAAATAACCGCGCCGCACTTCGCCCGTCCGATCATCGATATAGCCGTTCATGTATTCTTCGTAGCTTTTTTCCAACACCACGTTTTTGGTGTTTTTATCGCCGAACAGGGTAATCGCATCAATGGTTGCCTGCTCCAAATCGCGGAAGCAGACAATATTGCCGAAGGTTTTGGTGGCATCGTAAATGCGGTTGGTGCGCGAAAACGCCTGCATCAGGCCGTGATAGCGCAGGTTTTTATCGACAAACAGCGTGTTCAGCGTCGGCGCGTCAAAACCCGTCAAAAACATACCGACCACAATCAGCAAATCCACTTCCTGGTTTTTCACCCGTTTTGCCAAATCGCGGTAGTAGTTCTGAAAGGCTTTGCTGTCCGTGCCGAAATTGGTTTTGAAACAGGCGTTGTAATCGTTGATGGCAGCCTGCAAAAATTCTTTCGCGCTGCTGTCCATCGCTTCCGGTTCAAAGGTCTCATCAACAATTTCACCGACGGCGTTCTGCTCTTCGTTGGCCGCAAAGGAAAAAATGGTGGCCACTTTCAGCGGGTGCAGGCTGCCTGCCTGTTGTGTTTTGAACGCTTCGTAATAGCACTTCGCCGCATCCACGCTGCTGACCGCAAACATGGCGTTGAAGCCTTTACCGCCCGCATTCAGGCGGTGCGTTTTCTGCCTGAACTGGTTCAGGATATATTGCGTGATTTCGCGGATGCGTTCGGGGTGCAGCAGGGCTTGGCGGTTTTCGGCAGCACTCAGTTTCTTCTCATCCTGTTCCGCTTCCACGGCTTTGAACTGCGGGCGCACATCGTTGTAATCCACTTTGAATTTCAATACTTTTTCATCGCGGATGGCATCGGTAATCACATAAGAATGCAACTCACGCCCGAACACGCCCGCCGTGGTTTCCGCGCCCAAAGCGTTTTCGGGAAAAATCGGCGTACCGGTAAAACCGAACTGGCAGAATTTCTTAAATTTCTTTTTCAGGTTTTTTGCGCTTCGCCGAATTGCGAGCGGTGGCATTCGTCGAAAATAAATACAACCTGCTGATGGTAAACCGGCAGATTATCTTCACTCTTCATCAGGTTGTTCAGCTTTTGGATGGTGGTAACGATGATTTTGTTGTCGTCTTTTTCCAAATTGCGTTTCAAGCCCGCCGTGCTTTCCGAACCATTCACGCTGTCGGGCGAAAAACGTTGGTATTCCTTCATCGTCTGATAGTCCAAATCCTTCCTGTCCACCACGAAGAAAACCTTGTCGATAAACGCCGATTCCGTCGCCAGACGCGCCGCCTTAAAGCTGGTCAGCGTTTTGCCGCTGCCCGTGGTATGCCAAACATAGCCGCCGCTTTCCGGTTTGCTCCAATTCTTTACCTACGCCGAGCTGTTGATTTTCCACAAAATGCGTTCGGCGGCGGCAATCTGATACGGCCGCATAATCAGCAGCGTATCATTCGCATCGAACACGCTGTAATGCAGCAATACGCCCAGCAATACGCTTTTCTGCAGGAACGTGGCGGTAAAGTCTTTCAAATCCTTAATCGGATGATTGTCCGACCGCGCCCAATTCATCGTGAAATCAAAGCTGTTTTTGTCGCGCTTGGTGGTGTTGGCGAAATAGCGCGTGTCCGTGCCGTTGGAAATCACGAAGATTTGCAGGAATTTGAACAGCGAATTTTCGCTGTTGAAGCTCTCTTTGCTGTAACGGTGCACCTGATTGAATGCTTCGCGCACCGCCACGCCGCGCTTTTTCAATTCAATCTGCACCAGCGGCAGGCCGTTTACCAGCACGGTAACGTCATAGCGGTTTGCATACGTGCCCGTCTGCTCAAACTGATTGATAATCTGCACATGGTTGCGGGCAAGGTTTTTCTTGTCCAGCAGATAAATGTTTTTCAGACGGCCGTCATCAAAAGCGAAATCATAAATATGGTCGTCATGGATTTTGCGGGTTTTATCGGTAATGTTTTCAGACGGCCTGTCCAGATATTCCGTCAAAAACCGCGCCCATTCGCCGTCTGAAAACGCCACATCGTTCAGCCGCTGCAACTGCGCGCGCAGGTTTTCCAGCAGCCTGCTTTGGCTGTTCAAATCCTTGCGGTATTCGTAACCCTGATTCTGCAAATCGGCGATTAACTCCGCTTCCAACTGGTTTTCCGATTGGTAGCTGCCCGACTGTTCGATTTTTTCATATTGGTCGAGCACGATGAAATTCGGCGTTTCGGCGATGGGTTTGGTTTCGAGGTTCATGGGTCGTCCTTTGCAGTATCGGGTTTTAAACGGTTTGATGTTCGGATTGGGCTGCCTGAAAATGTGCAGGCTGCTTTTTCAGGTAGCCTTAGGGAAGGCAAGCAGCTGTTCGCGGTAATATTCGTATTGTTTGCGGCGCAGGGCGATTTCGTGCGGCAGGCCTTCGCTGATAGAGTGGGTCAGGGTATCGAATTTGTCTAGGATGGCGGCAATTTTTTCCTGTTCGGGGAGTGGTGGGATGGGGATTTTTAATTTCTTTAATTCTTTCATGCTAATAATAGGTAAACTTGAAGTATTAATAAGTTTTTTGCTCTGCTCCGCAATAATGAAAAAATAATAGAAAGCGAAATTTATATCTAAAGCATCCTTAAATTCATCTTTAATTGTAAAATTGGTCAGTTGTTGGTTACTAATATAATTAACTTTTATTAACGCATGCTCTCCTATGGTTGCCGTTGTCGACATCATTATTGATTTAGCAGGAAACAGCTTGCCGCCCTTAACTGCGCTTTTTGATATATGCTTCAATGAATTATCTAAAATACGGCTATTTTCCCTAATATCTTCCATTCTAAACCAAGGGATTGAGCCATTTTCCCAATATTCTTTATTTGATTTGGAAGGGGTATAGCCATTCTTCAAGTCAAACACCTCCCCCAACGTCTTCCAAACCACATCTTTCAGACGGCCTTTATAGCCATCAGCTATCCCCCCCCGATTTGATTGTCAAAATCTAAAAGAAAGTCGCGGTAATACCGGTATTGGCGTTTGCGCAGGGCTAATTCAGCTTCCAGCTCGGTGAATTTGTCAAGTATTTTTACAATTTTTTGTTGGGTTTCCAGGGGTGGGATAGGGATTAATAATTTTTTCAAGTTACTGGCATTTAGAGCAGGAATACCTGTAAATGTACATAAGGCATGAATCTCTTGTTCAAATTCAAGTAATATATGATAGAGAAAACGAACATCCAATTCTGTTCTATTCTTAATAGTAACTGCATAATTTAAGTTGCCACGAAAATATCTTCCTTCTTGCCACGTTATTGAGCCGACTCCCGCTCCTCTTGTTGTGATGCCGATAGGGTCATTTTCAGTGTTCCATTCATCAATATAGCCAAGCGGCTCTTTGCCACTGTTAATAACTGGATAACTACCAATATTATTTGAGATTTTCTGCTTACTTACAGCTTGTCCTGTTTTTATGATAGCTATCCCATTTTCTCCACCCAACGGCTTCCACTCCACCGGTGCCGTCTGAATCATCTCAATCAATTTTTTCGCTTTGCTTTGCATATCCATGGTTGTTTTCCGTTTCTTTCCCGCTGTGGCGGGATGTGGGGCGGTTGTGGGGTGCTTCGGCTCACTCTGTCCGTTTGCCGTTATTTCTGCGGGCTGAAGTCCGTCCTGCTTTCAGGCTGCCTGCAATGGTGTGCAGGCTGCTTTTTCAGGTAGCCTGAATGGTAGTTATTTTGTGCGGTCTTTTTTCTGTTTGATCTGTTGCACGGCTGTTTTTTCCAACGCTTTAACGCTTTCCAGATAGGCTTGCTCCACCGGCGACAGGATGCGCGCTTCATAGGCGCGGTATTCGCGTTCGGCTTTCTGCTCTGCCTGTTTGCGGCTGATGCTGCCTGCACCCTGTAATGTGCCTTGTCCGTACAGCCCGGAAAATTTGTCCAATTCGGCTATCCAGTCGCGCATATACATGGGGCTTTGCTCCTGCGCTTTGATTTCCGCCAGGTCGAAGAAGGCGGAAACCAGACGGTTCAGGCGGAACAGTTCGTCTTCGGTCAGATAGTTTTTGGCGATTTTGGCTTCATTCAGCGTGGGGATTGCGCCTTGAAAGGTGGTCAGCCCCATAAAGTCTTTGCTGCTGTCGGCACGGCTGTATATCAGCTCAGCTGCGGTTTGCCGGCTGGCGGCATAGTGCAGTTTGTTTTGAACGGCGGCAAAAAAGGTTTGGCTTTCGCTGCTTTTGGGGTTGTAGTCTTGGCTGGTGGCATATAAATCAAGCACTTGCCGGTATAGGGCTTTTTCGCTGCTGCGGATGTCGCGAATGCGGTTGAGCAGTTCTTTCCAATAGTCGCCGCCGCCTGTGCCTTTCAGGCGTTCGTCGTCTATGGCAAAGCCTTTGGTCAGATATTCGTCCAGCCGTTCGGTTGCCCATTGGCGGAATTGGATGCCCCGCGCGGAACGGACGCGGTAGCCGACGGCAATAATCATGGGCAGGGAATAATGGGCGATTTTGCGGTTTACCTTGCGCCCGTTTTCATTTTGAACTGTCAACTGGAAGTTGACAGTTGCCTTCTCTTCCAATTCTTGCTCTGCAAGAATGGTTTTAATGTGTTTGCTGATATTTTGTTTGGTGGTTTGGTACAGTTCTGCCATGTCCGCCTGCGTCAGCCAAAGCTGTCCGCCAAATTCCTGCAAGGCAAATTGGGCAGTGCCGTCGTTGGCGGTGTATAGGATGATGCTCATGCTTCAATCTCTGCAATCACTTCGTCAATTTCACGCCGCAGCCGTTCGATTTTGGCAACGGTTTCGCTGATTTCGGCGTTAAGCTGTTTGATGTCGATAATTTCGCGGGTGTCTTCGGGTTCAACATAGCTGCTGACGGCGAGGTTGTAGCCGTTGTCTTTGACGGTTTGCTGGGCGGCGTTTTGGGCGATATGCGGCACATCGGCTTTATCGGCGAAGAGTTTGACGATTTCGGCAATGTGTTCTTCGGTTAAGACGTTGTTGTTGGTTTCTTTTTTAAAGAAGCCGCCTGCGTCGATGAATTGGATGTCGGTATTGTCTTTGTGTTTGGACAAAACCAGTATATTGACGGCGATGCCGGTGCCGTAAAAGAGATTGGGCGCAAGGGCGATGACGGTTTCCACGTAGTTGCCCTCCACCAGATATTGGCGGATTTTCTGCTCTGCGCCGCCGCGATAGAAAATGCCGGGGAATGAGACGATGGCGGCGCGGCCTCTGCCGGAAAGGTAGTTCAGTGCGTGCAGAATGAAGGCAAAATCGGCTTTGGATTTCGGGGCGAGTACGCCTGCAGGGGCAAAGCGGTCGTCGTTGATTAAGGTGGGGTCGCCGCTGCCTATCCAGTTGATGGAATAGGGCGGATTGGAAACGACGGCATCAAAGGGTTTGCTGTCTTTGAGTTTGGGATTGGTCAGTGTGTCGCCCAATTCGATGTGGAATTTGTTGTAATTGACGTTGTGCAGAAACATATTCATGCGGGCGAGGTTGTAGGTGGTGTGGTTGATTTCCTGCCCGAAGAAGCCTTCTTCGATGATGTGCTCGTCAAACTGTTTTTTCGCCTGCAAGAGCAGGCTGCCCGAGCCGCAAGCTGGGTCGTAGATTTTGTTTACTTTCTCCTGCCCGTGCACCGCCAGCCGCGCAATCAGCTTGGATACGCTTTGCGGGGTGAAAAATTCGCCGCCGGATTTGCCTGCGTTGGCAGCGTAGTTGGAAATCAGGTATTCGTAGGCATCGCCGAAAAGGTCGATGTGGTGGTCTTCAAAACTGCCGAAATCGAGTTCCGCCACGCCTTTTAGGACGGCGGCAAGGCGTTTGTTCTTGTCGGCAACGGTGCTGCCGAGCCGGCTGCTGGTGGTGTCGAAGTCGTCAAACAGGCCTTTAATGTCTTGTTCGGACGGATAGCCGGAGGCGGAGCTTTCAATCGCGGTAAAAATTTCTTTCAGCTTGGTGTTGAGCTCTTCGTTTTGATGGGCTTCGGCGGCAATATTGCAAAAAAGCTGGCCGGGGTAGATGAAATAGCCTTTGACTTTGACGGCATCGTCTTTGATTTCGGGCGTGATGATGCTGTCCGGCATAGCGGCGTAATCAATACTGCTGTCGCCTGCCTGCATATAGTCGGTAAAGTTTTCGCTGATAAAGCGGTAGAAAAGTGTGCCGAGAACGTATTGTTTAAAGTCCCAGCCGTCCACCGCGCCGCGTACTTCGTCGGCAATTTTCCAAATTTGGCGGTGCAGTTGGGCGCGTTGTTGCATTTCGGTCATCATCGAAATCCATATAAAAGTTAAACAAATCGAAATCGCCTGATATTTTCAGACGATTTTTTACGGGCATTCAAATTAAGCCAAATTTTCCAGCATCCATTTGACGTAGCGCTCGACGCCTGCTTTGACATCGAAAAATTCTTCCGTATAACCTGCCTCGCGCAATTTGGTGATGTCGGCTTGGGTGAAGCTTTGGTATTTGCCTTTGAGCGCGTCGGGAAATGGGATGTAGCGGATAAATTCTTCTTCTACCAACTCTTTTAAACTCATTTCAGGTTTGCCTTCGGCGGCGCGGCAGGCGTTGACGGTGGCAGCGGCGAGTTCGTTAAACTGTTGGCTGCGACCTGTTCCTAGGTTGTAGATGCCGGAAAGTTCGGGATGGTCGAAGAAGTAGAGGTTGACTTTGGCGACGTCTTCGACGCTGACGAAGTCGCGGGTTTGTTCGCCGTTGCCGTAGCCATCGTTGCTGCCGAACAGGTTGACGTAACCGTGTTCGCGGTATTGGTGGAAATGGTGGAAGGCGACGGATGCCATGCGACCTTTGTGTTGTTCGTGTTGTCCGTAAACATTGAAGTAGCGGAAGCCGACGACTTGGGCGGTCAGCCTTTCTTTCATGCGGCGGCGCAATACTTGGTCAAACAGGAATTTGGAATAGCCGTACACATTAAGCGGTTTTTCCAGTTCGCGCTCTTCGCGGAAGATTTCGCCTTTGCCGTAAACCGCCGCACTGGAGGCATAAAGGAAGGGAATGCGTTCGTCCTGACACCAGTCCAACAAATCCAGCGTGTACTGGTAGTTGTTTTCCATCATATACAAACCGTCGTGATTCATGGTGTCGGAACACGCGCCTTGATGGAAAACGGCTTCGATGTTTTGATAAGGTAAAATGTGTTCCCTCACTTGGCGGATGAATTCATGTTTGTCGAGATAATGGGCGATTTCGCACTCGGCAAGGTTTTTGAATTTTTCGCCTTTGCTCAAATTATCGACGGCAACAATGTCAGTAATACCGCGTTGATTAAGTGCTTTGACGATGTTGCTGCCGATAAAGCCGGCCGCGCCTGTTACGATGATGGTCATATTCGGTTTCCTTTGTTTTGAGTAAAATTAATAAACTTAGTTACAAGAAATCATCGATATTGTCCTGAAACACAAATTTGCGATGATATTCCAAATATTTTTCTCTTCCTTCGGGATATATTCTCATCTTATTTTTTGCATTTGGATTGATATTAAGTTTTTCCCATGTGTAACGGCTTAGTCGAGTACCGCAAATCAAACGACCATCATCCAAGAAAGTAATATAACCTTGATCGAACAACCAATCATAAGTCGGCGTTAAAGCTAACCCATTTAAATAATCTAATGCCTCTTTCTCATTTTTCTCAGTAATACAAACCATATAAGGTTTAATATGACTAGCCCTTAACAAAATCTCATCTGTAATTAATGTAAATGGACATTGCGGCATATGATTTATAACATCCTTGCGATATTTCTGCTGCCCTTTTCTACTTTTCTGTTTAATGATTTCTTGCTCTACGAATTGATTAAATTCTGAAGCCGGTATTTCTAATTTTTCTCTTGATAAGAGTTGCGGGTGCACGATAGAGCGAAATTGATAATCCAAAAATATTCGGAAATAAAATAATGGTTCTGAATCTTCTATATCTTTGACAGGCAATAGTTTAAGAATTGATAAATAACTAATTTTGGGCAATACAATCTTACGCCAAATTGACCATATATCATCCTCCGAACGGATATAACCCCTACGGTAACCTTTAGAATTTTCCAAATGGTCTGATACATCATGGATTGAAAAGAAAATATTTTCTGTAGGCAGATTATTAATACTTAAAACGTAATCATCATAAAACCTTGAAATATCATGATGATATTTCTGTTCTTGTTTGTGATATTCAACTTTTGCATCAACCAAATAACGCTGTAAATTTTTCTTATTAAAAAAACAATTTTTCTGAATGAGAGGATATTCTACCCTCCTTCCATTTTTTGTCTCAGTAATCCCCCAATTTTCATACTCAAAAAATGTACTTAGTTTTCGACCACTATCATCAATATAACTACCTACATATTTGCGTGCTTCCCCATTACCACCAAAAACAGATAACTTGTTATTCCTGTGAATAAAACTATCTTCCGCACGTAAATTTTGAATACTATCGACAATAAAATACTCTATGTTTTCAATAGTAATTCTTTGAAAATCCGGCATTTTACTCTCCATAAAGCGTAATATCCATTTGTTTTAATATAGCGATTAATACATCAACAACAATACTGTTTCCCGCTTGGCGATACATTTGAGTATCACTAACTAAAATTTTAAAATCATCTCTAAAACCCATTAGCCGCAAACATTCCCTAGGTGTTAATTTACGAATACGTCCACGATTATGAGTAACATAATTATCAACCCCGGCACGATGCATTTTATGCATAGTTTGCAATAATGGGCGAGCTACAGGCAAATCAGTTTCCGTACTGGTTTTAAAATTTTTTGTTCCTCCTGCCAAAACATAATTTTTGATTTTTTCAGAAAGATAATATTTTTCCTCAACGTTATTTACATCAAAAATAAAGTCATCAAATTCAGATTCGCGGGCTGCCTGAAAAATAAAATCACCATGCCAATTAAATTGTTGATTTGCTTTTTGGCATAAGGCAATTTCTCCATTAATCTGTGTATAACGTTTTTGTCTATTTTTAGAACTGGTAACAAATTTCACACCCTTTTCACGTAAAAAATATTTGCTATCAGTATAGTCCTCCAAAAAATCTTGCATAGTATGTTCTAATTCAATCTTTTCAGGAAACTGAAAACCATTTATAGGAGGGGTATGAAAGCCAACAACAAAAATACGCTCACGATGTTGAGGAATCCCATAATCCTTACTATTCATTATTTGGAAATATAAGTCATAACCAAGTGAATAAAAAACACTTTTTACAACTTTCCAAGTTTTTCCATTATCATGATTGAGCAAGCCCTTTACATTTTCATAAATAAATATCTTTGGTTGGACTTCATCCACAACGCGAGCAAATTCATAGAATAATGTTCCTCGTGTATCTTCTAATCCTGCACGTTTGCCAACCATGGAAAATGCTTGGCAAGGACTGCCTCCAACTAAAATATCAACTTGATTTCTAAACTTTCTCGCATCAAATTGAGTAATGTCGTTATGCCAAAAATCTTCATTTAATTTATAGTTTCCAAGATAACTTTTTTTAACGTATGGATCAATATCTCCTGCAAAAACAATGGTATGGTTTAAATTTAATCGGTGGAATGCCTGTTCAACCGCACCAATCCCGCTGAATACGGTTGCTAATCTAATATGTGAATCAGGTTTAAGAAAAGTTTTAGATTTCCAACCTTGTTGACTGGGAAAGAGCAAAGTTTTTTGTAATCGAGTATCGTGTGTCTGTGCCATTGTCGAAATAGTCATACTTATATCGTTCTGTTTATCTTATCAATATGAAAACTACATTGTTGATTGCCCTGACAATGCCTTGATCAATTCGGCAAACGAGCAAACCGCCGTACCGAGTTTCGCCACGACAACCCCGGCCGCAGTATTGGCAAGGTACATGGCTTCGGGCATGGTGCAGCCTGCCGCCAAACCCAAGCCCATTCCGGCAATGACGGTGTCGCCCGCACCGGATACGTCGTAAACTTCTTGGGCGCGGGTGGGCTGGTAAATCGGTTCGCCTTCGCTGAACAAGGTCATGCCTTCTTCGCTTCGGGTCAGTAAAACGGCGGTCAGGTCGAGGTGGCGGCGCAGGTTTTGCGCTTTTTCGGTCAGCTCGCTTTCGTTTTTCCAACTGCCGACCACTTCTTTCAATTCGGCGCGGTTAGGCGTAATCAGAGTTGCACCGACATATTTTTCGTAATCGTCGCCTTTGGGGTCGATTAAGACGGTTTTGCCGGCGTGTTTCGCCCAATCGATCATATCGGAGATATGCGACAGGCCGCCTTTGCCGTAGTCTGAAAAAATGATTGCGTCGTATTCGGGCAAGATTTCGCGGTATTTCTGCTTGATTTGTTCCAACACTTCGCAGTTGGGATGTTCTTCAAAATCAAGACGGATAAGCTGCTGGTTGCGGGCGACGACGCGCAGTTTGACGGTGGTGGCGATTTGTTTGTCGCGCATCAGATAGGAGGCGACGCCGTCCTGCACCATCAGCGCATCGAGCGCGTCGGCGGCTTCGTCGTTGCCGGTTACGGACAACAGCCCTGCCCTGCCGCCCAACGAAGCGATGTTGCGCGCGACATTTGCCGCTCCGCCCGCGCGTTGGTCGATTCGTCCGATTTTCGCCACCGGCACGGGGGCTTCGGGCGAAATACGGGACACATCGCCGAACCAATAGCGGTCGAGCATCACGTCGCCGACAACCAGGACTTTGGCTTGCGCGAAACGGGATTTGAGGGTTTCTTGTTGGAACTTGGCGGACATATTGCCTCCGTTGTATTTTTTCAGACGGCCTCAGCCTGTAAGGCCGTCTGAAAATCAGTTTGCTTCAAGGTTTGCCACGCGGTTCACTTCGCGCAATACGGCTACCGGATCGGCAGCTTGGGTTACAGGACGACCCATTACCAAATAAGTCGAACCGGCAGCCAAGGCTTCGGCCGGTGTCATGATGCGGCGCTGGTCATCATTATTGCCGGCAACGTCCAAGCGGATGCCGGGCGTGACCAAGACAAAATCCTGTCCCAATTCGCGGCGCAGCGGCGCGGCTTCTTGGGCGGAACAGACCACGCCGTCCAAGCCCGAACTTTGCGCCAGTTTTGCCAAGCGGATGACTTGTTCTTCAGGGGCGGTGTTCAAACCGATTTCCGCCAAATCGCTTTGTTCCATGCTGGTCAACACGGTTACGCCGATTAAGAGCGGCTTCGTGCCGTATCCGGCAACGGCTTCTGCTGCGGCTTCCATCATACGGCGGCCGCCCGATGCGTGCATATCGACCATCCAAACGCCCATATCGGCAGCGACTTTGCAGGCTTGCGCGACGGTGTGGGGAATATCGTGGTATTTCAAATCGAGGAAAAGTTTGAAACCTTGATTGATTAAGCTTTCTGCCAAATTGCGTCCCGTCGCGGTAAACAGCTCTTTGCCGATTTTGATTTGACACAATGTCGGGTCAAGGTTGCGGACGAATCCGAGCGTGTCTTTTTCGTTGGAAAAATCAAGGGCGACGATAACGGGGGTGCGTTGTTGCGGAGTTTGGAAGTCGGAGATTAAAGGATTCATGGTGTTTTCGTTTCGGGTTTTCAGACGACCTTTATCGTCTTTTTCGCAGTATAGTGGATTAACTTTAAACCGGTACGGCGTTGTCTCGCCTTAGTTCAAAGAGAACGCTTCTCTAAGGTGCTGAAGCACAAAGTGAATCGGTTCCGTACTATCTGTACTGCCTGCGGCTTCGTCGCCTTGTCCTGATTTTTGTTAATCCACTATAACAACGTAAATTCAAACCGTAGGTCGGGCATTGATGTCCGACCTACGCGAACTCAAGCCTCCGACAAACTGTTTCGGATAAATTTGAACCGGTACATCAGCCGTCATTCCCGCGCAGGCGGGAATCCATTGATAAAACTCAGTTCATCAGATTTAAACAGCGATTGCCCAAATTCAGAAATGGATTCCCGCCTGCGCGGGAATGACGCCAAATGATTATTTTTCGGTTGCAACACGCTGTTTATCAAAAACAGGTCGTCTGAAAACCTGATTTTCTGTTTTCAGAGTGCGAAGCCTGCCCGTGGGTACGACCTTTTCGATTTATTTGCCCAATGCGCCCAATACTTCGGCTTTCACGGCTTCTACCGGCTGAGTGCCGTCAACTTTGATGTATTTAGGCGCGTGTTCGCCTTCCAGTTTGCTGTAAAAATCGACCAAAACTTCGGTTTGCTCGTGGTAAACGGCAAGGCGTTTTTTCACGGTTTCTTCTTTGTCGTCGTCGCGCTGAATCAAATCTTCGCCGGTTACGTCGTCTTTGCCTTCAACTTTGGGCGGGTTGTAGGTAACGTGGTAAGTACGGCCGGAAGCCAAATGCACGCGGCGGCCGCTCATACGGTCGACAATCACGCTGTCAGGCACGTCGATTTCAACGACTGCATCCAAATCCACGCCTGCTTCAACCATCGCTTCGGCTTGTGCCAATGTGCGCGGGAAACCGTCGAACAGGAAACCGTTTTTGCAGTCGTCTTGCGCGATGCGTTCTTTGACCATGCCGATAATGATGTCGTCGCGCACCAAGCCGCCTTCGTCAATGATTTTTTTCGCTTCCAAACCCAAGGGCGTGCCAGCCTTAATCGCGGCGCGGAGCATGTCGCCGGTAGAGATTTGCGGAATGCCGAACGCGGCGGTGATGAATTGCGCCTGAGTGCCTTTGCCCGCGCCCGGCGCGCCTAAAAGTAATGCTTTCATGAAGTGATCCTTTGAAATGTGTTTATTGGAATCAAACAGATGGTTTACGATTCTACACGGCTTGGCACAATAGTTCAAAAACCAACTGCACAAACTGCCATTTGCAAGCAAATGTTTTGCATACCTTTGCCGAGTCTGATATTCACAAGCCGGCAACTTTTTGGGACAATCCCCAAAATTTCAAAACATCACACCCTACCAAAAAGGAACATCCGTGAAACGAATTTTTCTGTTTTTGGCTACCAATATCGCTGTTTTGGTCGTAATCAACATTGTTTTGGCGGTTTTGGGCATTAACAGCCAGGGCGGCACGGGCAGCCTGTTGGCGTATTCCGCCGTCGTCGGCTTCACTGGTTCGATTATTTCGCTGCTGATGTCCAAATTCATCGCCAAACAATCGGTCGGCGCGGAAGTTATCGACACGCCGCGCACCGAAGAAGAAGCCTGGCTTTTGAACACTGTCGAAGCCCAAGCGCGGCAATGGAACCTGAAAACGCCCGAAGTCGCCATCTACCACTCCCCCGAACCCAATGCCTTTGCCACGGGCGCATCGAGAAACAGCTCCCTGATCGCCGTCAGCACCGGTTTGCTCGACCATATGACGCGTGACGAAGTGGAAGCCGTATTGGCGCACGAAATGGCACACGTCGGCAACGGCGATATGGTTACGCTGACGCTGATTCAAGGCGTGGTCAATACCTTTGTCGTGTTCCTGTCGCGCATTATTGCCAACCTGATTGCCCGAAACAACGACGGCAGCCAGTCCCAGGGAACTTATTTCCTGGTCAGCATGGTATTCCAAATCCTGTTCGGCTTCCTTGCCAGCTTAATTGTCATGTGGTTCAGCCGACAACGCGAATACCGCGCCGACGCGGGCGCGGCAAAACTGGTCGGCGCGCCGAAAATGATTTCCGCCCTGCAAAGGCTTAAAGGCAACCCGGTCGATTTGCCCGAAGAAATGAACGCAATGGGCATCGCCGGAGATACGCGCGACTCCCTGCTCAGCACCCACCCTTCGCTGGACAACCGAATCGCCCGCCTCAAATCGCTTTAAACCGATTTGAAACGGCAAAAACCGTACACGCAAGCAGTACGGTTTTTTGTATATGCTGTCTGAAAACATCAGGTTTCCATACCGACACCAACCGTATCCATTTCCGCACCGGATACGCCGCATTGATATACCCTGATAAACCGTATCCGGACAGAAAATATAGTGGATTAACAAAAACCAGTACGGCGTTGCCTCGCCTTAGCTCAAAGAAAACGATTCTCTAAGGTGCTGAAGCACCAAGTGAATCGGTTCCGTACTATTTATACTGTCTGCGGCTTCGTCGCCTTGTCCTGATTTTTGTTAATCCCCTATATCAGATAAAACAGCGGTAAAATTGCCGTCTGAAACCAACTCTGCGCCATACGGGACACGCTCTGCACGTCTATTTGCCTCCGATATATCCTCCCTACTGTAGGAACGTCTGCCGATTTGCACGAAATCGGCACCTCTAGCACCCTTCAGGATGGCGGACGTTATCCGTTCTTGGGATTCTGCAAGACGGTCGACGGCATTATACAGACGCTCGGTCTGATACCCTTCCGAAGCAACCTGCTTCAGGTATTCCAAATAACCGTAACCCAACGCCCCTCCGACAAGCAGGGTCGTCAACGCTACCAGCGTTGCCGAACGGATTTTAGGGGGCATATCTTGAAGCATATCTCTACCGAACCGAACCAAAGTCTCTTTAAAGTCGGACTCTACACGCGTAGAACCCTCGGAAATCTTGAAGTTCAACTCATACTGCTTCCGTTTGTCCGCTGTCAACCGCTTGAGGTTGTCATCCCCGTATTGGACGGTTGACACAACCCTGTACAGACTGTCCTGTATTTCGACCAGCGTCTGTGCAAAGTTGGCGGTCATAACTGGATTCCCAACCCTTGCCGCCGATTCTGATACTCAAAACGGTATCCAGGCGTTCCAGCAGGGCTTCGGGAGACAGCAGTGCGTATTCTTCAATATTTTCCATAGGTTGATTATAGCAGAACCTTATACCTGTTACAGACAAGGTTGTCGGGATTTGAACGTCCGTCGAGCTTGGTTCGTAGGATTTAGGGTGTTGTGAACCTTACCTATCGTACCCAAGCACTTTGTACCTGTTTGAAATAAGGTTGTCGGGCGACGTTCGACCCTTGAGCCTGTGATTGATTTGTTGGAAATGTACACCTAAAGCAGCACCTGCGGCAGTAACGCTTGGGAACGTGAGTGTTTCGTTGGTCGTTGTGTCGAGGATGAGGAGGGGCTTCCCTACATTTGGAGGTGTTTGGGTTTTTGACATCTTAGCACACTCAGGACACCCGTACTTTGACTTTATAAGGGCATTAAATGTCGAATAACGAACGTTCCCGTGCATAGGACAATTAACGGTTACTGGGTAATTCACACCGTCAAAGTCGGTTAGAGAGATATTAGGGAATATATCAGTAAGTTCAGAAGCTGCTTGGTTGAAAGATTTGGCCATTTGAGACTCCAAAATTGATTGTCAAATGGATTTAATAGCAAATTTATAAAAATGTCAAATTTTTCGAGAAGCACCTGATAGTGGCGAGGGGTATACACTGTTAAAAAGTGTATACGTCATTTAGTGCAGATGTGAACCTTATACCTCCCTGCAAGTAAAGTCTCTGTGTGAACCCGACCTTTTATACGGTCAGTGATAGCTGCTGGGTTTATACCCAATGACCTTGCAGCAGATGCTCTTGAGGGGAATGTAAGTGTTTCGCCAGTTACAGTATCCTCCAATACTGTATTTTTAGATAATTTATCTATTGTATCTTCTGGAATTTTGTGGGAATTGACACCATAAGATGCACATTTTGGACACCCACTTTTAGAGTCCAACATACTTTTGAATGTAGAGCAAGTAACCCTCCCGTGTATAGGACAGACGATTACCGTCGGGTAACGAACGCCATTGAACTCCACAAGATTCAAATGTGGAAATTTAGAGGTTAGCTTAGAAACTGCTTGAGTAAATGTAAGTGCCATAGTGGTTGTGAACTTACTTTACCAACCTATAACGATACCTAATCAATCGGTCAAACGGAGTGCGTCCGCTTAAACGTACAGCTAAAGTGCTGTTGGAGCAACCGATAAATTTACTGGCAGCCAGTGTACTTGCAAACTCGTAGATTTCCCCTGTCTCTGTGTCCTCCAACCTAATGGCAACGGCGTTTGGAGAGGGCTTTTCGGGATTTCGAGTACATTCAGGACATCCTGTTGAGGATTTCATGGCAGCTTGTAGATTCCCGTAAACAACCGACCCATGCAAAGGGCATTGGATTGTTACCGGTTCGTAGTTTTTAGTGAACTTCAAAACCGTCTTATCAGGAAATTTACTGGAAAACCTTAACTGAACATCTTGTAGCGAGAGTGATTTTGGCATTATAGACCTTTCTAAAATGAAAGCATTATACAACCAAAATATAGAAATTTTCAAATTTTCTCTGAACGCACTGGTATCCGATGGAGCTAAATGTAAAGAAAAATGGTATACGTCTTTACTAAATCTTTACACATTTTAACTGTATAGTGTTTGACAAACAACAGGCATAGGCGCATAATGCACCCGTAGTTAGATAGATAGTAAGGAGATAACCAATGACTTAGCACCTGCCCCCCTCTCTCTCGCGCACCCCGCCCCTCGCTTGCGGCTAATGGGCTTTGCGCGACATATACACTTTCATCTCCTGCATGGCTTAACTGCCTATGCAATAGTACACACATCAACAAATCAGGCTGGCACGTCTTGGCATTGGCTGACGTACCATTGTAGCCCGAAATGTTGATACCCTACTATTTATGACCAACGGCGGATTAGGGCTTCAGACGGCAATTTTACTGCAAAACCTTATGCGAACGGATGATGCAGCACAATCGTTTCTTCGCGGTCGGGGCCGGTGGAGACGATGGCGACCGGCGCACCGCAGACTTCTTCAATCCGTTTCAAATATGCTTTGGCATTGGCAGGTAATGCGTCGTAGCTTTTCACGCCGAAAGTGGATTCGCTCCAACCGGGCATGGTTTCGTAAATCGGCTTGCAGGCTTCTACCGCATCAGAGCCGCAAGGCAGGATGTCGGTTTTGCCGCCGTCGGGCAATTCGTAGCCGACGCAGATATTGATGGTTTCAACGCCGTCCATTACATCGAGTTTGGTAATACACATACCGGAAATGCCGTTGATTTGGATGGAGCGTTTCAGGGCGGCGGCATCAAACCAGCCGCAGCGGCGTGCGCGTCCGGTTACCGAACCGAATTCGTGTCCGCGTTCTGCCAAACCTGCGCCGACTTCGTCGAACAATTCGGTCGGGAACGGGCCCGAACCGACGCGCGTGGTATAGGCTTTGACGATGCCCAAAACATAATCCAGCATTTGAGGGCCTACGCCCGCGCCTGCCGAAGCCGCGCCGGCGAGGCAGTTGGACGAAGTAACGAAGGGGTAAGTGCCGTAGTCGATGTCCAACAACGCACCTTGCGCGCCTTCAAACAGCAGTTTTTCGCCGTTTTTGTTTTTTTCGTTCAACACGCGGGACACGTCGGTAATCATCGGCGTAATGCGCGGCGCGACTTTTTCGATAACCGCCATCACGTCTTCCGCTTTCACCGACTCGGCATTGTGCAGATGTTGCAGTTGGACGTTGTAATAAGCAAAGACGGCATCCAGTTTTTCACGCAGTTTTTCAGGATGCAGCAAATCGGCGGCGCGAATGGCGCGGCGTGCCACTTTGTCTTCGTAGGCAGGGCCGATGCCGCGGCCGGTCGTGCCGATTTTGCCTTTGCCGCGCGATGCTTCTCGGGCTTGGTCGAGCGCGATGTGATAAGGCAGGATCAGCGGGCAGGTCGGCGCGATTTTCAGACGGCCTTCGACGTTTTTCACGCCTGCCGCGTTCAACTCGTCGATTTCGCCCAACAGGGCTTCGGGGGAGACGACAACGCCCGAACCGATGAAGCAGTCCAGACTTTCATGCAGGATGCCGCTCGGAATCAGGCGCAAAATGGTTTTTTTGCCGCCGACAACCAAGGTATGACCCGCATTGTGGCCGCCTTGGAAGCGCACCACGCCTCCGGCTTCTTCCGCCAGCCAGTCAACGATTTTACCTTTACCCTCGTCGCCCCACTGTGCGCCGATTACTACAACATTTTTAGCCATAGCCATATAACCTTCGATATTAAAAATTATTGCGGAAATCCCCAAACCGGTGCGGCTTTGCGCCCCGCCACGATTTGCCTTTCATCCGCCATGAACGGGTATTTAGCGTTTCACGACCTGCCAAACGCCGTCCGTCTTTTTCAGACGGCCTGCAAGCTCTTCCGAAACATTGTGTCCGATACCGTAATCGATTACGACACACTGCCCTTGTTCACGCAAGGCTTCGACCGCTTCGTGCGCCGCTTCGGCATCTTCCGCATCGACCAACACGGCGGGCTGCCGTTCGATGGCGGGCAAACGCCCGATAAAGCTGCGCAAGTCGAAACTGAATCCCGTTGCCGGGCGCGCCCTGCCGAAATATCCGCCCAATCCGTCATAACGCCCGCCGCGCGCGACCGCGTCGTGGAAATCGGCGGCATAGGCGGCATACAGCAAGCCCGTGTGGTAATTGTCGACGCGCAGCTCGGACAAGTCGATATGGATTTCACAATCGGGGAATGCGTCGCACACCGCCTGCAATTCGCCCAACGCGCCGCCGACCGCCGACAAATCCGGCAACCGTCCGCGCGCGTCGGACAACACTTCACGCCCGCCGTACAGGCGCGGCAGCAGCGAGAATGCTTTTGCCCACATACCGTCCAGCTTCCAAGCCTTGACCTGCGCTTCGACCGTCTCGGTATCTTTATCCTGCATCAAGGCAAGCAGCGTTGCAGACTGCCCCGCATCCAAATGCGCCGCATCGGACAAGGCGCGAAATATGCCGATATGCCCCAGCGAAAGCAGCACTTTGCCCATATCGGCAATTTTCATGCTTTTCAGCATCAGGTCTATCAGCTCGATGTCGCCACGGATGTCGGCAAAACCGTACATTTCCGCCCCTGCCTGCAAGGGTTCGCGCATATTCAGCAGACCGTCGGACTGCGCGTGCAACACCGGACCGGCATAACACAACCGGTTAATCCCTTGGTTGGCGGATAAAAGATGGGCATCGATACGCGCCACCTGCGGCGTGATGTCGGCGCGTATGCCCAACTGCCTGCCGCTGAGCCTGTCCGTTACCAAAATGGTTTTCAGGGAAAGCCCCGCATCGATATGCGTCAGCAGGGAATGTGCGTACTCCATCAGCGGAGGCTGTACCAGTTCATAACCGTGTACGCGGAACAGTGCCAACAACTGCTCCCTCGCGCTTTCAAGCTGCCGCGCGTTCGTGGGCAGTACGTCGGCGATATGTTCCGGAAGCTGCCATGTCTGCATGAGAATCTGCCTTCTATTTTATCATGTCAATACAAAAGGCTGCCCGATCCGCAATCAGACGGCATCTTTGCCGCAACGCATCACGCCGCTGTCAAAACGGCGATGCTTCCTTCCGATTCAGAATCCGAACAGCCCCTGTCCGACGGCTCAATGCCGTCAAGTCGTTAAAACCAAACTTTACCATAAAATACACACAATCTGAATATACTTTTATACCCTGTATCCGCCGTCTGACGGCACGGCATTTTTTACTATATAATGTGCGCCATTATTTCTCATCACTTCCTGCTGCCGTTTTCTGCTTCAGACGGCATTTTTGTTGATTGAACACTTATGCTGCTCGACCTCAACCGCTTTTCCTTTTCCGTCTTCCTGAAAGAAGTCCGCCTGCTGACCGCTCTTGCCCTGCCCATGCTGTTGGCGCAGGTCGCGCAGGTGGGCATCGGTTTTGTCGATACCGTGATGGCGGGCGGTGCGGGCAAGGAAGACTTGGCGGCGGTGGCTTTGGGCAGCAGCGCGTTTGCCACGGTTTATATTACCTTTATGGGCATTATGGCGGCGCTGAACCCGATGATTGCCCAGCTTTACGGCGCGGGTAAAACCGACGAAGTGGGCGAAACGGGACGGCAGGGGATTTGGTTCGGGCTGTTTTTGGGCGTGTTCGGCATGGTCTTGATGTGGGCGGCGATTACGCCGTTCCGCAACTGGCTGACCTTGAGCGATTATGTGGAAGGCACAATGGCGCAGTATATGCTGTTCACCAGCTTGGCGATGCCGGCGGCAATGGTACACCGCGCACTGCACGCCTACGCCTCCAGCCTGAACCGCCCGCGCCTGATTATGTTGGTCAGCTTTGCGGCGTTTGTGTTGAACGTGCCGCTGAACTATATTTTCGTTTACGGCAAATTCGGTATGCCCGCTTTGGGCGGCGCAGGCTGCGGACTGGCGACGATGGCGGTGTTTTGGTTCAGCGCGCTGGCATTGTGGATTTATATCGCCAAGGAAAATTTCTTCCGCCCATTCGGACTGACGGCGAAATTCGGCAAACCGGATTGGGCGGTGTTCAAACAGATTTGGAAAATCGGCGCACCCATCGGGCTGTCTTATTTTTTGGAAGCCAGCGCGTTTTCGTTTATCGTGTTTTTGATTGCGCCTTTCGGCGAGGATTATGTGGCGGCGCAGCAGGTCGGCATCAGTTTGTCGGGGATTCTCTATATGATTCCGCAAAGCGTCGGCTCGGCGGGGACGGTGCGCATCGGCTTTTCGCTTGGGCGGCGCGAATTTTCGCGGGCGCGTTATATTTCGGGCGTGTCACTGGTGTCAGGATGGATGCTCGCCGTGATTACCGTGCTTTCCTTGGTATTATTCCGTTCGCCGCTGGTAAGTATGTACAACAATGATCCGGCGGTTTTAAGCATCGCCGCCACCGTCTTACTGTTCGCCGGCTTGTTCCAACCGGCAGACTTCACCCAATGTATCGCCTCCTACGCCTTGCGCGGCTACAAAGTTACAAAGGTGCCGATGTTCATCCACGCCGCCGCCTTTTGGGGCTGCGGTCTGCTGCCGGGCTACCTGCTCGCCTACCGTTTCGATATGGGCATTTACGGCTTCTGGACGGCATTGATTGCCTCGCTCACCATCGCCGCCATCGCCTTGGTGTGGTGCTTGGAATTGTGCAGTAGGGAGATGGTCAGATCGCATAAGGCTGTCTGAAAACTCCGCCGATTAAAAATATAGTGGATTAACAAAAACCAGTACGGCGTTACCTCGCCTTGCCGTACTATTTGTACTGTCTGCGGCTTCGTTGCCTTGTCCTGATTTTTGTTAATCCACTATAGAAACGATGGGCTGAAGCCCGCCACTGGCAATACTCATTTTAAAGTTCAAACCATGCAACCCATCCGATACCGAACCGACCTTACCCCCTACAACACTTTCGGCCTGCGCGCCCAAGCCCGAGCCTTTATTGCGCTTGAACACGCCGACGGGTTGCGCGACATCGTCCGGCTACCCGAGTTCAACCGAGATACTGTTTTATGGCTGGGCGGCGGCAGCAATATCCTTTTGATGGAGGACTACGCCGGTCTGGTCGTACATATGGAAAACAAAGGCATACGCGAAATTGCTCGTTCAGACGGCATGGTTCTGATTGAAGCGCAGGCGGGCGAAATCTGGCACGATTTTGTCCTGCACGCCGTCGCGCTGGGTTTGAACGGTTTGGAAAACCTGAGCCTGATTCCGGGTACGGTCGGCGCGTCGCCCGTGCAGAACATCGGCGCATACGGCGTAGAGGCGAAAGATGTGATTCACAGCGTGCGCTGCTTCGATTTGGATACGGAAACCTTTGTAACCCTTTCCAATGCCGACTGCCGCTTCGCCTACCGCGAAAGCCTGTTCAAGCAGGAAGGTAAAGGGCGTTATGTGATTGTTTCGGTCGTATTTGCATTAAAAACGCATTTTGTGCCGAACTTGGGTTACGGCGATTTGGCGGCCGCCGTTGCCGAACTGAGCGCGGGCAGGGTGCCGACGGCGAAAGATGTTTCCGATGCAGTGTGTGCAATCCGCAACAGTAAACTTCCTAATCCTAACGTGCTTGGCAATGTCGGCAGTTTCTTTAAAAACCCCGTCGTCAGCGCAGAAAAAGCCGCCACCTTGTTGCAGCGGCATCCTGATATGCCGCGCTATCCGCAGCCCGACGGTTCGGTCAAACTCGCCGCCGGCTGGCTGATCGACCAATGTCGTCTGAAAGGCTTTCAAATCGGCGGCGCGGCGGTACATGACAGGCAGGCTTTGGTCTTAGTGAACAAAAACAATGCCTCGGCAAACGATGTCCGGCAGTTGGCGCAACACATCAAATTTACAGTATTTGCTCGGTTTCAGGTAGAATTGCACGCCGAACCCAATTGGCTGCCTGCTTCGTTCAGCCTGTAAATCCAAGGAGTATGCCCGTGACCCGCCCCGCCAAAATCAATACTTACACACGCATCATCGACGCCAGCCTTGCGCTTTTCAACGAGGAAGGCGAGCGCAACATCAGCACCAACCATATTGCCGCCCACTTGGGCATCAGTCCGGGCAACCTCTATTACCACTTCCGCAACAAAGACGAAATCATCGTCCAACTGTTCAAACGTTACAGCGAAGCCCTGCTGGAATACCTCAACGAAGCCGTGTTGCCGTCTGATGTGGAAGACTCCATCAATTATATGGCGGGCATTTACGACGTGATGTGGGAATACCGCTTCCTATTCAGCGACGTGAACACCCTGCTTGCACGCAGTGCCGAACTATTGGGCGAACACAATACCTTCACCCAAGCCAAAGTCTCCCCGCTCTTGGTCAACCTGCTGACCCAGCTCAACGGTCTGAACATCATCCAAGCCGACCAAACCGCCATGAACGACCTCGCCGTCAATATGTGGATGATCACGAAATACTGGTTCGACTTCGACAGCTCCCTGCGCGGCCGCACCAAGCTGACCGAAGACTCCAAAGCACGCGGCATCCGCCGCACCTTAAGCCTCCTTCGTCCTTATCTTTTGCCCGAACACCGCGAGAAATACGACCGGAAAATCGGCAACGGCAACCCGTAAACCCACAGCGTCCGAATCAGCCTTCAGACGGCACTTACCCGACGGTATCAGCGAATGCGCGCAGTCCCCCCGCCCCATATCTCCATCACAGGCCTAGGTTACCTCGGCCTGCCGCTGGCACAAAAGTTTTACCAACACGGCAGCCGCGTCGCCGCCATAAAACGCAGCCTGACTTCGGACGACATCAACCTGCCCATACATCTCGACACCTTCGACCTCGGCAGCACCGATGCCTTTCAGACGGCATTGTGGCGGCACCACGCCGACAAACCCGTCTGGTTCTTCCTGCTACCGCCCTCCTCGCTGACGCATTACGCCGACACCGTCAAACAATGGGCAGAACTTGCCCGGGCGTGCAACGTGCAACACCTGATTTTCACAAGCAGCACCAGCGTTTACGGCGATACAGCGCGCGAATGCGACGAAACCGCCACACCCGATCCGCAAACCGAGTCCGCCCGCCAAATCCTCGCCGCCGAACAACACCTGCTCGACAGCGGCATCTCCAACATCGACATCCTGCGGCTGGGCGGGCTTTATTGCGCCGAACGCCATCCCGTCAGCCGCCTTGTTCAAAAGCAAAACATCCCGGGCGGCAACCGCCCCATCAACATCGTCCACCGTAATATCGCCGTCGAAAGCCTGTTTCAGACGGCATTTAACCCCGGCGGCAGGCGGCTGAAAAACATTATCGAACCGCGCCACCCGACACGACGCGAATTCTATACGGAAGAAGCCGCCAAACTCGGCTTGCCGGCTCCTGATTTCGCACCCGACGACAGCGTGGGCAAAATCATCCGTACCGTTTGCGATAACGGCTTAAGCCTGTAAAATAAGCGTCAACAGCAACAAACAGGCATTCTCCGCCCCGATCAGAAAATATGTCCGCCCTCCTCCCCATCATCAACCGCCTGATTCTGCAAAGCCCGGACAGCCGCTCGGAACTTGCCGCCTTCGCAGGCAAAACACTAACCCTGAACATTGCCGGGTTGAAACTGGCGGGACGCATCACGGAAGACGGTTTGCTCTCGGCGGGAAACGGCTTTGCAGACACCGAAATCACCTTCCGCAACAGCGCGGTACAGAAAATCCTCCAAGGCGGCGAACCCGGGGCGGGCGACATCGGGCTCGAAGGCGACCTCATCCTCGGCATCGCGGTACTGTCCCTGCTCGGCAGCCTGCGTTCCCGCGCATCGGACGAATTGGCACGGATTTTCGGCACGCAGGCAGACATCGGCAGCCGTGCCGCCGACATCGGACACGGCATCAAACAAATCGGCAGGAACATCGCCGAACAAATCGGCAGATTTTCCCGCGAACCCGAGTCCGCAAACATCGGCAACGAAGCCCTTGCCGACTGCCTCGACGAAATAAGCAGACTGCGCGACGGCGTGGAACGCCTCAACGAACGCCTCGACCGGCTCGAACGCGACATTTGGATAGACTAACCTTCAGACGGCATCCGACATGAACAGCCCTTTTCACAACATCGGCATCGTAACCCGCCCCAACACGCCCGACATCCAAGACACCGCACACACGCTGATTACCTTTTTGAAGCAGCACGGCTTTACCGTCTATCTCGACGAAGTCGGCATAAAGGAAGGCTGCATCTATACCCAAGACACCGTCGGCTGCCATATCGTCAACAAGACCGAACTGGGGCAATACTGCGACCTGGTCGCCGTTTTAGGCGGAGACGGCACCTTTCTCTCCGTCGCCCGCGAAATCGCCCTGCGCGCCGTTCCGATTATCGGCATCAACCAAGGGCATTTGGGCTTCCTGACCCAAATTCCCCGCGAATATATGACGGACAAGCTATTGCCCGTTTTAGAAGGGAAATACCTTGCCGAAGAGCGCATCCTGATTGAGGCCGCACTCATCCGCGAAGGCAAAACCGCCGAACGCGCCATCGCCCTCAACGATGCCGTCCTCTCCCGTGGCGGCGCCGGACAGATGATTGAGTTTGAAGTCTTCGTCAATCGGGAATTCGTCTATACCCAGCGTTCGGACGGGCTGATTGTCTCCACCCCCACCGGATCGACCGCCTATTCGCTTGCCGCCGGCGGCCCCATCATGCAGGCAGGATTGCACGCCTTCACGCTCGTCCCCATCTGCCCGCAATCCATGACCAACCGCCCCATCGCCATTCCAGACACGTCCGAAATCGAAATCCTCGTTACCCAAGGCGGCGACGCGCGCGTCCATTTCGACGGTCAAACCCATATCGACGTGCAAAACCTCGACCGCATCACCATCCGCCGCTACCGAAACCCCTTACGCATCCTACATCCGACCGACTACCAATATTTCAAAACCCTGCGCCAAAAACTGCACTGGGGCGAACAATTGGTCTGAACCGACCCTTACCGGAAAACACCTATGAATCCAAAAACTCCCCCCGACCATACAGAAGATGCCGTGCGCCTCTCCAAACGCATGGCGCAACTGGGGCTTTGTTCGCGCCGCGAAGCCGACGGCTACATCGAACAAGGCTGGGTAACGGTCAACGGCAAAACCGCCGTACTCGGTCAGAAAGTTTCACCGGCCGACCGTATCGAACTAAACAAGAAAGCCCACGAACAGCAGGCGGCACGCATTACCATCCTGCTGAACAAACCTGTCGGCTATGTCAGCGCACAAGCGGAAAAAGGCTATAAATCCGCCGCCGAACTGATTACCCCTGAAAACCGCTGGGAAGGCGACACCGGACGCATCCGTTTCGATCCGAAACACAAAATCGGCCTCGCCCCCGCCGGCAGGCTGGACATCGACTCGGTCGGATTGCTGGTATTGACGCAGGACGGCCGTATCGCCAAGCAGCTTATCGGCGAAAACAGCGGCAGTGAAAAAGAATATTTGGTGCGCGTGCGCGGCAAATTGGACGAAAAAGGACTTGCCTTACTGAATCACGGATTGAGTTTGGACGGCGAGAAACTGCGTCCCGCCCAAGTAGAATGGCAAAACGAAGACCAACTGCGCTTCGTGTTGAAACAGGGTAAAAAGCGGCAAATCCGCCGTATGTGCGAACTGGTCGGACTGCGCGTCGTCGGGCTGAAACGCATCCGCATGGGCAAGGTCAAACTCGGCAGGCTGCCGCCCGGCAAATGGCGTTATCTCGCCCCCGGTGAATCGTTTTAAATAAGCATTAAAAAATGCCGTCTGAAAATCCTTGCGTTTTCAGACGGCATTGCCTTATGCCCAAATAACGGTTTCTTCCAAGGGCCTGCGCGCCTTCGTGGCGATTTCCTGAACGCGGTAACCGAATGTCGCGGCGACGGACACGCCCCATTCTGCCGCATCGAACAAACCGAACTGCCCGGACAATACGCGTTCCATATCGGCATAGTTGAAACCTTCCACCGGGCAGGAATCGATACCTGCCATCGCCGCACCCGTCATCATGTTGCCCAACGCGATATAGGTCTGGCGGCAACACCAGTCAAACAAGGCGCGCGAATCGTCCAAAATCTTGATGTCGTCGGCTTGAAACGCCTGATACCTCGCCAAAGATTTTGCCATGGCATCCGGTTCGGTAACGCCGCGCCGTTTGAGGCTTTCCAACATAAACGGGCTGTCGAAGCGGGCATTTTTCTTTGCCAAAAACACCACCAAATGACTGGCGGTATCCAAAGCATCCGCCATACCCCAAGAAAACGGCTTGATTGCCTGTCGGATTTCGGGGTTTTGAACCACAACAAACTGCCAAGGCTCCGAACCGACCGAACTGGGCGACAAACGCCCGAGTTCTAAAATAAACTGAAAATCCTCGGCACTGATTTTACGTGCCGCATCGTAATGCCGGCATGATTTGCGGTTTTTAAATGCGGATAGAACCTGCTCTCTGTCTAATACCGTCATAGTGCATCCTTTCATTACTTGTATTGCAAATTGATTTCAAACCGATACGGCACTGCCGCACCATACAATCCGTCCTCGCCATCAAGCTTCATCCGGACTTTACCCATCTCTCTACGGCTGGGAAAACAAAGCGGCGGCAGACTCGGGAATAACGCCCCAATGCCTTTCAGACGGCATTTGGGCATCATTGCAAACGCGCCTACGGGTAGGCGATATAGGCATAAGCCGAATGGTTGTGGATAGACTCGAAATTCTCGCTCTCGACGACGAAACTCTTGATGCGTTTGTCGGCAATCAGCGAAGTAGCGACATCGCGCACCATATCTTCCACGAATTTCGGGTTTTCGTAGGCTTTTTCGGTAACGTATTTTTCATCGGGGCGTTTGAGCAGGCCGTAGAGTTGGCAGCTCGCCTGCGCCTCCACATAATCGATGACTTCCTCGATACCGACTTCGGCATCGGCAGTCAGGCTGACGGTAACGTGCGAACGCTGGTTGTGCGCGCCGTATTGGGAAATTTCTTTGGAACACGGGCAAAGCGAGGTTACGGGAATCATGACCTTCATACTGTGGCCGTATGCCCCGTCTTTGATTTCGCCCGTGAGACAGACATCATAATCCAGTAAGGACCGAATACCGGAAACCGGCGCGGTTTTCTTGCGGAAAAACGGAAAAGAAACGCTGATTTTGCCGGCGCGGGAATCTAAAAGCGCGACCATTTCGGTAGTCAGCTTGCGCAATTGTGCAAAATCCAAGGCTTCGGCATGTTGCTCCATCAATGCGACAAAACGCGACATATGCGTCCCCTTCTGCTCAGCAGGCAGGTAAACCGTCATGGTCAGACGGGCAATGGTGGACTGGATGCCTTCTGCAGTTTGCAGGGTAATCGGAAAGCGCAGGTCTTTGATACCGACCTGATTGATCGGCAGATTGCGCAAATCTCGGCTGGATTGCACGTCTGCAATAGTGTTCATGAGTTGTTTTTCCTTAATATTCATGTAATTGTTGAGATGTGTGCATGGTATGGCGTTTCCGCCGGGGAATATACCGTCAATCTGCAAATGCGAGATTATATCACTCGCTTTTAGCAGCTGCATTGATTGTTTCTATTTTTCAGATAGTGATAAAATCTTCGATTATTCACATCTACATAGGCAGAGACCAAATGAAATTCGCCACGAAAGCCATTCATTCCAGCTACGATTGCGACGAACACAACCGCGCGCTGATGCCGCCGATTTATCAAAACAGTATGTTTGCGTTGCACGAGATTGGCGAAAATGTGCCTTACCGTTATTCGCGCCTGAGCAACCCGACCCGTCAGATTTTAGAAGACACCGTTGCCGATTTGGAACACGGTGCGGCAGGTTTTGCGTTTTCCAGCGGTATGGCGGGAATTGATGCCGTATGGCGCACTTTCCTGCGCCCGGGCGATACCATTGTCGCCGTCGCCGATATTTACGGCGGCGCTTATGATTTATTGGTCGATGTTTATCAAAAATGGGGGGTGAACGTTGTTTTTGCCGATTTAGGCAATCCGGATAATTTGGACGAACTGCTTAAAGCGCACAAGGTCAAACTGGTTTGGCTGGAAACGCCGTCCAATCCACTTTTACGCTTGGTAGACATCAAAGTCCTTGCCGCAAAAGCCAAAGCAGCCGGTGCGCTGGTCGGTATCGACAACACTTTTGCCACGCCGTATCTGCAACAGCCGTTGGATATGGGTTGCGATTTTGTATTCCATTCCGCTACCAAATATTTGTGCGGCCATTCCGACGTGTTGATGGGCATCGTCGTTGCCAAAACCAAAGAACTGGCGCAGCCTTTGCACGATATGATGGTGCATACCGGCGCGGTTGCCGGCCCGCTGGACTGCTGGCTGGTGTTGCGCGGCATCAAAACACTGGCTCTGCGCATGAACGCCCATTGCCAAAACGCACTCGAAATCGCGCGCCGTTTGGAAGCCCATCCTGCCATTGAAAAAGTGTTCCATCCCGGCCTGCCGTCTCACGAACATTACGAACTGGCGAAAACACAAATGCCCAAAGGCATCGGCGGCGTGGTTACGGTTTATCTCAAAAACGACACGCGTGAAGCGGCAAACAGCGTGATTAAAAACATGAAACTGGTCAAAATGGCTTCCAGCCTCGGCGGTGTGGAAAGTTTGGTCAACCATTGCTATTCCCAGTCCCACAGCGGCGTACCGCATGATGTGAAAATGGAAATGGGCATCAAAGTCGGTCTGCTGCGTTTCTCCATCGGCATCGAAGACGCGGACGATATTTGGAACGATATTTCCGCCGCACTCGATACAACTTTGTAAACTGTAAAAATGCCGTCTGAAACCATGGTTTCAGACGGCATTTCAATTAACCCGGCCGAAAATCAACGCTTCAACATCTTTGCCGCCTCAATAGCGTAATAGGTCAAAATCCCGTCCGCACCCGCACGTTTGAATGCCAGCAGGCTTTCCAAAACCACTTTGCCGCCGTCCAGCCAGCCGTTGGCAATCGCTGCCTGCAACATCGCGTATTCTCCCGAAACCTGATAGGCATAAGTCGGCACACCGAACTCGTCCTTTACGCGGCGGACAACGTCCAAATACGGCAAACCGGGCTTGACCATTACCATATCCGCACCTTCCTGAATGTCCAACGCCACTTCGTGCAACGCCTCATCGGTATTTGCCGGATCCATCTGGTAGGTCTTTTTATCTGCCTTGCCCAAATTGCCCGAACTGCCTACCGCATCACGGAAAGGGCCGTAAAATGCAGAAGCATATTTGGCGGAATACGCCATAATCCGCGTATGGATATGCCCGGCATCCTCCAACGCCTCGCGAATCGCACCGATACGCCCGTCCATCATATCGGAAGGGGCAACCACCTGCGCGCCCGCTTCAGCGTGGCACAAAGCCTGCTTGACCAAAACCTCTACGGTTTCATCGTTCATCACATAACCGTTTTCGTCCGTCAGCCCGTCCTGACCGTGAACCGTATAAGGATCGAGCGCGACATCCGTCATAATGCCCAGTTCGGGAAACCTCTCGCGCAAGGCGCGGACAGTTGACGGCACGAGTCCTTCGGGATTGTACGCCTCCTGCGCACGCTCGGTTTTGTTTGCCGTAACCACGGGGAACAGTGCCAACATCGGAATACCGAGCTTTACCGCCTCTTCCGCCGTAAACAGCAGCCTGTCCAAACTTTGACGCTTCACACCCGGCATAGAAGGCACATCCTCCTCGCGCGCCGACCCCTCCAATACGAACACCGGATAAATCAAATCATCGGCGGTCAGCGTGTGTTCGCGCATCAGGCGGCGTGAAAAATCGTCCCTGCGCATACGGCGCATACGCGAAGCCGGAACATTGCGGTAAGGAAACTGCATAAGCCCTCCAATCATCCTGTCAACAATTCAAACCATACGGAAGCCGCCGCAACTTGCAGACAGCATCGGGCGGCAATCAAAATCCGTTTTCACCGGAAAGGGTTTCGGCCCGCCGAAATGCCGCGCCGAAGGACGGCGTCCCGCCCATTAAAGAACAATAGCAAAACAACAGCTTCAGGCTGTCAGCCTTCGATATTCTTACGCCACAATACCAAAAGTTTCCCGATATGCTGAACAGGTTGCGCGTCAACCGCCTCACATAAGGCAGTGCAGATTTCGATACGTTCGGCACGGTCGTCGCCGAATACGCGCACTTTAATCAGCTCATGCGCCGTCAATGCCGCATCGGTTTCCTTGATGACCGCGTCCGTCAGACCCTGCTGACCGACCATCACAACAGGATGGAGATGGTGCGCGCGCGCTTTCAGTTCCAAAATTTCTTTGGTGTTCAATTTGGTATCCGTCATTTTCCTACTGCTTGAATAAAAAGAATAATGCGGCATTGTACGCGATTTGGCACGACATCGGCAAAATTAACGTACAATACGCGGTTTCCATTCCGACCCGCGAACCACTATGGCTGTACGTTCCAAATCCTCAAAAGCGTGGCTGCACGAACACGTCAACGACCACTACGTCCATATGGCGCAAAAAGACGGCTACCGCGCCCGTGCCGCATACAAACTTTTGGAAATCAACGAAAAAGACAAATTAATCAAACCCGGCACGGTACTTGCCGACTTGGGCAGCGCACCGGGAAGCTGGTCGCAGGTTGCCGCCAAGCTGACGGGTACTTCCGGAGCAGTTTTCGCCTTGGACATCCTGCCTATGGAAGCCATAGGGGGCGTCTCCTTCATTCAGGGCGACTTCCGCGAGAACGACGTACTGGCACAATTCGAAACCTTGTTGGACAACCGCCCGCTCGACCTTGTAATTTGCGATATGGCGCCCAATATGTCGGGAAACGCCGTAAGCGATCAGGCACGCAGCTTTTATCTGTGCGAACTGGCTTTAGACTTCGCCTCGCAACACCTGAAAACCGGCGGCAGCTTTTTGGTCAAAGTCTTTCAGGGTGCAGGCTATCAGGAATACATGGCAGCCATGCGCGAAATTTTCGGCACGGTGCAGACGCGCAAACCCGAAGCCTCGCGCAATCGCTCCAGTGAGATTTATTTATTGGGCAAAAATAAACGCTGACAATACAGACGGCGTGCTTTACAATCATTTCCGTTTTACACCTCAATTATGGAGCCTTGCTAAGTGGGGAACACCTTTAAATCAATCCTTGTCTGGGTCGCCTTGGGTATCGGCCTGATGGCTGCGTTCAACGCTTTAGACGGTAAAAAAGAAGACAACGGGCAAATCGAATATTCTCAGTTCATCCAACAGGTCAACAACGGCGAAGTATCCGGCGTCAACATCGAAGGATCCGTCGTCAGCGGCTACCTGATTAAGGGCGAGCGCACCGACAAAAGCACCTTCTTCACCAACGCGCCTTTGGACGACAACCTGATTAAAACACTGCTCGACAAAAACGTCCGTGTAAAAGTAACGCCGGAAGAAAAACCGAGCGCGCTGGCTGCCCTGTTTTACAGCCTGCTGCCCGTCCTGCTGCTGATTGGCGCGTGGTTCTACTTTATGCGTATGCAGACGGGCGGCGGCGGAAAAGGCGGCGCATTCTCATTCGGCAAAAGCCGCGCCCGCCTACTGGACAAAGATGCCAACAAAGTTACCTTTGCCGATGTCGCCGGCTGCGACGAAGCCAAAGAAGAAGTGCAGGAAATCGTCGATTACCTCAAAGCGCCGAACCGCTATCAAAGCCTGGGCGGGCGCGTGCCGCGCGGCATCCTGCTGGCGGGCAGCCCGGGTACGGGTAAGACGCTTTTGGCGAAAGCGATTGCAGGCGAAGCCGGCGTGCCGTTCTTCAGCATTTCAGGTTCCGACTTTGTCGAAATGTTCGTCGGTGTCGGTGCAAGCCGCGTCCGCGATATGTTCGAGCAGGCGAAGAAAAACGCCCCCTGCATCATCTTTATCGACGAGATTGACGCAGTCGGCCGCCAACGCGGCGCAGGTTTGGGCGGCGGTAATGATGAGCGCGAGCAAACATTAAACCAATTGTTGGTTGAAATGGACGGTTTTGAGAGCAATCAGACTGTAATTGTGATTGCGGCAACCAACCGCCCCGACGTACTCGATCCTGCGCTGCAACGCCCCGGCCGTTTCGACCGCCAAGTGGTTGTCCCCCTGCCGGACATCCGGGGGCGCGAACAGATTTTGAACGTCCACTCTAAAAAAGTGCCTTTGGACAAATCTGTGGATTTATTGTCCCTCGCGCGCGGCACGCCGGGTTTTTCCGGCGCGGATTTGGCGAACTTGGTCAACGAAGCCGCCCTGTTTGCCGGCCGCCGCAATAAAGTCAAAGTCGATCAGAGCGATTTTGAAGACGCCAAAGACAAAATCTATATGGGTCCGGAACGCCGCAGTATGGTGATGCACGAAGACGAAAAACGTGCGACGGCGTATCACGAATCCGGACACGCGATTGTTGCCGAAAGCCTGCCCTTTACCGACCCCGTCCACAAAGTAACCATTATGCCGCGCGGACGTGCGCTGGGTCTGACTTGGCAGCTTCCGGAGCGCGACCGCATCAGTATGTATAAAGATCAGATGTTGAGCCAGCTCTCCATCCTGTTCGGCGGACGGATTGCCGAAGACATCTTCGTCGGACGCATCTCCACCGGCGCATCAAACGACTTTGAACGCGCAACCCAAATGGCGCGCGAAATGGTAACGCGCTACGGCATGAGCGACAAAATGGGCGTGATGGTTTATGCGGAAAACGAAGGCGAAGTCTTCTTGGGACGCAGCGTAACCCGTTCGCAAAACATTTCCGAGAAAACCCAGCAGGACATCGATGCGGAAATCCGCCGGATTTTGGACGAGCAGTATCAGGTTGCCTACAAAATCCTCGATGAAAACCGCGACAAGATGGAAACGATGTGCAAAGCCCTGATGGAATGGGAAACCATCGACCGCGATCAGGTACTGGAAATCATGGCGGGCAAACAACCCAGCCCGCCCAAAGATTACAGCCACAACCTGCGCGAGAATGCGGACGCGGCGGAAGATAACGCGCCGCACGCTCCGACTCGGGAAGAAACCGAAGCACCTGCCCCGGCAGACACCGCTTCGACAGAGTCCGAGCAGCAGCCTGAAAACAAGGCTTAACTTCCCGAACAAACGGCAGCCCGCAAGCTGCCGTTTTCCCATCCTGTTTTCAGACGGCATTTTCCGCTCAATGCCGTCTGAAACGCCAAAGCCGTATCGGTTTTTGCGAATCTGCGATATGGCGGTTTAAATTGAAATCAGAACGGGGCAAGGCTGTACCGGTTTAAAATTAAACCGCTATAATACCGCCCTTCGAATACACGCCCGCATTGGTGATGCCCGTGAAAAAAGTTGAAAAAAACATCTTGGTGCTGCACGGCGCGGACAAAATGTTCGAGCTGGTCGATAAGGTTGAGGATTACCCGAACTTTCTGCCGTGGTACAGCAAAACCGAGGTCATCGGACGCAACGGCAACGAACTGAAGGCGCGGCTGTTTATGGACTATATGCACGTTCGCCAATCATTCGCCACGCACAACCGCAACATTCCGGGCAGGGAAATCCGTATGGAACTGCTCGAAGGTCCGTTCAAAACCTTACGTGGAACGTGGAAATTTATCGATTTGGGCGACGATATGTGCAAAATCGAATTCAATTTGGAATACGATTTTTCCAATGCCGTTTTGTCCGCCTTAATTTCCCCCGTCTTCAACCACCTTTCCGCCACGCTGGTCGAAGCGTTCGTCAAAGAGGCAGACCGCCGTTATGCTTGAAATTGAGATTGTGTACGGGCTGCCCGACCGACAGGTTTTGAAAACCATGCAGCTTGCCGAGGGAACAACCGTCCGCGCCGCCGCACTGCAAAGCGGTTTGGACGGCATATTTGAAGATTTAAACCTGCATTCCGCGCCTTTGGGCATTTTCGGCAAAGCCGTCAAAGACGACACGCCGCTGCGCGACGGCGACCGCATCGAAGTGTACCGCCCGCTGTTGATCGACCCCAAAGAAGCGCGCCGCAAACGCGTTCAAAATCAAGAAGAATAACCATGCCGTCTGAAGCCTTCAGACGGCATTCGGCAGAAACACGGAAAATATCATGTCAAACACAATCAAAATGGTTGTCGGCTTGGGCAACCCGGGCAAAGAATACGAACAGACACGCCACAATGCGGGTTTTTGGTTCCTCGACGAACTGGCGTGGAAATGGAAGGCTTCATTTAAAGAAGAAAAAAAATTCTTCGGCGAAGTCGCCCGTGCTACCCTGCCCGACGGCGATGTCTGGCTGCTCAAGCCGACCACGTTCATGAACCGTTCCGGACAGGCAGTTGCCGCCCTTGCGCAGTTTTATAAAATCAAACCCGAAGAAATCCTCGTCGTCCACGACGAACTCGACATTCCCTGCGGACGGATCAAATTCAAACTCGGCGGCGGCAACGGTGGACACAACGGCTTGAAAGACATTCAGGCAAAACTCGGCACGGCAGACTATTACCGCCTGCGCCTCGGCATCGGCCACCCGGGCGACCGCAACCTCGTCGTCGGCTATGTCCTGAACAAACCCAGTACGGAACACCGCCGACAGATTGACGATGCCGTCGCCAAATCCCTGCAAGCCATACCCGACATCCTTGCCGGCAAATGTGAAGAGGCAACCCGCTTCCTGCACAGCAAATGACCCGATGCCGTCTGAAGCCCTTTCAGACGGCATGTTCCCGATTTCCATATCCGAACAGTCATGACCGAACTCAAGCAGCTTATCCAAACCGAATCCATCCCCGTCATCGAAGAAACCCTCGATTTCCTGCTGTACGAATGCAGCATCGACGACGCACCATCCGCCGAAGAAGTGGCACAATGGCGCGACATACTTGCCGCACGCGGCGGCAAATTCCTGCGCCTGTCCAAAATCTGCCAAACGTGGCTGGACGAGGAGGCGGCATGAAGCTGCCGCGCAACCGCTTCAGCCTGCTTTCCGCATTGTGGTTTGCCGGCGGCATCTATTCGCTGCTCTTCAAAGCTGCCGACACCGCGCCGCCGCCGTTTCCGCATTTCGACAAAGCAGCACACCTTGCCCTGTTTTTCGCACAAATCTGGCTTTTGACCAAAGCATTCAAAACCGGAAAACTTCCCATCCCCTACCGCAGCCTGATGGTCTTTGCCCTCTGTTTCGCCCTCTTCAGCGAATGCGCGCAGGCATGATTTACCGCAACGAGAACCGGCAGTTTGGGCGATGTTCTTGCCGATATGGCAGGTACGGTTCTCGCACTCTTTGCCGCCCGCGCCGCCGACCGCCCGGACTGAATCGGTTTATTTTCCCCAAACAGGATGCACCTCTTCCCGATATATCCTATTTTTCCCCTTACATATCAATCCCATCTCATAAACAAAACCGACAAATCGTTTACAATATATTTACACTACATCAGATTACAAATATACTCGAACCAGTTGCAGAATCGGCGGTTCCACAAACCGTTTCGGATTGCACGACACAAAAGAAAAACCGATTTTATTGCCTTAAAGGAGTATTCATGAACCTGCATGCAAAGGACAAAACCCAGCATCCTGAAAACGTCGAGCTTCTCAGTGCGCAGAAGCCGATTACCGACTTTAAAGGACTGCTGACCACCATTATTTCCGCCGTCGTCTGTTTCGGCATTTACCATATCCTGCCCTACGCCCCTGATGCCAACAAAGGTATCGCGCTGCTGATTTTCGTTGCCGCACTTTGGTTTACCGAAGCCGTCCACATTACCGTTACCGCGCTGATGATCCCTATCCTCGCCGTCGTACTCGGTTTCCCCGACATGGACATCAAAAAGGCGATGGCTGATTTTTCCAACCCGATTATCTACATTTTTTTCGGCGGTTTCGCACTCGCCACCGCCCTGCATATGCAGCGTCTCGACCGCAAAATCGCCGTCAGCCTGCTGCGGCTGTCGCGCGGCAGTATGAAGGCCGCCGTGCTGATGTTGTTCCTCGTTACCGCCTTTCTGTCCATGTGGATCAGCAACACCGCCACCGCCGCGATGATGCTGCCTCTGGCAATGGGTATGCTGAGCCACCTCGACCGGGAAAAAGAACGCAAAACCTACGTCTTCGTCCTGCTCGGCATCGCCTATTGCGCCAGCATCGGCGGCTTGGGCACGCTCGTCGGCTCGCCGCCCAACCTGATTGCCGCCAAAGCCCTAAACTTGGACTTCGTCGGCTGGATGAAGCTCGGCCTGCCGATGATGCTGTTGATTCTGCCCTTGATGCTGCTCTCCCTGTACGTCATCCTCAAACCTAATTTGAACGAACGTGTGGAAATCAAAGCCGAATCCATCCCTTGGACGCTGCACCGTGTCATCGCGCTGTTGATTTTCCTTGCCACAGCCGCCGCGTGGATATTCAGTTCCAAAATCAAAACCGCCTTCGGCATTTCCAATCCCGACACCGTTATCGCCCTGAGTGCCGCCGTCGCCGTCGTTGTATTTGGTGTGGCGCAATGGAAGGAAGTCGCCCGCAATACCGACTGGGGCGTGTTGATGCTCTTCGGCGGCGGCATCAGCCTGAGCACGCTGTTGAAAACATCCGGCGCGTCCGAAGCCTTGGGACAGCAGGTTGCCGCCACCTTTTCCGGCGCACCCGCATTTTTGGTAATACTCATCGTCGCCGCCTTCATTATTTTTCTGACCGAGTTCACCAGCAACACCGCCTCCGCCGCATTGCTTGTACCGATTTTCTCCGGCATCGCTATGCAGATGGGGCTGCCCGAACAAGTCTTGGTATTCGTCATCGGCATCGGCGCATCTTGTGCCTTCATGCTGCCGGTTGCCACACCGCCTAACGCGATTGTGTTCGGCACAGGCTTAATCAAGCAACGCGAAATGATGAATGTCGGCATACTGCTGAACATCCTCTGCGTAGTATTGGTTGCTCTGTGGGCTTATGCTGTACTGATGTAAACCATCGACCTAAACAACAAGACCGTCTGAAAGAATATTTTTCAGACGACCTTGAAGTTTGTCGTTCAGACACAATTTGTCGAATCATTCAAAACCGGATTCTAACGAAAGGAAACCCATGATTATCCTGCACACCAACAAAGGCGACATCAAAATCGAACTCGATTTCGACAAAGCCCCCGTTACCGCCAAAAACTTCGAGCAATACGTCAAAGACGGCTTCTACGACGGCGTAATCTTCCACCGCGTCATCAAAGGCTTCATGATTCAAGGCGGCGGCATGGATGAAAACATGAACGAAAAAGAAACCCGCGATCCGATTCAAAACGAAGCGTCCAACGGCCTGCCCAACGATAAATACACCATCGCCATGGCACGCACTTCCGACCCCCATTCCGCCAGCGCGCAATTCTTCATCAACACTGCCGACAACGCTTTCCTGAACTTCCGTTCTAAAGAGCTGTACGGCAAAACCGTCGTCCAAGACTGGGGCTATGCAGTATTCGGTAAAGTCGTTGACGGTTTTGACGTTGTCGATGCCATCGAAGGCGTATCCACCAAACGCCACGGCTACCATGACGACGTACCGAGCGAACCTGTCGTCATCATTAAAGCCGAAGCGGTATAAACCGGCAATCCGAAAGCAGCCTGCACAAAGGCTGCTTTTTTTGTTTCAGGCGGCATAAAATCCAAGCACATATGCCGTCTGAACACCTCCCGCAAGCCTTCGGACAATGTTGCAACGTGTTAAAATAGCCTCCTTTCCTGAAACCACAACAAGGAAACCATCATGGCAAATATTGCCCGCGACATCTTCAAAGCCTACGACATCCGAGGCATTGTCGGCAAAACCCTGACTGACGATGCCGCCTATCTCATCGGCAGGGCCATCGCCGCCAAAGCCGCCGAAAAAGGCATGACCCGCATCGCGCTCGGACGCGACGGACGCTTGAGCGGTCCCGAACTGATGGAGCACATCCAACGCGGCTTTACCGACAGCGGCATCGGCGTACTCAACGTCGGCATGGTCGCCACTCCTATGCTCTATTTTGCCGCCATCAACGAATGCGGCGGCAGCGGCGTGATGATTACCGGCAGCCACAATCCGCCTGATTACAACGGTTTCAAAATGATGCTCGGCGGCGACACGCTCGCAGGCGAAGCCATTCAAGAACTTTTAGCTATTGTTGAGAAAGATGGTTTTGTTGCCGCCGACAAACAAGGCAACGTAACCGAAAAAGACATCTCCGGCGAATACCACAACCACATCGTCGGCCACATCAAACTCAAACGCCCCATGAAAATTGCCATCGACGCGGGCAACGGCGTGGGCGGCGCGTTTGCCGGCAAACTCTATAAAGGCTTGGGCAACGAAGTAACCGAGCTTTTCTGCGACGTGGACGGCACTTTCCCCAACCACCATCCCGACCCATCCAAACCGAAAAACCTGCAAGATTTGATTGCCGCGCTGAAAAACGGTGATGCCGAAATCGGCCTGGCGTTTGACGGCGATGCCGACCGCTTGGGTGTGGTCACCAAAGACGGCAACATTATTTATCCCGACCGCCAACTGATGCTGTTCGCCCAAGACGTTTTGAACCGCAATCCCGGCGCGAAAGTCATTTTCGACGTGAAGTCCACCCGCCTGCTTGCGCCTTGGATTAAAGAACACGGCGGCGAAGCCATAATGGAAAAAACCGGCCACAGCTTTATCAAATCCGCCATGAAAAAAACCGGCGCGCTGGTTGCCGGCGAAATGAGCGGACACATCTTCTTCAAAGAACGCTGGTTCGGCTTCGACGACGGTCTGTACGCCGGCGCACGCCTCTTGGAAATCCTGTCTGCCTCCGATAATCCGTCCGAAGTGTTAAACAACCTGCCGCAAAGCATTTCCACGCCCGAACTCAACATCGCCCTGCCCGAAGGCAGCAACGGCCATCAGGTTATCGACGAACTCGCCGCCAAAGCCGAATTTGAAGGCGCAACCGAAATCATCACCATCGACGGTCTGCGCGTTGAATTTCCCGACGGCTTCGGTCTGATGCGTGCTTCCAATACCACGCCGATTCTGGTGTTGCGTTTTGAGGCGGATACGCAAGCAGCCATCGAGCGGATTCAAAACCAATTCAAAGCCGTCATCGAAAGCAATCCGAATCTAATCTGGCCTCTGTAAACACAGGAAAAATGCTTAATCAAATCTTGGTAGATTGGATTTGGCTTAAAAATCTCCGCGTCCGTTCGTGTTTGGGGTGGTCGAACAACTCTTTCGGGCTGCCCTGCTCTACGATAACGCCGCCGTCCATCACGACAACGGTCGTGGCAACTTCCAGCGCGAACTTGATTTCGTGGGTAACGACGACCATCGTCCAACCTTCCCGCGCCAATTCCTTCATGGCGTTCAACACGTCTTGCACCAACTCGGGGTCAAGCGCGGAAGTGGGTTCGTCAAACAACATCAGCTCGGGCTGAATCGCCAATGCTCGGGCAATGCCGACGCGCTGCTGCTGACCGCCGGAAAGCTGGTAGGGATACAAATCCACTTTGTCGCCCAAGCCGACTTTTTCCAGCAGTTTCAGAGCCTCTTCGCGCGCTTGGGCGGCAGGCTTGCCCTGTACGGCAACCGGTCCTTCCATCACGTTTTCCAAGGCGGTTTTGTGCGGAAAGAGGTTGTATTGTTGAAACACCATGCCTGATTTGCGGCGCAGTGCCAAAATATCGTGTTTGCTTGGTTTTTTAGAAAAATCGATTTTCAGCGGTCGCTCGTTGTCGAACTCGATTTGTCCGTCTTCGGGCATTTCCAACGCGTTTAGGCATCGCAGAAACGTCGTTTTGCCTGAGCCGGAAGGCCCGAGGATGACGACCACCTGCCCTTTGCACACATCCAAATTGATGCCGCGCAAAATGGTATTTTTGCCGAAGGTCTTATGGATATTGCGGATTTTAATCATGACAACTCCTTATTTGGCGACGTAGCGGTCGAAACGTTTTTCCAAACGCGCCTGAATCAGGAACAGCACTTTACAAAAACACCAGTAAACCAAAGCGGCTTCGATATAGACGGGCAAAAAGTCATAAGTGCGGTTTGCCGTTTCCTGCGCGACGCGGAATAATTCCGTTACCGTCACGACTGCCGCGAGCGAGGTGTTTTTAAACAAACCGATAAACTCGTTGCTCAAAGGCGGCACGGCAACGCGAAATGCCTGCGGCGCGACGATGCGGCGGAACGTCTGCATATAGGTCATGCCGATGGAGAAACCTGCTTCCCATTGGCCTTTCGGTACGGACAAAATTGCCGCGCGTATGGTTTCGGAAGCATATGCGCCGACATTGAGCGAAAAGCCGATGATGGCGGCAGGAATCGGGTCGATATAGATGCCGACGGAAGGCAGCCCGTAAAACACAATCACAAGCTGAACCAACAGCGGCGTACCGCGAATGACGGAAATATAAAATTCCACCAATTTCAGCAGGATTTTCCGCACGATGCCGCCGGCGGGCATAATCCGCACCAAAGCCACGGCTACCGCAATCATCATACCGATAACGAAAGAAGCTGCCGCCAAAGGCAGAGAGACCGCGAAGCCGGCTTTGACCATAGGCAAAAACGCGCTGACAATCATATCGGCGCGTGTTTCCGTCATAAACGGCAGCGAAGCAAGGAAATTATTGAACACTGATGTCTTTTCCGAAGAATTGTTCGCCCAGTTTTTTCAGCGTACCGTCGGCTTTCAGCTCGTTGATTGCCGTACTGAATTTCGCCACGGCTTCGTCATTGCCCTTGTTGACAATCAGGCCGGAACCGACTTTTTCATCGGCAGGTGCGGACCAAACGATTTTCACGCCCGCATTCGGGTTTTTCTTCAGATAGTCCAAAACCGCCAATTCGTCGTTCAGGGTTGCATCGGCACGTTTTTGTTCAATCAGGGTCAGCGATTGCGCCAAACCGTCCACTGCCACCAAATCTGCGCCTGCAGCTTTGGCTTTTTCGCCGTAGTTGCTGGTCAGGGATTGTGCGGTTTTCACGCCTTTGATGTCGTCGATAGATTTGATGTTGCTGTCGTTACGGGCAACCAATACGGCACCGCTCCAGCTGTAAGGATCGGATTTGTCGAATGTCGCTTGGCGTTCGGGGCTGGTCAGACCGACTTGGTTTGCCACCACGTCGAAACGCCCCGCCTTCAAACCCGCCATCATCGAATCCCATTGCGTTTCTTTAAACTCGACTTTCACGCCCAGTTTTTCCGCCACGGCGCGGGTTACTTCCACATCGTAACCGGTCAGTTTGCCGTCCTTGTCGTGGTAGGTAAACGGTGCGTAAGTGCCTTCCGTGCCGACGGTAACCGTGCCTTTATTGTTGATGCGCTCGATTAAAGAACCGGAAACTGCCGATTGTGCAGGCGCGGAAGATGCTCCGCTGCCGCTTTCCGAACCGCCGCAGGCCGCCAAAACCAATGCGGCAATGCCGCCGAGTACGAATTTTTTCAACATCATTCTCTCCTGTAAAAAGTGTGCAAGTGCGGCATTCTAAGTGAAATTGCGGCAAACACAAAGAATACTTTTTTTATATGGTTATTCCAAATCGGAATGGAAAAGATATGCCGAAGCCGCCGGAAGCGGAAATAAAGGGGGCGGGAAAGGCGGCGGGCGGCACGAAACCGAAAAGCGGCATCAGGTATGCAAACGGCGGATTCACGCACGCCGTTCCGGCAAAAATCCGCCTGCCGATTCGGTGCTATAATCCATCCGAAACAGATGACACCAAAAAGGAACATCTCATGAACACGCCCCAATCCGCCATCATTCCCGACCACGCCCAAGCCGGCATCTTTATCGAAGCCGACTTCGCCGCCAACCGCCTCAACGATATTAAAGCCGCCTGCCGCGCTTCGCTCGACGCGTTATCCGCCTTGAAAACCCGCTTTCCGGACGATATTTTGGGTCTGACCATCGCCTTCGGCAGCAAAGCCTGGGCAACATTCGGACATACGGACGAAGGCAGTGAAATCAAACCCTTCTCCGAAATGGGCAACGGGCTTGCGCCGTCCACGCAGCACGATATGTCCATCCACATCCAATCTTTCCGCCAAAACGCCGCCTACGCGCTTGCCCAATCCGTTTTGGGCGCGTTCGGCGACAGCATATGCGTCGCGTCCGAAGAACACGGTTTGCGCCTGTATCAGGATCGCGGGCTGGACGGTTTCGTCGACGGCACGGAAAACCCGCAGGGCGATGAAAATGTCCGCGAAGTCGCCATCATCCCCGAAGGAAAACCCGATGCGGGCGGCAGCTATGTCCTGCTGCAAAAATACCTGCACGATTTGAAAAAATGGGATGCCGTCCCCGTCGCCGAACAGGAGGCCTCGGTCGGACGCGGCAAGGAAACCGACGACGAATTCGGCCACGATGTCCGCCTGCCCGATTCGCACCTCGGCCGCGTCAACCTGAAAGAAAACGGAGTCGGCCTGAAAATCGTCCGCCGCAGCCTGCCCTTCGGCAAAATCAGCGGCGAACACGGTTTGATGTTTACCGCATACTGCCGCACGCTGCACAATATCGAAGCGCAATTATTGAGTATGTTCGGCGACACGGATGGCAAAACCGACCTGCTGCTCCGGCACCTCTCCGCCGCCGTTTCGGGCGGATACTACTACGCGCCGTCTGTCGAACGCCTGCAAAACCTCTAAGCCAGACGATGCCGTCTGAAACCATTTTTCAGACGGCATTTTCCCGTTTTATAGTGGATTAACAAAAACCAGTACGGCGTTGCCTCGCCTTAGCTCAAAGAGAACGATTCTCTAAGGTGCTGAAGCACCAAGTGAATCGGTTCCGTACTATTTGCACTGTCTGCGGCTTCGTCGCCTTGTCCTGATTTTTGTTAATCCACTATACCGTCCAACCGTTTTCCGAGCGCGCACTATGTCTGCAAGCATCCAAGCATTCGACCCGCTAACCGTCCCCATTTCCGGCACCAACCTGATTGAGGCCTCTGCCGGCACCGGCAAAACCTACGGCATTGCCGCCCTGTTTACACGCCTGATCGTATTAGAACAAAAAAACGTCGAACGCGTATTGGTCGTAACCTTCACCAAAGCCGCCACCGCCGAGCTGAAAACACGCCTGCGCGGGCGTTTGGACGATGTGTTACAAGTTTTAGAAAGCAAAGGAATTGCCAAACTTGGAGACGACACGCTTTCAGACGGCATTGCCGCCTACTGCGCCGAACACCACGAAGGCGACACCTTCCTGCCCGAACTCTTAAAACAGGCTTTGCAAAAAGAGGGCCGGACGCGTCTGATTGTCCGCCTCAAGGCCGCCATCGGGCAATTCGACAACGCCGCCATCTATACCATCCACGGCTTCTGCCAGCGCATCCTGCGCGACTACGCCTTCCTGTGCCAAGCACCGTTCGATGTCGAAATGACCGAAGAAGACGGCGACCGCCTGCTTATCCCGGCGCAAGATTTTTGGCGGGAACGCGTCAGCAATGATCCGGTGCTTGCCGCATTGGCGCTTAAACGCAAAGCTGTGCCGCAAACCGTCCTTGCCCAAATTTCGCGCTATCTTTCCCGCCCGTACCTGAATTTCCGCCGTCCGCAGGCGGATTTGAAACAGGCGCAGCGCAACGCCGAAACCTCATGGCAAACCATCTGCCGCCTGCTGCCAGAACTGGAAGCCGGCTTTTGGCGCATTCATCCCGACCTCAACGGCAACAGTTACCGCAAAAACAGCTTCGGCAACCTTTTTAAAGAACTGGCACAAAAATCCGCCGCCGGACAACTGCCCTTTCTGGACAAAGACACACACGACAGACTCTTGAAACTTGCATCCGACAAACTCGAAGCCGGACTGAAAAAAGGCAAAACGCCCGATGCGGCAGTATTTGCCGAATTGCAGAAACTGGCAGACTTCGGGCGCGATTTGAACGCACTCGAAGAAGCGGAAGAAGCAACAATGATCCGGCTGCAACTGGATTTAATCGAATACCTCAACCGCAGCCTTGCCGAGATGAAAAAATCGCGCCGCGAACGCGGTTTCGACGACCTGCTGCTCGATGTCCACACCGCGCTGACCGACAATCCGCACGCCGACACTCTCGCCCGCGCCGTTGCCGAAAACTGGGAAACCGCGCTGATCGACGAGTTCCAAGACACCGACCCGCTGCAATACGAAATCTTCCAAAAGATTTTCATCGCCCAAAACCGACCGCTGTTCCTCGTCGGCGATCCCAAACAGGCGATTTACAGCTTTCGCGGAGCGGACATTTACGCCTACCTTCAGGCGGCGGAAGACGCGCGGCACCGCTACACGCTCGCCACCAACTACCGCAGCCACGCCGCGCTTATCGGCAGCATAGGCGCGCTGTTCCGCCTCAAAGAACGCCCGTTCGTTTTGGAAAACATCGGCTATTCGGAAGTCGGTGCGGCGCGTGCCGAAAGCAGGCTGTCCCCCGAACGTCCTGCCGTACAGGTTCGTTGGCTGCACGAAAACGACAATGAAAAAGCCAACAAAGACGTTTTGCGCCGCCGTGCCGCCGACTATTGCGCCGACGAAATCGCCCACGCGCTCAACGAAGCCGCCAGAGGCCGTCTGAATTTCAAAGGCTGCCCGTTGCAGTCGGGCGATATTGCCGTGCTGGTACGCACGCACAACGAGGCGGTGATGGTTTCCGCCGCCCTGAAAAAACGGCAGGTGCAAAGCGTCCTGCTTTCGCGCGAATCCGTGTTCGCCTCGCCCGAAGCCGCCGCCCTGTCCGCACTCATCGGCTTCTGGCTCGAACCGCGCCGCGCCGGAACGCTGCGCTTTGTCCTGACAAGCAGCATATTCGGCTATAACGCGCAGCAATTGCACGACTTCAACCAAAACGAAAGCGAGATTTTGCATTGGGCGGAATCTGCCCGAACCGCGCTCGACAACTGGAATCAATACGGCATTTTCGCCGCCATGCAGCAATTTTCCCAAACACACGGCATCGAAACGCGCCTCTTAAGCCGGAACAACGGGCGCAGCCTGACCAACTATTTCCAACTGCTCGAACTGCTTGCCGCCGAAGACGCCCAAAACCGCAACCCCGCCGCGCTGCACAAATGGCTGCGCGACCAAATCAGCCTGGTCGGTAACAACGGCGGCGACAGCCGAGCCATCCGTCTGGAAAGCGACGAAGATTTGGTCAAAATCGTTACCATGCACGCCTCGAAAGGTTTGCAGTATCCGCTGGTGTACTGCCCGTTTGCGTGGGACGCGCAAGATACCGGACCGTCCGACTGGCAAATCCTCCACCAAGGCGCAAACCGAACCGAACTGTTGGCAAAGGCGCAACTGTCGGAAGACGAACAGAAACAATACGCCGATGAAGAAATGGCGGAACGCCTGCGCCTGCTTTATGTCGCGCTGACGCGTGCCGAGGAACAGCTCAACATCTACGCCGCGTACTCCACCAATACTGCCGACAACCCCCTCGCCTACCTGATTGAAGGCTCGCCCCAAGACAGCCGTGAAACCGTCCGCCGTGCCTATGCGTGTGAAAAAGACGGCATCGCGATGCTCAAACGCAACTGGCGGCGCGTGGCGGACAACGCCCCTTCCGGCACAAATTTCGCCTTCACCGAAAATGCGCCGCCCCCTGCCGCCTATCGCAGCAACGCCGGTCAAACCGCCGAATTTGCCGCAAACAGCATTCCCGAACGCGGATTCCGATTTGTCCGCCACACCAGCTTTACCGCCTTAAGCCGCCATACCCAAACGCCCGACGGCGGCGAAGAAGATGCCTGCCCGTCCTTGGATGCCGCCGAAACCTCGGTGCCGGCGATGCCGTCTGAAACGCCGACGGCTTCAGACGGCATATCGATACACGATTTTCCGAAAGGCACGCAGGCGGGGCTGTGCCTGCACGAAATTCTTGAAGATTTCAAATTCGGACAAGCAGCCGCCGGACAGGAAACCCTCATTGCCGACAAGCTGAAAAAATACGGTTTTGAAGAAATATGGCTGCCCGCCGTTGCCGAAATGGCGGAAGCCTGCCGCAAAACGCCGCTGACGGGGGCATACGACCTGTCCGACATCTCACCCGAGTGCCGCTGTCCCGAAATGGGCTTTACCCTCCACACCGAAGACTTCAGCCTCAAACGCCTGCGCGACTGGTTTGCCCGCGACGATGTCCGGCTGCCCGAAGTCTGCCGTGCCGCCGCCGAAACGCTAGACTTCCACACCGTCAACGGCTTTTTAAACGGCTTTATCGATATGGTCTGCCAAGACCCCGACGGCAATATCTGCGTCATCGACTACAAGTCGAACCACCTCGGCGCGGACGCATCCGCCTACACGCAACAGGCGATGGACGAAGCCGTCACGCACCACCACTATTACCTTCAGGCGCTGATTTACGCCGTTGCCGCCGCACGCTACTTCAAACTGCGCGGACAACCGCCCGCCGCCGTTTCCGTCCGCTACCTGTTTTTGCGCGGCACAGACGGCAAAGGCGGCGGCGTTTGGCGTTGGGACATAGATGCCGCCGCTTTGGAACAGATAAAATAACTTCCCGTCCTTTCGGACAACAACCGCAGGAAAACCCTATGAATATCAAACACCTGATTACCGCCGCACTCATTGCCTCAGCCGCCTTTGCCGCGCAGGCAGCCCCGCAAAAACCCGTATCCGCCGCCCAAACCGCGCAACATCCGGCCGTTTGGATCGATGTCCGTTCCGAACAGGAATTTAGCGAAGGGCATTTGCACAACGCGGTCAACATCCCCGTCGACCAAATCGTCCGCCGCATACACGAAGCCGCGCCCGACAAAGACACGCCGGTCAACCTCTACTGCCGCAGCGGACGGCGTGCCAAAGCCGCCCTTCAAGAACTGAAAAAAGCAGGCTATACGAATGTTGCCAATCACGGCGGTTATGAAGACCTGCTCAAAAAAGGGATGAAATGACGCAATGCCGTCTGAAAGGACAGGCTTTCAGACGGCATACGACACCCCGGCACGCGGCGCAACATCGGGCGCGGCGCGTGCCGCCCCGTCCGAAGCCTGATAAACAAACCGAAAAGGAAAAAGGAAATACGATGAAACACATACTCCCCCTGATTGCCGCATCCGCACTCTGCATTTCAACCGCTTCGGCACATCCTGCCAGCGAACCGCAAACCCAAAACGAAACCGCTATGACCACGCATACCCTCACCTCAAAATACAGTTTTGACGAAACCGTCAGCCGCCTTGAAACCGCCATAAAAAGCAAAGGGATGGACATTTTTGCCGTCATCGACCATCAGGAAGCCGCCCGCCGAAACGGCTTAACGATGCAGCCGGCAAAAGTCATCGTCTTCGGCACGCCCAAAGCCGGTACGCCGCTGATGGTCAAAGACCCCGCCTTCGCCCTGCAACTGCCCCTGCGCGTCCTCGTTACCGAAACGGACGGCAAAGTACGCGCCGCCTATACCGATACGCGCGCCCTCATCGCCGGCAGCCGCATCGGTTTCGACGAAGTGGCAAACACTTTGGCAAACGCCGAAAAACTGATACAAAAAACCATAGGCGAATAAGCCCGTTGCCGACATATGGCGGATGGAAATCAAACGCACACGCCCCTCATTCCCGCGAAGTCGGGAATCCAAGCGGTTGGATTGCCGTGATTTTCAATCATTGCCGAAACGGACGATTCCGGATTCCCGCCCTCGCGGGGATGACGGGCGTGTGTGTTTTTGCCACATCACAGGCAACTTTGCCACAAATCTTATCTGTCGCCGGTATGCCTTCTTGTTTCAATCCGCCACAAACCAAATGCCGTCTGAAACCCGATTTCAGACGGCATTTCCGTTTATTCCCTGCTGTCGCGGCAAATATCGATGGCTTCCTGCAAACTCGAAACGCCGTAGATTTTCAGGTTCGGAAACTCTTTGACGTTGCGCGGCATATTGGCTTTTGGGACGATGGCGCGTTTGAAGCCGAGTTTTTCCGCTTCTTTGAGCCGCTCTTGTCCGCGCGCGACGGGGCGGACTTCACCGCTCAAACCGATTTCTCCAAATGCAACCATTTTTTCGGGCAGCGGGCGGTTGCGGAAGCTGGAAAGCATCGCGAGGATGACTGCCAAATCCGCCGCCGGTTCGCCGATTTTCACGCCACCGACGGCGTTGAGGAACACATCCTGATCGAAACAGGCGATGCCGCCGTGTCGGTTTAACACGGCGAGCAGCATCGCGAGGCGGTTTTGTTCCAGTCCGACGGTAAGGCGTTTGGGGGTGAATCCGTGCGCGTCATCGACCAATGCCTGAATTTCAACCAAAAGCGGTCGGCTGCCTTCCTGCGTAACCAAAACGCACGAACCGGGCGTGTCGTCGCGGTAGCTGGCAAGGAAGATGGCGGACGGGTTGGACACACCTTTCAAACCGTTTTCCGTCATCGCGAACACGCCCAGTTCGTTTGCCGCGCCGAAGCGGTTTTTGATGGCGCGTATCATGCGGTAGTTGGAATGTTGGTCGCCCTCGAAATACAGCACGGTATCAACCATGTGTTCCAGCACGCGCGGGCCGGCAATCGCGCCGTCTTTGGTCACGTGTCCGACCAGTATCATGGCGATGCCCATCTGTTTCGCCATGCGCGTCAGTTGGGCTGCACACTCGCGCACCTGCGACACGGAGCCAGGGGCGGAAGTGATTTGGTCGGAATACATGGTTTGGATGGAATCGATAACCACGACTTCGGGCTGATGCTGTTTCAAGGCCGTCTGAATGGCTTCCATGCGGATTTCGGCAAGCAGGTTCACGCCTTCGGTGGGCAGTTCCAAACGCTGCGCGCGCAGGGCGACTTGTTGGGCGGATTCCTCGCCGGAAACGTACAGCACTTTGCGGCTTTGCGCCATTTTGGCGATGGTTTGCAACAACAGCGTGGATTTGCCGATGCCGGGATCGCCGCCGAGCAGGATGACCGCGCCATCGACCAAACCGCCGCCCAATACGCGGTCGAGTTCGCTCATGCCGGTCGGGTTGCGCGGCACTTCGGCAGCGGTAACGGCGGAGAGGGATTGGACGGTCGAGGTATCCGCCGCCCAAGATTGGAAGCGGGCGTTTTTCGGCTCGGGCGCGGCTAAGCTTTCTTGAAGCGTGTTCCACTCGCCGCAATGCGGGCATTTGCCTTGCCATTTCGGCGAAGTGCCGCCGCATTCGGTGCATTGGTAAAGGGTTTTAAGCGTTTTTGCCATCGGTTTTCCCTGCATCTGAAAACAAAAATGCCGTCTGAACATAGGGACGGTTGGGATTGCGCCAATACGACAACGCCGCCGTCATGTACTATCCGTACACGGCGGATATTGCCGCATTGCCTTATTTTTACCCTAACCGGCCATCTCTCGGCTTCAGACGGCATATCGGGCGGTTTCCTGCCGGCTTACCCGCCGTGATACTGCCGAGACAGCTCGTGTACGGTATCGACTAAGATTTTGGCGTGTTCGGGGTCGGCGTGTTGGTTGATGCCGTGTCCGAGGTTGAAGACATGGCCGCTGCCGTGTCCGTAGTCGGCTAGGATACGTGCGACCTCGGTGCGGATGGATTCCGGCGTACCGAAGAGGGCGAACGGGTCGAAGTTGCCTTGCAGGGCGACTTGCTTGCCGACGCGGCGGCGTGCTTCGCCGATGTTACACGTCCAGTCCAAGCCCAATGCGTCTGCGCCGATTTGGGCCATACTTTCCAGCCACAGCCCGCCGCCTTTGGCAAACACGATAACAGGCACGCGGCGGCCTTCGCTTTCGCGTTTGAGTCCGGCGACGATCTGGCGGATGTATTTGAGGCTGAATTCTTTAAACGCCGCATCGCTCAACACGCCGCCCCAAGTGTCGAAAATCTGCACCGCCTGCGCGCCCGCGTCGATTTGGGCGTTGAGGTAGGCGGTAACGGCTTGGGCGTTGGTATCGAGGATTTTGTGCAGCAAATCGGGGCGCGAGTACATCATGGTTTTGATGGTGCGGAATTCTTTGCTGCTGCCGCCTTCGACCATGTAACAGGCGAGCGTGAACGGACTGCCGGAGAAGCCGATAAGCGGTACGCGGCCGTCCAATGCTTTACGGATGGAAGTTACCGCGTCGAAAACGTATTGCAGTTTTTCCATATCGGGGACGTGCAATTTGGCAATGTCGTCCTCGTGTTGCAGGGCGCGTTTGAATTTCGGGCCTTCGCCTTCGGCAAAATACAGTCCCAAGCCCATTGCGTCGGGGACGGTCAGGATGTCGGAAAACAAAATCGCCGCGTCCAAATCGAAACGTTCCAAAGGTTGGATGGTAACTTCGGTCGCCAATTCGGTGTTTTTGCACAAATCGAGGAAGCTGCCCGCTTTCGCGCGTGTGGCTTTGTATTCGGGCAGATAACGCCCCGCCTGACGCATCATCCAAATCGGCGTGTATTCGACGGGCTGTTTAAGCAGGGCGCGGAGGAAGGTATCGTTTTTTAAAAGAGTCATACGGGTTTTCTGTCAGTCTGTTTGTCAAGTGAAATGGTTTTCAGACGGCATTTCAACGATGCCGTCTGAAGGTTTCAATGGGTTTCGGCGGAAGGTCGGTTTTCCTCGGCAACGCTTGCCAAAACCAAGTTGCGCTGCGCCTCCGCCTTCTGCGGTTCTCCGGTTTCGTCAAAAACCTTTGCCAGAACCAAACGCGCGGAAATACTCGGCTTTAATGCAATGCTCGCTTCAAGGTAGCCTTTTGCCTTGCCCCAAAGTTTGCGGCCGTAGGCGAGCCGACCGAGATACATCAGCAGAAGCGCATTATCGGGCTGTTCTTTCAGCCAAGCATCGGCAAAATCGATGGCTTTCTGCTGATCGCGTTCGCCCAAAAAGCGCACGCTTTCGACAAAGGCTTCCAAAAGTTCGGGTCGGCGGTTGTGCGGATAATGCTGTTTGACCCATTTGACCGCATCGGCATACAGTCCCAAACGTTCGTACTTTTCCGCAACCGATACGCTCAATTCCCCGTTTTTGAGGCTGTCGGGAATCCGCTTCAGGCAGGTTTTCAAAGCGGCGGCATCGGCAGCATCCGCCAGCTGGCGGCGGTATGCCCAATTTTGATACCGTTCCATTTCCGATTTGCCCAACGCGCCCGCCTTGGAAAGTTTTTCGGTTTTTGCCAGAACCTGCAACGCGTCGCCCCTGTCGAAAGCGTAACGAAGTTGCAGACGCACGAGGCGCGTAAGGTTGGCATTCATCTTCGCCGCCGCATGAAGATTGGCTTCCGCCGCTTCGTAATCGCGCCGGTTCAACGCCGATTCCGCCAACAAAAGATAACGGGAAAGCTGCTGCTTTTCCGGCAGTTTGGCGATTTCCGCAAGATAACGGTCGCGCAGCTCGATGTTTTCCATCTGCCCGGCGGCATGTGCGCCCAACATCAATGCCAAAGTCCGGTTATCCCCCGCCTCTTTGTTTCCCAATACGCGCGAGGCTTCAAGTTCCGCCTTTTCAAAACGCCCTTCAAAATACGCCAAACCCGCCTTGTTCAAAGCAAGCGCGGCCTTGCGGCCTTTACGCGCCGAACCGAAACGCTGCATCTTTTCGGGGATATTGAGTACGCCGATGATGAATTTGAACAGGAAATACCACACCACGACGGCAATCAGCGAACCTAACACAAAGGCGTGCAGGTTGATTCTGAGCATGGTCTGTCCGAGTACGATATACACGTCGCCGGTGTAAATGCCCGACGCCAATGCCAGCCCGACGGCGGCGGCAAACAGGACGACAATCCAGACTACCGTTTTCATGCGCGTTCTCCTTTAGCGGACGGCGAACGCCCTGCCTTTTCCGGTACGGGCTGTTTTTTTGCAGGCTGTTCCGGTTTGCGTTCCGAAGGCAGGGACGGTGCTTCTATGGTCTTCACATCCGATGCGGCAGCCGGTTCGGAAGCTGTGTTTTCGTTTGCCGGTTCGGAAGCCGCCTGTTCTGCTTCTTGATTTTCCGCCGCCGTCATGCGCGTACCGTCGCGATAGGCGCGGACGGCATTTAGGCTGTTTTTCAAACCGTCATCCGCCGTCATGCGCACATCCAACGCCTTCAATTCCGCCAGTTCTTTCAGCCACGACTGCGTGGCGGGAGACTTGGCATCGAAATACTGTCTGACGGCGGCTTCGGCATTGTTCAAATCGCCCTGATAGACTTCGCTGTTGCGCTGCATTAATGCAGTCCGCGCATCCAAAAGGCGGAGGCGCAGGTTTTCACGCACAAAATATGCCTGTTCGGGAGAAATCAGCATGGCATCGTTGTTTTCCAAACGGCGGATTTCGACCAGCCCCTTCAATGTGCCGAGGGATTTTTCCCATACGTTCTGCCACCATGAAGCAGAAGCGGCTTCGTTCTTCACCTGTACGCCCGGTTTCAATACGCCGTCGAGCATCAGCGGCAGTCCGGATACGGCGGTTTCCAGCCTGTCGAGGCGCAATGCCGTGCCGGAAATATCGACATAGGGACGGTTTTTCAGTTCCGCCAAGTCGCTGCTGACCGCCTGCTTGATCGGCAGAAGCTCTGCCTGATTGAAACGGGACAGGCGGCTGTCGATATGCTCCAATACGCCGACTGCCGTTTGGATATTGCCAGTCAACACCAGCTGTTGCGCCGCCAGATTGAGTATGGTCTCGGTTTCGTCCACCAGCCAATCGGCGCGTCCTTTGGTCAACTCGCGATAGGATTTTTGCATTTCCAAGATTTGTTCGCCGTTTGCTTTGACGTTTCCGTCCAAACGGTCGAGCTCTGATTGTATGGCGGCTTGCCGGTTGAGGTTGTCTTTCAACAGGGCGGCGTTTTCCGACTCGCCCAAGGCGGCTTTGTCGATTTTTTGGTTGAATGCCAGCTCTTGGTTTTTCAAGACATTCTGTCCTTGGACAAACAAAAAACCACTTGTACCCAAACCCAATGCCGCCAATACCAGGGCGCAGACTGCCAAAGCGTTGCTGCCGGACTGTTTGACGATAAAAGGAGCGGCAGGAATGTGTACTTCTGTTTCGTTTTCTTTGCGTGGGGAAGAGGTTTCAGACGGCATTTCTTTTGATGCCTGTATCTCGCGTACGGGTTCGGATGATTTGTTTTCAGGTTCGCCCACCGTTTTGCTCCTTATTAATTTGAGGTTCCGGGAAAGACCATGCCGTCTGAAACGGAAATGGAAGAATGGGAAAGCGCGGCTTCCAGCGTAGGGACGGTTTCGACCGAACACACGCCTTCGCGCTTCAATGCCTCCGCAATGCGCGGATGATGGGTAAAGTATAGCAAGGATTTGAAGAATCGGGAAAATTGCGGCGGAAGCTGTCCGAACAGCAAGCGCACGAGTTCTGTGGACGTAATATAGGCGGCGGCAATATTTTCGGTTTGGAAATTTTGAAAGTTCAAAGGTTTATGCCGTCTGAAATAGACTTCTGCCACCTCCGTCCGCAAACCTTTCTCCTGCAAGGCATTCATCAGAAAATCTCGCCCGCCGTGTCCGCGCACAAACAATACGCGTGCACCTTCGGGCAGACTGTTCCAAACCGGCAGGCGCAAAACCGCCTCGCTGTCGTTGCCGTCATCAGGCGCGATGACCGTTCTGCCCAAACAGCGTTCCAATGCGCGGCGGCTGCCCTGCCCTACGGCAATGTGCATCTTTATGCCGTCTGAAAGGTTAAGGTACGGGACGGCGGTTTCAACGGCGGTCGGACTGACCCAAAACACGGCATCCGCACGGGCATATTGTTCGGACAAAAGTTCCAGTCCGGCAGCATCTGCTTCGATTTCAATCGGGCTCAACACTTCCGCCTGCCATCCGGCACGACGGCAGGTTTCCACATCGTCCTTCGCCCTGCCCGACGGTCGGACAATCAGCATGATGGGTTTCACTGTTTCCATCGCCTTATCCGCCCCGATTACCGGGAAAAATCAGCATCGTTGAAATTCGCCTGCGCGGTTTTCGGCGTACAGCCGACCCATGCGACTTCCTTGCCCTTACGCTCCACAACGACACCGCTGCTTTCCGTATGAGTCACGGAATCGAAGCCTGTCCATACGGTGTACATAAATTCGCCGTTTTGGAATTTCATCGTTGCCCGGCGTCCGCTACCCATGCCTTGCCACCTGTCGGAACGCCCCAACAGGTCAGCTTTGCTGTTGCGTATGGCAATTTCTTTTTTTGCCGCACTGCCGAACGAATATTCGTAAAGATTGCGGTTGATTTTTTGAACTTCTATATATTTGTTGTTGTCCGTTTTACAGGAAAACACCGTATCCGCCCACACGGTTCGGGTCGCAGCCGACAGAAGCAATACAGCAGAAAGGAACATTTTTTTCATCGTATTTCCTTAATGGTTGAAACTCCGCCATTTGGACATCCGTCCTTCGTGGCAGCAGCATCAGATGTTATTTGAGAGGGGTGTAACCCCTTCCAAATTAGGGCAACACATAGGGCAACGCTTTATGTGTCGTCCTGTGTGTTGAAACATCATTGCCCGTATCCTGAAATAGAAAAGAAAATGCCCGTTTTACGGTCTTCTTTCCGACAAAATGCCGTCTGAAACGGATTTCAGACGGCATGGTCGAAAATTATTGCGCGGCAAGCGGCTTGAGCAGCAAGGTTTCGCCGCTTTGCACAACTTTTTCAAGCAGGTCGATATTGGGATGCTTGCCGGGATGGGCGCGCGCGTCGGCAACGTGTTCGGCAAACCATATCAAACCCTGTTCTGCCGCTTCTTTGTCCAATTTTCCGTCAAAACGTTCTGCCAAAGCGTTGTACAACTTGAGCGAACCGAGCTTACCCTGAACGGCAGGAATGTGGTGAACCGTTTTGCCATCTGCATCCTGAACGTCCAAACCGCCCAGATGGTCGATTGAAGGAAATGTGGCGAGATAGTCTTGAAAATTCATATCAACTCCGAAAATCAGTCAGTTAGCGCGTGCCGAAAATCTTGTCGCCCGCATCGCCCAAGCCGGGGATGATGTAGCCGTTCTCGTTCAAGTGGCTGTCGAGCGCGGCGGTGTAAATCGTAACGTCGGGATGCGCGTCGTTGACCGCCTTCACACCCTCGGGCGCGGCAACCAGCACCAGTGCCTTGATGTTTTTGCAGCCCTTGGCTTTCAAAAGGTCGATGGTGGCAACCATCGAACCGCCCGTCGCCAGCATCGGGTCGATAATCAGGGCAGGACGTTCGTCCATGCTGTCCACGAATTTCTCGAAGTAGGAAACGGGTTTCAGCGTTTCCTCGTCGCGCTGCAGTCCGACTACGCTGATTTTGGCAGTCGGAATCAGGTCGAGTACGCCGTCAAGCATACCCAAACCTGCACGCAGGATGGGAACGACGGTCAATGTTTTGCCCTTGATGCGGTCGCCTTCAATCTGACCGCACCATCCGTCGATAAGGTATTTTTCGATTTCAAAATCACGGCTTGCCTCGTATGCCATCAGGCGCGCCAGCTCGATGGCAAGCGTCCGGAATTTGTAGGTGCTGCAATCCGCCTCCCTCATCAGGGTTAATTTGTGGCGGACGAGCGGATGGTTGATAACATTAACGTTCATCGCGGTGTTCCAGTGTGATTTTGAGACGCGCCATTATACTTTTTTTTGATTTGCCGGAAAAGAAAATGCCGTCTGAAACACGTTCAGACGGCATTGCCGAATCCATCAGGCTTTCAGCAGCTCTTGCAGCTCGCCTGCCTCATACATTTCCATCAGGATGTCCGAACCGCCGACAAACTCGCCGTTCACATAAAGTTGGGGGATGGTCGGCCAGTCGCTGTATTCCTTAATGCCTTGGCGTACTTCGGGATTTTCCAATACGTTGACGGTAACGTAATCGGTGCAGCCCGCCGCGTTCAGGATTTGCACGGCGCGGGAAGAGAAACCGCATTGCGGAAACTGCTTCGTACCTTTCATAAACAATACGACGCGGTGTGTCGTTACTACTTCTTTAATTTGGTCGTGGATGGAAGCCATCGCTTATTCCTTTTGATAAAGTTGACAAAATTTGTCAGGTAGGGCGCATTATACGCAAAAGCGGAAACTTCCCACAATATTTGCTGTATATCGCGCAATATCAATGTTGTGAACGGAAATATTCCCACTCCTCGACAATCCTACTGTCCGGCAAATGGCACAGGGCATATCCGCCGCCGCTTTCGTCTTTTTTTACTTCCCGTCTGCCGCCTTTGGCAATGCAGAATTTGGAAGCGGAATTTGCCATGCCTGTCCGAAACGTGTTGGCAGGCAGCCGGCAGCAGCGCGGACATGCATACGGATGAATTGCCTTCATGGTTTTCCTTATCGTCGGCACAGGGTCAGACGACCCGCATATCGGGTACTTTTTGAAACAGCCGGTAAAAGTTTTCCGTCGTATATGCCGCAACCTGTTCCAATGTTTGGTTCCGCAATTTGGCGATATGTTCGGCGGTATGGCGCACAAAAGCCGGTTCGTTCTGCCTGCCGCGTTTGGGAACGGGGGCGAGGAACGGCGCATCGGTTTCCACCAAAATGCGGTCGTCCGGCACATATTTCGCCGCCTCCTGAACCAAGGGGGCGTTTTTAAAGGTAACGATTCCCGAGAAAGAAATGTAAAGCCCCAAATCCATTGCTGCACGGGCAAAACCGATGTCTTCGGAAAAACAGTGGATAACGCCCGAATTAACCCGGCATTCTTTCAGGATAGACAAGGTATCCGCCGCCGCATCACGCGTATGGACGATAACGGGCAGTCCGGTTTGATTGGCTGCTTCGATGTGGTCTGCAAAGCGTTTGTGCTGCCAGGACAAATCGCCTTTGCACCAGTAATAATCCAAACCCGTCTCGCCAATGCCGACCACTTTCGGCGAGGCGGCTGCGGCAACCATTTCCGCAATAGAAAATTCTTCGGCTTCCTTGCTGTCGGGATGTACGCCTATGGTGCAATAGATGTGTTCGTGCGCTTCGGCGATGGCAAAGACTTCGGAGAAGCTTTCCCTACTGACGCTGATGGCGAGCGCCTGCCCCACGCCGTTTGCTTCCATGTTGGACAAAACTTCGGGCAGGCGTTCTTTCAAACCTTCAAAATTGAGGTGGCAGTGCGAATCGATGATATGCATGGCGTTACATGGTAAACGTAGGTCTGCTGCCGCCGATTGTGTTGCCCAGTTCGACTTCGATCTGATCTTTGACTTTCAGGCAGTTTTCGTGTTTTGTGAATGCCAGCCCCACCCCTTTGGGTTTGAAGGAAGTACGCGCAGGATTGATCCAGGCGACTTTGGTCGGCAGGAACAGTTTGGGGAAGTTGAGGATTTCTACGGCAAGCAGAATATCGTCCCCGATGGAAAATACGTCGTCGGTCTGCACAAACAGACCGCCGTGTTCCAAAAACGGCATGTAGGAGCTGTACAGCAGATTCATGTCTTTCAGCTGCAACGACATCATTTTTGCCGGAATATTTTGTCCGTCTGACATAATTCACCCGTTCTCTTTCTTCAATTCCAAATAATTGATGAGCAGATGCTCGATCTGCATTTTGACATTTAAAGTATGAAACCCGTAGGGGGCAAGCTGTTTGAGCATATCCTCCGCCGCAAATACATTGCGCGGGCGGAAACCGGATGCCGTCTGAAGCAGCCTGTCTTCATAAGCGGGATAATAGACGGGTTTCATGTGTTGCAGGCACAATCCCAAATCGACCAGCCATTTCTGCATCCACCCGACAAATACGGCGAGCGGAAGTTTTTCCTTATCGAAAAGCGCGGCGTAATCCAAAATCTTCAACAACCTCGGTTCTGCCAAAATATCCAACAGTTTAATCCGCAACGCACGGACACCGTCCGCCTCATCAAACAGCGGCGCTCCGGAATGGAAAGCCAGACGTTCCTCAGGTTCCGCCACACCCCTTTCACGCAGATATGCCAATGCCTCTTCATGGGAAGGCGCGGGCAAAACCATCTTCCGGCAGCGGCTTTTAATGGTCGGTAAAACCTTGTCCGCCGCGTGGCTGACCAGCAAAAAGACCACTTGTGGCGGCGGCTCTTCCAACACTTTCAACAAACTGTTGGCGGCTTGGACATTCATACTTTCCGCAGGATGAATCAGAATCACGCGCAAACCGCCCCGTACCGAAGTCAGGTACACATTATCGATGATTTCCCTGACGGCATCGATTTTGATCTGCAACAGTTTGCGTCCGTTTTCGGGTTCGTCCGTCAGGGGCGTGATTTCGTAAAAATCGGGATGGCTTCCCTGTCCAAACAGATGGCAGGACATACATTCGCCACAGGGTTTGCAGCCCGGTGCAGGGGTTTCGCACAACAGTGCCTTCGCCGCAAAGCGGGCAAATGTAGTTTTCCCCGTATCTTTTTTGCCGGCAAACAGCCATGCATTGGGACGACGCTCCCAATGTTCCGCAATCTGCCGCCATTGCTCATTATGCCACGGATAAATCATTTCAAACCATCCGTCCGGAAATCCATACCGCCATCAGAGCAGTTCCAAATCGGGGCTGGAACTTTGCGCGCGGCGGCTGCGCAACTGTACCGCCAAACGCAAATCGTGTGCGGAATCGGCATTTTTCAATGCTTCTTGCAGGGAAATATCGCCTTTTTCATACAATTGGTAAAGGTGTTGATCGAAGGTCTGCATACCCAGGGTAGTGGATTTTTTCATCACTTCTTTGATTTCATGGATGTTGCCGTTGTGAATCAACTCCGAAATCAGGGGCGAATTGAGCAGCACCTCGACTGCCGCCACCCTGCCCTTGCCGCCGTCTCGCGGAACGAGGCGTTGCGAAATAAACGCCTGAAGGTTGAGCGACAAATCCGTCAGCAATTGTTCGCGCCGCTCCTCGGGGAAAAAGTTGATGATGCGGTCGAGTGCCTGATTGGTGCTGTTGGCGTGCAGCGTCGCCATACACAAATGCCCCGTTTCGGCAAAGGCAATGGCGTAGTCCATTGTTTCGCGGTCGCGGATTTCGCCGATAAGGATGACATCCGGCGCCTGACGCAGCGTGTTTTTCAACGCCGCCATCCAGTTTTCCGTATCCACGCCGACCTCGCGCTGGGTGATGATGCAGTTTTTGTGTTCGTGGACAAACTCGATCGGGTCTTCGATGGTGATGATGTGTCCGAACGAATTTTCATTGCGGTAGTCGATAAGCGAGGCAAGCGAAGTCGATTTGCCCGAGCCGGTGCCGCCGACAAAAATAACCAGCCCGCGTTTTTTCAGCGCGACATCCTTCAAGACCGGCGGCAGGTTCAGGCTTTCAAACTTGGGAATCTTGCTGGTAATCGCACGGAATACCAACGCCGTCGCACCGCGCTGTATCATCGCATTGACGCGGAAGCGGCTGGTGTCCGGCAGACTGATGGCGAAGTTGCACTCGTTGGTCGATGAAAATTCTTCCGCCTGCTTCGCACTCATAATCGAAAAGGCGATTTCCATACATTTTTCCGCCGTCAGCGGTTCGTCCGTGATGCGGGTGATTTTGCCGTCCAGCTTCATTGCGGGCGGGAAATGGGTCGTCACGAACAGGTCGGAACCTTTGTTTTTGTTCATATGGCGCAGCCATGCGAACAGTTCTTCCTTTGCGGTCATATTTTCATCGGTAAACATCCTCGTCCCCTAATCTTCAAACAATCTGTACCTTCCCATTCTACCAAAAACCCGCCGTGCCGTCTGAAACCGTTTCAGACGGCACGGACAAACCACCTCCACTCAATCCTGCCGTGTTAGCGTGTATAATCAGGCATTCTATCCGAAATTCACAACAGGTCAGCAATATGTCTTTGAAAACAGTAGCCGTTATCGGCGCAATGGAACAAGAAATCGAGCTTTTGCGCGAGATGATGGAAAATGTCAAAGCCGTCTCTTTCGGCAAGTTTGCCGCCTATGAAGGCGAATTAGCGGGAAAACGCATGGTGCTTGCATTGAGCGGCATCGGCAAGGTCAACGCGGCGGTTGCAACGGCTTGGATTATCCGTGAATTCGCACCGGACTGCGTTATCAACACCGGCAGCGCGGGCGGCTTGGGCAAGGGTTTGAAAGTCGGCGATGTCGTGGTCGGCACAGAAATCGCGCACCACGATGTCGATGTAACCGCATTCGGCTATGTTTGGGGACAAGTGCCGCAACTGCCCGCCGTATTTGTTTCAGACGGCCTCTTGGTCGGCAAAGCAAAACAGGCGGCGGAAGTGTTTGAAGGCGCGGCGGTAGAACAAGGCCTGATTGTCAGCGGCGACCGCTTCGTCCACAGCAGCGAAGGCGTGGCGGAAATCCGCAAGCACTTCCCCGAAGTTAAGGCGGTAGAAATGGAAGCGGCGGCAATCGCCCAAACCTGTCATCAGTTGGAAACGCCTTTCGTCATCATCCGCGCGGTTTCCGATTCGGCAGACGAAAAGGCAGACATCAGCTTTGACGAGTTCTTGAAAACGGCGGCGGCAAATTCCGCAAAAATGGTGGCAGAAATCGTCAAATCTTTATAAGACCTTTATCAAACTTATGCCAAAACAGCGGTTTTCCGCTAGAATGTCGGGCTGTTTATCCCGTTGCGCCCGACATTCGGACGCAGCGCCGTTTGTTCAGACGGCATTTCCAAAACCCACTGTCCGACATTCAAAATAACTCTAATGAAAAATATCCGAAATTTCTCCATCATTGCCCACATCGACCACGGCAAATCGACGCTTGCCGACCGTTTTATCCAATACTGCGGCGGCTTGGATTTGCGCGAAATGAGTACGCAGGTACTCGATTCTATGGACATCGAAAAAGAGCGCGGCATCACCATCAAAGCGCAAACCGCCGCGCTCAACTACAAAGCGCGCGACGGGCAGGTGTATCAGCTCAACCTGATTGACACGCCGGGACACGTCGACTTCTCTTACGAAGTTTCCCGTTCGCTGTCGGCCTGCGAAGGCGCGCTTTTGGTGGTTGACGCATCTCAAGGCGTGGAAGCGCAAACCGTGGCGAACTGCTACACCGCGATTGATTTGGGCGTTGAAGTCGTGCCCGTTTTGAACAAAATCGACCTGCCCGCCGCCGACCCCGAACGCGTGGAACAGGAAATCGAAGATATCATCGGCATCGATGCCGTCGGCGCGGTGCAATGTTCCGCCAAAAGCGGCATCGGCGTGGAAGACGTTTTGGAAGAAATCGTTGCCAAAATCCCCGCACCGGCCGGCGATGAAAATGCGCCGCTGCAAGCGGTGATTGTCGATTCGTGGTTTGACAACTATGTCGGCGTGGTTATGCTGATTCGTGTGAAAAACGGCACCATCAAGCTGAAAGACAAAGTGCGCTTTATGAGCACCAAGGCGGAAACGCAGGTTGAGCAGCTGGGCGTATTCACGCCGAAATCAGTTCAAAAACAAGAACTCAAAGCCGGCGAAGTGGGCTTTTTGATTACCGGCGTAAAAGAATTGGGACAGGCAAAAGTCGGCGATACAGTTACTTTGATTGCCAACCCCGCCTCCGAGCCGCTGCCCGGCTTCCAAGAAGTGCAAAGCCAGGTATTCGCCGGACTTTATCCGGTGGAAAGCCACGACTACGAAGCCTTGCGCGACGCTTTGGAAAAATTGCAGCTTAACGATGCTTCGTTGAAATTCGAGCCTGAAGTTTCCCAAGCATTGGGTTTCGGCTTCCGTTGCGGCTTCTTGGGCCTGTTGCATTTGGAAATCGTGCAGGAACGTTTGGAACGCGAGTTCGACATGGACTTGATTACCACCGCGCCGACGGTGGTTTATGAAGTCGTGTTGAAAAACGGCGAGAAAATCGAAGTCGAAAATCCGTCCAAACTGCCCGACATCGGCAGCATCGAAACCATTCTCGAGCCGATTATCACTGCAACCATCCTCGTGCCGCAGGAATATGTCGGCAACGTCATGACTTTGTGCAACCAAAAGCGCGGCGTGCAAGTCAATATGCAATATATGGGCCGCCAAGTGATGCTGACTTACGACTTGCCGATGAACGAAGTGGTGATGGACTTTTTCGACAAACTCAAATCTACTTCGCGCGGCTATGCTTCGTTGGACTACCATTTCAAAGAGTTCCAACCGTCTGATTTGATTAAGCTGGATATCATGGTCAACGGTGAAAAAGTCGATGCGCTGAGCCTGATTGTCCACCGTCAAAGCGCGGTTCACCGGGGCCGCGAACTGGCATCGAAAATGCGCGAGCTGATTCCGCGCCAAATGTTTGATATTGCCGTCCAAGCCGCCATCGGCAGTCAGATTATCGCCCGTGAGAACGTCAAAGCCCTGCGTAAAAACGTTTTGGCAAAATGTTACGGCGGCGATATTACGCGTAAGAAAAAACTGCTTGAAAAACAAAAAGCAGGCAAACGCCGTATGAAACAAGTGGGCAATGTGGAAATCCCGCAAAGCGCGTTCTTGGCAATTTTGCAGGTGAGCGACAAATAATATCCGGCACACGGGGCAGTGCATCATGCCCCTTAAACCGCCCTGATTGTAAGAGAGCACGTCCGCCAACAAACTTTGTGATTTACCGCCTCTTAAAAACGGTTGCACGGACGGGCGGGTTTTTAACCGTTAAGGAACAACAATGAACATTATGCTAATGTCGGGCGCGGCTGCCGCGCTGCTTGCCGGCATCATCCTTTATTTCAAAAGCGACAAAAAGCGGCAGGAAAACGGTGAATGGAGTTCCGGTCTGGAATACGCCTATATCCTGACGGCGGTCGGCGTGTTTGCCGCTTTGTCCCTGTTTATGAGCTTTACCGCCGTTTTCCTGATTTTCGTTGTATTGTGCGGTACGGCTTGGGGGGTATACAAATACCGCCTGAAGACTCATCCCGAAATCTCGGAAAGCAGCCACTTCGGCGATTATTTCGGCAGTTTCTTCCCTACCGTTTTGGTATTGTTCCTCATCCGGTCGTTTATTGCCGAACCGTTCCAAATCCCGTCCAGCTCGATGCGCCCGGGCCTGATTAAGGGCGATTTCATTTTGGTCGGCAAATTTTCCTACGGCCTGCGCGTACCCGTTTTAAACAATGTATTCATCCCCACGGGCAAAATCGAACGGGGCGATGTGGTCGTTTTTAATTATCCTTTGCAACCGGAGATGACCTACATCAAGCGTATTGTCGGCATTCCGGGCGATGTGGTCGAATATCGGAATAAAGTTTTGACGGTAAACGGAAAACCTGCTTCCGATATTCCTGACGGCACATACCGTTATCCCGACGACACCGACCCATCCGAAATCCACAATACGGATATGTTCCACAGCGGTTTGGACGGCAAATCCTTCAATATTCTGAAAAAAGAAGGACAGCCTGCCGTTTCCCTGCCCGTATTGGGCAAATATACCTCCGATATTATGTCTGAAAACGGATATTCCATAGAGCAAAGCGGTTTGGAACACTGCCAATATGCCGACGACGGCAGCGGTTTCGTGTGCAAAGTTCCCGAAGGACGCTATTTCGCTATGGGCGACAACCGCGACAACAGTGCCGATTCGCGCTACTGGGGATTTGTGGATGACAAGCTGGTTGTCGGCAAGGCAATGTTCATTTTGATGAACTTCGGCGATTTCGGCAGGGCCGGTACGGCAATCCGTTAGGCCAGGAAGCCAAGAATGCCGTCTGAAAATAGTTTCAGACGGCATTTGCTATTCCTCACTTTTGCAGGCGGATCTAACGTTGTCGGATTTTCCTACCTATAGTGAATTAAATTTAAATCAGGACAAGGCGGCGAGCCGCAGACAGTACAAATAGTACGGCAAGGCGAGCCAACGCTGTACCGGTTTAAATTTAATTCACTATATCAGTCCGGTAACGCAGGTTTTGCACGGAAAACTGCCAATACTGCCTTGATGGAATCAATATTAAGACTGCTGTTTCAGCGAACCGAGGTAAATTGCCGAAAGCGTCAGCGCCACCCCTGCCCACTGCACGCCTTCAATCGGTTTGCCCAACCCGAAATAATCGATGAACAGGGCGGCAACCGGTTCGGACAAAAGCAGCAGCCCCGTCAGCGACAGCGAAAGCAGCGGAATCGCATAGGCAACCATCGCCCACGCGAAGCACTGCATCACCACGCCGTACACAAGCACCAAACCCGCATCTTTCCAAGTCGTCGGATAAAGCACGCCGCCATCCATCAGCAATGCCGGAACAACCAGCGATACCGCGCCGCCCAAACTCAAAATCATCATTGAAGGGAAAAGCGCCACCGGCTCGATTTCATGGGTTTTGCGGACGAACACCATCGACAGGGCGAGCATCAGTCCCGATACCAAACCGCTGGCGAATCCCCAAACCGCATTACCGTTGTAGCCGAATTCCGCACCGGCAATCATCGCCACGCCGGCAACTGCCGATATTAAGCCTGCCTTTTTCAGCCCGCTCAAACGCTCGCCGAAAAAGAAAACACCGATTGCCGACAAGAAAAAGATTTGCAGGCTGTTGAGCAGGGTGGAAATACCCGGCCCGACCGCGTGTATGCTTTCGTGCCACAACGCCAAATCGAAAGCGAGAAACACGCCCGCCGTCAGGGCATATCGGACGGTTTTCCTGTTTTTTGGGAATTTTTGCCCGAAAAACCGTGCTAAAAACCAAAATACGAACACCGAAATCAGCAACCGCCAAAATGCGATTGCATACGAACCGACGGGGACGGATCTGACAATCAGACTGCCCAGACCGAACACCACGCAACCCAGCACCAGCAATGGTGCGGCATATTTTTTGCCGTTACCGACCACAATATCCCCTCCCTTCCCCATACGGCTGCCGCGCCGACGGCAAGAATGCCGCCATTCCGAAAATATGCCGTCTGAAGCCCAAAGCCCCGGCTGCACCCGGACAAACGGCTGATTTTACGGGCAGGCAGGCTATTTTCCGTTGGGGCAAAAAACCGTCCTGCCGGATAAAACCCGAATATAGTGGATTAACAAAAACCAGTACAGCGTTGCCTCGCCTTAGCTCAAAGAGAACGATTCTCTAAGGTGCTGAAGCACCAAGTGAATCGGTTCCGTACTATAGTGGATTAACAAAAACCAGTACAGCGTTGCCTCGCCTTGCCGTACTATCTGTACTGTCTGCGGCTTCATTGCCTTGTCCTGATTTTTGTTAATCCACTATATCTGTACTGTCTGCGGCTTCGTCGCCTTGTCCTGATTTTTGTTAATCCACTATAAAAAATATTTCCCTCAAGCGATGTGGCGGCACCAACACCTGATTAAAACACAACCGGCGTTTTCGGCATATACGCAAAAACGCATTTTCCGGCACGGCGTTACACCGATACCGAAAAATGCGTCTGAATGTTTCGACAATCCGATTAAAGCATTATGCCAAATCTGCAAAAAGTGGCGTAGAGAGATAGCGTTCGCCATAAGAAGGCAGCAGCACGACTATCAGCTTGCCTTCGTTTTCAGGCTGTTTGGCAAGCTGCAACGCACTCCAAACCGCCGCACCGGAAGAAATACCCACCAAAATGCCTTCTTTTTCCGCTATTGCGCGGGCGGTTTCAAAAGCCGCTTCGTTCGACACTTTGGTAATGCTGTCGTAAATTTTGGTATTCAAAACGGTCGGAATAAAGCCTGCGCCGATGCCTTGAATCGGGTGCGGGCCTTTTTCGCCGCCGCTCAATACGGGTGAAGCTTCAGGCTCGACGGCAACCACTTTAACTTCGGGTTTGTATTTTTTCAACACTTCGCCCACGCCGGTAATCGTACCGCCCGTGCCGACGCCGGCAACGAAGACATCGACTTTGCCGTCCGTATCCCGCCAAATTTCCTCGGCGGTTGTTTTGCGGTGGACTTCGGGGTTTGCCTCATTGTCGAACTGGCGCGGCATAAAATAAGTGTCGGGATGCGCGTCCACCAAGGATTTCGCTTTGGCAATCGCGCCCGCCATACCTTCGGCGGCAGGGGTCAGAATCAGCTCCGCACCAAACGCGCGCAACAGCATTTTGCGCTCCTTACTCATGCTTTCCGGCATGGTAATCGCCAGCTTGTAGCCGCGTGCGGCACATACCATTGCCAAACCGACACCCGTATTGCCGCTGGTTGCTTCGACAATGACGGTGTTTTTGTTGATTTTGCCCGCTTTTTCGGCACCCTCGATCATTGCTTCGGCAATGCGGTCTTTGACGCTGCTGCCTGGATTGAAAAATTCCAGTTTCACGGCAACCTCCGCCTTCAAACCTTCGGTCAGACGGTTCAGTTTGACCAAAGGCGTGTTGCCGATTAGTTCGGTGATGCTGTTTGCAATTTTCATCTTCTGCTCCTGAATAATAAGGTTTCGACAGTAAGGCGCAATCCCCATAGGCATCCTGTCCGATTGCAGGGGATTTGCGCCGAAACATAAACAAATTTCGGATATGGCTTTATCCTAAACCTATGCCGCCTAAAAAACCAATATCCAAAATTTCTTTCTTTATAACTTTTTGTTCCGATACGGCCGCACCGTATTATCTTCCAATTTCTGAAAGCAGCAGCACCAGTACCGAGACCTGCATCAACGCTGCCGTCAACCCGCCGAGTCGCAGCTGCGAGCCGCCGAACGTTGACGGCGGCTGCCGGTCTATACCGCAGCGGTGGACATAGGCAACCGCCATCAGCACAAACTGCAACACGAACCAATAAACCGGCTTCAGCGCATAAAGTTTGAGCAGTGCCGCAAACACAAACACTTGAACCGTTCCCGAAAAGCAATAATGCACCAACGCACATATTCCGACAAAAGCAAGCGTCATCGATACATTACTGACGGCAAACAGCCCGAGCAGAGGATGTTCGGGGTCTGCCTGCCATCCGTTTCCATCCGTTTTCCGGTTCCAATGCCCGATGAAAAAAAATATGCTGCCCAAAGTCAGGTAAAAATGGGGGATGAACAAGGGCGCGGCGCGGGTCATTCCCCATATGCCGGGCATCAGCTTTGCCCCCAAAACCGATATGCCCAGCCACAGCATAATACTCGCCCAAAACCATTGCAACATTCCTGCGCGGAATATCAGAAACAGAAAAACCGCCGCATACAGTAAGGCAGACAAAAAATCCAAATGCAGCAAAATCATGAATACGCCAACTCGCCTTCAAACACCGTTTCCGCAGGGCCGGTCATCATCACATCGCCGCCGCAGGCCCATTCGATATATAAAGTTCCGCCCGGCAAAATCACCTCTACCGTTTTCCCTTCATCCAACAACCCCAGACGGATACCCGCCACCACAGCCGCACACGCGCCCGTACCGCACGCTTGGGTTTCGCCCACGCCGCGCTCGAACACGCGCAAACGAATCGCGGTTCGGCTGACAATCTGCATAAAGCCGACGTTGACGCGTTCGGGAAACTGCCTGTGCGGTTCGATAAGCGAACCGGTTTCGCGCACCTGCGCGCATTCTACGTCATCGACCACAATCACCGCATGGGGGTTGCCCATATTGACGCAGCTGACAGGCTGAATGCCGGATTCGAGATGCACCCCGTAAATACAGGCATCATCCCCCTCGCCCGATTCGGGGACAAACGGTATTTCAGACGGCATAAACCTCGGTTTGCCCATATTGACCGTAACCATGCCGTTATCGGACAATTTCGGAAAAATAACGCCATTTGCCGTTTCAACACAAATTTCTTTCTTATCGGTCAAACCCTTGTCTGCAACAAAACGGGCAAAACAACGCGCCCCGTTGCCGCACTGCCCGACCTCGCTGCCGTCGGCATTGAAAATACGGTAACGGAAATCCACGCCTTCGGTTTCCGAACGCCCGACCACCAAAAGCTGGTCGAAGCCCACGCCCCGGAAACGGTCCGCCCATGCCGCAATCGGCGCGTCCTCGGGGGTAAAATCCTGACTGACCGCGTCAATCACCATAAAATCGTTGCCCAAACCGTGCATTTTGGTAAATTTCAAAGTGTTCATATTGTTCCGAAATCCCGTATCGTCTGTTGCTTCCGAATCCGAAATCCCCCGCACCGAAGGGAAATGCTTCCATCTCCCGCCGCCTGAGGATTAAAATCAGCCATTATACTGTTTGTTACCCCTTACAAGAAACACCATGTTCCGCATATTACTGTTGCTTTTCCCTTGTGCAATCCTTGCCGCCTGCACCCGAAACATACCGGCAAACCCGGCCGTTTCAAATTGCGCGCATCTTCAAAACCGCACCATCCTGTATTTTGACGCACACGGCAAACCCGCCGACGGCGCAGTAAAGGGCGGATTTTACAAAATTATCGAAATACAGGGTGCAAACCGCATCCTTATTCAAGACTTTAACAGCACGGGCAATGCCCTCGGCGGATTCTATGTGCCGGACTGCCGGAAATCATCCCTTTCACCGAAAAATATCTGACTTCAAACTGCCTATGAACCACGACATCACTTTCCTCACCCTGTTCCTACTCGGTTTCTTCGGCGGAACGCACTGCATCGGTATGTGCGGCGGATTAAGCAGCGCGTTTGCGCTCCAACTCCCCCCGCATATCAACCGCTTTTGGCTGATCCTGCTGCTTAACACAGGACGGGTAAGCAGCTATACGGCAATCGGCCTGATACTCGGATTAATCGGACAGGTCGGCGTTTCACTCGACCAAACCCGCGTCCTGCAGAATATTTTATACACGGCCGCCAACCTCCTGCTGCTCTTTTTAGGCTTATACTTGAGCGGTATTTCTTCCTTGGCGGCAAAAATCGAGAAAATCGGCAAACCGATATGGCGGAACCTGAACCCGATACTCAACCGGCTGTTACCCATAAAATCCATACCCGCCTGCCTTGCGGTCGGAATATTATGGGGCTGGCTGCCGTGCGGACTAGTTTACAGCGCGTCGCTTTACGCGCTGGGAAGCGGTAGTGCGGCAACGGGCGGGTTATATATGCTTGCCTTTGCACTGGGTACGCTGCCCAATCTTTTGGCAATCGGCATTTTTTCCCTGCAACTGAAAAAAATCATGCAAAACCGATATATCCGCCTGTGTACGGGATTATCCGTATCATTATGGGCATTATGGAAACTTGCCGTCCTGTGGCTGTAAGCCCCATTCATTCCCGATACCCGTAAAAAATACCGTCTGAAACCTGTTCAGACGGCACTTTCACCCTAAGCGTTACTCGGCGGCATTTTCCTCACGGGCAGGCGCGTCCAGCAGGGCTTTGATGGACAGACGGACACGGCCTCTGTCGTCCACTTCCAATGCTTTCACGTTCACCACCTGACCGACTTGCAGGTAGTCGCCGACATTGCGTACGCGCTCGTGGGCGATTTGGCTGATGTGTACCAAACCGTCTTTGCCCGGCATCACACTGACAATCGCGCCGACATTGTTGTCGAGGATTTTCACCACAGTGCCTTCGTACACTTTGCCCACTTCCACTTCGGCAGTAATCTGCTCGATGCGTTTTTTCGCCGCATCGCCGGCTTCTTGAGTGGTTGCGGCAATGGTAATCGTACCGTCTTCGGCAATATTGATTTCCGTACCGGTTTCAGCGGTAATCGCACGGATGGTTTCACCGCCCTTACCGATAACTTCGCGGATTTTGTCTTGGTTGATTTTCATCGTGAACAAGCGTGGCGCGTGTGCGGACAGCTCTTGCGGGCCCGCAACGGCGGCTTTCATCTGATCCAAGATGTGCAGACGCGCTTCTTTGGCCTGCGCCAAAGCGATTTGCATAATCTCTTTGGTAATGCCTTGGATTTTGATGTCCATTTGCAGCGCGGTAACGCCTTCGGTCGTACCAGCCACTTTAAAGTCCATATCGCCCAAGTGGTCTTCGTCGCCCAAAATGTCGGTCAGGACGGCAAACTTATTGCCTTCCAGAATCAGACCCATCGCGATACCGGCAACGTGTGCTTTCAAAGGCACGCCGGCGGACAGCAGGCTCAAGCAGCCGCCGCAGACGGAAGCCATAGAGGAAGAGCCGTTGGATTCGGTAATTTCGGAGACCACGCGCATGGTGTAGCTGAAATCTTCAGGTTTCGGCAATACGGCCAACAATGCACGTTTAGCCAAACGACCGTGACCGATTTCACGGCGTTTCGGCGCGCCCATGCGGCCCACTTCGCCGGTAGAGTACGGCGGAAAGTTGTAGTGCAGCATAAAGCGGTCGGTGTATTCGCCGGACAGCGCGTCGATGATTTGCTCGTCGCGCGAAGTACCCAAAGTCGCTACGGCAAGGGCTTGGGTTTCGCCACGGGTAAACAATGCGGAACCGTGCGTGCGCGGCAATACGCCGGTTTGGATGTTCAGCGGACGGACGGTGCGGGTGTCGCGGCCGTCGATGCGCGGTTGGCCGTCCAAAATTTGGCTGCGGACGACATCGGCTTCCAAGTGTTTGAAAATGCCTTTGATTTCGTTGGCTGCCAGCGTGTCGGTTTCTTCGGTAATCAAGGCTTCTTTTACCGCACTCCAAGCTTCGTTCAATTTGGCAGAACGCGCTTGTTTTTGACGGATTTTGAACGCTTCTTTAATGGTTTCGCCGGCAATCCCGCGGACTTTGGCAACCAGTTCCTCATTGGTTTCAGGTGCTTTCCAATCCCAAAGTTCCGGATTGACTTCGTCGGCAAATTCATTGATTGCATTGATGGCAACCTGCATTTGATCGTGGCCGTAAACCACCGCGCCCAGCATCACGTCTTCGGGCAGGATTTTGGCTTCGGATTCCACCATCAACACGGCTTTTGAAGTACCGGCGACCACCAAGTCCAATTGCGATTTCGCCAATTCGGCTTTAGTCGGGTTCAAAACGTACACGCCGTTTATATAACCCACGCGTGCCGCACCAATCGGACCGGCAAACGGTACGCCGCTCAACACCAGCGCGGCAGACGCGCCCAACATTGCAGGAATGTCGGAATCGATTTCGGGATCGACGGACACGACCATCGCTACGATTTGGATGTCGTGGTAGAAACCTTCGGGGAACAGCGGACGAATCGGGCGGTCGATCAGACGGCTGGTCAGGATTTCTTTTTCGCTTTGTTTGCCTTCGCGTTTGAAGAAACCGCCGGGGATTTTACCTGCGGCGTAAGTGCGTTCCAAATAATCGACGGTCAGGGGGAAGAAGTCTTGGCCTTCTTTCACTTCTTTGTTGGTGGTAACGGCAACCAAAACCACGGTGTCGCCCATAGAGACTTTAACGGCAGCGGCGGCTTGGCGGGCAATTTCGCCGGTTTCCAAAGTAACGGTCTGATTACCGTATTGGAAGGTCTTAACGTGTTTGTCGAACATCATTGTTCCTTTCAAAATACCGCACTGCTAAAACACTAATAATGCACACTAAAATCCGAATGTGCATAGTTAGGGTTTCAGACCGTGCGGCAGGTTGTAAACAAGCTTTCAGACGACATTTCGGACGCTGAAAGCAATTCCGGATTATAAAGGCAACCATCCTTAAAATCCAGTATTGATACAATAAAAAGGCCGTCTGAACCATATTTCTTTCAGACGGCCTTCAAACTTAAAAATCAATCCTGAGTCAGCAAAGTCAATGCTTCCCGATACTTCTCGACAGTTTTCTGAATCACATCGGCAGGCACTTTCGGCGCAGGGGCTTTTTTGTTCCAACCGCTTTGTTCCAGCCAGTCGCGGACGAATTGTTTGTCAAAAGACGGCGGATTGGTGCCGACTTCATATTGATCCGCCGGCCAGAAGCGGCTCGAATCGGGAGTTAATACCTCATCCATCAGCGTCAGCGTACCGTTTGTATCCAAACCGAATTCAAATTTGGTATCGCAAATAATAATACCGCGCGATTTGGCATATTCCGCCGCTTCGGTGTAAAGCCGAACCGCCTTGGCGCGCACTTCTTCCGCCAATTCTTTGCCGATAATGCGTCCGCATTCTTCAAAGCTGATGTTTTCATCGTGATCGCCGACTGCGGCTTTGGTCGATGGCGTAAAAATCACTTCAGGCAGTTGTTGCGCTTCCTGCATACCTTCGGGCAGCCGAATACCGCAAACCGAGCCGGTTTTTTGATAATCTTTCCAACCGCTGCCTGCCAGATAACCGCGCACAATCGCCTCTACTTTCACCGGAGTGAGCTTTTTAGCCACGACGGCGCGTTTTTCTAAAACTTTGGCTTCGTTTTCAGGCAAAACATCGTAAACCGTTTGACCGGTAAAGTGGTTGGGCATAATATGCGCCAGTTTTTTAAACCAAAAATTGGAAATCTGCGTCAGAATCTCCCCTTTGCTCGGAATCGGGTCGTCCAAAATCACATCAAACGCGGACAGGCGGTCGGAAGCGACCATCAGCATACGTTTATCGTCGATTTCATATAAATCGCGCACTTTTCCAGAATAGATCTTTACCAAACCAATCTCACTCATTTCGCCCCCCTGAAAATATCTTGAAAATACCGACCCGACACCCGACAGGTTTGAATCGCAAACCGATATTCTAGCCGAAGTCGGCGCAAAACAATACCCATGGCACAAAAAGCCAACCCGTCAACCGTCGGCAAAGTTTTGGCACTATAATACCGACAGCAAGTCCTACAATACACTTTTACCAAAGGAAATACCTCATGAGAATCCTATTGACAGGCTCGAAAAGCCAACTGGCACGCTGCCTGCGCGACCGTCTTCCGGAAGACTGGGAAACCATTGCGACGGATTCCGCATCCCTAGACATTACCGATGCCGATGCCGTCTGCAACATGGTCAAAAGTTTCCAACCCGACGCCATTGTCAACACGGCTGCCTATACTGCCGTCGACAAAGCGGAAGGCGATGCGGCAGCGGCATTTGCCGTCAATGCTTCCGCCGTTTACAACCTTGCCTTGGCAGCACATCGCGCCCATGCCCGATTCATCCACATCTCAACCGACTATATCTTTGACGGAAAAGGGAAAAGACCCTACCAGGAAAGCGACTTTACCAACCCTTCCAATGTATACGGACAATCCAAAACCGCCGGCGAACTGCTCGCACTGTCTGCCAATCCCGACAGCCTTATCCTGCGGACTTCTTGGCTGTTTAGCGAATACGGGGACAACTTTGTCCGCACCATGCTGAACCTTGCGCGGGAACGTTCCCCGCTGTCCGCCGTCCACAACCAAATCGGCTGCCCGACCTATGCCGGCGACTTGTCCGCCGCCATCATCCGCCTGTTGCAGCAGTCCAATCCCGTTCGCGGCATTTACCACTACGTCGGCGGCAAATCCGTATCCTGGTACGAATTTGCCCAACATATTTTCCAAGCGGCATCGCAACAGCAGACATCCTTCCCCGTTCCCGAATTGACTGCCGTTTCAGACAAGGAATATCCGACCGCCGCCCCCAGGCCCGCATACAGCATTTTGGACTGCCGCAAAATCGAAAACGACTTCAGCATCAAACCGTCAGACTGGCAAAAAGCCCTTGCACAGGTCGTTTCCAAGCTGCTCTGATGCCGCCCGCCTCTCCGTTTCCGCCGTCAAGCACCGCCTTGGCGGTTTTCTTATATAGTGGATTAACAAAAACCAGTACGGCGTTGCCTCGCCTTGCCGTACTATTTGTACTGTCTGCGGCTTCGTCGCCTTGTCCTGATTTTTGTTAATCCACTATAAAATCTACCGATTACACAAACACATATCATCTTTACACAATCATGCTTCCATCAACAGTAAAACATGATATGATTGCCAACAATAACATCTCACAATAAATTTTCTAATTTTTATTGAAAAAATCAATAAATAAGAATTCTCCCAACCGACAAATAAAATAAAGAAAGGGTTAATATGCAACATCGAAGAAGACTAGCAATTTACCAAGCATCCAAACGTGCTTCCTTTACCGGCAGGTCATCCGCCCCGCAAAAACGTAAAGAACGTTAATTTGAAAAAAATGCCGTCTGAAGTCCTGCTTCAGACGGCATTTTTTACCGTTCGAGAAACTGTTTCAACCTGTCCTCATCCAAAAACCAGTGGCAGATTTCCTCATCTCCCGCCAACAAAACGGGAACCAGCTCATTGTATTTTTCTTCCAAAACAGGATTTTCATCCACATCGACCACTTCCAGCCCGAACCCGTATTCATTTTGAAAAGGTTTGAGTGCATCGCGCATTTTGTGGCACAAGCTGCAATATTCACGAAACATCAAGGTCAATTTCATCCGCGTTTCCTTATCTGTCAATTTGCACACGCCAAAGCCTTAGACGCAGCAGAATCATGGTCTATTTGGGAAAAAACAATGTTTTCAAGGAAGATGATACTCAAGTTCTGCCAAAAACAGTAAAAATGCCGTCTGAACAGTTCAGACGGCATTTCGAAAACCGTTTTACGCTTGAACGTTGATACCCGCCGTAACCGTCGGTTGCGCATTGTGCGCCGTCAGAAACGAAGCGGCAAGCTCCCCGCAGCAGCCGCAGCAGCTCGCTACGCCCAATTGCGACTGCAAATCGCCCATTGTGGTCGCGCCGGCGGCGATTGTTTCCTTGATTTGATGGTCGGTAACGGCATTGCAGATGCAGACAAACATTTTGTGCTCCGTGTGTTCTCAAACTATCGTACCGATAGCGGCTTTTATTATCGTATGCAAATATAAATAAAAACGGTTCGCATTGCAAGGTCGGCATACACGGTTTGTCTTGGTAATTTTTTATCAAGTTTGCATTTTCGATTGATTTCTTATTAAACCGAAGCAGAAGCCTCAGTTTCGGGAATGGTGTTCCTTCACTACACCCTGCAACCATACATTGGCAACATGGGTATAAATCTGCGTCGTATTCAAATCGGCATGTCCCAACATATCCTGAACCACGCGCAAATCCAATCCGTGCTGCACCAAGTGCGTGGCGAAGGCATGGCGCAGGCTGTGCGGGCTGATGTGCCCGATGCCTGCCTGACTTGCATATTCTTTGACAATCATCCATGCCAACTGACGGGAAATACCTGTTTTTTTCTGACTGACAAACAAGGCATCGCAACTCCTGCCCTTCAACAAGGCCGGACGCGCCTCCGTGTAATAGCGTCCCACCCAATACGCCGATTCCTGCCCCATCGGGACCATCCTCTGCTTGTCGCCCTTGCCCAGCGCGGTAATACAGCCCCTGTCCAAATCCACATTGCCGAAGTTCAGCCCGACCGCCTCGCTGACGCGCAAGCCGGTCGCGTACATTAATTCAAGCAGGGCCTTGTCCCGCAAACCGTGCGGCGTGTCGGTATCCGGTGCGGCAAGCAGTCGGGAAATCTGCTGTTCTGTAATCAGGGTCGGAATATTCTTGTCGATTTTGGGCGGTTTCAGCAAACGGGTGGGATTGTCCGTCCTTATGCCTTCACGCTCCATCCATATATACAGGCGTTTGCATGCCGATAATGCGCGCGCCTGCGAACTCCGTTGCTCTCCGTCAACATAAACCGCCGCCGCCAAATCCGCTTCGTCCGCATCCTTCAGCATTCTGCCCGATTGGGACAGGCGGCGGGCGATTTTTTCCAAATCGCGCCGGTAACCGTTTAAAGTATTCTGATTGAGCCGCCTGTCCAACCACAGCGTTTCAAGCAGCCTGTCGATCAAACCTTCTTCCATACCGTTCCAAACAAATGCCGTCTGAATCTTCTTCAGACGGCATGGTTCACATTATCGGGAAAGCGTTTCCAATACTTCCTGCGCGTGACCCGCCACTTTGACTTTCCGCCATTCATGGGCGATTTCTCCATCCTTATTCAAGACGAACGTACTGCGCTCGATACCTAACGACTCTTTCCCGTACAGTTTCTTCAATTTGATGACATCAAACAGGCGGCACACTGTTTCATCCTTGTCGCTCAACAGCTCGAACCGGAAACCCTGCTTGGCGCAAAAATTCTGATGCGCCTTTACGCCGTCGCGGGAAATACCGACCACGGTATAACCCAATGCCTCAAACTGTTCCAAACGCGCATTGAAATCCAAGCCTTCCGTCGTACAGCCCGGCGTACTGTCTTTCGGATAAAAATACACGACCAAAGGCAGATGTTCTGCCGAATGAAAATCCGCACCGCTGCTCGAAGGCAGGGTAAATTCATATTTCACATCCATAGTCCTACTCCCGATATTCCCATTATTCAAAACGGCACGCAGACGCACCGCCGCAATTGCCAAACCAACCCCGATTCTACCGCCCCAAAGGACAAGGATTCAACTGCCGGAAACATCCAAACCGACACACGACGGCATGAAAAATATCCATGTCAAACCACAAAATATGTTCCGATTTAAAAACAGAATGTTATAAAACCCAATCCCCAAAACACAACAAGACCGCCCGCCTACGGGCAGTCTCCTGTCAGACGACATACTTTACAGATGGCTGTTTTTTCAACAAAATAACGCCAATACTCAAAAATATGGAATCAAAAATGTCCATCCATACTCTGAAACGCCTGCCCTCATCGCTGCTGCTCGGTCTCTGCCTTTCCCTGCCGTCAGCCCACCTTTTTGCCGACAACGACATTTTAGGGCAATTTTTAGAACAGAACATGCTTACCTCCTCCGATCCGATAGAAATATTCGCCGAAAGCACGATACACCCCACCAACACCCAAGCCATTACAGGCGGTCTGATTCTCTCCTCACAGTCTGCCCTGGTCGTCAACAACAAAACCGGACAGATACTGTATCAGAAAAACGCCGACAGGATTATGCCCATCGCCTCCATTTCCAAACTGATGAGCGCGATGGTCGTTTTGGATGCAAACTTGGACATGAACGAAACCGTTACCATTACGCCTGACGAAATCGACCGCATCAAAGGGACCGGCAGCCGTCTTGCCATAGGTACGGCACTTACACGCAAAGAACTGCTGCACCTGAGCCTGATGAGCAGCGAAAACCGCGCCACCCATGCATTGGGCAGAACCTACCCCGGCGGCATGGGCGCATTTGTCGCCGCCATGAACCGCAAAGCCCAAAGCCTCGGTATGTACGGCAGCCGCTTTTACGAACCGACCGGACTCAACTTCCAAAACGTTTCTACCGCCAAAGACCTGAGCCTTATGGTCAACGCCGCCGCCCAATATCCGCAAATCCGCACCAACTCGACTTCCAACTACGCCTCGGTACAGACCAAAAACGGGCAGCAGAACTACAAAAACTCCAATGCCCTGGTCAGAGAAGGCATGTGGAACATCGAATTGCAGAAAACCGGCTACATACGCGAAGCAGGCAGGTCTATGGTTGTCAAAGCCAACATTCAAAACCAACCCGTTACCATCGTATTGCTGAACTCGCCCACATCCGCCACACGCGTCAACGACGCCCGCAAAATCGAATCGTGGATGCTGCAGCAACGCTCCTGACATACAAATGCCCGGCGGAAAACCGCCCAAACACAAAAAAAATTGGTAATTTTTCCTATTCAAGGCTACAATTCGACACGCACAGGGCATCTGCCCGATTTCACAATCATAATAGCGGAGTTAAAAATATGACAGCTAAAGGACAAATGTTGCAAGATCCCTTCCTGAACGCCCTGCGTAAAGAGCATGTTCCGGTTTCGATTTACTTAGTTAACGGTATCAAATTGCAAGGTCAGGTTGAGTCTTTCGATCAATACGTTGTTCTCCTGAGAAACACTTCCGTCACCCAAATGGTTTACAAACACGCCATTTCCACCATCGTACCGGCACGCTCCGTCAACCTACAACATGAAAACAGACCCCAAGCCGCACCGACTTCGACCCTCGTCCAAGTGGAAACCGTCCAGCAGCCTGCCGAATAATCCGCACGAAGCATGACGTGTCATATCTTTCAATACCTTACCGGACAACGGTAAGGTATTTTTATTTTCAGACGGCATTTGAAAATGTTATTGAAAAACATCCTTCCATTCGCCCATTGCCTTTTGCGGCAGGCACTTCCCGAAGGCGGCAATGCGCTGGACGGCACCGCCGGCAACGGACACGACACCCTTTTCCTCGCACAAACCGCAGGCATCCGGGGGAAAGTGTGGGCATTCGACATCCAGCCGCAAGCCCTGAACAACACCCGATGCCGTCTGCAGGAAGCAGGTTACAGCAATGTACGGCTCATCTTGGACGGACATGAAAACCTGAAGCAATATATTCCAAAGCCGCTGGATGCAGCCATTTTCAATTTCGGCTGGCTGCCCGGCGGGGACAAAAGCCTTACCACCCGCACGGAAACCAGCATTGCCGCCCTTTCCGCCGCCCTATCCCTACTGAAAGAAAACGGTATGCTTATTGCCGTCCTCTACCCCGGGCACGAAAACGGCAAACAGGAGGCAGAAGCAATCGAACAATGGGCAAAAAACCTGCCTCAAGAACAGTTTGCCGTTCTGCGTTACAGCTTTACCAACCGGAAAAACAGCCCACCCTATCTTTTGGCATTTGAAAAACTGCCTCAAAAATAACTGTTTGCGGTAAAATAAGCCGATTCTAACCCTTATTTTGATACGAGCCGACCATGCAGTATCTGATTGTCAAATACAGCCATCAAATCTTCGTTACCATCACCATTTTGGTATTCAACATCCGTGTTTTCCTACTTTGGAAAAATCCAGAAAAGCCCTTGGCGGGCTTTTGGAAGGCACTGCCCCACCTTAACGACACCATGCTGCTGTTTACGGGATTGTGGCTGATGAAAATTACCCATTTCTCCCCGTTCAACGCGCCTTGGCTCGGTACAAAAATCCTGCTTCTGCTCGCCTATATCGCATTGGGTATGATGATGATGCGCGCCCGTCCGCGTTCGACCAAGTTCTACACCGTTTACCTGCTCGCCATGTGTTGCCTCGCCTGCATCGTTTACCTTGCCAAAACCAAAGTCCTGCCTTTCTGAAACACCGTTATGAACAACAGACATTTTGCCGTCATCGCCCTGGGCAGTAATCTTGAAAACCCTGCCCAACAGGTACGCGCCGCATTGGACACGCTGTCGTCCCATCCTGACATCCGTCTTAAACAGGCTTCCTCACTGTATATGACCGCGCCCGTCGGTTACGACAATCAGCCCGATTTCGTCAATGCCGTCTGCACCGTTTCCACCACCTTGGACGGCATTGCCCTGCTTGCCGAACTCAACCGTATCGAAGCCGATTTCGGACGCGAACGCAGCTTCCGCAACGCGCCGCGCACATTGGATTTGGACATTATCGACTTTGACGGCATCTCCAGCGACGACCCCCGACTCACCCTGCCGCATCCGCGCGCGCACGAACGCAGTTTCGTCATACGCCCTTTGGCAGAAATCCTCCCTGATTTTATTTTGGGAAAACACGGAAAGGTTGCCGAATTGTCAAAACGGCTGGGCAATCAAGGCATCCGTCTTTTACCGGATAAGTAATTCCGCACGCGGATGCCGTCTGAATGCCGGTTTCAGACGGCATTTTTCCTTTGCCGCCAACACGCGTGCAAAAAAATCGCCCCTTGGGAAAGGGGCGCAAAAGGAACACAAACCACTACCAAAACTTTAAATCTGCAACATTGCCTGCCGCATACTGTATCCGACAGGATATAAAGCCCTCACTAAATCGTTTCGAGAAATCCAAACTTCTTCATCGCCGACAGAAAATCTGCCTTTCTCCGGCACCAGCTCCAACAAAAACGGTTGAACCGCCGTATGCAGCCTGTCCTTACACCGCCCCAGCTTTCTGGACAAGGCGGACAGGGCGCGTTTGTAGGCACTATCCTTGCGGTCAAGCTCCCGCGCACTGCCGACCCAGCTCAAACGCAGGCTGCGGCTTTCATCCTCAATCAGCAAAATGCCTGTTTTGACTTCCCCCACCTCGGGCTCGCATGAAAGCGCAATATAATATTTGCCGTCGATGTTGACATACGCCGCTTCATGCACCTGACAGTTGCAGCCGGAAGTGGCAAGCAGCGAATAAACAGAGTCCCGATGCAGTTTCAAAATATCAAGGGAAATCTGTTTGAAAATACTTTCCGGCATTTTTCCCTCCTTTCGTCTGCTGCGTTGTTTACTGGATTGACTGCATTATACAGACATCTCCCAATCTTGCAAATGATAATTGTTCCTATTTTTTAAAAAATTTATAAATTATTGATGGATATGTGAATTAATTTTAAGATTTAAAATCTCTTTCTCAAAAAAACACAAAAATGCCGTCTGAAACGTGTTCAGACGGCATTGGCTGCACAGCCAGTCCGTTTAAAATTTCACGCCCTTATGCAGCGCGACGATGCCCGCACTCATATTGTGATAATCCACGCTGTCGAAGCCCGCATCCAGCATCATCTGTTTCAAAGTTTCCTGATCGGGGTGCATACGGATGGATTCGGCAAGATACTGGTAACTCTCCGCATCTTTCGCAATCAGCCTGCCCATCGCCGGCAGCAGCTTGAACGAATAGAAATCATACGCGCCTTCGAGTGGCTTGTAGATTTTGGAAAACTCCAATACCAGCAATGTCCCGCCGGGTTTCAAAACACGGTACATCTCTTTCAGCGCGGCATCTTTATGCGTCATATTCCGCAAGCCGAACGCCACGGAAACCAAGTTGAAATAATTGTCAGGGAAAGGCAGTTTTTCCGCATCGGCAAGCGACACGGGCAAAATCATGCCTTCGTTCAAAAGACGGTCGCGCCCGACGGTCAGCATAGAAGAATTAATATCGGTCAGCCAAACCTCGCCTTCCTTGCCGACGCGTTTCGCCCACCCTCGGGACAAATCGCCCGTACCGCCCGCAATGTCCAACACTTTATCGCCTTTTTTCAGGTGCGCCGTGTTGATGGTGAAATGCTTCCACACCCTGTGCAGCCCTGCCGACATCACATCGTTCATAATGTCGTAGTTTTTGGCGACGGAGTGGAACACTTCCGCCACTTTTCCGGCTTTCTCATCTTCGTTGACCGTGCTGAACCCGAAATGCGTTTTCTGTCCGCCCATATTCTAACCACCTCCCTGATGCCGCCCTACGGCATCCCAAACTTAACAATCTGATTGCTTTTCAAAACGGGAAGCACCCGCCGCCGCCAATTTGTCCAAATATTCCTGCCACATCGCATCGTATCCGTATGCCAGTCTGTGCAGATACGCCCAATCGTAAAGACCGCTGTCGTGCCCGTCCGAAAAACTGATTTTCAGCGCATACTGTCCGACAGGCTGCAAATCCGTGATTTGGACATCCGCCTTGCCGGTCTGCAAAACATCCTGTCCCACGCCGTGTCCGCGCACTTCCGCACTCGGCGAATAGACGCGTAAAAATTCGGCAGGCAGATTTTTAGGTTCGTCCCCATAAGTCAAAACCAACACGGTACGGTTTTTCAACAAACGGATTTCAACAGGAATATTATTCAAAAAACACCTCGGTTCGGCATACAATATCCGGCAGGCGCAGGCGTGCCTTCAAACGGCGCGTATTTTAACAGCTTTATCCCGATACCGATATTCAAACCCACATTTCAGACGGCATTGATATGGACAATCTCGCATGGAACGGCATTCCCGACATCCGCACACTCGACCAAACCATCCGCAAACACGCACACCCGCTCAACCTGATTGTCTGCCTCCCCGATAATCAGATTCCCAATTTTCAAACCGCACAAGATGCTTCGGACGCGGAATGCCGTCTGAAGCACCGTTTGGATCAGGCAACCCAGTGCCTCCAGTTCGACAGCATCAACCTGATTGAACACATCCTGCCCGATGTCCGCTTCTGGCTGGTTCCCCCTTCACGCACCCGCCGCCTGCACGAACACTTCCACCACATTTCCTGGCAGACCGAAGCCATCCCGCAAACCGAAAGTAAGCCCGACAAACCCTGGTTTGCACTTCCACAAACATCCGAACGGCAAAAACCGGAACACATCCTCGTTATCGGAGCGGGCATATCCGGCGCGGCAACCGCCCACGCCTTAGCATCATACGGCATTTCCGTTACCGTATTGGAAGCCCGAAAAGCCGCCCAAGCCGCCAGCGGCAACCGCCAAGGGCTGCTCTACGCCAAAATCTCGCCGCACGACACCGAACAAACCGAACTGCTGCTTGCCGGCTACGGCTACACCAAACGCCTGCTCGGACATATCCTGCCCGAATCCGAAACCTGGGGCGGCAACGGCATCATCCACCTCAATTACAGCCGCACCGAACAACAACGCAATCACGAATTGGGTTTGCAAAAACACCATAACCACCTCTACCGCAGCATCACGCAGGCAGAAGCCGAAAAAATCGCCGGCATCCCTCTGAACACGCCCTACGCCGAACCATTATGCGGACTGTTTTGGCAGTACGGCGTATGGCTCAATCCTCCCACATTCGTCCGCGCCCTCCTCAGCCATCCGCTCATTGGACTACACGAAGACACACCGTTAACCGACATTTCCCACGACGGGGAAAAGTGGATTGCAAGCACGCCAAACGGCACATTTACCGCCACACACATCATCTACTGCACCGGTGCGAACAGCCCCTACCTACCCGAAACCAACCTCGCCACCCTGCCCCTCAGGCAAATACGCGGACAAACCGGCCTCACACCGTCCACCCCGTTTTCCGAACAACTGCGTTGCGCCGTTTCAGGCGAAAGCTACATCAGCCCGTCGTGGCACGGACTGCACTGCTACGGCGCGAGTTTTATTCCCAACAGCAGCCATACCGGATGGAACGAAGCCGAAGAAGCCTCAAACCGCCAAGCATTGGCACACCTTAACCCCGCCCTTTCCGAATCATTGTTTGCCGCCAACCCAAACCCCCAAAAACACCAAGGGCACGCCGCCATACGCTGCGACAGCCCCGACCACCTTCCCCTAGTCGGCGCACTCGGCGACATTGCCGCTATGCAACAAACTTACGCCAAACTCGCGCTGGACAAAAACTATCGCATCGATGCCCCCTGCCCGTACCTGCCCAATGCCTACGCCAACACCGCCCACGGCACACGCGGGCTTGCCACCGCCCCCATCTGCGCCGCCGCCGTTGCAGCCGAAATCCTAGGCTTGCCCCATCCCCTCTCAAAACGCCTGCGCCACGCCCTACACCCCAACCGCGCCATCATCCGCGCCATCGTCAGAAGGAAGGATCTAACCCCTTAAGCCTTTGCCGCATGCCGTCCCGACCACAGAAAATCATATTCAAATAAACATACCAATCCTGACGGTAAAATATCGAAAACACCCATAACATTTTCTTCCCAAAATAAGGAGTAAGGAATGCCTAACAAATTGCCTTTGCTGTCCAAGATGAATGTTCCGTAACATTCGAAGACTTCCTTAACCCTGCCAGCCGTTTCGGTTTCTGTACCTCCTGTTAGATAAGGAAGGAATGAAAAAGCCCTGTTGATTGTATGAAGTAAAGGGCGTTAATTTTTGTTAATCTTCCCTTCTCAGGAACTCAATATATAAGGATGTTAATTTTTATTTCCCTTCTCGAGGACTCAATATAGTGGATTAACAAAAACCAGTACGGCGTTGCCTCGCCTTAGCTCAAAGAGAACGATTCTCTAAGGTGCTGAAGCACCAAGTGAATCGGTTCCGTACTATTTGTACTGTCTGCGGCTTCATCGCCTTGTCCTGATTTTTGTTAATCCACTATAGTATGAGACCTTTGCAAAAATAGTCTGTTAACGAAATTTGACGCATAAAAATGCGCCAAAAAATTTTCAATTGCCTAAAACCTTCCTAATATTGAGCAAAAAGTAGGAAAAATCAGAAAAGTTTTGCATTTTGAAAATGAGATTGAGCATAAAATTTTAGTAACCTATGTTATTGCAAAGGTCTCAGTATGAGAAATGAGAAATGAGAAATGAGAAATGAGAAATGAGAAATGAGAAATGAGAAATGAGAAATGAGAAATGAGAAATGAGAAATGAGAAATGAGAAATGAGAAATGAGAAATGCCTCCGATATAATCGGAGGCATTTTGAATTGGCACGCCCACGGGGAATCGAACCCCGGTTACCGCCGTGAAAGGGCGATGTCCTAACCGCTAGACGATGGGCGCATATTGTATTTTCTTACTGGCGCACCCGGAGCGATTCGAACGCCCGACCCTCTGGTTCGTAGCCAGATACTCTATCCAACTGAGCTACGGGTGCAGCACAATCACTTGTTCAAGTGATTAAGAAAGCGTGATAATACGGATTTATCTGAGTTCTGTCTATTGTTTTAGACTTTTATTTTTAGTTATTTTTTAACTGATTGATTTTAAAATAAACTATTTTTCGACGCAAGTTGCAGCAATTCTGCCGCATGTTGCCGCGTCGTATCGGTAATGACTTCTCCGCCCAACATACGGGCAACCTCTTCGATCCGTTGGATTTCATCCAATATACTGATTTCGCTGACGGTTTGCTCTCCCTCGCTGTGCTTGCGCACCCGCCAGTGGTTTTCGCCGCAGGATGCGACTTGCGGAAGATGGGTAACGGCAAGCACCTGATGTTTTCTGCCCAACGCACGTAATGCCTTGCCGACCATTTCAGCCACTCCCCCTCCAATACCGGTATCGACCTCATCAAAAATCAGGGTGGGAACTTGGGTATATTGGCTGGCAACAACCTGTAAGGCAAGGCTGATACGCGCCAATTCGCCGCCGGAGGCAACTTTATTCAGCGGACGGGGCGGATTGCCTTTGTTGGCGGCAACTTGAAATTGAACCTGCTCCAAACCGTGTGCCGTCGGCGACGAGGGCAACAGGACGATGTCGAAACGTGCACCTTTCATGGCAAGGTGTTGCATATGCTCGGTCGTTTCGCCGCTCAAACGCTCTGCCGCCTGATGGCGCATGGCAGAAAGGATGTGGGCAGCTTCCTGATATTCGGCAAAATTGTGGGCAACATTATGCTCGAGCGCGTCCAAATCGGCGGCAGCTTGCAGGCTTTGCAGGCGTTCTTCGATTTCTGCCAACTTGGCAGGCAACTCTTCAGGCTCGATCCGGTATTTCCGCGCCATCCCCATCAGTTCGCCCATACGCTGTTCCTGTGCCGCCAATTCATTGGGGTTGATGTCGCTGCGTCCTGCCACATCGCGCATATTGGCACTGATTTCGCCCAATTCGGCCTCGATGCTTGCCAACATATTCAGGCTCTCGGCAAAGCGCGGCTCGATGTTTTGCAGATTGGCCAATAGTTTTTGACATTGATAGATATGGCGTTGGATGCCGTTGTCGCCGTCAATCTTGCTTCCGACTTCTTCGGCAGCCTGCAACAGCTCGGCAGAATGGGCAAGGCTGTCGTGGCTTTGGCTGAGGGCTTCCCATTCGCCTTGTTTAATGTCCAACTGATTCAATTCGTTAAACTGCCATTCCAGACGCTCTTGTTCGAGTGCAATGTTTTCTGCCTGTTCCTGCGCTTCCTGCAATGCTTTTTTTGAGTTTGCCCAGTTTTGATAAAGCTGCCTGACGGTTTCCGCCTGCGCCCTGCTGCCCGCAAATGCGTCCAACAATTCGCGCTGGGCGGCTTCCTGATTAAGCGAATGATGGGCGTTTTGCCCGTGGATGTCGATAAGCTGGCTGCCGACGGCTTTGAGTTGCGCCAAGGTAGCGGCCTGATTGTTGATAAAGCTGCGGCTTTTGCCTTTGGCATCGATAATGCGGCGGATACTGAGTTCTTCTTCTCCGTCGTTTAAAAGCCCCTGTTCATACAATTCTGCTTTTAAAGTAGGCAAATGGGAAATATCGAACAATGCCGACAACTGCGCTTCTTTTGCGCCGCTGCGGACTTGGCTGTAATCGGCTTTATCGCCCAACAGCAGACCAATCGCATCCAAAGTAATGGACTTGCCCGCGCCAGTTTCTCCAGTCAATACGGTAAAGCCGCTTTGAAAATCCAGATTCAGATTTTCAACAATGACAAAATCACGCAAAGAAAGTGTTAGAAGCATCGTGAGGATTCCTTAGCAATTCTACCGACAAAAGCAATATCAACTTTAGATATACGAATTATAACTAAGATTTTTTAAATTAAAAATAAGTTTTTCCTTAATTTTTCTTAGTGCTTGTTTTTATCTGCTTATTTGTTGCAATGCCGTCTGAAGCAATGTGCGTTTCAGACGGCATTTGGAATTTCAGTTGGGCAGGGTATCGGATGGTACGGTTGTCGGCTCTTCTTCATCCGTAGGCGGCATTTCTATCAAATCGGGCAAAACCAGTTCGCCCAGTTCGGTCAGCGGAGGAAGTTCTTCCAGACCGTCCAAGCGCAAATCGCTGAGAAACGTTGCCGTTGTTGCCCACAATGCGGGTTTTCCCAATGTGTCCCGATGTCCGATGACTTCAATCCACCCCCGATCCTGCAAGGTCTGGATCACGTTCTGCGACACCGCCACACCGCGTATGCCTTCGATGTCGCCGCGCGTTACGGGCTGCTGGTAGGCGATAATCGCCAGTGTTTCCATCACGGCGCGGGAGTAGCGCGGCGCACGCTGTTCTTGCAGGCTGCCCAGCCGCTCGAATGCCGTCTGAACAATCTGAAAACGCCAGCCCTCTTGCGTATGCACCAGTTGCAACGCCCTATCCTGCCAACGCGTTTTCAACTGCGCCAACACATCAATCAGTTTGTCCTGCGACAGTGGCGGCACACACAATTCGCGCATAGATTTTTCGGTCAGCGGTTCGGTTTGGGTCAGCAGTGCGGCTTCAATTAGTGCGTCGGGAGAAATTTTGTCGGTCATACGGGTATCCGTGCTGAAACGGCATGGGTTTGGATATGCCGTCTGAAATCGGTTGGAGTAGAGAGAAGCTGCCTGAAAAATATTTTTCAGACGGCATTCTTTATGCTTCCGAAGGCTTCTGCCCTTTACGCTCTGCTTTTCTGGCTTCGCGTATGGCTTTGAGTTCGGCTTCTTTCTGACGGGCTTTTTTGAGCCAAGTTTCCCATTGGTTCGGCGTTTCGAGGGTGATTCTGCCGATTTTGCCTTCACGGAAGTCGGTAAGGATGTTTTCGGCGGCTTTTTGGTAGTTGATCCGTCCGCCGCTGAGGACTGCGCCGCGTTTTTTGGCTATCCATTCGAGCCAAACGTTTTCGTCCCAGTGGCTGCTGGGGTCTTTGTCGGCTTGGTAGCGTTCTTGCAACATAGGGAGGTAGTGGCGGCGGAGGTAGTCTAAAAGTTCGAGGGCGACTTCTTCTTCGTCCAATGCGTTGCGTCCGACTGAACCGCCGGCGGCGAGGTTGTAGCCGCTTTCTTCGACAATGATTTTCGGCCACAGCATTCCGGGGGTGTCGTACAGCCAGAAGTCGTCGGCAAGGAAAAGGCGTTGTTCGGCTTTGGTGATGCCGGGTTCGTTGCCGGTTTTGGCGGATTTTTTGCCTATCATGCCGTTGATGAGGGTGGATTTGCCGACGTTGGGAATGCCGCAAATCAAGACGCGCAAGGGTTTGTCTATGCCTTGCCGGTGGGGAATCATCGCGCGGCAGGCTTGGGTAATTTTGCCGTGTGCGCCTGTTTCGGAGGAATCGAGGGCGATGGCGCAGGTGTCGGGGCGGCTGTTATAGTGTTCGAGCCAGATTTTGGTGCGCTCGGGGTCGGCAAGATCTTGTTTGTTGAGGATTTTAAGTTTGGGTTTACCTTTGGAAAGCTGGGCAAGCAGGGGGTTTTCGCTGGAGGCGGGCATACGCGCGTCCAGCATTTCAATCACCATATCAACGCTTTTTGCACGCTCGGCGATGGCTTTTTTCGCCTTGTTCATATGGCCGGGAAACCATTGGATTGCCATGTCTGTTCTTTCTTTTCAATATTTGAAATGCCGTCTGAAACGGAGGACGGGGTTTCAGACGGCATAATGGTTTGACGGAATTAGCGGTCTGACAGGTTTTGCGCCTGTCTGTGCCGTATCAGCAATTCATAACGCCCTTTCAACCTTCGGGCGAGTTTTTCGACAATATAGACCGAACGATGCTGCCCTCCGGTACAGCCGATGGCGACGGTAACGTAGCTCCTGCTTTCATCCTCCAAACGCGGCAGCCAATGCGTCAGAAATTTTTCGATGTCGTCCGCCATTTCCTGCACAAGCGGCTGTCCGTCCAAATAATCCCAAACGGGCTTGTCCATACCGGTGTAAGGCCTCAACTCGGGATCGTAATACGGGTTGGGCAGGCTGCGCATATCGAACATAAAATCGGCGTTGTTCGGCACGCCGTATTTGAACCCGAAGGACTCCAAAATCACCAGCAGCCCGGTACGTTCGACCTTCAGCCACTGCCGGACTGCATGGCGGAGCTGTTGGGCATTCATCTTGGAAGTGTCGATACAATAGGCGATTTCTTTAAGCGGGAACAGCCATTCCTGTTCTTTCTTTAAGCTTTCCAACAAGGTCATATCCTGATTACTCAGAGGATGTCCTCGCCTGGTTTCGGAAAACCGGCGGACCAACACGCTTTCTTCCGCCTCGACAAACAAAACTTCAACCCTGTGCCCCAGTCCGCGCAGATAGGCAATCTGTTCCCGCGCCTGTCCGATGTCAATGCCGGAACGTACATCGACGCTGACCGCCAATTCGGTTTCGTCCGCACGCTCGATATGATACGACACCAGCGCGGGCAACATTTCCAAGGGCAGGTTGTCCACGCAGAAATAACCCGAATCTTCCATTTGGCGCAGTGCGACGGATTTGCCCGAACCGGACAACCCGCTAATCAGGACGATTTTCATGATTCTGTTCGTTTTCTTTAAGCTGCGTCTGATGGCGTTCCAAAAATTCGCGCGTACTATCCTTACCGCGCAACTGAAGAATATAATTGCGCACCGCCGCTTCAACCAATACGGCAAGGTTGCGTCCGACCGCGACAGGCAGCGTTACCGAACGGACGTTGACGTTGAGGATGGATTCGGTTTCGGTGCGGATACTCAACCGGTCGAGCTGCTTCATATACTCGTCGTCTGCCTCGACCAAATTGATAATGAGTTGCAGGATTTTTTTGGGGCGGATGGAAGTTTCGCCGAAAATATGGCGGATATTGAGTATCCCCAAGCCGCGCACTTCCAAAAAATCACGCAGCATAGGCGAACAACGCCCTTCCAATGTTTCCGGACCGATGCGGAACAGCTCGACCGCATCGTCGGCAATCAGGCTGTGGCCGCGCGAAATCAGTTCCAACGCCAATTCGCTCTTGCCCAAGCCAGAATGTCCGGTAATCAGCACGCCGATTTCAAACACATCGAGAAATACGCCGTGTTTGACGGACGATGCCGCCAGGGTGCGTTGCAGGTAAATCCGCAACACGTCCATCAGATAGGGGCTTTCGAGTTTGGAAGTCAGCAGTGGAATATCGTTTTTATGGCAATAGTCGCGCAGCCCCGGGGAAACCGGCAAGCCGTTTGCCACAATAACCAAAGACATGGAAATATCGAACAGGTCGCCGAACTGATAACCCGTTTCCCCCGATTCGAGACGGTTCAGATATTCCGATTCCGCCAAACCGACCACTTGGATTTGGTTGGGGTGGATGAAATTCAGGTGTCCGACCAAAGCGAGGACGGGCTTGTCCGCCTCTACGCCGATACGGTTGTCCGCACCCGAATTGCCGGCGGCCCAGGCAAGTTGTAACTTGTATTGGTTGTCGTCAAACAGTCGGCGGACGGAAATACTGGGCATATTATTCTTCAGTCAAAATGGCGCGGGCTTCTTCCGCAGAAGAAACCGTCATCAGCGATTCGCGGATGCTTTTTTGGGAAAACTTGCCGGCCAGTTTGGACAATACTTCCAAATGCTCGCCCGTCGCATTTTCCGGAACCAGCAAGATAAAAACCAGGGAAACCGGTTTGCCGTCCGGTGCGTCAAATCCGACGGGTTCGCGCGTGCGGATGAACGCGCCCGTCGCCTGCTTCACGCCGGCATGACGGCCGTGCGGGATGGCAACGCCCTGCCCCAAACCGGTCGAACCGAGTTTTTCACGGGCAAAAAGACATTCGAAAACATCAGCATGGGACAATGAGGATTCGCGTTCCAAAAGCAGGCCCGCTTCCTCAAACAGCCTTTTTTTACTGCCCACCTCCATATCCAAAACAATATGGGACAAAGGCAAAATTTCGCCGATAAGGCTCATAAGCTTCTCTTTTCAGACATCGCAAAACAGAAAGATTGTACCGACTGCCAGGGCAAATCTCAATCCCGCATACGGTACGGGCTGACATAACACAGCGTTTTAAAAACATATTTTAACGCTTTTCGGCACAGATAGAAATGCCGTCCAAAGCAGTTTGCGGCTCTTCAGACGGCATTGCCCTGCCTTATTTCGCAAAAAACGTATGGGCAAAAATGGCGGTAAACCACACCCAACCAATTCTGTTGTTTGCCAAAAACGTTTCAAAACAGATTTGCCGGACGCGGCTTTTGATGGCGGCATATTGGCGGTATTGCAGCAGCAGGACGATGGGGATTGCCGTCCAATATGCCCATGCCGCACCGATAACCGCCCCCAATACTGCCATCAGCAGGGTAAAGCCGCCATGACACAGCATAACGGCGGCGATGTCGTAACGCCCGAACGTGACGGCGGAGGTTTTGATGCCGATTTTCAAATCGTCTTCTTTGTCCGCCATGGCATAAACCGTGTCATACGCCAGAGTCCATAACACATTGGCGGTAAAAAGTATCCATGCTTCAACGGGGACGCTGTTGCCCACTGCGGCAAACGCCATCGGGATACCGAAGGAAAAGGCAAGCCCGAGATAGAGTTGGGGAATCGGAAAAAAGCGTTTGGTAAACGGGTAAGTCAGCGCAAGAAACAGCGCGGGCAGGCTCATCAGCCATGTCAGATGATTCAGCGGAATCAGGCACAATGCGGCAAGCAGGCACAAAAATGCCGTCAGCAGCAGCGCTTCTTTTTTCTTGACCCTGCCCTGTGCGAACGGACGGTTTTTAGTGCGCTCGACAGCCCCGTCAAAATCGCGGTCGGCAAAATCGTTGATGACGCAGCCGGCACTGCGCATTAAAAACGTGCCGATTGTAAACGCCGCCAATACCGCCAAATCGGGAATACCGTCTGAAGCCAGCCACAACGCCCAGTAGGTCGGCCACAGCAAAAGCAGCGTCCCAATGGGCTTGTCCGCCCGCATCAGTCTGATATAAACGTCCAAACGATCGGACAGGCGTAAAAATAAAGGGGATTTAGGATTCATATTGCCGCGCAGCTTGAAAAAACGGTATTTTATCCGATAAAGCGTTTCAGTTCGGGCAGAAAATACTCGGTCAGCAGCATTTCCTCGCCGTGATGGGAAAACCGCGAACGCCGAGCGGCAAAGTACCGTCCGCATCCTTCGCCGAAAACGGCAAACTCAAACGCCGAACGCGCCCCTTCCAAATCGGCTTGAAACAGACGTTCGCCCAAAGGACGCGTGCCGCAGTCCAAAATGTTTTGCCAAAACGCCGAACCGATACGGCATTCGCTCCTTGCCGCGACAACAGGGATACCGTCCAGCTTCAACAAAACTTCGCGCACCAGCCGCCCTCCGCATTCCGTTTCCAATTCGCCCAGTTTCAGCAGTTCTACCGAAAACAGATGCGGCAAGGCGCGCAATGCGGCAGTCAGCGACCGGGCTTTCAATAACCGGCTCATCGGCAGGCCGATGCCGTCTGAAACGTCGGCGGGCAGGTCGGGCAACCATTCCTCAAATAGGTGTTCCATATTTTTCCCAATCTTTATACCGCATCTGTTTTTGCCAACTCCAACCATTCCGCCTCGGGGAAACTGTCTTTCAGACGGCATTTCAGATAGTTCAAGCTGTCTTGAGCGACGTGTGCGTCGCGGCTGTCGTGGATGTGATTGAACACGAGACTGTGCAGGCGGATGCCATATTGTTTGAGCGCGGCGAAACTGAGCAGGGTGTGGTTGATGCTGCCGAGCCGTCCGCTCGTTATGAGGATGACGGGATAGCCTTGCTGACGGATATAATCAATGGTTAACAGGTTTTCCGTCAGCGGAACCATCAAACCGCCCGCGCCTTCGACCAAGACGATTTCGTATTGCGCCGCCAGTTGCTGCGTGGCGGTGCGGATTTTGTCCAAGTCCAAAGCCCTGCCGTCAAGACGGGCAGCGAGATGAGGCGAAGCTGGATAACTGAAGATTTCAGGCATGGTCAGCCCTTGTTTGTCCGCTTCCTGCATCGGGATGCCCATAATTTTGCGGTGAACGGCGATGTCGTCGGCGATGTTTTGGCAACCGGTTTGCACGGGCTTTTGCGTGATTACGCTTTTGCCTTGTTGCAACAATTGTTTTGCCAATACGCCGGTGGCGATGGTTTTGCCGATGTCCGTGTCTATGCCGCTGACGAAGTAAACGCCTTTCATTTGCTGTGTTCCTTCAAGATTTGTACGGTTTTGTCGGCAAGTTCGGTCAAGAGGCCGTCTGAAATGATGTAAGGCGGCATGAGGTACACCAGCCTGCCGAATGGGCGCACCCAAATGCCCTGCGCCACGCAGTCCGCTTGAAAACGCGCCATATCCACGCCTTTATCCAGCTCGATCACGCCGATTGCACCCAAAACGCGTACGTCTTTCACGCCGCGAATATCCCACGCGGCTTTCAGACGGCCTTTTAAGATGCTTTCAATGCGGCGGATATTTGCCTGCCAGTCTTGAGACAAAAGCAGTTTGACCGAAGCGCAGGCAACGGCACACGCCAGCGGGTTTGCCATAAACGTCGGGCCGTGCATAAACACGCCCGCTTCGCCGCGCGAAATCGTTTCGGTAACTTTTTGCGAAGTGATTGCTGCCGCCAGCGTCATATAGCCGCCGCTCAAGCCCTTGCCGATACACATAATATCCGGCACGACCTCCGCGTGTTCGCAGGCAAACATCTTGCCCGTGCGCCCGAATCCGGTAGCGATTTCGTCAAAAATCAACACGATATCAAATTCGTCGCACAAATCACGCAATCCGCGAAGATACTGCGGATGATAAAAATACATGCCGCCTGCGCCCTGCACGACCGGTTCCAAAATAAAGGCGGCAATATCCGCATGATGCGCTTCAAACAAGGCGCGGACAGGCTGCAAATCCGCCCCGTCCCATTCATCATCGAAACGGCTTTTCGGATTATCGACAAAATAACGCTGCGGCAGAGTGCTGCCGAAAATATGGTGCATCCCCGTTTCCGGATCGCAGACGGACATCGCGTTCCAAGTATCGCCGTGATACCCGCGCCGCACCGTCGCAATATTCTGCTTCGCCATCAGACCCCGCGCCTGCCGGTATTGCACCGCCATTTTCAACGCAACTTCCACCGAAACCGAACCCGAATCCGCATAAAAAATACGGTCCAGCCCCTGCGGCAGAATTCCGACCAACAACTTGCCCAGTTCCACCGCCGACTCGTGCGTCAAACCGCCGAACATCACGTGCGCCATTTGCTTAATCTGCGTCTCAACCACCTGATTCAAAACAGGATGATTGTAACCGTGTATCGCACACCACCAAGACGACATCCCGTCAATCAACCGCGTGCCGTCCGCCAATTCGATAAACACCCCTTCTGCACGTTTGACAGGATAAACGGGCAGCGGATCGGTCATGGAAGTATAGGGATGAAGCAGATGGGTACGGTCAAAATCGAGCAATGATGATATGTGTTGATGTTCAGACGGCATAAGTTTCTCTCTTTTCTTCTTACTGTATTCAAACGCAAAACGCGTATTCTACTCCGACAGACCGTTTCCCACACCTCTCCATCCGTTTCGGGCGCAAAACCGCGAAACAAATCGTCCGCAGTATAAGCGCACACCGTTTCGCATTCCTCAAGCCCGATTGGAATCAGACGGCCCAACGCCCAATACCGTTTCACACAGCCTCTGCCAACGCTTCAATCAGTCATAGACAAAACGGCAATCCATACGATACAGATCATAGCAACAGCCATCGCAACAGCGTTAGCAAAATCAGGGGACTCCGACATAGGCGCATAGCACCTACCGATGCACGGCTCCTCATTCGGCTCTATGAATACCATACCCATCACAAAATCCACCGCCAAAACCAGGCACGGCTTCTTATACTTATGATAGATTTCCACCATCCTGCTCCATATATCCCAAACATTCATACCGTATATCCCGCAGGCAACAAATTTCGATTGAAGGTTACAGCCCTATTTTATAGTGGATTAACAAAAATCAGGACAAGGCAACGAAGCCGCAGACAGTACAAATAGTACGGAACCGATTCACTTGGTGCTTCAGCACATTAGAGAATCGTTCTCTTTGAGCTAAGGCGAGGTAACGCCGTACTGGTTTTTGTTAATCCACTATATTTTCAAACCGGAAAAATGCCGTCTGAACCTTCAGACGGCATTCCATTCACATTTATTCGTCTTTTTTGTGTTCGATGGCGTTTCGGAAACGATTGCCGCCGTAAGGCTCTTCAACCGTATATTCCCCCTCGATAATATCGTCATCGCGGGAAAAGCCCTCTTTTCTGCCCGATTGGTTCATGTTGAAAAAATTTTCCGCACCTCCTGCCTGCAACACTGCACCTCCCTTAAACGGCAGCAGCAGCAATACCGCCAACACCGAGGATACGAATCCCGGACTCATCAGACACACCGCCGCCACCGTATAACGGATAGGCCACAACATCTGATAAACGGATACCCTCCCGCCGCTTCTCATTGCCGCGCCCGCCAATAAAAGACCGGACAGCCCCGTATGCCTGAGCATCAGCACGCCGGCGGCAAAGGTTGCCGCCATTAGAAACAGCGTCCAACCGCCGCCCAACCAATCGGCAACCCACACAATCGACATAATCTCCAAAAACAGCAGCACCAAAAAACCGATACCGAAAAATCTCATTGACCGTCATCCTTATATTTAAGTAAACAGCAAACCGCCCGAACAGGACTCCAAGCGAGCTGCCTGTAAATGATTACAAAACCATGTGCTTCAAGCCGAAACAATGTGAAATCACGCAATATAGTGGATTAACAAAAACCAGTACAGCGTTGCCTCGCCTTAGCTCAAAGAGAACGATTCTCTAAGGTGCTGAAGCACCAAGTGAATCGGTTCCGTACTATTTGTACTGTCTGCGGCTTCGTCGCCTTGTCCTGATTTTTGTTAATCCACTATAATTATTTTTTAGCGTGTAAAACAAAACCGGCTGCATACCTGCAACCGGCCTCAAATCAGCACAATTCCTTATCCAAATCCGCCAACAGGTCTTTCAGAGCGTCTCCGATTTCCTGAAGCGTAACCGGACGGTTGCCGTCCGAACCCGATTCCGCACCTTCTGCATACGGTGCAAACGTGCTCTGCAATTTCAACAGTTTCACCACATCCAAACGGGTGTAGCGTTCGCCGCCGTAACCGACAACCACACCGTGATTATGCTGCCATTGCGCAAAACCATAGGGGCTGATTTGCAACAGTCCGCACAACTCGTCCAGCGTGAAATAGCGTTTTGCGGGAACCTTCAAATCAACGTTGTTTGTCATAGTAGTGTTCCACCATGCTTTTGAGTTTCTGGCTGGCATGGAAAGTTACCACGCGGCGGGCGGTAATCGGCACTTCCTCGCCGGTTTTAGGATTACGACCCGGGCGTTGCGGCTTGTCGCGCAACTGGAAATTTCCGAAACCGGAAATTTTGATTTCTTCGCCGCTTGCCAAAGTGCTGCGGATTTCTTCAAAAAAGAGTTCGACGATTTCTTTGGCATCGTTTTTGGTGACGTTGCTGACTTTGTCTACCAAAATATCGGCCAGTTCTGCTTTAGTGAGAGTCATATGATTACCTTCTGTTGTAACAGTTGTGGATTATTACCAATTTTTATTTAAAATTCAAGCGAATATTTATTTTTTAACTGCGAAGCCGCGCCCCTGCCGCCGTTGCCGCGCCAATCAGTTTTCCGATAAGCGGCTCGACCGCCTCATCCGTCAGCGTGTTTTCCATATCCTGCAAAATCACTTTGACCGCCACGCTCTTCATCCCTTCGGGCAGTCCCATGCCGCGATACACGTCAAACACGCTGATTTCCTGTACCAACTTGTTTGCCGCGCCTTTCAAGACAAGCAGCAAATCATCATGGCTCATAGCTTCCGGCATCACAAACGCCAAATCGCGGCGCACCGGCTGGAATTTCGATACGGCCCGATAGCGCGTTTTCCCGCATTCCAACACGGCCGCCATATCGATTTCAAATACCAGCGGCGCTTGCGGCAGGTCGTATTTTTGCAGCCATTTCGGATGCAGTTCGCCGACAAAGCCGATGACTTTGCCGTCTGAAACGATATTGGCGGCGCGTCCGGGATGCAGGGCGGGATATCCGGTTTTAACGAACTCGACCGCTTTGTTTTTCAACAGATTTTCCACATCTGCCTTGATGTCGTAAAAATCCGCATTGCGCGTTTTCCCGCCCCATTGTTCGGGCATTGCCGCGCCGTACCACAAGCCGCCGATGCGTTCGTTTTGGACAAACCGGCCGTCTGAACCTTTGCCGAACACGCGGGCGATTTCAAACACGCGCACGCGGTTTTGTTTGCGGTTCAGGTTGTTTTGCAAAATTTCCACCAAGCCGCCGATGAGTGTGGAACGCATCACGGCATATTGCGCCGCCAGCGGGTTTTGCAGGCGGATGGGGTCGGCGTTGGCGGCAAAATCTTGTTCCCACTGCTCGTTAACAAAGGCATAGCTGACCACTTCGCGGTAGCCGCGCGCCGCCATTTCGTTGTAAACGGCAAAACGCGGGCGGCGTGTTTCGGGCAGTTCCAGCATTTTCAGACGGCCTGACGTGTAATCGTCGGGGATGTTTTCATAGCCGTAAACGCGTCCGATTTCTTCAATCAAATCGGCCTCAATTTCAATGTCGAAACGGAAGCTCGGCGCAGTAACGCGGAAGCCTTCCGCCGTTTTCTCGGGCTGCAAACCCAAATGTTGCAAAATGGTTTCCACCTGTTCGGAGGGAATGTCCACGCCCAACACGGTTTTCAGACGACCCAAACGCAATCCGACCTGCTTGACTTCAGGCAATTCGCCTTGCGCTTCCACCATTTCTCCTGCCGCACCGCCGCAAATCTGCAAAACCAATTCGGTGGCGCGTTCAATGGCATCCGCCTGCAAACGGTAATCCACGCCGCGCTCGAAGCGGAACGACGAATCCGAACCGAAACCGTATTGGCGCGATTTGCCGGCGATGATTTCGGGCGCAAACCAAGCCGCTTCCAGCACGATATTTTGCGTGCCGTCTGAAACCGCGCTCGCCGCGCCGCCCATTAAGCCCGCCAAACTCAACGCGCCTTTTTCGTCTGCCACGACCAGCGTATTTTCAGACAGGGAAACGGTTTTCTCGTTCAGGCATTCCAGCGTTTCCCCTTCGCGCGCGCGGCGGATGTGCAGGCTGCCGGAAAGTTTGTCGGCATCGAAAACGTGCATCGGCTGGCCGATTTCCAGCATCACATAATTGCCGATGTCCACCAGCACGGAAATACTGCGGATGCCGCTGCGCTCCAAACGTTGTTTCATCCAATCGGGAGTAGCCGCTTTCGCATTGACATTTTCAATAACGCGGCTGATAAAACGGCCGCAATCGGCAGGCGCGTCAATTTTCACAGCCCGGGTTTTACCGCCTTCAGACGGCATTTTCCGGATTTCGGGCTGCCTGAACGCGCACCCCGTCAATGCGGACACTTCGCGCGCAATGCCCTTAACACTCAAGCAATCAGCGCGGTTAGGCGTAATTTTCAACGTAAACAGCGTATCGTCCAAATCCAAGTATTCACGGATATTGGTACCGACGGGCGCGTCTTCAGGCAGAATGTGCAGGCCGTTCACACCGTCGTCGGGCAGACCGAGTTCGTCGGTGGAACACAACATCCCGTTCGACACCACACCGCGCATTTTAGTCGGCTTGATTTTGAAATTGCCCGGCAACACCGCACCCGGCAGCGAACACGGCACTTTGATGCCCGCTTTCACATTCGGCGCACCGCACACAATCTGCACCAACTCACCCGTGCCCACATCGACTCGGGTAACGTTCAAACGGTCGGCATCAGGATGTTTTTCAACGGATTTCACTTCGGCAATCACCACGCCCGCAAACGCAGGCGCGGCAGTTTCAGCCTCTTCCACTTCCAAGCCGGACATCGTTAACAGATGTTCCAGCTTATCGGAGGAAAGTTCGGTATCGGCTTGGGTTTTCAGCCATGAGTAGGAGAATTGCATGTTATGTTCTCAATTAACTAATTAACTTTAGATTTTCAAGAGCTAGCTAAACCTTTTTGAATGGCTAAGTCCCTATTAATTACTTCTACAGAAATGTTCCATAAAGAAATCAACCGCAAAGTATCTTTCTTATTAAATTCTTGCTTTATTAATTCATTCAATTGCCCAAGATAATTAAGCGGCACATCCGGGATAACCAGTAATAATTTGATTTCTATGCTACCCCATTGCAAATTTGAAAAAGCACTAGGCATAATTGTTTCTTTGATATCTTCTCTGCCTAATATTCCCAAAATTTCAACATTTAATGCATTACACCATTTTTGATAAATCTCTGAAATATATTCATCAAAACGCTCAGGAGATCTTTCTTGATTTGGAATACTTTGTTTTGCCTCAACAAATAACAAATTATCTTCTTGCAGATAGATAAACTCTACTGTCTTAATACCTTCTTGCCTTCTCTTCCGGATATATGGTTCTATATAAAACAGGTTATTTTTTACTAGATTAAAAGTTATACCTGATTCAGTGAGATTTATTATTTCACTCATAAAAACCTAACCAATCCATGCTGTTTCCGGAGATAAAACACCTATTTCTTCTCTGAACAATCGAATAGACTCACCAATAATTTCATTATCCGGCATGCTATTTTGTAAATTTTCCTGCACCCAAGTAGTCTGTTCCTTTTCTTTGCCAGGCATAAAAACAGGAATACTTTCACTATGCTTTCTAGCTAATAAACACAGCTTCTTGATAACAAAATATGAATGCGTACTCATAAAAATCTGTATTCCCAATTTGGATTTAGATAAGGAAAACAGAATTTCTAGAAATTGATTAATTGCTTTCGGATGTAGATTAGCTTCTGGCTCATCAATAAATAAGATTGATCCAGGACTCAAAAACCGATTTCCTAATAGAGTGTCTAATATCCCAATCTTTTTTACCCCCTCTGCTGTAGAATTGATAGAGAAAGTTTGTCTATCTTTTTCATATACCCATGCCTTCTTTTTATCATTGTAGCTAACATAACCGCCAAACAATGCTTCTAGATCCTTTCTAGCTTCCGCTGCCTCAGGGTAATTCCTCCCTTTTGTTGGTTTAATATCCAATGCTTTTACCAAATCAATGTAAGTAGCATCAAAACCAAATCTCTTTTCTTCCTCTGATTTTTTAATTACATCAAATAGTGATAGAACTTCTTTGGGTGGTAAAAAAATAGAGTTAGCGTTTATTCTGGGAGAAAGTTCGTATAGCTCCGGTTTAATTAGCTTTTTGGTAGTTCTACCAAAAGAAAACAAAACTGAAGAACTATCTTCTAAAGTCATACTTAACTTAAGAGGCCGTTCGTTTGGATTTTCTTTTCCTCTTGTAACTAAATCACCAATTTCCTCTACTTGGAACGTCCAATATAGCTTATCTCGCAATTCCTCAGAAAAATCACGAATATTCTTTCCTTTATGAGCTTCCTCATGACTTTTTAAAACACTATATAATGCCTTTAAAATAAAAGTTTTCCCTTTGCTATTTTCTGCAATAATTAAATTTATTTTCCCTAAATTATCAGCCTTCAATAAGCTAATCGGCCCGAAATTTTCAAGCCAAAATGATTTAATCATATAATCCCCCTAATATATATCAACAATATTTGTACAAGACACATTGTGAAAAGACAGCAACCACAGCACCATAGTAAACGCATAGCAGGCGGATAATGGAGCGACATAGCGTTTCATGATTTAGCTTTCTGAGGTAGGCACAGGCTGCTTTTTTCATTTTTAGGCAGCCTACACAATCATTTTACAAACTGCTTCAAAAAATTCAAATCGTTATCAAAAAACAAGCGCAAGTCGTTCACGTTGTAACGCAGCATAGCGAAGCGGTCGAGACCAATACCAAAGGCGAAACCGGTATATTTTTCAGGGTCGATATTGACGTTTTTCAACACGTTAGGATGTACCATACCGCAACCGCCGACTTCCAACCATTTGCCGTTTTCGCCCATGATGTCGATTTCGGCAGAAGGCTCGGTAAACGGGAAGAAAGACGGACGGAAACGCACTTGCAGGTCATCGCGTTCAAAGAAGCGACGGATAAAGTCAGTGAACACTGCTTTCAAATCGGCAAAAGTCACGCCCTCTTCCACCCACAAACCTTCCGCCTGATGGAACATAGGCGAGTGCGTGGCATCGCTGTCCACGCGGTAAACGCGGCCGGGGGCGATAATGCGGACGGGCGGCTCTTTTTTGTCGAGCATATAACGGATTTGAATCGGGGAAGTGTGCGTACGCAAAACATCACCGTTTTCAACGTAAAACGTATCCTGCATCGCACGGGCAGGATGGTTTGCAGGGATGTTCAGGGCTTGGAAATTGTGAAAATCGTCTTCGATTTCAGGCCCGTCCGCCACTTCGAAACCCATTCCGTGAAAGAGTTCGACCACACGTTGCAAGGTCAGGGTTACGGGATGCAGGCTGCCGCCTTCCTGAGCGCGTCCGGGCAGGGTAATGTCGAGGGCTTCGGCGGCAAGTCGGGCTTGCAGCTTGGCTTCGTTGAGGGCATCGCGTTTGGCATTAAAAGCCGTCTGAAACCGGTTTTTGCATTCATTGATATGCGCACCTATGGTTTTGCGCTCTTCAGGCGACATTTGCCCCAAAGTTTTCAGAAGTCCGGTCAACTCGCCGGTTTTGCCAAGATAACGGGCTTTGATTTGTTCTAGAGCGTTGAAGTCTTGCGCAGCTTCTACTGCGGCAATGCCTTCTGCAACGATGCGGTTTACATTTTCCATAATATCAAGTCTGTCAATTAATGATATGCCACCTGAAACAACGAGGCCGCCTGTATAGCCTGACATATCAGACTCTTCAGACGACCTTATTTTCTTCACGGTCAATCCATTGGATAAATTTTCTGTATAGTGGATTAAATTTAAACCAGTACGGCGTTGCCTCGCCTTGCCGTACTATCTGTACTGTCTGCGGCTTCGTCGCCTTGTCCTGATTTAAATTTAATCCACTATATTTTAACGCAAATTTATTTAAAAAAATAGACTTTAAAGAAAGAAAATCAATCACATAGAATTTCTGCAAACAAAGAAAAAAGGAAGCCGCAGCTTCCTTTTCAATTTTTTGGATTAAGCAGCCAAAGCAGCTTTGGCTTTTTCAACCAATTGTGCAAAAGCGGCTTTATCGAACACGGCCAAATCAGCCAATACTTTGCGGTCGATTTCGATAGAGGCGCGTTTCAGACCATTCATAAATTTGCTGTAAGACAACCCGTTTTCACGCGCACCTGCATTGATACGGACAATCCACAATTGACGGAATTGGCGTTTGCGTTGGCGGCGGTCGCGGTATGCGTATTGGCCGGCTTTCATTACCGCCTGCTTGGCAACGCGGTAAACGTTTTTACGACGGCCGCGGTAGCCTTTGGCTAACGCGAAGATTTTTTGGTGACGGGCACGGGCGGTAACACCGCGTTTTACGCGTGGCATATTCTAAACTCCTTAAGCGTAGGGTAACATTTTAGCAACAGAAGCCAAATCGCGATCGTTTACCATAGAGGTACCGCGCAATTGGCGTTTGTTTTTGGTGGTCTTTTTAGTCAAGATGTGGCGTTTGAACGCATGAGCGCGTTTCACACCGCCGTTACCCAGTACTTTAAAGCGTTTTTTCGCGCTAGACTTGGTTTTCATTTTAGGCATGGGAAAACTCCATTCGTTATCGGATAAGGCATTAGGGGGTTTTAAAACATCGGTTTCAAACACTTGAACCCACAATGCCACGGTTTTTTGCCGCAATTAAAAACTTACTCCGAAGCGGCAATCGGAGTAAGCGGAGAATTATAGCTTTATTTTTTCTTCGGCGCAATCATCATCACCATTTGGCGACCTTCCATTTTGGGAAAGGACTCGATTTGCGCCACTTCAGCCAAATCTTCTTTTACACGTTCCAAAAGTTGCGCGCCGAGTTGCTGGTGAGCCATTTCACGGCCGCGGAAACGCAATGTCACTTTGACTTTATCGCCGTCGGCAAGGAAGCGGTTAATGTTGCGCATCTTGATTTGATAATCGCCCTCATCCGTACCCGGACGGAATTTGATTTCCTTGATTTGCACCTGCTTTTGGTTTTTCTTGGCTTCGTCGCGTTTCTTGGCCTGCTGGTATTTGTATTTACCGTAATCCATCAGTTTGCACACAGGCGGTTTAGCAGTTGGGGAAATCTCTACCAAATCGACATCCTGCCCTTCGGCCATAGCCAAAGCTTCACGAACTGAAACGACACCAAGCTGTTCGCCTGACTCACTGATTAAACGCACTTCTTTGGCGGTAATTTCGCCGTTGATTCGTGCTTCGCGTTCTTGAGCGATGATGAATACTCCTATAAAAATTAATGATTGACGAGGGCATCAGTGATTTCTTGCTGCAATTGCGCAATGAAATCATCCAAATCCAAAGAACCCAAATCTTCTGCTTTGCGGCGTACCGCCACTTTGTTTTCCTGCTTCTCCTTATCGCCGACAACGATTTGATAAGGGAAACGGTATTGGCTGTTGTCGCGGATTTTGTAACCGATTTTTTCGTTACGCAAATCCAATTCGACACGGAATCCTGCCGCCTGCAATTTGGCAGCCACTTCCCGACAATAATCTGCCTGATTTTCGGTAATATTCATAATTACCAATTGAACCGGAGCCAGCCATAACGGGAAAGAGCCTGCATGGTTCTCAATCAAAATGCCGATAAATCGCTCCAAAGAACCTAAAATGGCGCGATGCAACATAACAGGTCGCGCACGGTCATTGTTTTCGGTTACATATTCTGCATCCAAGCGTTCCGGCAAGACGAAATCCAGTTGTAATGTACCGCATTGCCAAGAACGACCCAAGGCATCTCTGACATGATATTCGATTTTAGGCCCGTAAAACGCACCCTCGCCCGGCAATTCGCCCCATTCCACGCCGCAGGCAGTCAATGCCTCGCGCAAACCCTGCTCTGCCTTATCCCACACGTCATCTGAACCTGCACGTTGTTCAGGGCGAAGAGAAAGCTTGACGGATACATCATGGAAACCGAACTGTTTGTAGATGCGAACCAACAATTCATTGAACGCACGGGCCTCGCTGACGATTTGATCTTCGGTACAGAAGATATGCGCATCATCTTGCACAAAACCGCGAACACGCATCAGACCATGCAATGCACCGCTTGGTTCATTGCGGTGGCAAGAACCGAATTCCGCCAAACGCATCGGCAAATCGCGATATGAGCGCAAACCGTTATTAAAAATTTGCACATGACCCGGACAGTTCATCGGTTTAACCGCATATTCGCGTTTTTCCGAACTGGTTACGAACATATTGTCTTTATAGTTTTCCCAGTGGCCGGATTTTTCCCAGAAAGTTTTATCCATAATCTGAGGCGTTTTCACCTCTTTATAACCGGCAGCATTCAACTCTTTACGCATATGCTGTTCAATCACTTGCCACAAAGCCCAGCCTTTAGGATGCCAAAACACCATGCCCGGTGCTTCGTCTTGCAAATGGAACAGATCCAATTGCTTGCCAAGTTTGCGGTGGTCGCGCTTTTCGGCTTCTTCGATACGTTGAATATAGGCTTTCAACTCGTCTTTTGTCGCCCAAGCCGTACCGTAGATGCGTTGCAGCATTTCATTGTTGCTGTCGCCGCGCCAGTATGCGCCCGCCAGCTTGGTCAGTTTGAAGTTTTTCAGGAAACGAGTATTCGGAACGTGCGGTCCGCGGCACATATCGACATATTCCTGATGATGATACATCCCCATCGCTTCCACTTCAGGCATATCGTCAATCAGGCGCAGTTTGTATTCTTCGCCGCGCTCTTGAAAAATTTTAATCGCCTCCGCACGCGGAGTCATGATTTTGACCACATCATAGTCTTGGGCAATCAATTCTTTCATACGCGCTTCAATGGCGGCAACATCTTCCGGTGTAAACGGTTTTTCCGTGGCAATGTCGTAATAAAAGCCCTCTTCAATGACGGGGCCGATAACCATTTTTGCATTAGGATAGAGTTGCTTGACGGCATGCCCGACAAGATGGGCGCAGGAATGGCGGATGATTTCGATGCCTTCCTGATCTTTCGGAGTAATGATTTGAACAGCAGAATCTTCAACAATCGGGTCGCACGCATCGACCAATTTGCCGTTTACCCTGCCTGCCACCGCCGCCTTCGCCAAACCGGCACCGATAGACGCAGCAATTTGAGCCACGGTAACGGGGGATTCGTATTGGCGGACTGAGCCGTCCGGCAAGGTAATGTTCAACATCAAAAAGCTCCAAAACATTAAAAAATAACGGCATAAATGCCGTTATGGGAATTTGGTAGGCACGATTGGATTCGAACCAACGACCCCCACCATGTCAAGGTGGTGCTCTAACCAACTGAGCTACGTGCCTTCAAAGAATTTTTGCATTTTATCGGGTCGTTTTAATTTTTGCAAGAGGTATGTGCGTTTCTTTATGCAACATTGCGGCAAGATTTGGGGATGTCGTCTGAAAAACCGTGGGAAATCATTTATAATGCCGTCTTTTAAAACATATTTCGCCCCCTGTCGCCCAACTGACATTCAATCTTATGCTTAAATTTACCTTACACAAAAAAGACGGATACGCCCGACGCGGCACGCTGGAGTTGAACCACGGCAAAATCGAAACGCCGGTATTTATGCCTGTCGGTACTTACGGCTCGGTTAAGGCGATGAACCCGCAAAACCTGCACGACATCAAGGCGCAAATTATTTTGGGCAACACTTATCATTTGTGGCTGCGTCCGGGCTTGGAGGTCGTCGAACAGTTTGGAGGGCTTCACGGCTTTATCGGCTGGGACAAACCGATTTTGACCGACTCGGGCGGTTTTCAGGTTTTTTCTTTGTCGGATATGCGCAAGCTGACGGAAGAAGGCTGTACGTTTAAAAGCCCGATTAACGGCGACAAGCTGTTTTTATCGCCTGAAATTTCTATGAAAATCCAAACGGTTTTGAACTCGGACATCGCGATGCAGTTGGACGAATGCACGCCGGGCGAGGCGACGCGCGAACAGGCGCGAAAATCGTTGCAAATGAGCCTGCGCTGGGCGGAACGGAGCAAAAAAGCCTTTGAAGATTTGAAAAACCCGAACGCACTGTTCGGCATCGTGCAAGGCGCGATGTATGAAGATTTGCGCGAAGAGTCGCTGAAAGGCTTGGAAGAGCTCGATTTCCCCGGCTTGGCCATCGGCGGCTTGTCCGTTGGCGAACCTAAGCCCGAAATGTACCGCATGTTGCGCGCCGTCGGCCCTATCCTGCCGGAACACAAACCTCATTATTTAATGGGCGTCGGTACGCCTGAAGACTTAGTGTACGGCGTGGCACACGGCGTGGATATGTTCGACTGCGTCATGCCTACTCGCAATGCGCGTAACGGCTGGCTGTTTACCCGTTTTGGCGATTTGAAAATCAAAAACGCCAAACACAAGCTCGACAAGCGTCCGATAGACGAAAGCTGCACCTGCTACGCCTGCCAAAACTTCAGCCGCGCCTACCTGCACCATCTGCACCGCGCCGGCGAAATCTTGGGCGCACAGTTGAACACCATCCACAATCTGCATTTCTACCAAGTCATTATGGCGGAAATGCGCGAAGCCGTCGAACAAGGCAAATTTGCCGACTGGCAAGCACAATTCCACGAAAACCGCGCACGCGGCACAGACTGACTCCCTGCAATGCCGTCTGAAGCCGCTTCAGACGGCATTTTGCCGCGTTACCCTACCCGCACTATTTTTCAGAAACCGATCATGCTCCCATTCCTTCCAGAACCCTCCCTTTCCTATACGCAACAAAACCGTACCGCCGTTTTGCTGTTGAACCTCGGCACGCCCGACGCGCCGACCGCGCAGGCGGTACGACCTTATCTGAAGTCCTTTCTGACCGACCGGCGCGTCGTCGAACTGCCCAAATGGCTGTGGTATCCCATTCTGCATGGTCTGGTACTGACGCTCCGCCCCAAAAAAAGCGCGCACGCCTATGAAAAAATCTGGTTTAAGGAAGGTTCGCCCTTAGAAGTTTACACAGCACGCCAAGCTGCCGCGCTTGCCAAACGTATGCCCGACCTCATCGTCCGCCACGCCATGACCTACGGCAATCCTTCGGTGGCAGACGTATTGTCGGAACTGAAGGCGCAAGGCGCGGGCAGACTGCTGGTCATCCCGATGTACCCGCAATATGCCGCTTCCAGCAGCGGAGCGGCAGTAGATAAGGTGTGCGAACAATTACTGCTGCAACGGAACCAAATGAGCGTCCGCACCGTTTCGCGCTTTTATGACGATACCGGCTACATTGATGCGATGAAAAACCACATCCTCCGATATTGGGCGGAACACGGACGTGGGAAAAAACTGATGTTGAGTTTTCACGGCGTACCGCAGAAGCACTACGACCTCGGCGACCCCTATCCCGACGAGTGCCGCCACACCGCCAAACTGCTTGCCGAAGCACTGGAACTGACCGAAGACCAATATGTCGTATCGTTCCAAAGCCAATTCGGCAGGGCAAAATGGGTTACACCGAGCACGCAGGATTTGTTCGGCAAACTGCCCAAACAGGGGGTAACCGAGCTGGACGTATTCTGCCCGGGCTTTTTGGCAGACTGTTTGGAAACCATGGAAGAAATCGCCCTGATGGGGCGGGAACAGTTTTATGAAGCAGGCGGCAAAAGCTACCGCTACATCCCCTGCCTCAACGACAATCCCGACTGGATAGACGCACTCGTCGCACTTGCCGAAGAAAACCTTGGCGGCTGGCGTTGAAACTGTTTGACCCATGTCTAAAATGCCGTCTGAACGCCGTGTTCAGACGGCATTTTCCCGCTACTTTAGCGTATGATGGCATCTATGCTGGACAACACATCAAGTGCAACCTTACTACCGATTCGGCAAGAAAATCTTTCACCCGCTACGCAAAATCAACAACAAGGTTTCAAACATTAAGGAAACACCAATGAACACAACCCGACTGCCGACCGCCCTCGTCTTGGGCTGCCTCTGCGCCGCCGCTTCTGCCGCCGACAACAGCATCATGACAAAAGGGCAAAAAGTGTACGAATCCAACTGCGTCGCCTGCCACGGCAAAAAGGGCGAAGGCCGCGGAACCATGTTTCCGCCGCTCTACCGCTCCGACTTCATCATGAAAAAACCGCAGGTGCTGCTGCACAGCATGGTCAAAGGCATCAACGGTACAATCAAAGTCAACGGCAAAACCTACAACGGATTCATGCCCGCCACTGCCATCAGCGATGCGGACATTGCCGCCGTCGCCACTTATATCATGAACGCCTTTGACAACGGCGGCGGAAGCGTTACCGAAAAAGACGTAAAACAGGCAAAAAACAAAAAAAAAACTAAACAGACAAAATGCCGTCTGAAACCGGCAATCCGGCTTCAGACGGCATTCAAATCAAACCTTTCTAACGCGGTACTTTCAGCCCCATAGACCCGATATTGCCGTCCCCGTCAACCTCCTTCGCGGTCAGCATAAAGCCGCCGATGTCAATACGGCCGCACTCGACCGGCTCCTGACTGTCGGAACGCTTATCGAAAAGCTCGGCAAGGCTCAAACCCTCTTCGCCCGCTTCCAGCCTCAAACCGTAAGCAAGTGCCAAATCGTCCGAACGTGCTGCCGGCGAAACGACAAACTCGCCGAAGAAATCAAAATGCTCACGGACACCGATATCCGTCTCGGTAACGTATTTCGACATTTTATAGTGAACTAAATTTAAACCAGTACGGCGTTGCCTCGCCTTAGCTCAAAGAGAACGATTCTCTAAGGTGCTGAAGCACCAAGTGAATCGGTTCCGTACTATTTGTACTGTCTGCGGCTCGCCGCCTTGTCCTGATTTAAATTTAATCCACTATATCGACCTTGCCGTCGGGCAGGATGTACCACGCCAAATCCCCGCCTGAAGCACGGTGTCGGACTGCATTTCTATTCGGATGCCGTTGCGTATCAATGCGAAACAGCGTGCGCCAAACGAATCGGAAATCGGTTCGACCGTATCGGGATGGTGTCCCTCCGCTTCAGATTCGGCAACCACTTTAAACGCCGACATTCTGACAATTTCCTTTTTCGCCAGCCAAATATCATGCGTATCTTTCGGTTCGGGCTTGTTGGGCATGGCAACCTTCAACAGCCGCGCCATCACAGGAATCGTCATTCCCCGAATCAGCAGCGACAGCACCACCACGGCAAACGCCACATCAAACAGCAGGTGCGAATTGGGAACGCCCGTTACCGGCGGCATCATCACCGGCGAAATCGGCACGGCTCCGCCAAACCCAACCAACTGATATACGCCTTTTCACGCAGGCTGTAATTGAATTTCCACAAACCGCCGAACACTGCCGGCGGACGCGCGACCAGCATCAGGAACGCCGCAATCGCCAAGGCTTCCGCCGCCCCGTCCAACACGTTGGCAGGAGAAACCAGCAGCAAAGGCATTCCCAAACGTGCGGACAAAGTGGTCGAAACCACGCTCAGAAACAACAGTGCGCCACCCGGCAGGAACAGACTGCCCATCCAATCCACGCTAACGATTCTCCCTTAAAATTCATTAAATTAAAATCGAAAGACTGTAACACGGCATTTTCTTTTCACGAAACTTTACTTCACGTCCGCCACAGCGTTCAGACGGCATTTTCCTGTTTCATGCCGCCTGAAACCGCCCAAATCCGCGTTCTCCTATATAATGTCGGACTTTGCGCCGCATTTCAGGATTCTTTAATGGCATTTGCCTCACTATTTACCCTGCCGGACGACATCACCGCCGTTTTGGACGATGTTGCCCTGATGACCAAAGCCGCCGCAAAGAAAACCGCCGGCATGGTCGGCGACGATTTGGCACCCGATGCCAACCGGGTTACGGGCGTATCGGCAGAACGCGAGTTGCCGATTGTTTGGTCGATGGCGAAAGGTTCTTTTTCCAACAAGCCGGTTTTGGTACCTGCGGCTCTGCTGCTTTCCACCTTCCTGCCGCAACTCATTACGCCGCTTTTGACGGCAGGCGGGATTTATCTGTGCTTTGAAGGCGTGGAAAAGCTGCTGCACAAGTTTCTGCACCGACATGACGCGCTCGCTCGTGATGGCGGCAATCGGCATCGGCATGACTGTTTTGGTGTACGGAATCGTCGCCGTCATCGTCAAACTCGACGACTTAGGCATGCTGCTGATGCGCCGCCCACAAACCTTTTCGCGCAGTTTGGGGCAAATGCTGACTGCCTTTATGCCTTGCTTTATGCGCGGTTTGAGCGTGGTCGGCACGCTTGCCATGTTTCTTATCGGCGGCGTACTGGTCGCCCACAACCTCGGCCTTCTGCACGATTTCCTGCACGCGCAACACTGGGACGCTGGCTGGGCGGAGTACTTCGCCAACCTCGTTGTCGGGCTGCTTTCCGGTTCGATTGCCTGCGCCCCCGCCTTGCCGCTGATGAATCGTTTCGGCAGGCATTGATTTCTTTTTCAAATACCGATGCCGTTTGAAAGATGTTCAGACGGTATCTTCCGAACAGACAGATGAATATGGTTTCCAAACTGGACAAATACTGGCAGCACCCCGCCCTCTACTGGCCTTTGCTCATCCTTTTTGCCGCCGCCACCCCCTTTACCTTCGCACCCTACTACCACTTTTGGCTGATGCCCTTGATTTTCGGTGCCTTCGTCCGCCTCATCGAACTGCGTCCGCGTTTTGCTGTCTCTTCCGCCTACCTGTTCGGCCTGACCGCATACACGACACAGTTCTACTGGATACACACCGCCCTGCACGACGTTTCCGGCCTGCCCGACCTCTATGCCGTACCGCTGACCTTCCTACTCCCCGCCTACCTTGCCCTTTATCCGGCACTGTGTTTCTGGCTGTGGAAAAAATTTACCCTGCCTCGGGGCATAAAAATCGGTTTGGTACTGCCCATCCTGTGGACACTGACCGAGTTTGCCCGCGAACGTTTCCTGACCGGATTCGGCTGGGGCGCAATCGGCTACTCCCAAATCACCCCGGACAGCCCGCTCGCCGGCTTTGCCCCATTTGGCGGCATCCACATGGTTACACTGGCAACCGCCTTTCTCGGTGTCTGGCTGGTTTTGGCGAGTGATAACACCGCACGTTCGGGCAAACGCCTGCTTCCAATTATCCTGATTGCCGCCCTGCTTGCCGCAGGCTACACCGCCCGACAAACCGACTTCACCCGCCCCGACGGCAGCCGCAGCACCGTCGCCCTGCTTCAAGGCAACATCGACCAAACCCTCAAATGGCGTGAAGACCAAGTCATCCCGACCATACAGAAATATTACGAACAGGTCGGCAAAACCACTGCCGACATCGTCATCCTGCCCGAAACCGCCATCCCCGTCATGCGCCAAAACCTGCCGGAAAACATACTGGCAAAATTTGCCGAACAGGCGCAAAACAACGGCAGCGCGCTCGCCGTCGGCATCAGCCAATACACTTCGGACGGCAACGGTTACGAAAACGCCGTCATCAACCTGACCGGTTATCAGGAAAACAATCAGGACGGCATCCCCTACTACGCCAAAAACCACCTCGTCCCCTTCGGCGAATACAAACCGCTGCCCTTCCTGACCACGCCGCTTTACAAAATGATGAATATGCCCCTTTCCGACTTCCGCAAAGGCGGCGGTAAGCAATCCGCCCTGCTGATGAAAAACCAAAAAATCGCCTTCAACATCTGTTACGAAGACGGATTCGGCGACGAACTGATTGCCGCCGCCAAAGATGCCACACTGCTTGCCAATGCCAGCAATATGGCGTGGTACGGAAAATCCAACGCCATGTACCAGCACCTCCAACAATCGCAGGCGCGGGCTATGGAACTCGGACGCTATATGGTCCGTGCCACCAACACCGGCGCAACCGCCATCATCTCCCCCAAAGGCAACATCATCGCCCAAGCCCAACCCGATACGGAAACCGTATTGGAAGGACACATCAAAGGCTATGTCGGCGAAACGCCCTATATGAAAACCGGCAGTTCATGGTGGTTGATGGGCATATTGACCCTAGCCGCACTGATTCTTTTCATCTTCCGAAACAAAGAACACTGATACCTGCACAGCCCGTCCAGACGGGCTGTCTTTTTTCAAACCGGCTGTTTACATACAACTACGTATGTAATATAATTCCGAAATCGGATTGAGCCATCAGGTTTACAAAATCAATCAAACCTGCCTTACAAAATTTTCCTGTCTTTCAAACCTTAGCGCATATCTCCTGCCAAACATACAAAATACAAGCCAAGCAGTGATATACTGCATCCCAACACAGCAAACCGCCGATACGCAGTTTCAGCCGAAAGGAAATGCCCCAAATGAATAACGCTTTCGCATTACCCGCCATCCAAAGCGGCAACGGCAGCCTCGAACAATACATCCACACCGTCAACAGCATCCCGATGCTGTCCCAGGAAGAAGAAACCCGCCTCGCCGAACGCCGGATAAAGGGCGACCTCAACGCCGCCAAACAACTCATCCTGTCCCACCTGCGCGTCGTCGTTTCCATCGCGCGCGGCTATGACGGCTACGGGCTGAATCAGGCAGACCTGATTCAGGAAGGCAATATCGGACTGATGAAGGCGGTCAAACGCTACGAGCCAGGTCGAGGCGCGCGTCTGTTTTCATTTGCCGTACACTGGATTAAAGCCGAAATCCACGAGTTTATTTTGAGAAACTGGCGTTTGGTTCGCGTTGCCACCACCAAACCGCAACGCAAGCTGTTTTTCAATTTACGCAGTATGCGTAAAAACCTCAACGCCCTGTCTCCCAAAGAGGCACAAGACATCGCCGACGATTTGGGTGTCAAACTTTCCGAAGTTCTGGAAATGGAACAGCGCATGACGGGACACGACATCGCCATCATGGCAGACAACAGCGACGACGAGGACAGTTTCGCCCCCATCGACTGGCTTGCCGACCACGATTCCGAACCGAGCCGACAACTATCGAAACAGGCGCATTACGCCCTGCAAACAGAAGGTTTACAAAACGCTTTGGCGCAACTGGATGACAGGAGCCGCCGTATTGTGGAAAGCCGCTGGCTTCAAGACGACGGCGGGCTGACGCTGCACCAGCTTGCTGCAGAATACGGCGTCTCTGCCGAGCGCATCCGCCAGATTGAAGCAAAAGCCATGCAGAAACTGCGTGGTTTCCTGACCGAAGAAGCCGAAGCGGTTTGAAATAGACATAATTAAACACCCGACAAGCCGGTTTGTCGGGTGTTTTTTTATAATAGAAACCCCAATGAGGCTTGTGTATCGTGCTGTACACGATTTTATCCGTCCACGCCGTTGCAATTGCCGAAATCAAAAAGCAGACATGCACCAGACACTGCCGCATCAGCTGCTTTTCCGACAGATTGGCGGAATTGATATAGTGGATTAACAAAAATCAGGACAAGGCGGCGAAGCCGCAGACAGTACAAATAGTACGGAACCGATTCACTTGGTGCTTCAGCACCTTAGAGAATCGTTCTCTTTGAGCTAAGGCGAGGCAACGCCGTACTGGTTTTGGTTAATCCACTATACATTTCCCTTCCTTGCAGCAACAAAAGAGCGTGATTCCAATCTGCCGCTGCAAAACCTTCAATTTTTCACACCCGAAAACGCTTGCCGCCATACAGATGTGATATATTGATTCCATTTTAACGGGCTTCGGAGAACGACATGAGCAGCGGAAATATCCACATCCACAGCATGACCGGCTTTGCCAACGCGGCGGCAGAGTGCGGCAGCAAACGCATCAACCTCGACATCCGCGCCGTCAACCACCGCTTTTTGGACATTCAAATCAGGATGCCGGATGATTTGCGCTATTTGGAAAGCGGTATCCGCGAGAAAATTTCATCCCATATCGCGCGCGGCAAAGTCGAATGCAAAATCCAAATTCAAGATACGGAAAACAGCAGACAGTCCTTGGAACTCAACTCGGATTTGGTGAACCAGCTTGCCGAAATCAACAAAAACCTCCGCAAGCATCACGATTTGGCAAAACTGGGCGTTGCCGACATCCTGCGTTTCCCCGGCGTATTGGCAAGCCAAAGGGAAAATACGGAGGAATTGGCAAAAAGCATTACCGAACTGACCGAAAAAGCGTTAAAAGACTTTACTGCCGCACGCCGGCGCGAAGGGAAAAAATTGGGCGAGCACCTGTTACAACGCCTCGAAAGCATGGAAGAAATCATAGATGCATTGAGCGAACTCTTTCCTACCCTGCTGGAAACACATAAAGAAAAAATCCGCGCCCGCCTCGTCGAAGCAGTCGGCGACATCAATAATGACAGGCTGCAACAGGAATTTGCCCTCTTTATTCAAAAATCCGACATCGACGAAGAATTCAGCCGCCTGCGCACGCATATCGACGAAGTACGCCGCATCGTTACCGAACACAAAGGCAGCAGCGGAAAACGCTTGGATTTCCTGATGCAGGAATTAAACCGCGAAGCCAACACTTTGGGCAGCAAATCCATTGCCGCCGAATGCACCCAAGCCTCGGTCGAACTGAAAGTCTTAATCGAGCAGATGCGGGAACAAGTGCAGAATATCGAATAATCGGTTTCCCCGATAACCAAATGCCGTCTGAAAGCCCTTTCAGACGGCATTTTTTCAGTTTGAAACCTTTGCGGTATAAAGGCTTAAGGCTTTCCTTTGACCGCCACCAATCTTGTTCCTGCAAGAAAATCATACAGAAACTGCCGATCGGGATTCAGCAGTGCGAACCCCCACGGTAAAATCAGCCAAATCAATGCCGCGCCGGCCGCGCCCTTGGGCGGAATGCCGAGGAAGTGGCGTAATCCGGCATAAGCAAGCATAGGAATGAAGACGATAAATATGCACGCCCAAATAAAGCGCAGGCGCAGCAGGTGCAAAGACGGCTGTATGCCGTTAAGGTCGCACAAGCCGATTTTCCATGTCCTCATCGCCAAGGTCTGCCCCTGACCGTGCCAGTTGGCGCGAAAATAAAGCCACCATGATCCCATTATCAGGATACTCGTTACCAATGCAGAAACCGCGATAGAAACGGGATTCAGAAAAATGGCGGCAATACCGGCAAACAATGCTGCCAAACAGGTTGCCGCACCGACCAGCAGCATTTCGTACAGCATGGCGGCAAAGCGGCGTTTGAGCGGGGCGGTTTTCAGTGTCATCATCTTTTCAATCAGAATATGCCGTCTGAAACGCCAACAGGCTTCAGACGGCATTCATACAGATATGCCTCGGACGGTTAACGGTGCGGACGTTTCTGACCGCGCGACTGTTTTGCCGCCATTTGATTGATTTCCTGACGTGTCGGGCGTTTTTTGAACATAGCGTGCGCCTCGTCCACCGAACATTTTTGCGACAGGCAGATCAGGGTAATCGCATCTTTTTGGTGTTGTCCGCCGCTGTGGTACATACGGCGCAGGTTTGCCTCGTTGATTCTGCCTTTTTCGGGATCGATGTCGAATTTTTTCAGACGTTCGATAAACTGGCGTTGCTGTCGGCGGGATGTCCAAACAAAGCCGCCCGCAGCGGCGGCGACGATGACGGCGGCAAGCAGGATGGCAAGCGGCCAGGAATCGACAATCAATACGATAATGAGGCTTAAAACGGCGGTGGTCAGTAAAATCAGGCCGCCCAAGCGCAGTTTGGTCTTATTGTCCATAGGGTTGATGTTCCTTTATTGAGGTGGTCGTGCCGTCTGAAATGTTTTCGGACGGATTGGTGAATACTTTTCAGGATTAACGGTATTTTACAGTATTTTCGGATTTTGGGGATTACCGCTTTATTCCGCCAGCGACACGACAAGCCGTTTGAATACCGTCCATGCGTCGCCCTCTTCCGCGCCTTTGATGATTCGGTCGATTTGGGCGCAGGTTTTGAGCGCGTCAAGCAGGCGGACGACGGAAATCCGCTTGACCGCAAGCGGTGCGAGCGTCTGCTTGTCGCCCCAAAGCCTGAGGCTGTTGCGGACGGATTGGATGCTCTGCCCCTGCTTCAGGGCGGCAGCAAGCCGGATCAGCGTCCGCACGTCTTCGGCAACCGCCCACAGCAACAGCACCGGTTCTTCGCCCTCTTCCCGCAATCCGTCCAAAAGCCTGCATACGCGCAGGACATCGCCCTTCATCCACGCGCCTGCCAGTTGGAACGCGTCGAAGCGGGCGACGTTGGCAACGGCGGTTTGCGCCTCATCGATATTGACGGTATGCCCTTTCGGATACAGCAGCCCGAGCTTGTCGATTTCCTGACGCGCCGCCAACAGATTGCCTTCCACGCGCTCAGCAAACAGTGCCAATGCGTCTGCCTCGATACCCAAACCGATTTTGTCCAGCCGTCCGCGTATCCATTGGGGCAAAGCCGCCGCGCCGACCGGTTTGGCTTCCCACACTTCCCCCTTTGCCGCCAATGCGGCAAACCATTTGGACTGGAGCTGGGTTTTCTCCAGTTTGGGCAGCAAAACCAGCGTTACCGTATCTTCCGGCAATCGGGCGGCAAAATCCTGCAACGCCTCGCCGCCGGTTTTGCCGGGTTTTCCGTTGGGGATATGCAGTTCCAACAGCTTCAAATCGGCAAACAGACCCGCACTGCCTGCGGTTTGCAACAGTTCGTTCCAATCGAAGGCATTGTCTGCCGTATAAACTTCCCGATTAAGGTAACCTTGTTTCTTCGCCGCCGCCCTCAATGCGTCCAATGCCTCGATACGCAACAGTTCTTCCTCGCCGTGGATGACGTACAGAGGTTTCAAAGGCGCGTCCGTATCAATGCGTCCGATATGTGCCGCCACGTCATTCCGCCTTCAGAAAGGTCAGGCGGCGGACAATCTGTTCGGCGGCATCCTGCCGCATTTCCGCCCACAATGCCGCTTCCTCTTCCTGTTTGCCCAAGATCTCGTTGTCGGCATAAGCAAGGACGCGGCGGACGGACACGGTCATCGGTTTGCCGACCGGCTCGCCGCGTTTCAATACCTGCGCTTCAACCGTCAATATCAAAAGATATTCGTTGATGACTGCCGCACGGGTAACGGTGTAGGTTTCCTTGTTTTGGGAAACGCTGTCTATACGCAGGGTCATCTGCGCGCCGGCAGCATCGTCCACCCTACCCGAAGCCTGATACAGCGCGGTTTCCAAAGGAAACTGCAATGCCTGTCCGCCTTCGATGTGCCAGCTCCGGTAGGTCAGCGGCGGAGAAATGCCGTCTGCACCTTTCAGGTGGAAACCGCACGCGCCCAGCATCAGCACTGCGGCAGTAAGAAACAGTTTGTTCATGGCTTGCCTTTCTCAAAAGCACAAAGTCGGTAGATTATATCAGCGGCGTGTTCAGACGGCATTGCCGTCCAGCCAAATCAAGCTCGCCATACGCCCTGTCGCTCCGTCGCGGCGGTAGGAAAAGAAAGTATCCCGTTCCAAAACCGTACAATGCGTGCCGCCATATACGCCGCCCACGCCTTCGCGCTTCAGAATCAGGCGGGCGAGCGCGTAAAGGTCGGCAAGGAATTTGCCGCTGCCTATGCCTTCAAATGCGGTGGCGGCTTCGGGCATGGGCGTGCAGAACGCATCAAACACATCCTGTCCGACTTCAAACGCATCCGCACTGATGGCGGGGCCGAGATACGCCATCATTTCGACGGGCGGAACCTTCATTGCGGCTATGGTGTTTTGCAGTACGCCGCCCGCCAAACCGCGCCAGCCCGCGTGTGCGGCGGCAACCGCCGTACCCGCCCTGTCGCAAAACAAAACAGGCAGACAGTCTGCGGTCATCACGGCACAGACGGCTTTACCCGTATCGTCCACGGAAGCGTCGGCATCGGGCGTGCCGTCCAATGCTTCGGCAGCATTGACGACGACGGTACTGTGGATTTGATTGAGGTAGGCAACGGGCAATCCGACCTGCTGTTGCACGATTTCGCGGTTGCGGCGCACGGCTTCGGGATTGTCGCCGACGTGCGTACCGAGGTTCAAACTCTGATACGCACCTTGGCTCACGCCGCCGTTGCGCGTGGTAATCAGGGTTTTCACATTGGCGGGCGCGGGCCAATCGGCGGTCAGGAAGTTTTTGCCTTTCGGGGCGAGATTTAGGGTTTCTGTGATGGTTTTCATTGGATATTGGAATAGGTGTGTGGCGGAAAGGGTTGATTAACTGCCTTCGGGGCAAATGAATGCTTGTTTTTTCGTCATTCCCACACAGGCGGGAATTCGGAGATTCGGGATTGTTTTCAAACGTTCGGGTTCGGATTCTTGCCGGTGCGGGAATGATGCCCTTATATATAGTGGATTAAATTTAAATCAGGACAAGGCGACGAAGCCGCAGACAGTACAAATAGTACGGCAAGGCGAGGCAACGCCGTACTGGTTTAAATTTAATCCACTATACTTTCTCCGAGCTTTATATGTTTCAACAGAGGACGGCACATCAAGCACCGCACTGCGTGTTGCCCGAACGAGACTGCCCTCCGATTAGATTCTATCGCTATAAACAGACGGGTTTCAACCGAAAAGGAATGGGAATGAAGTCCGTTTCCGACACCTCTCGGGCGATGCCGTCTGAAAACCAATCTCCACTTTCAGACGGCATTGTTTAGGCACGGTCATTTTGCAAATTAAGGTTAAGGCGTGTATGCTTGCCTTCCCTTAAAAACAAACACGCAACGCATTATTATGAATATCCTCAGTAAAATCAGCAGCTTTATCGGAAAAACATTTTCCCTCTGGGCCGCGCTCTTTGCCGCCGCCGCTTTTTTCGCGCCCGACACCTTCAAATGGGCGGGGCCTTATATTCCTTGGCTGTTGGGCATTATTATGTTCGGTATGGGTTTGACGCTCAAACCTTCCGACTTCGATATTTTGTTCAAACATCCCAAAGCCGTCATAATCGGCGTAATCGCACAATTCGCCATTATGCCGGCAACCGCCTGGCTGCTGTCCAAACTGTTGAACCTGCCTGCCGAAATCGCGGTCGGCGTGATTTTGGTCGGCTGCTGCCCGGGCGGTACGGCTTCCAATGTGATGACTTATCTGGCGCGTGGCAATGTGGCTTTGTCGGTTGCCGTTACGTCTGTTTCCACCCTGATTTCCCCATTGCTGACTCCCGCCATCTTCCTGATGCTTGCCGGCGAAATGCTGGAAATCCAAGCGGGCAGTATGTTGATGTCCATCGTCAAAATGGTTTTGCTCCCCATTGTTTTGGGTTTGATTGTCCATAAGGTTTTGGGCAGTAAAACCGAAAAGCTGACCGATGCGCTGCCGCTGGTTTCCGTTGCCGCCATCGTGCTGATTATCGGCGCGGTTGTTGGGGCAAGCAAAGGCAAGATTATGGAAAGCGGTCTGCTGATTTTTGCGGTTGTCGTACTCCACAACGGCATCGGCTACCTGCTCGGCTTCTTTGCCGCCAAATGGACCGGTCTGCCTTATGATGCACAAAAAACGCTGGCCATCGAAGTCGGTATGCAAAACTCGGGCCTGGCCGCCGCGCTTGCCGCCGCACACTTTGCCGTTGCGCCGGTCGTTGCCGTTCCGGGCGCATTGTTCAGCGTGTGGCACAATATCTCCGGCTCGCTGCTGGCAACTTATTGGGCGGCCAAAGCCGGTAAACATAAAAAACCCTAAACGCCTTTCATCATAATGCCGTCTGAACGGGGCAAACGAAACCGGCGGTTTCCGCCCGACCCCTTCAGACGGCCTTTGTTTGAAATCGGCGGGAACGATTGCCCGGCTGCTCCGGTTCGGCTGCCTGCGTTCGCCCCGCCTTTCAAGCCGCCTCACTCCCTTACATAAACCACTTCGACATCGTAGTCGTCTTCGTTCCAATCGTCATCGTCGTCCGCGCCGAATTTGTCCTGCCATTCCTCTTCATTGCTCAAAGACGAATCCAAACCGGCTTCAAGACGGAGGACAGACAATAAATGATATATGTCGTCCGGAATCGGTGCCTCAAACGAAACGGTTTCGCCGCTTTCCGGATGGGTAAAACTCAAGCGGTAGGCGTGCAACGCCTGACGCGCGCCCAGACTTTTAACGGCTTCTTTCACCGTGTCGCCGCACGGGTGGCGCGGGTTGCCGTAAACCGGGTCGCCGGCAAGCGGATGGTTGGCCTCACGCATATGGACGCGGATTTGGTGCGTCCTGCCTGTTTCGAGCGAGCATTCGATATAGCTGTGCGCCAGATAGCGTTCCAACACTTTGACGTGGGTAACGGCTGGTTTGCCGCCGAATTTGACGACTGCCATTTTCAGGCGGTTGTGCGGATCGCGTCCGATTTGGGTTTCGATTTTACCGTCAAAGGGAACGATGCCGTTGGCGACGGCGCGGTAAATGCGTTTGACCGTGCGTTCCTGAAGCTGCCGCACAAGGGAATTTTGCGCCGGCAGGGTTTTGGCAACCACCATCAGCCCGCTGGTTTCCTTGTCGAGGCGGTGGACGATGCCCGCGCGCGGAATTTGGGACAGCTCGGGGCAATGCGCCAACAGGCCGTTGAGCAGCGTCCCCGTCCAGTTGCCCGCCGCCGGATGCACCACCAGTCCGGCCGGTTTGTTGACGACGATGACGGTATCGTCTTCGTAAACAATATCCAAAGCCATAGGCTCTGGAACAAACGCCAGATTTTCCTCACTCGGACGGACGGTTACACGGATTTGCTCACCGCCTATCATTTTGTCTTTGGGTTGCGAAGGTTTATCGTTTACAATAACCGCGCCCTCTTTAATCCATAATGTCAGGCGGCTGCGCGAATAGTCGGGCAGAAGTTTCGCCAACACCGCATCCAACCGCCCGCCGGCAAGCTCGAGCGGAACGGTCAGACCGATACGGTTTTCAGTTTCGGAAGCTGACGCAAAGTCTGAATCGTCGCTATAATCGGATTCATTATCAAAGGAAGTATTCTGCATGAAAAAAATTCTTTTAACGGTTTCATTAGGTTTGGCACTGAGTGCCTGTGCCACTCAAGGTACGGTCGATAAAGATGCCCAGATTACCCAAGATTGGAGTGTGGAGAAGCTCTATGCCGAAGCCCAGGACGAGCTGAACAGCAGCAATTATACGCGGGCTGTCAAGTTATACGAAATCTTGGAATCGCGCTTCCCCACCAGCCGCCATGCCCGGCAGTCGCAACTGGATACCGCATACGCCTATTATAAAGACGATGAAAAAGACAAAGCTCTGGCGGCAATCGAACGCTTCCGCCGCCTTCACCCGCAACACCCGAATATGGATTACGCGCTGTATCTGCGCGGCTTGGTGCTGTTCAACGAAGACCAGTCCTTCCTGAACAAACTGGCCTCGCAAGACTGGTCCGACCGCGACCCGAAAGCCAACCGCGAAGCGTACCAGGCGTTTGCGGAACTCGTCCAACGCTTCCCCAACAGCAAATACGCCGCCGATGCGACCGCACGCATGGTCAAACTGGTCGATGCACTGGGCGGCAATGAAATGTCGGTGGCGCGCTACTACATGAAACGCGGCGCATATATCGCCGCCGCCAACCGCGCCCAAAAAATTATCGGCAGCTACCAAAATACACGCTATGTCGAAGAATCGCTCGCCATCTTGGAACTTGCCTACCAAAAACTCGGCAAACCACAGCTTGCCGCCGATACGCGCCGCGTGTTGGAAACCAACTTCCCGAAAAGCCCGTTTTTGACGCACGCTTGGCAGCCCGACGATATGCCTTGGTGGCGTTACTGGCATTAAGCCCATCCTCGAAATGCCGTCTGAAGCCCTTTCAGACGGCATTTTATGTTTCAAACCTCATTCAAACGGTTTTTTCTGCCAATAGAATTTATACCCTCTCAAACGTTGAGCCTTCACGCCGCCGCGCCCCAAGCCGAATTGCAGCGCGCCCGACAAATCGGTACGCAGCAGTTTGATGCCGTGTGCGCGGACACGGTTCTGCACCGCTTCGGTCGGATGTTTGTAGGCGTTGGCATAACCGCTTGACGCTACCGCATATTCCGGTGCGACCGTATGCAAAAACAACCCTGATGATGAAGTATTGCTGCCGTGATGCCCCAATACCAACACCTGGCTGTACAGGTTTGAGCCGTATTTTTTAACCAACTCCGCCTCGCCTTTCGTATCCAAATCGCCCGTTACCAGCAGTGCCGCACCACCAGCCACAACACGCAAAACACAACTTTTCCCATTATCATCGATGTTTTTGCGTTCAGACGGCATCAAAAACTCGAAATCCACGCCGTCCCATTGCCAACGCTGTTCCGCACAATGCCGCGCCCCCTCATAAAATTCCGGCTGCCCGGCATAAATCCCGCCGTTCGGTATCTTGCCGACTGCCTGAAAACCGCCGTCGTGGTCGCTGTCGTGATGCGACAGAACCAGCTTGTCCAAACGGCGGACACCCGCCGCATTCAAACTCGGCACAATCCCCATCTGCGCCGCCGCTGCCGTTCCGGTGTCAAACAAAAGATGATGATTTGCCGTCTGAACCGACACCGACAAACCCTGCCCCGCATCCCAAACCGTAACCGCAGCCTCATTTTCCGGCACGCTGGGCGGACGGTAAAACACAAACCCTGCCAACAGCAACACCGCCCACGGACGCAAACCCAAGCCGCGCGGCAGCAACAACAGCAAAGCGGCACACACCGCCAACACCAGCAGCGGCAAAGGTGCGGCGGCAACGGCAAACTCCGGCGACACACCGGCAAGCCATACCAAAAACCTCAAAGTATATTCTGCCAAGAATGCTGCCGCCTGCTGAAGCGGCGCAAACGGCACGACCGAACCCAGCAACGCCAGCGGCGTCAATACCCAAGAAAACCACGGAATCGCCACCGCATTGACCAAAGGGCTGATTAAAGGCAGCGAAGCAAACAGATAACCGAGCAAAACCAACGACAACACCGAAGCCGCCCACTGCCCGCGCAAAGCAGTTTGCCGTTTCCCCTCGTGCAAACGCCCCGAACACGCCCATATCAGGGCCGCCACCAAACCAAAAGACAGCCAAGTCCCCACACCCAAGACCGCCGACGGGTCGAACAGCAGCACCGCCGCCAACGCCTGCCACCACGTCGCCCACGCCGACAGTCTTCCCCTACGCCAAGCCCACGCAAACGCCGCCAACATCAAAACACTGCGCTGCGTCGGCACGGAAAAACCGGCAAGCAGCGCGTAAAACAGCGCGCCTGCACACCCCGCCGCCAAAACCCACACGCGCGGCCGGGCAGGAAGGCGCGGGGAACAGGCAAGCAGCCGCTTCGCCAGCCACGCAAACATCACCGCCACCATCGTAACGTGCAAACCCGAAATACTGACCAAATGCGTCAGCCCCAACGGCCGGAACGCCTGCCACAATTCGGGGCGCAATGCCGACTGTTCGCCCACGCTCAACGCGCGCATCAGCCCGATGCCGTCTGAAAGCCCGCCGTCCGCATCCGCCTGCTGCCAATTACGGCTGATGCGGCTGCGCCAAACCGCAATCCCCCAACCGCTTCCGTCATGCAGCAAAACCCTGTCCGCACCGACCGTCCCCGCGCCGCCTATCCCGTTGGATAATGCCCACGCCTCACGGTTCAAACCGCGCAGGTTCAACTCCCCGACGACGGGGTGCACACGTGCCGTTATCCGCCATCTGCTCCCGACCGCCCATTCGCGCCGTTTGTAGTCCGACAGCAGCAAATCAAACGTCCGACCACCGCTGTCCACAGCCTTTGCCGCAAACTGCACGCGCCGCCCGTCCGACCTCGGCATATCCGCCACTTCCACTGTCAAAGGCACGCCTGAAACCGCCTCCGCCCGCCATTGCGAAGACAATGCCGCCTCCGTCCTGAATACGCCGTAAGCCGCGCCCGCCAACACGCACAGCATCAGACCGGCAAACGCAAAACGCCTTGCAAACACAGCAAAAACCGCAAAAGCCGCCAGCCAAAACAGCCAATGCGGCACGACCGGCAGCGCAAACGAAGCCGCCGCGCCGACAACCCAACACGGCAAAAACCAACGACGGAACACGTCTCCCCACCCCAGATATTTCAAAAATAAACGGATAATAAAGCAAATCCGAAAAACCGTCATAACAAGATTTGAAAATGATATAGTGGTTTAAATTTAAATCAGGACAAGGCGACGAAGCCGCAGACAGTACAAGCAGTACGACAAGGCGAGGCAACGCTGTACTGGTTTTTGTTAAACCACTATAAGAATGCAAACGAAAAGCCTCAGTATTATCCGAGACAACGGCAAACTTTCCATCGTCATTCCCACGAACCCACATCCCGTTATTACCACGAAAGCGGGAATCTAGGACTCAGGGTTAAGAAAACCTACATCCCGTCATTCCCTCAAAAACAGAAAACCAAAATCAGAAACCTAAAATCCCGTCATTCCCTCAAAAACAGAAAACCAAAATCAGAAACCTAAAATCCCGTCATTCCCACGAAAGTGGGAATCTAGGTCTGTCGGTGCGGAAACTTATCGGGTAAAACGGTTTCTTTAGATTCCACGTTCTAGATTCCCGCCTGCGCGGGAATGACGATTCATAAGTTTCCCGAAATTCCAACATAACCGAAACCTGACAGTAACCGTAGCAACTGAACCGTCATTCCCACCACTTTTCGTCATTCCCACCACTTTTCGTCATTCCCACGAAAGTGGGAATCCAGAATCTCGGACTTTCAGATAATCTTTGAATATTGCTGTTGTTTTAAGGTCTAGATTCCCGCCTGCGCGGGAATGACGAATCCATCCGTACGGAAACCTGCACCGCGTCATTCCCACGAACCCACATCCCGTTATTACCACGAAAGCGGGAATCTAGGACGCAGGGTTAAGAAAACCTACATCCCGTCATTCCCTCAAAAACAGAAAACCAAAATCAGAAACCTAAAATCCCGTCATTCCCACGAAAGTGGGAATCTAGGTCTGTCGGTGCGGAAACTTATCGGGTAAAACGGTTTCTTTAGATTCCACGTTCTAGATTCCCGCCTGCGCGGGAATGACGATTCATAAGTTTCCCGAAATTCCAACATAACCGAAACCTGACAGTAACCGTAGCAACTGAACCGTCATTCCCACCACTTTTCGTCATTCCCGCGAACGCGGGAATCCAGAATCTCGGACTTTCAGATAATCTTTGAATATTGCCGCTGCCTTAAGGTCTGGATTCCCGCCTGCGCGGGAATGACGGCCGCAGATGCCCGACGGTCTTTATAGTGGATTAACAAAAATCAGGACAAGGCGGCGAAGCTGCAGACAATACAAACAGTACGGAACCGATTCACTTGGTGCTTCAGCACCTTAGAGAATCGTTCTCTTTAAGCTAAGTCGAGGCAACGCTGTACTGGTTTTTGTTAATCCGCTATATTCCGCCATCTCTAAGATTTACAGCGATACACGGGGGATTTAAGGAATGCCCGAACCATCATTCCCACCACTTTTCGTCATTCCCGCTACTTTTCGTCATTCCCGCCACTTTTCGTCATTCCCACGAAAGTGGGAATCCAGAATCTCGGACTTTCAGATAATCTTTGAATATTGCTGTTGTTCTAAGGTCTAGATTCCCGCCTGCGCGGGAATGACGAATCCATCCGTACGGAAACCTGCACCGCGTCATTCCCACGAACCCCCATCTCGTCATTACCACGAAAGCGGGAATCTAGGACGCAGGGTTAAGAAAACCTACATCCCGTCATTCCCGCACAAGCGGGAATCCAAAAACAAAAAGTCGCAGAAATTTAACGGAAGAACCGAACCCCGAAAATCGGCTTCCCGCCTTCGCTTGAATAACAGAACAAAGGAAGCGGAAATAAAAACATCGGGATTCTTTTTTTAAATTGACAATAAAACACCAAAATTAATGATTTACACAACAAAAAATAGTCAACACCGCCAAACCGGCGTAAAATACAAGACATTATCACCCTTAAAACGGTAAAACCTTATGAAAACCAAACGTTTTAAAATTAACGCCATATCCTTATCCATCTTTCTTGCCTATGCCCTTACGCCATACTCAGAAGCGGCATTGGTCAGAGACGATGTCGATTATCAAATATTCCGTGACTTTGCAGAAAACAAAGGCAAATTTTTTGTCGGCGCAACCGATTTATCAGTGAAAAACAAACAAGGTCAAAACATCGGCAACGCATTATCCAACGTACCGATGATTGATTTTAGCGTTGCAGATGTCAACAGACGTACATTAACCGTCATCGATCCCCAGTATGCCGTCAGCGTCAAACATGTAAAAGGAGACGAAATCTCTTATTACGGGCATCACAATGGGCACTTAGATGTTAGCAATGATGAAAACGAATATCGTTCAGTTGCACAAAATGACTACGAACCAAATAAAAATTGGCATCACGGTAATCAAGGTCGTCTTGAAGACTACAACATGGCACGCCTTAATAAATTCGTAACAGAAGTCGCACCTATTGCACCAACCAGTGCAGGCGGCGGCGTTGAAACCTATAAAGATAAAAACCGTTTTTCTGAGTTTGTGCGAGTTGGAGCAGGTACGCAATTTGAATATAACAGCCGCTACAATATGACAGAGCTTTCACGAGCTTATCGTTATGCCATTGCAGGTACGCCTTATCAAGACGTGAATGTCACATCGAATCTAAATCAAGAAGGCTTGATTGGCTTCGGTGATAATTCAAAACATCATTCCCCAGAAAAACTCAAAGAAGTTTTATCTCAAAACGCATTGACTAACTATGCTGTGTTAGGCGATAGCGGTTCACCATTATTTGCTTATGATAAACAAGAAAAACGCTGGGTCTTTTTAGGTGCTTACGATTATTGGGCAGGCTATCAAAAAAACTCTTGGCAAGAATGGAATATCTATAAAAAAGAATTTGCAGATGAAATCAAACAACGCGATAACGCCGGCACCATCAAAGGTTATGGCGAACATCATTGGAAAACCACGGGCACAAACAGCCATATCGGTTCGACAGCGGTAAGGCTTGCCGGCAATGAAAGGGGTGCAAACAACGGACAGAATGTTACCTTTGAAAACAACGGCACTTTGGTATTGGATCAAAACATCAACCAAGGCGCGGGCGGTCTGTTTTTCAAAGGCGATTACACAGTCAAAGGTGCAAATAATGGCATCACTTGGCTAGGTGCAGGGATTGATGTTGCCGACGGCAAAAAAGTCGTTTGGCAAGTCAAAAATCCGAATGGCGACAGATTGGCAAAAATCGGCAAAGGCACATTAGAAATAAACGGCACAGGCGTTAACCAAGGGCAATTAAAAGTCGGCGACGGTACGGTTATTCTGAATCAACAAGCCGATGCCGACAAAAAAGTCCAGGCTTTCTCCCAAGTCGGCATTGTGAGCGGGCGCGGTACATTGGTGCTGAACAGTCCGGACCAGATTAACCCGAATAATCTGTATTTCGGTTTCCGTGGCGGTCGTTTGGATGCCAATGGCAATGACTTGACTTTTGAACACATCCGCAACGTGGATGAAGGCGCGCGCATTGTCAACCACAACACAGACCGCGCCTCCACAATCACATTAACCGGCAAATCATTAATTACCGCTCCTCAAAATCTTTCTGTTTATGAAATCCGAAATGATTACGATGATGACGATTATTATGGCTATTACAGCTATAGAAAACCCATTCCGCAAGGCAAAGATCTTTATTACAAAAACTATCGTTATTACGCCCTAAAATCCGGCGGCAGCGTGAACGCACCGATGCCCGAAAACGGACAAACGGAAAATAACGACTGGATTTTAATGGGCAGCACACAAGAAGAAGCCAAGAAAAACGCGATGAACCACAAAAACAATCAGCGTATTAGCGGTTTTAGCGGTTTCTTTGGCGAAGAAAACGGAAAAGGACATAACGGCGCATTAAACCTTAATTTCAACGGCAAAAGCGCGCAAAACCGTTTCTTGTTAACAGGCGGCACGAATTTAAACGGAAAAATAAGCGTAACTCAAGGCAATGTCTTGTTATCAGGTCGTCCAACACCACACGCAAGAGATTTTGTGAACAAATCTTCAGCCCAAAAAGACGCACATTTCTCCAAAAACAATGAAGTCGTATTTGAAGACGACTGGATAAACCGCACATTCAAAGCCACAGAAATTACGGTTAATCAATCCGCATCATTCTCTTCCGGCAGAAATGTATCCAACATTACCGCCAACATCACCGCAACAGACAACGCCAAAGTAAATTTGGGTTACAAAAACGGCGATGAGGTTTGCGTGCGCTCGGACTATACCGGTTATGTTACCTGCAACACAGGCAACTTATCCGATAAGGCTTTAAACAGCTTTGGAGCGACACAGATTAACGGCAATGTGAATCTGAACCAGAATGCGGCATTGGTCTTGGGCAAGGCTGCATTATGGGGGCAAATTCAAGGGCAAGGAAACAGCCGTGTCAGCCTAAACCAACATAGCAAATGGCATTTGACTGGCGACAGCCAAGTACACAATCTGTCATTGGCGGATAGCCATATTCATTTGAACAATGCCTCCGATGCGCAAAGTGCAAATCAATACCACACGCTCAAAATCAATCATTTATCCGGTAACGGGCATTTTCATTATCTGACGCACTTGGCGGAAAATCTTGGGGATAAAGTGCTTGTGAAGGAATCCGCATCCGGTCATTATCAGCTCCATGTTCAAGATAAAACAGGCGAACCCAATCAGGAAGGGCTGAATCTCTTTGATGCATCATCCGTACGAGACCGTTCTCACCTTTCCGTTTCCTTGGCGAATCATCACGTCGATTTAGGCGCATTGCGTTATACAATCAAAACAGAAAACGGTATTACCCGATTGTACAATCCTTATGCCGAGAACCGCCGCCGAGTCAAACCGGCCCCGTCTCCTGCCACAAACACGGCTTCTCAAGCACAAACGGACAGTGCACAAATTGCCAAGCCTCAAAATATCGTCGTCGCACCGCCTAGCCCGCAGGCAAATCAAGCCGAAGAAGCAAAACGCCAACAAGCAAAAGCGGAGCAAGTGAAGCGTCAGCAAGCAGAAGCAGAGCGTAAATCGGCAGAGTTAGCAAAACAAAAAGCAGAAGCCGAACGCGAAGCAAGAGAGCTGGCGACCCGCCAAAAAGCAGAACAAGAACGCAGCAGCGCCGAACTTGCACGTCGACATGAAAAAGAACGCGAAGCGGCAGAGTTGTCGGCAAAACAAAAAGTCGAAGCCGAACGTGAGGCTCAAGCATTGGCGGTACGCCGAAAAGCAGAAGCCGAAGAGGCAAAACGCCAAGCTGCAGAGCTTGCACGCCGGCATGAAAAAGAACGCGAAGCGGCAGAGTTGTCGGCAAAACAAAGGGTCGGGGAAGAGGAACGCCGTCAAACAGCCCAATCCCAGCCGCAACGCCGCAAACGCCGTGCCGCACCGCAGGATTATATGGCAGCTTCCCAAGACCGTCCTAAACGCCGCGGACACCGTTCGGTACAGCAAAACAATGTGGAAATTGCCCAAGCCCAAGCAGAACTTGCGCGCCGACAGCAGGAAGAACGCAAAGCGGCAGAGTTGTTGGCAAAACAAAGGGCAGAAGCCGAACGTGAGGCTCAAGCATTGGCTGCGCGCCGAAAAGCAGAAGCCGAAGAGGCAAAACGCCAAGCTGCCGAACTTGCACATCGCCAGGAAGCAGAACGCAAAGCGGCAGAATTGTCGGCAAACCAAAAAGCCGCAGCTGAAGCCCAAGCATTGGCGGCACGCCAACAAAAAGCCCTTGCGCGTCAACAGGAAGAAGCACGAAAAGCTGCAGAGTTAGCCGTCAAACAAAAAGCGGAAACCGAACGCAAAACCGCCGAACTTGCCAAGCAAAGGGCAGCAGCCGAAGCAGCAAAACGCCAGCAAGAAGCTCGCCAGACCGCCGAACTTGCACGTCGTCAAGAAGCGGAACGCCAAGCAGCAGAGTTGTCGGCAAAACAAAAAGCCGAAACAGATCGAGAAGCGGCAGAATCGGCGAAACGAAAAGCTGAGGAAGAAGAGCACCGTCAAGCAGCCCAATCCCAGCCGCAACGCCGAAAACGCCGTGCCGCACCTCAGGATTATATGGCAGCTTCCCAAAATCGTCCGAAACGTCGCGGACGCAGATCTACTCTGCCGGCACCGCCCTCGCCATCATTTGATTCGTCAGCTTACGCAGCACCCAGGGCCTTGCATAATCCGGACTGGTATGAAAATGACTATGAAGAAATCCCCTTGGATGCGTTGGAAGATGAAAATGTATCTGAATCAGTTGACACATCAGACAAACAGCCTCAAGACAATACGGAACTTCATGAAAAATATGAAAATGATTATGAAGAAATCCCCTTGGATGCGTTGGAAGACGAAGATGTATCCGAATCGGTTGACACATCAGACAAACAGCCTCAAGACAATACGGAACTTCATGAAAAAGTTGAGACAGTGAGTTTGCAACCAAGAGCCGCGCAGCCGCGAGCCCAAGCCGCCACTCAGCCGCAAGCCCAAGCCGCCGCGCAAGCTGATGCAGTCAGCACCAATACCAACTCGGCTTTATCTGACGCAATGGCAAGCACGCAATCTATCTTGTTGGATACAGGTGCTTCATTAACACGGCACATTGCACAAAAATCACGCGCTGATGCCGAAAAAAACAGCGTTTGGATGTCGAACATCGGTTATGGCCGTGATTATGCTTCCGCACAATATCGCCGGTTTAGTTCGAAACGCACGCAAACACAAATCGGCATTGACCGCAGCTTGTCCGAAAATATGCAGATAGGCGGCGTATTGACTTACTCTGACAGTCAGCATACTTTTGATCAGGCGAGCGGCAAAAATACTTTTGTGCAAGCCAACCTTTATGGTAAGTATTATTTAAATGATGCTTGGTATATGGCCGGCGATATTGGTGCAGGCAGCTTGAGAAGCCGGTTACAAACGCAGCAAAAAGCAAACTTTAACCGAACAAGCATCCAAACCGGCCTTACTTTGGGCAATACACTGAAAATCAATCAATTCGAGATTGTCCCCAGTGCGGGGATCCGTTACAGCCGCCTGTCATCTGCAGATTACAAGTTGGGTAACGACAGTGTTAAAGTAAGTTCTATGTCAGTGAAAACACTGACGGCCGGACTGGATTTTGCTTATCGGTTTAAAGTCGGCAACCTTACCGTAAAACCCTTGTTATCTGCAGCTTACTTTGCCAATTATGGCAAAGGCGGCGTGAATGTGGGCGGTAATTCCTTCGTCTATAAAGCAGATAATCAACAGCAATATTCAGCAGGTGCCGCGTTACTGTACCGTAATGTTACATTAAACGTAAATGGCAGTATTACAAAAGGAAAACAATTGGAAAAACAAAAATCCGGACAAATTAAAATACAGATTCGTTTCTAAAATACTAAATTCATAGCAAAATAAAATGCCGTCTGAACTCAGGCTTCAGACGGCATTTTTATAGTGGATTAACAAAAATCAGGACAAGGCGACGAAGCCGCAGACAGTACAGATAGTACGGCAAGGCGAGGCAACGCCGTACTGGTTTTTGTTAATCCACTATATCAGACGGACGAGGTTACAGTTTAATCCCTTTGAGCTTCGCGACGGTATTGATGTCTTTGTCGCCACGACCGGATAGGTTGACCAGAATCACTTGGTCTTTGCCCATTTTCGGCGCGTTTTTCACCGCCCAAGCAACGGCGTGGCTGGATTCGAGCGCGGGGATGATGCCCTCGAAGCGGCAGAGCAAGTCAAAGGCTTCGAGTGCTTCGTCGTCTTTGGCAACAGTGTATTCGACGCGCTTGATGTCGTGCAGATGGCTGTGTTCCGGGCCGATGCCGGGGTAATCCAAGCCTGCGGAAACAGAGTGCGTACCCAAAACCTGACCGTTTTCGTCCTGCATCAGATAGCTGCGGAAACCGTGCAATACGCCAATCGGTGCGCCCGAAGTAATCGGCGCGGCGTGATCGGGGGTGTTCACGCCCAAACCGCCAGCCTCCACGCCGACGAGGCGCACGTTTTCTTCGCCGATATACGGGTGGAACAAACCGATGGCGTTCGATCCGCCGCCCACGCAGGCAACGGCAACGTCGGGCTGTCTGCCGATGGCTTCCTGCATCTGCGCTTTAGCTTCGTTGCCAATCACGCATTGGAAATCGCGCACCATTTCGGGATACGGCGCGGGGCCGGCGGCGGTACCGATGATGTAGAACGTGTCGTCCACGCGGGCGACCCATTCGCGCATGGCTTCGTTCATCGCGTCTTTCAGCGTGCGGCTGCCGCTTTCTACACCGACCACGTTCGCACCCAATAATTTCATACGGAACACGTTGGGCATTTGGCGTTGGATGTCGTCCGCGCCCATATACACGTCGCAAGTCATACCGAAGCGTGCGGCAACGGTGGCACTCGCCACGCCGTGCTGACCCGCGCCGGTTTCGGCGATGACGCGTTTTTTACCCATGCGTTTTGCCAACAGTGCCTGACCGATGGTGTTGTTGACTTTGTGCGCGCCGGTGTGGTTCAAGTCTTCGCGCTTCAACCAGATTTGCGCGCCGCCCAGATGTTCGGACAACCGCGCGGCGTGGTAAACGGGGCTGGGCCTGCCGACATAATGTTTCAAATCATGGCGGAACGCTTCCCAAAATTCAGGATCGTTTTTCGCTGCCTTATAGGCATCCGCCAGCTCTTGCAAGGCGGGAATCAGGGTTTCGGAGACATAAAGCCCGCCGTGTTCGCCGAAAAAGCCCTTCTCGTCGGGCGCGTGGTAGTTCTTCATCGGATTCTTCCTTGTGCTTCAAATTTTCAGACGGCATTTCCGTTTTTGCAAACATGCCGTCTGAACGGGAAATTGTCGGCAATTATAACTGTTTTTCACACAAGCCCGCCATTTCGAAAAACGCCCGATACGCCGCCGCTTTTTTCGCCAAACTCAAAGGATAGGCGCGCGAAGTCGAAGGCAGGCGCGTCAGCGTCAAATCCCGTCCGGCAAACGGAAACGGCACGGTTTCGCCCGTTTTCGGCATTTTGATACCGCCGCCCTGAATATCGAGCAGGATTTCCGTCGCCTTGCCGCCTGTCGTACAAATATGGCGGCACTCGGGTATTTTTGCCAACACCGCCGCCAAATCGACGGTTTCAACTACCTTTAAAAACTTGTCGGACGCATTGCCGTGTTCCCTTGCCGCCTTCAACACGGTCGGACAGGACGCAATCCCCCGTTCGTGCAAAAACGTTTTGATTTTCTCCGCGTCAAACGCTTTTTCAGACAACCTTTGGAAATGCGCCGCATCATTAAAAAACACCAGCCCGTAAACGCGCCACATATCGTTTTGGAAATTCGGATAATGAAACTGCATCGCGCGTTTGTCTTCCTTGGGCGGAAACGTCCCCATCATCATGACCGCAGCCTTCGGCGGCAACACGGAATCGAAGGGATGGGTTTCGATTTCAAGCAGATTTTCAGACACGTTCAATCCTCCAACAGGCAAAACGGCAGACAGCCGGTTTTTGCACCAAACCGCCAAACACGGCAAGCCTTCAAACAGCATTATCACGCCCTGCCGTTTTCGGTTACAATGCCGACATCAAACGGATACTGTAAACACATTTATGTTTCAACACACAGGACGACACATAAAGCACCGCCCTATGTGCCGTCCTGATTTGGAAGGAGTTACGCCCCTCCCAAATAGAGTCTGATTCTACCGCCCTAAAGGGCGGGGTTTCAACCGAAAAGGAAACACGATGAAAGAACACAAAGCCCGCAAGCGTTTCGGGCAGAATTTTTTGCAGGACACGCGGATTATCAGCGATATTGTCAACGCCGTGCGCCCGCAGGCGGATGATGTCGTGATTGAAATCGGTCCGGGTTTGGCGGCGATTACCGAACCTTTGGCGAAAAAGCTGAACCGCCTGCACGTTGTCGAAATCGACCGCGACATCGTATGCCGTCTGAAAACGCTGCCGTTTGCGGATAAACTGGTGATTCACGAAGGCGATGTATTGCAGTTTGATTTCAACGGCATCGCAGGCAAAAAGAAAATCGTCGGCAACCTGCCCTACAACATTTCCACGCCGCTTTTGTTCAAGCTGGCGGAGGTGGCGGACGATGTCGTCGATATGCACTTTATGCTGCAAAAAGAAGTGGTCGATCGTATGGTTGCCGCGCCGAAAAGCAACGACTACGGCCGCTTGGGCGTGATGCTGCAATATTTCTTCGATATGGAAATGCTGATTGACGTGCCGCCCGAATCGTTCGACCCCGCGCCGAAAGTGGATTCGGCCGTCGTCCGCATGATTCCGGTGAAACACCGTATCGGCAAGGCGGACGATTTCGAGCATTTCGCCAAACTCGTGAAACTCGCCTTCCACCAACGCCGCAAAACCATACGCAACAATCTGAAAGAGCTTGCAGGCGACGATGATTTGCAGGCAGTCGGCATCAATCCGCAAGACCGCGCCGAACATATCGCGCCGGAGAAATATGTGGCGTTGAGCAATTATCTGGCGGGCAAGGCCGTCTGAAAAGGGAGTAAGCCGATGACGAAATACCTGCTTTTACCCCTGATACTGCCGCTTGCAGCCTGCCTGACCAATCCGAACGACCGTTTTTTTGACGGCAGACGCTACACGCTTCATCATATGGAGCTCCCGTAACGACAACCTGCAACGGCAAATGCCGTCTGAAAGAAAAGACATGATCAAATTCAAAAACGTACACAAACATTTCAAAGACCTGCACGTCATCAACGGCGTAAACTTGGAAATCAAAAAAGGCGAAGTGGTCGTCGTCTGCGGGCCTTCGGGCAGCGGCAAATCCACACTCATCCGCACTGTCAACCAGCTTGAAAGCATCGAAAGCGGCGAGATTTGGGTGGACGGTGTCAACGTTGCCGACCCCAAAACCGATTTGAACAAAATCCGCGAAGAAGTCGGCTTCGTATTCCAAGGCTTCAACCTCTACCCGCACCTGACCGTATTGGAAAACATTACCCTCGCACCGATGAAGGTTAAGGGGCAAAATGCGGAACAGGCGGAGAAAAAGGCAATGGAGCTTTTGGAACGCGTCGGACTGGCACACAAAAAAGACGCCTTCCCTTCCCAACTTTCCGGCGGCCAGCAGCAACGCGTGGCGATTGCACGCGGTTTGGCGATGGAACCGCGCGTAATGTTGTTTGACGAACCGACCTCCGCACTCGACCCCGAAATGGTCGGCGAAGTGTTGAAAGTGATGAAAGACTTGGCAGAAAGCGGCATGACGATGATGTGCGTAACCCACGAAATGGGGTTTGCCCGCGAAGTTGCCGACCGCGTGATTTTCGTCGATAAAGGGCAAATCCTCGAAGACGAAACGCCGGAAGCGTTTTTTACCAACCCGAAACACGAACGCGCCAAGCAGTTCCTGCAACAGGTCATGACCCATTGATGCTATGCCGTCTGAAAACCGAACGTTCAGACAGCATATCCCGACACCGCAAGATGATTGAGAAAGAAAACCATGTATTTTGTTGACCGCACCGCCGTCGTCCTCAAGCCGACCGCGCGCTTTTTGGAATGGCTCAAAAGCACCGACGAAAATATGCCCGACCTGACCATAGAGCAGCTTCGTGCCAACTGTTCCGTCTTCCTCGTTCCGCAGTTCGACGAACCGGAAGCCGTCGTTTCCTACTTCGACGAACGCTACCGCCAGATTTTCGAGGCGGAGCTGGCAGGTTGGGACATCGATAAGGATAAATGGCCGCAAGATATGGGGCTGAAGGCGTTTTGGGAGTTTTTCGATACCGAAATCCACGATATGGTTTTAGACATGGAAGAAGCGGAATTGAACATTACCCCCGTGTTCGACAACATGATGTAAGGCTGTGCGCGCCTTTCAGACGGCATTGAGGCCGTCCCGCATTCTGAACATCCTGACCGTATCGCTCCACTCGGCTTCCCTTGCCGTCTGCCTGACCTGGTTTTACGGCCGGATGATGTGGTTCGGTTTGGCGGCTTTGGCGGCAAGTTACGCATACTCGCTCAGGATAACGAATCTGAAACACCGCCATGCCATAACCGCCATTACCATAGACCGCGACGGACAGGCGGAAATCGTATCCGGCAAAGAAAAAACGGCAAAGGCGGCGGCACTGTCGGGCAGCAGTATGGTTACGCCTTATGCCTTATTCTTACAATGGGACACCGGCGGCAAAACCGTCCGCCACTGCATCACCCCCGATATGGCGGACAAAGAATCCTACCGCAGGCTGAAAGTCTGGGTGCTTTGGCGGCAACCGAAAAAAACCGCCGAAACCGATACATCAGACTGATTTCAGACGGCATTTGAAAACGAAACACTCATGAAAACACTACAAGACTGGCTCTCGCATTTGGAAACCGCCCACAGCGGCGGTTTGATCGACATGGGTTTGGAGCGCACGAGCGAAGTGAAAAAACGCATGAAGCTCGAGCCGCAATGCCCCGTCGTCGTTGTCGCGGGAACCAACGGCAAAGGTTCGGTCTGTGCCTACCTGACACAGATTTACAAACAGGCGGGCTACAAAACCGGTACGCTGACCAGCCCGCATTTATTGCGTTACAACGAACGCATCGCCGTCAACGCCGAACCCGTTTCGGACGATACAATCACCGCTTCCTTCGAACGCATTGAAACCGCGCGCGGTGAAATATCACTGACTTATTTTGAATTCAATGCCTTGGCGGCCGTCGACATCTTCATGCGCGAACAGGTTGACGTGATGATATTGGAAGTCGGCTTGGGCGGACGCTTGGACGCGGTCAACGCATTTGACGGCGATTGCGCAGTGGTTACCAGCGTGGATTTGGACCATCAGGCGTTTTTGGGCGATACGGTCGAACAGGTCGGCTTTGAAAAGGCAGGCGTGTTCCGCAGCGGCAAACCTGCCATCTGCGGTCAAAACCCCGCGCCCGCATCATTGGTCGCACACGCCGAAGCCATAGGTGCAAAACTGCTGATGGTGCAGCGCGATTTCGAGTTTCACGCGATGGAAAACATCCAATGGAACTACCGCTTCCGGCCGCAACATTCAGACAACCCCGCGCGCAACCGCAATGCCCTGCCCTTCCCCGCATTGCGCGGCACATACCAACTTTCCAACGCCGCCTGCACGTTGACCGTATTGGAATGCTTGAACGACAAATTGCCTGTGGACATCGGTGCAATCAAACGCGGATTGCTGCTGGTTGAAAATCCCGGACGCTTCCAAGTCCTGCCCGGCCGTCCGCTGACCGTTTTGGATGTCGGACACAATCCCCACGCTGCCCGCGCCCTGCGCCGCAGCCTGATTAATTTGGCGTTTGCGCAAAAACGCACCGCCGTATTCAGTATGCTGTCCGACAAAGACATAGACGGCGTGTTGGAAATCGTTAAAGACCAGTTTGACGAGTGGTATATCGCACCGTTGGACGTACCGCGCGGCATGACGCTCGAGAGCCTGCAAAACAAACTGCACGAACACAGCATCGAAAACATACAGACATTCGCCGCCGTCCGCGAAGCTTACCGGGCGGCAGCCTCAAAAGCGGGCGAGAACGACAGAATCGTCGTTTTCGGCTCATTTCATACCGTTGCCGATGTCATGTCGGTACTTTAAAAGGAAACTTCTATGTCCGAAAACAAACAAAACGAAGTCCTGAGCGGTTACGAACAACTCAAACGGCGCAACCGCCGCCGCCTCGTAACGGCAAGTTGCCTGGTTGCCGCCTCCTGCATCCTGCTGGCAGCCGCCCTCAGTTCCGGCCCTGCCGAACAGACTGCCGGCGAAACAAGCGGCGTAGAAAACAAAGCGGCAGGTGCGGCACAAACCCCTGCCTTGAAATCCGCCGCCGACAAACCGCAGGACTTGGCAGGCGAAGACAAGCCTTCTGCCGCCGACAGCGAAATCAGCGAGCCTGAAAACGTAGGCGCGCCGCTGGTGCTGATTAACGACCGCCTCGAAGACAGCAACATCAAAGGTTTGGAAGCATCCGAGAAACTGCAACAGGCAGAAACCGCCAAAACCGCACCGAAGCAGGCAAAACAACGCGCTGCCGAAAAAGTGCCGGCAACTGCCGACAGTACGGATACGGTAGCGGTTGAAAAACCGAAACGCACTGCCGAAACAAAACCGCAAAAAGCGGAACGCACTGCCAAAGCCAAGCCCAAAGCCAAAGAAACCAAAACCGCCGAAAAAGTTGCCGACAAACCGAAAACTGCCGCCGAAAAAACCAAACCGGATACGGCAAAATCCGACAGCGCGGTAAAAGAAGCGAAAAAAGCCGACAAGGCTGAAAGCAAAAAAACAGCCGAAAAAGACCGTTCGGACGGCAAAAAACACGAAACGGCACAAAAAACCGACAAAGCGGACAAGACCAAAACCGCCGAGAAGGAAAAATCCGGTAAAAAAGCCGCCATTCAGGCAGGTTATGCCGAAAAAGAACGCGCCTTAAGCCTCCAGCGCAAAATGAAGGCGGCGGGTATCGATTCGACCATCACCGAAATTATGACCGACAACGGCAAAGTTTACCGCGTCAAATCAAGCAACTATAAAAACGCAAGGGATGCCGAACGCGATTTGAACAAATTGCGCGTACACGGTATCGCCGGTCAGGTAACGAATGAATAACCTCCCCGTTGCCGACCTCCTCGTCTCCGCCATCATCGCCGCCTGCATCGTGCTATCCGCGATGCGCGGCGTGATTGCGGAGGCTGGCTCAATGGCGGCATGGGTGGTTGCCTTTTTTTTCGCCAAACTCTTTGCCGCACCCTTCGCCGACATCGCCTTTGCATCGTTCCAACCCCGCCTGTTTGCATTGGCTCTGTCGTTCATTTCCCTATTCGTCATTGCCTGTCTGATCCAGAAAATACTCCGCTCGCTGCTGACCGGGGCAGTTTCGGCGGTCGGTTTGGGCTTTGCCAACCGCATTTTGGGCGGCGTATTCGGTGCATTGAAAGGCATTTTGATTATTACCCTGCTGGTCATGCTCGCTTCAAAAACCGACCTGCCCGATACCGAAGAATGGCGGCAATCTTACACACTGCCGTTTTTCGTATCGCTTTCCGAAGCCGTGTTGAACCATAGCGGCGGCACGGCGGAAACTCCGGAAGACGATTGATTGCCATACGGATATTTCAGACGGCATTCTCTTTTATGCCGTCTGAAATGTTTTTTTCCTTTCCTCAGCCATATCACAGATTAAATCTTATCCTCCATAAACCCACCTATCTGTCCTTCACTCAAATATTGTCAACAATTCAGGCAAAAAACCACCGTTTGCTTTATAATTCCGTTTTACCCTTAAACCTCGAATCGGAGAAGACGATATGTGCGGCGTATTAGGTTTGGTCAGTCATGAACCCGTGAACCAGCTTCTGTACGACGGTTTGCAGATGTTGCAGCACAGGGGGCAGGATGCGGCGGGCATTGCAACGGCGGAAGGCGGTACCTTCCATATGCACAAAGGCAAAGGCATGGTGCGCGAAGTGTTCCGCACACGCAATATGCGCGATTTGGTCGGCAACGCCGGCATCGCCCACGTCCGTTATCCTACTGCGGGCAACGCGGGCAGCAGCGCGGAGGCGCAGCCTTTCTACGTCAGCTCGCCGTTCGGCATCGTTTTGGCGCACAACGGCAACCTCACCAACACGGCCGAACTTTATGAAAACGTGTGCAACAAACACCTGCGCCACGTCAACACCAGCTCCGATTCCGAAGTCTTGCTCAACGTATTCGCGCACGAATTGCGCCGCGAAGTCTCTAAAAACGCCGACCCGCACCGGCTCAATGCCGACAATATTTTCAACGCCGTTGCCGAAGTCCACCGCCTGGTGCACGGCGCATACGGTGTGGTTGCCATGATTGCGGGCTACGGTATGCTTGCCTTCCGCGACCCTTACGGCATCCGCCCGCTGGTATTGGGTTCGCAAACCGACAGCGAAGGCAGGAAATCCTATGCCGTCGCCTCCGAATCCGTCGCCTTCAACGCGCTTGCCTACGATTTGGAACGCGATATCCGGCCGGGCGAAGCGGTATTTGTCGGCTTTGACGGCACAATCATCGCCCGACAATGCAGCGATAAGGCCAAACTCAGCCCCTGCCTTTTTGAATACGTCTATTTTGCCCGTCCCGACTCCGTGATTGACGGCGTGTCCGTTTACCAGTCGCGCTTGGATATGGGCGTGTCCTTGGCGGAAAAAATCAAACGCGAGCTGCCCGTGGACGGCATCGATGTCGTGATGCCCATCCCCGACACCAGCCGCCCCAGCGCGATGGAGCTTGCTGTCCACCTCAAAAAGCCTTACCGCGAAGGTTTGATTAAAAACCGCTATATCGGCCGCACCTTTATTATGCCCGGCCAGGCGACGCGCAAAAAATCCGTGCGCCAAAAACTCAGCCCGATGGAAACCGAATTTGCAGGCAAAAGCGTGTTGCTGGTGGACGACTCCATCGTGCGCGGTACGACCAGCCGTGAAATCGTCGAAATGGTACGCGCGGCTGGCGCGCGCAAAGTCTATATCGCCTCCGCCGCGCCCGAAGTGCGCTATCCCAACGTATACGGCATCGATATGCCCACGCGCGAAGAGTTGATTGCCAATGGGCGCAGCGCGGCGGAAATCGCCGCCGAAATCGGCGCGGACGGCATCGTGTTTCAAGACTTGGGCGATTTGGAAGCCGTCGTCAAAGCACTCAACCCGAAAATCGAATCCTTCGATTCGTCCTGTTTCAACGGCATTTATCAGACCGGCGACATCGATGATGCCTACCTCGACCGCCTGTCTGCCGAGAAATCCGGCTGCGGCGGTCTGAAAATCCACCCGAGCAGGATGGAACACAGCATCAGCATCAGCGATGCGGGCGACGAAGAATAAGGCTTCCCAAACCGCGATGCCGTCTGAAATCCGAACGCCGGGTTTTCAGACGGCATTTCCCATATCGGCATCACATTTCCCGTTTCATCCGCACACAATATGAGTACCGAAACCAAAAACTACATTACGCCCGCCGGATGGCAGGCATTGAAAGACGAGCTTTATCAACTGGTTAATAAAGAACGCCCCGAAATCGTCCAAATCGTCAACTGGGCGGCAGGCAACGGCGACCGCAGCGAAAACGGCGACTACCTTTACGGCAAACGCCGTATGCGCGAAATCGACCGCCGCATCCGTTTCCTGACCAAGCGTTTGGAAGCCGCCGTCGTCGTTGATCCCGAATTGCGCGAAGCGACCGACCAAGTGTTTTTCGGCGCGACCGTCGGTCTGTTGCGCGGCGACGGGCGCGAGCAAACCGTCAAAATCGTCGGCATCGATGAAATCGATACCGCGCAAAACAAAATTTCTTGGATTTCGCCGCTGGCTCGTTGTCTGATTAAAGCGCGTGAAGGCGACGAAGTGGTTTTAAACACGCCGGAAGGGCGTGAGGAAATTGAAATCCTTTCTGTCGAATACATCAAAATCGACTGATCGGGAATGCCGTCTGAAACGGCACAAACGCGCCGTTTCCCAAATAAAGGAATACCGAATGAGGAAAATCCGCACCAAAATCTGCGGCATCACCACACCGGAAGACGCACTGTATGCCGCCCACGCCGGCGCAGACGCATTGGGACTGGTTTTTTACCCCCAAAGCCCCCGCGCTGTCGACATCATTAAAGCACAAAAAATCACCGCCGCACTGCCGCCGTTTGTCAGCGTTGTCGCCCTTTTCGTCAACGAAAGCGCGCAAAACATCCGCCGCATCCTTGCCGAAGTACCGATACACATCATCCAATTCCACGGCGACGAAGACGACGCATTCTGCCGCCAGTTCCACCGCCCCTATATCAAGGCCATTCGTGTTCAGACGGCATCAGACATCCGAAACGCCGCCGACCGCTTCCCCGACGCTCAGGCACTGCTGTTCGATGCCTACCATCCTTCGGAATACGGCGGCACCGGACACCGCTTCGACTGGACGCTGTTGGCGGAATATTCGGGCAAACCGTGGGTGCTTGCCGGCGGGCTGACCCCTGAAAACGTCGACGAAGCCATCCGCATCACCGGAGCGGAAGCGGTCGATGTATCCGGCGGCGTGGAAGCGTCTAAAGGCAAAAAAGACCCAGCCAAAGTTGCCGCCTTTATCGCAACCGCCAACCGCCTATCCCGTTAAAGCAACAAAAATTGCCGCCGGAATGACTTATAGTGGATTAACAAAAACCAGTACGGCGTTGCCTCGCCTTAGCTCAAAGAGAACGATTCTCTAAGGTGCTGAAGCACCAAGTGAATCGGTTCCGTACTATTTGTACTGTCTGCGGCTTCGTCGCCTTGTCCTGATTTTTGTTAATCCACTATAATCTAAAAAATTTATGCTATTAAATCAGTAATTTCTGATGAATTTTGAAAACTTAATCCCGTCATTCCCGCTCAGGCGGGAATCCGGTTCATTGAGTTTCAGCTATTTAGAATAAATTTTGAAACTCTAATCGCGTCATTCCCACGAAAGTGGGAATCCAGGACGCAAAATCTCAAGAAACCGTTTTACCTGATAAGTTTCCGCACTGACAGACCTAGATTCCCGCCTGCGCGGGAATGACGAATCCATCCATACGGAAACCTGCATCCCGTCATTCCCACGAAAGTGGGAATCCAGTTTTTTGAGTTTCAGTCATTTCCGATAAATTGCCTTAGCATTGAATGTCTAGATTCACGCCTACGCGGGAATGACGGATTTTAGGTTGGGGGCATTTATTGGAAAAAGCAGAAACCTGAAATTCGTCATTCCCGCGCAGGCGGGAATCCAGTGCGTTGAGTTTCAGCTATTTAGAATAAATTTTGAAACTCTAATCGCGTCATTCCCACGAAAGTGGGAATCTAGCTTTTTGAGTTTCAGTCATTCCCGATAAATTGCCTTAGCATTGAATGTCTAGATTCCCGCCTGCGCGGGAATGACGGGATTTGAGGTTGCGGCATTTATCGGAAAAAACAGAAAACCAAAAACAGAAACCTAAAATTCGTCATTCCCGCGCAGGCGGGAATCCAATGCGTTGAGTTTCAGCTATTTAGAATAAATTTTGAAACTCTAATCGCGTCATTCCCACGAAAGTGGGAATCTAGAAATTTAATGTTGCGGCACTAGCCAAAAAAACCGAAACCGAACGGACTAGATTCCCGCCTGCGCGGGAATGACGGCTGCAGATGCCCGACGGTCTTTATAGTGGATTGAGACCTTTGCAATAACATAGGTTACTAAAATTTTATGCTCAATCTCATTTTCAAAATGCAAAACTTTTCTGATTTTTCCTACTTTTTGCTCAATATTAGGAAGGTTTTAGGCAATTGAAAATTTTTTGGCGCATTTTTATGCGTCAAATTTCGTTAACAGACTATTTTTGCAAAGGTCTCGGATTAACAAAAATCAGGACAAAGCGACGAAGCCGCAGACAGTACAAATAGTACGGAACCGATTCACTTGGTGTTTCAGCACCTTAGAGAATCGTTCTCTTTGAGCTAAGGCGAGGCAACGCCGTACTGGTTTTTGTTAATCCACTATAATATGCACAGATAATATCAACCCGTTTTTAACAAAGATATTCCCGATTGAAACAAAATGCCGTCTGAAACCTGTTCGGACGGCATTTGCGTAAAGTTCAGCAAGAAAAACTACAAACCCAGCTCGCGCAGGAAGCGGATGTCGTCCGCCCAACCGGATTTGACTTTGACCCAGACCTTCAAAAATACTTTGGTATCAAACAGTTTTTCCATATCCAACCGCGCTTCGGTGGAAATTTTCTTCAAACGCTCCCCGCCTTTGCCGATTAAAATCGCCTTTTGGCTTTCCTTATCGACCAAAACGGCGATATAGATGCGGTTCAAACCGTCTTCCTCTTCAAACTGCTCCACTTCGACGTTCATCGCATAAGGCAATTCCTCGCCCAAATAGCGGAACAATTTTTCACGCACGATTTCCATCGCTAAAAAACGCGCCGATTTGTCCGTAACCATATCTTCGGGATACATCGGCACGCTTTCGGGCAGATACGGCTTAATCAGCTCCAACAGGTTGGCAATCCGCAATCCGTGTTTCGCGCTGACCGCCTCCGCCGCCGCAAATTCAAATTCGGCGCGCACCTGGGCAACAAACGCCTCCAGCGCGTAACGGTCTTTCGCCTTGTCCTTATCGATTTTGTTGACCACTAAAATGACCGGCGTGTGCTTGGGCAGTTGTTTCAACACGACGCGGTCGGCATCGGTAAAACGCATCGCTTCCACGACGAAAACCACCACATCCACGCCGCCGAGTGCCTCGGTAACGTTTTGATTCAAACGGTCGTTGAGCGCGTTGCGGTGGTCGGTTTGAAAACCGGGCGTATCGACAAACACAAACTGCGCGGTATCGTCGGTATAAATCCCCGTTACGCGGTTGCGCGTCGTCTGCGCCTTTTTGCTGGTAATACTGATTTTCTGACCGATGAGATGATTCATCAGCGTTGATTTGCCCACGTTCGGACGGCCGACAATCGCTACGAAGCCGCAACGGTATCCGTCGGCGGCGCGTTCCCCTGCAAGGAAGGTTTCAATATCCATATTTGCTTTCGTATCCATATTTCAGACGGCATATTCACGCGCCGCCTCATTTCTTTTTCTTCTTCAGCGGCAGCTTCTCTTCCAGCCATTTCAAAGCCTCTTTCGCCGCTTCCTGCTCCGCCGCCTTGCGGCTCGTCCCTTTGGCACGGCACACGAAACCCAGTTCGCCCAAATCGCAGGAAATGACAAACATACTGTCGTTGGCATGGCCGATTTGCTCTTCGATACGGTATTTCGGCAAGGCGAAACGGCGCGCCTGCAACGCCTCCTGCAAAGCAGTTTTGCCGTCTTTTGCCTGATTTTGGAAATCGACTCGCCGGACGCGTTCTGCAAACAAATGGCGCACCACCTTTTCCGCCGTGTTGAAATCCGCATCGAAGCTGACCGCCGCAAACATCGCCTCCATCGCGTCCGCCAGTATCGAAGGCCGTCTGAAGCCGCCGCTCTTCAACTCGCCCGCCCCCAAGTACAGGCCGTCGCCGACATTCATTTCCGCCGCCATTTCCGCCAGCACGCCCTCATTGACCAGACTTGCCCGCAACCGCGACAACTCGCCCTCGGTCAACTTCGGAAACGCGTCAAACAGCATCCGCGCCACCGTATAATTCAAAATCGAATCGCCGACAAACTCGAACCGCTCGTTGTGCTTCGCATGATGGCTCCTGTGCGTCAAAGCCTGCCGCAAAAGCGAAATATCGCGGAACGCGTAGCCCAGTTTCTTCTGTATCGCCGCGTGTGCCTGCTGTTTCAAAACATCGTCTTTCATTACCGTCTTCCGCAAAAAACAGCCCGAATGCGTTTCCATACTCCAAAAATACAGAAACACCTTAAGGCTGCAAACGGCGCACATTGTACCACCAAACCGCCGCCGTCTGCCGACAACGCAAGAATCGTGGTAAAATCCGCAAGTTTTCCCCCAACGTATTCCCGCAATGAACGCATTTGCACAAGCACTTTCCTCGGCACTCGACCGCTGCATCGCCACCAACACCGTCGCCAAACAAAACCAGCCCGTCGGCTTCCTCTACCGCGAAGCCCCCGTTTTTGAAAACGACAGCGGCTGGCGTTTCTTCAGCGGCGACGAGACCGACGAATACACCGACGACCCGGACAACTTCAGCATCGTCAGCCTCGCCGATATCACCAAAACCAACCCTGAAACCGCCGCACTGCTCTCCCAACCTGAAGGCAGCGCGTGGGAATTGGCAGAAGACGGCACATTCCAAACCGTCGCCGACTGGCAACCTAAGGACTGACCCTTCAGACGGCATTCCGAAACCTCCGAATACCAAAGGACACTCAATGAACACCATCGCCCCCAACCTCGACGGCAAACACCTCCGCATCGGCATCGTACAGGCACGCTTCACCAACGAAATCGGCAGCGAAATGCTCAAAGTCTGCTGCCGCACCCTCCAAGAATTGGGCGTGGCAGACGAAAACATTACCGTCGCCACCGTACCCGGCGCGCTTGAAATCCCCATCGCGCTGATGAACTTTGCCTCTTCTGAAAAATTTGACGCACTGATTGCCATCGGCGTCGTTATCCGTGGCGAAACCTACCATTTCGAGCTGGTTTCCAACGAATCCGGAGCAGGGGTCAGCCGCGTCGCACTCGACTACAACATCCCGATTGCCAATGCCGTCCTGACCACGGAAAACGACGCACAGGCAATCGAACGGATTGAAGAAAAAGCCTCGGATGCCGCCAAAGTCGCCGTAGAATGCGCCAACCTCGTCAACCTCCTGCTCGAAGAACAGTTTGAAGACGAAGAATAACAAACAGGGCGTACACCGATACGCCCTTTCCGTTTCAGACGGCATACCGTGCCGCCCAACCGTTTCAAGGAAAAATCATGAAAACAGCCCGCCGCCGTTCCCGCGAGCTTGCCGTACAAGCCGTTTACCAATCCCTTATCAACCGCACCGCCGCGCCCGAGATTGCTAAAAACATCCGCGAAATGCCCGACTTTGCCAAGGCAGACGAAGAATTGTTCAACAAACTTTTCTTCGGCACGCAAACCAATGCGGCAGAGTACATCCGACAAATCCGCCCCCTGCTCGACCGCGACGAAAAAGACCTCAACCCCATCGAACGCGCCGTCCTGCTGACCGCCTGCCACGAGCTGTCCGCCATGCCCGAAACGCCCTACCCCGTCATCATCAACGAAGCCATCGAAGTAACCAAAACCTTCGGCGGCACGGACGGGCACAAATTCGTCAACGGCATCCTCGACAAACTCGCCGCCCAAATCCGTCCCGACGAGCCCAAACGCCGTTGATGCATCACAAATTTAAAGAAAGTTCTATGTCCTTATTTCTGCTTTCTTTGTTTCGTCATTCCCACGCAGGTGGGAATTTGGTTTTTTGAATTTTGGGTATTTCAAATAAATTCTGAAACTTCAATCTCGTCATTCCCGCGCAGGCGGGAATCCGGTTTTTTGAGTTGCTGCCGTTTTTGATAAACTCTGGTCGCATCGAATTTCCGGATTCCTGCCTTCGTGGGAATGGCGAAATTTGAAAATTGTGGGAATTTATCGGAAATAACCGAAACGTAACAAACTCAAACGCCGTTGACGTATCAATCAGTCAACAACACAAATGCCGTCTGAAAAACCTTTCAGACGGCATTTTGTTTCCAGCCCCATCAATACTGTACCGTCCAGCCGATTTCGCCGCCCGCGCGCATCGGGACAAGTTCGCCGTCGCCGTAGGGAATACTTGCGGGGACGGTTTGGCTTTGTTTGACGAGGGTGATCGTGTCGGTATTTTCAGGAATGCCGTAAAACCTTGCGCCGTTTTTCGAGGCGAAGGCTTCGAGTTTGTCCAACGCGCCTGCTTTTTCAAACACTTCGGCATAAAGCTCGATGGCGGTCATCGCGCTGAACATACCGGCGCAACCGCAGGCGTTTTCTTTGGCGGATTTGGCGTGCGGCGCGGAGTCGGTGCCGAGGAAGAATTTATGCGCCTTCTCGCCGGTAACGGCGGCAACCAATGCCTGACGGTGGGTTTCGCGTTTGAGTACGGGCAGGCAGAAATGATGGGGGCGCACGCCGCCGACCAAGAGGTCGTTGCGGTTGAGCAGGAGGTGTTGCGGGGTAACGGTGGCGGCTACGTTGTCGCCTGCTTCCAAAACCAGGCGGGCGGCTTCGGCGGTGGTGATGTGTTCGAACACGACTTTAAGATTCGGCACTTGCGCCAAAACGGGTTTCATCACGCGCCCGATAAAGGCGGCTTCGCGGTCGAAGATGTCGATTTCGGGGTCGGTTACTTCGCCGTGAACGAGGAACAAAATGCCCTGTTTCGCCATTTCTTCCAACACGGGGATGAGCTTGAACAGGTCGGTTACGCCGGAATCGGAATTGGTGGTCGCGCCGGCAGGGTAGAGTTTGAAGGCGACGATGCCGGCGGCTTTGGCTTCGCGCACAAGTGCAGGCGTGGCTTGGTCGGTCAGGTAAAGCGTCATCAACGGCTCAAACGCGCTGCCTTCGGGCAATGCCGCCATGATGCGCGCTTTGTAGGCAAGCGCGTCGGCAACGCTGACGACAGGCGGTTTGAGGTTGGGCATAATGACGGCACGCCCCATTTGGCGGGCGGTATAAGGAGCAACGGCTTTGAGCGCGTCGCCGTCGCGCAGGTGCAGGTGCATATCGTCGGGGCGGATAATGGTCAGGGTTTGCATGGTTTTCCTTTGTTTTATTTGAATGTTCAGACGGCATGCCGACTTTATGCCGTCTGAAGTTAGGGGAGAATTAGGGGTTTCCCGTTGTGGGAACGGTGCGTCAGGTTCAAAACTGCCTGTACGGGTAAATCCGGGGAATCGGCGGTTTGTGCGGTCAATACGGTTTCTTCGGAGCTGCCCGCTTCCCGCCAGGCATAGCTGACTTGGCGGATTTCAAATGATGCCTGCACCGACTGTTCCGCCCTCAATTCTATATTGGCATTTTTCGGCGGCTGTCGGACAAGTCCGTCAAAATGTTCCAACAGCGCGGCACTGTCTGCCCGCTCGGCTTTCACACTGCAACTGTCGCGCGTCAGGCTCAAATAATAAATGCCGCCATCGCGTTCAAGCGTCCACAACGCCTGTACATCGGGTTCTGCAACAGTGGGCGGCAGATGGGACAGGTCTTCCTTTCCGACAGGGACAAAATGTCCGACAGCGGCAAACTTGGAAACCGATTCAAAACTGCCTTGAGTCAGGACGCAGGCACTCCGAAACAAATCGACGGCTACACGCGCGAAATCCTGATGCCGTACACCGGATTGCCGGTTTTGGGCATTACACGCAGCAAGCACAAATGCCGACAGCAATAACATCAATCGGGACATCCGCATTTCAGACGGCATTTATTTGTGTTGGACGACCAGCGTGAACACGCCGTCCTGTTCGGAAGCATCCAACAGCACATGACCGGTTTGGCGGCAAAAAGCCTCAAAATCCCCCGGTGCGCCGCCGTCGGTTGCCAGAACGGTCAACACGTCGCCCTGCTGCATTTGCGCCAAAGCCTTTTTCGCCCGCAAAATCGGCAGGGGACATTTCAATCCGGTTACGTCTAAAGTTTCGCTGTTCATCGTTTGTACCGTTTAAAAAATGGGAATCGGGGGGAGATTATACCCCAGTTGCTTGCAGCCCCCTTTGCCAACCCATAAAATAACGCCGTTTTCAATTTGGAGAAACTTATGCGCCGCACCGCCCTCCTGCTGCTCGCACTCGCCGCCGGCACGTCCCTCGCTGCCGGCTTCAGCCAAAAAGACACGCCGATCAACACCCGCTACCGCGAAACGCCCGAAGAGGCCGCCGCCCGCGAATTTAAAGAACATACCGCCAAACTGCCGCCGCTGCCCGATACGCACTCGGACGGCTGGTTCGACATTTATGTGGATGAAAATTACGGCAAACAGCCGAAAATCCTGCTCGACAGCCTGCAAATTATGCCCGCGCCCGACGGCAGCATCCGCTACATTCTCAATATCCGCTCCGACAAAGGCTACGACAACCTGACTGCCGAAGGCATATTCTGCGCCCGCTTCTCCATCAGGTTCGGCAACGACAAACTTTCCTCCTACAAAGTGTTCGGCTACGGCGACACGGTCAACCGCCGCTGGATACAGCCCCGAAACGCCGAATGGAAACCGATAGGCGGTACATTAAGCCGCAACGACGCACTGCGCACCGTCCTGTATCAGGCATTCTGCGAGGGCGGTGTACCCGCCGACACGAAAGGTTTGGTACAACGCCTGAAAGAACGTGCCGGACGCTATGCCCCGTCGATAAAGCCGCACGACAAATAACCAGACACAAAAATACCGTCTGAAACATCGGTTTCAGACGGTATTCGATTCATCAGCCATCAGGCGGCAGAAACTTTGTCCTGACGGCACAACAGCGTAATCAAATCACTGATGCGCCGCTTCATATCGCGGCGGTCGACAATCTGGTCGATTGCGCCTTTTTCCAGCAGGAACTCGGCGCGTTGGAAGCCTTCCGGCAGCGTTTCGCGCACCGTCTGCTCAATCACGCGCGGACCGGCAAAACCGATCAGCGCGTTCGGTTCGGCAAGCACAACATCACCCAAAAATGCGAAGCTGGCGGATACGCCGCCCATAGTCGGATCGGTCAACACCGATATAAACGGCAGGCGTTTTTCCGTCAGCAAATGCAGCGCGGCACTGGTTTTCGTCATCTGCATCAATGAGTTCACACCCTCCTGCATACGCGCACCGCCGGAAGCCGCCACACAGACGAACGGACAATTGTCGGCAACCGCCCGGCGGACGCCCTGTACGAATCGTTCGCCCACAACCGAACCCATCGAACCGCCGATAAAGCGGAACTCAAACGCAGCAACCACAACGGGCAGACCGTTCATCTTGCCTTTCATTACCACCAAAGCATCATCTTCCCCGGTCAGCTTGCGTGCCGCACTCAAACGATCCGGATATTTTTTGCCGTCTTTAAACTTCAAAGGATCTGTCGGTTTGACATTTCCGGCAACCTCCTCTCTGCCATCCTCATCCAAAAGCAGATTCAGGCGTTGTCGTGCCGACAACGGATTGTGGTGGTTGCATTTCGGACAAACCTGATTGTTCTGCTGCAACTCGGTCGAATAAACGGTTGCCGAACAAGACGGACATTTGTGCCACAAACCCTCGGGAACATTGGAAGAACCGTCTTTGCTGCGGTTTTTGATTTTGGGTGGCAGGATTTTATCTAACCAGCTCATGGACAACTCCTAAAATATTTAGAATGCGTGACAGAATCAGCGCACGGCATCCTTCAACTCTTTGACCAAAGCACCGACGACCGCAGCCTCGTTGCCCGCATTGTTTTCAATCTCTTTCACAATCCGGCTGCCGACAATGACCGCTTCGGCAACCCGGCCGATTTTGCGCGCGCTTTCCGCATTGCTGATGCCGAAACCGACACCGATGGGAATATCGATATACTGATGCAAATACTCTATTTTACGCGAAACCTCATCCGTATCCAAACTTGCCGCGCCCGTTACGCCCTTGAGCGAAACATAATAGACAAATCCGCCTGCCAGCTCGGCAATGGTTTTAATACGGTCTTCCGTCGTCGTCGGCGCAATCAGGAAAATACAGTCGACCCCGTTATCCTTCAGCTCGCGATAGAGCGGATCGATGGTTTCGACAGGGGAATCCACCGTCAACACGCCGTCCACACCCGCCTTTGCGGCTTCCTGAGCAAACTCCCGATAACCCATCTTATGTACAGGGTTCAAATATCCCATCAAAACAACCGGCGTTTGCGTGTCGGTTTCACGGAATTTTCTGACGACATCCAAGACATCGCGCAGCGAAATCCCGTTTGCCAACGCCCGCTCCGCCGCACGCTGAATAACCGGCCCATCCGCCATCGGATCGGAAAACGGCACACCCAACTCCAAAATATCCGCACCGTTTGCAACCATGCCGTGCATCAATGCCAAAGTTGTCCGAATATCGGGGTCGCCCACCGTAATATAGGGAATCAATGCCTTTCCGCCATCCAAAGCGGCAAAAGCCTGCCGGATTCTGCTCATTTGTCTCTTCCATCCTATCGGCAAATATGCCGTAAAACACAATCAGTAAATTTTTCCCAGTATAACATTTGCGGTACGGATAGGCGAATACGGCAAACAGAAACCGCGCAAATCAGAGCCGCCGTTTGAACGAGGCGGAAATAAACGGCAAGCATCTCGGATTATAGTGGATTAACAAAAATCAGGACAAGGCGACGAAGCCGCAGACAGTACAAATAGTACGGAGCCGATTCACTTGGTGCTCCAGCACCTTAGAGAATCGTTCTCTTTGAGCTAAGGCGAGGCAACGCCGTACTGGTTTTTGTTAATCCACTATAACAAAATTCAGAATCAAGACACGGCAATACCATACTGGTTTTGCACCAACCCGCTATAAAATTGCATAAAAAATAGACGCTGTAAAACACAGCGTCTATTTTTTATCTGGCGGAGTAAGAGGGATTCGAACCCTCGATGCAGGTTGACCCCACATGCTTCCTTAGCAGGGAAGTGCCTTCAGCCTCTCAGCCATTACTCCTAAGGAAGCTGTAACTATAATCAACTTTTCCGATACCGTCAAGGAAAAACAGAAAGCAAATATTAATCTTTTGAAATAAAATAAGATTTACCCTGATTATACCCAATCAGGCACTTCTTTTCTTCCTGAATGGAAATATTCCTGACTGCCACATCCTCAAGCAAAATGCTTTTGTGCATCCTGTTTGATTTCCTGAAACCACGCGTCTTCAGGAAAACGTGCAAGCGCGACATCCAATGTTGACAGCAGGTTTTGCGACAGGGCTTTGGTCAGGTATTCCTCCTCGTTGGCTTCTGCCGCTTTGTCGGGCTGTTGTGCCAAACCGTCGGCACGGGCTTTGTGTCCGTGTGCCAAATATAGTGGATTAACAAAAATCAGGACAAGGCGACGAAGCCGCAGACAGTACAGATAGTACGACAAGGCGAGGCAACGCCGTACTGGTTTAAATTTAATCCACTATAATTGAGCGCGGTAATTTTTTGCGCCCAAAGCTGCGGTATGTCGGGATTGTCTTCAATCATGACGGAAAGGATGGATACGGCGGTCGCCAGCCTGCCGCCGTTCATTCTAAGGTCGAGGGAACGGTTGGGCGGCAGGGTGCTGAGTGTTTCTGCCATTCTGAACCAAAATTCGCCACTGGCTTCGTCGGGTGCGTTCAATTTGAGCATTTCATAGTGAACCTCCTGATCGTCGTTTTGCACGAGACCCCATACTTCAGCAAGGATTTTCTGTTCTTCACGGCTCAAGTGCTGCCACTTTTCAATATGTTGCTGCATATCTTTTCCCTTTGAACCTGTTTTATACGGTCTGAAATACGGCGCGGACCCTGTCCAAATCTTCCTGCGTATCCACACCGGCGGCGGGGGCTTCTTTGGCGGTTTCGACGGCAATGGGATAACCGTGCCACAGGACGCGCAGCTGTTCCAGCGATTCGATGGTTTCCAGCGGCGAAACGCTCATTTCGGCATAGCGTTGCAGGAAGCCGGCGCGGTAAGCGTAGATGCCGATATGGCGCAGGACGGCGGTTTCAGACGGCATTTCGCGTTTTCCGGCACGCATTGCATCGCGCGGATAGGGAATCGGGGCGCGGCTGAAGTAGATGGCGTTGCGGTTTTTGTCGAGGACGACTTTGACGGCATTGGGATTCATCAATTCGTCGAAATCGTGCAATTCGTGGGCGGCGGTCGCCATTTGGACGTTGTTTTCGACGAGTACTTCGGCGGTGCGGTCGATGAGTTCGGGGGCAATCAGCGGCTCGTCGCCCTGTACGTTGACAACCACCAGATGCGGCGGCAGCTTCAGCGCGGCGGCAGCTTCAGCAAGGCGCGTCGTGCCGCTTTCGTGCCGGTTTGAAGTCATAACCGCTTCGATGCCGTGCGCCTGACAGACCGTCTGAATATCGGGATGGTCGGTGGCGACGACGACGCGCGCGGCTTTACTTTTTGCCGCCTGTTCGGCAACGCGCACGACCATCGGTTTGCCGTGGATGTCCGCCAAGGCTTTTCCAGGCAGGCGCGACGAATCCAGCCGCGCCGGAATCAATACGACGAATTCGGTCATGCTTTGAGTTCCTCTTCGCTCAACGCTCGCGCTTCGTTTTCCAGCATATAGGGAATGCCGTCTTTAATCGGATAGGCAAGCTTCGCCTGACGGCTCCACAATTCCTGTTTGTCCTGATGATATTCCAGCCTGCCTTTGGTAACGGGGCAGACGAGGATGTCTAAGAATTTTTTTTCCATAGGGTTGCTTTCGGGTTTGATGGTTCAATCAATCGGATGCCCTCTTCAATATTTCAGACGGCTATCATTTATTTCTGATGCCTTTTCCCAACCTGTCCGGCTTGTTTACAGCCCGCATCGGGATTTTTACCGCCGCAGATGATGCGCCGCAACTCTTCCGTAAACTCGGGCAGATGATGTTGCGCGATTTTCCCTGACAATGCAGTCCAAGATACCGCTATTTCACTCATCGATTTCTTGATTAAGCGCGGATTTTTGGCAACGACGGACTGACCGACAGGCGAACCGTAAAAGGCAATCATGCCGTCAATTTCTTCTTGCGTGTATATCTCACGGGCATTCTTCAATAAAGTATTGCGGACAGCCTGTTTCACTTCGGGCGTAATCAAATCTTTCAAAACATTCTCACGATAACGGTTAAAGGCTTCTGCCGCCTGATCTTTTTTCGCTTCCGGCATTTCGGCAAGGGCTTTGTCCGCATACGGTTTAAATCCGGCATTAAAGCCCTCAATCATATTTTTTTCTATATCCCGGTCAAAATTCTGCGTATCCAGCCAACGCGCCAACGACGCGTCGCTGGGCGGGGCGGCAAAAGCATTGGTGCACAATGCCAGCGTGGCGAAGGGCAATAACAAGGTTTTCAGTTTAATATTCAATCCTTTAATGAATGATTAATGCAGATAAAAAATACGACCGGTTTTCTCATTCCTGTCCAAGTGGAAATCCGGAGATTTGGGATTTCTGGAGCCTCCTAGGCATTCCTGAAAATTCGAGACTTAGATTCCCGCCTGCGCGGGAATGACGGCGCGAGGCGTTCTTATTCAAATCCGTAATCACTCCGCCCAAACCGTGCTTTCAGACGGCCTTCGGTACATCTTCCAACCGCTCCAACACAAACGCCGCCAAATCAGGTTCGATTATCGCACAAACGGGCAACACCCAAACATTATCGGTGCAAATGCCGTCTGAAAATTTGACCGCATCTTTCTCCGTAATAATGACCGCGTCCGCATCGGGCAAATCTGCCGCCGAAATGTCGGCGTGGTCGGGCAGCGCGACGGTTCGCTTCACGGTAATGCCCATATTCCGCAACGAATCAAAAAACCGCGCCGGCTTGGCAATACCTGCCACGGCGACGACGGTTTGATTTTTCAGACGGCCTGTGTCCAGTATTTCGGACGGATTGTTCAAACGGTAAATCCGTCCCGCTTCGATACGGCTGTGAAACATATTTTCAGACGGCCTAAACAGCGCATCCGCCTTGCCGCCGCTGACGACGACCGCATCCACCGAATCCAGCCGCAACAAAGGTTCGCGCAAATTGCCGTTGGGCAGTAAATCCAAATCCGTGCGCCCCGTATCCGCCGCCGGAAACACCGCGATTTCCACATCCCGCCGCAGGGCGTAATGCTGCAAACCGTCGTCCGCCACAATCAGTCCGATGTCGGGATGCGCCGCCAGCAACGCCCTGCCTGCCTCTGCACGGCTGCTGCCCACCGCCGTCGGCGCACCGGTTTTGCGGAACAGCAGCAAAGGCTCATCGCCCGCATCTTCCGCTCGGCTCTCAGCATTCAATACATGAACCGCCTTGCTCTTGCGCCCGTAGCCCCGGCTGATGATGCCGACCTTGACGCCCTTTTCCTGCAAACCCGACACCAGCGCGGCAACAATCGGCGTTTTCCCCGTCCCACCCGCGTGAATATTGCCGACCACGACCACAGGCACGGGCAGCTTTTCGCTTTGCCGTTTTCCCGATAAAAAATCCGTCCGCCGTTTTGCCGCAATTTTGGCAAACAGCCCGGAGAGCGGCTTAAGCAGAAAAGACAAAACCGGATAAGGTTTTTGCCAATGCCGTTCGATAACGGTATGAAATTTGAAACAATTCGGCATATTCGATACAAATCCTCGAAGCAAAATCAGCCCGGGGCATTAATCATGCGTACCTGATACAGACCCACCTATAAACAACGCGAAGACCAAACCGATAAGCGAACCAATCAGGTAAATAAGCAACTGCGCTTTACAGAAATTGGCGCGGTTCGGGTTGCCTCTGCCGAACACCCAAACAAAAATTGACCAAAGGAATCATGAAAACAATCATCGTCAACACCCACTGCCCTGTCGTCATGACGGGAGGCGGTTTGTTTTGAAGTCTCGGGCATATCGCCAATATGATAACGGACAGGTTTCATCTCTTTCATTTTTCAGTATCTTTCATTTATAGTGGATTAACAAAAACCAGTACGGCGTTGCCTCGCCTTAGCTCAAAGAGAACGATTCTCTAAGGTGCTGAAACACCAAGTGAATCGGTTCCGTACTATTTGTACTGTCTGCGGCTTCGTCGCTTTGTCCTGATTTTTGTTAATCCACTATATCAATCTGACAGCAAAATGCCGCCTGAAAACAGTTCAGACGGCATTTTAAACCGCAAACGGCTTACAGCTTCCATTCGCTCAGCTTGGCAGCGTAAGCTTCCAAATCTGCAATCGGACGGGTTGCCACGCCGCTTTCCATCGCTGCTTTGGCGGCAGCCGTAGCAACGCGCGGCAGCAGGCGGGAATCGAACGGAGTCGGAATCAGGTATTCCGCGCCGAATTCAAATTTCTTACCGTAAGCGGCAACCACTTCTTCGGTTACCTCTTCCATCGCCAAATCCGCCAAAGCATACACGCAGGCGCGTTTCATTTCTTCGTTGATGGTCGTCGCGCCGACATCCAACGCACCGCGGAAGATGAACGGGAAGCACAATACATTGTTCACTTGGTTCGGGAAGTCGGAGCGGCCGGTACCGATAACCACGTCCGGACGGGTTTCTTTCGCCAGCGGCGGCAGGATTTCCGGATTCGGGTTGGCCATAGCGAACACGATGGGTTTTTCGTTCATGGTGTTCAGTATTTCAGGCGTCAGCAGGTTCGCGCCGGAGAGGCCCAAGAAGATGTCTTTGCCTTTGACGGCATCGGCAAGCACGCGCTGGCCGTTGTCTTCAATGGCGTAGAACTGTTTGGACTCGTCCATACGGTCTTTGTCTTCGCGGGTTTGGTAAATCACGCCTTTGGAGTCGCAAACGGTCACGTTTTCGCGTTTCAAGCCCAAATCCAGCAATTGGTTCAAGCAGGCAATCGCGGCCGCACCTGCGCCGGAACACACCAAAGTCGCTTCTTCGATTTTACGGCCGGTAAAACGCAGGGCGTTCAATACGGCAGCGGCGGTAATGATGGCCGTGCCGTGCTGGTCGTCGTGGAATACGGGGATTTTGCAGCGTTTGCGTAATTCGCGTTCGATGTAGAAACACTCGGGTGCTTTGATGTCTTCGAGGTTGATGCCGCCGAAGGTCGGCTCTAAAGCGGCGATGATGTCCACGAGTTTTTGCGGGTCTTTTTCATCGATTTCGATGTCGAACACGTCCACACCGGCGAATTTTTTGAACAATACGCCTTTGCCTTCCATCACGGGTTTGCCCGCCAGCGCGCCGATGTCGCCCAAGCCCAAAACGGCCGTACCGTTGGAAATGACAGCGACCAAGTTGCCTTTGGCGGTGTATTTGTAGGCATTTTGCGGATCGGCATGGATTTCCATACAAGGAGCGGCTACGCCCGGAGAGTACGCCAACGCCAAATCTTTGTCGGTCGCCAGAGATTTGGTCGGGGTAACGGAAATTTTGCCCGGAACGGGTAATTCGTGGAACTTGAGGGCGGCTTCTTTCAATGAGTTTTCCATGTGTCAATCCTGTTGCGAGAAAAAGATTTGAATCGGACTGTCCGAAACGCTTTCGGGTCATCATGTTACGGGCGGTTCGTTAATATTGCCGACGCATCCTGCCTTGTAACCGAGCGTAATTCTATCATGCCGAAAGTTTGGCGCATACCGCCATTTTCACCTGCGGCACTGCCGTTTGATTTTCGGCGCGGGCGGATGCGCTTGTTTCAATATTTGCCGCATCAACAGCCGAAATGTCTGTCCAACACTTTTTCTATGCTGTTTCTGACTTCATCCAAGCCGAGGTTACTGTCGATAACGGCGTAACGTTCCGGACAGGCGGCGGCACGGTTCAGATAAACGCTGCGCACACGCATGAAGAAATCTGCCTGTTCCTGCTCGAACCGGTCTTTCTCGCGCGTCTGCCCGATACGCGCCATCGACACTTCCAGCGGCACATCCAACAGCAGGGTCAAATCGGGGCGCAAACCGCCCTGCACCCAATGTTCCAAAATTTCAATGTCTTCAGACGGCATTCCCCGCCCGCCGCCCTGATAGGCGAAGGTCGCATCGGTAAAACGGTCGGACACGACATGGATGCCGTCTGAAAGTGCAGGCAATATCACGTCTTCAATATGCTGCATTCTGGCGGCGAACATCATCAGTGTTTCCGCACGCAAACCGGCTTTGGTTTCAGGGTTGAGCAGGATTTCGCGCAAGGCCTCACCGACCGGCGTTCCGCCCGGTTCGCGCGTGAACAGCACGGGCAGCCCCCTCCGTTCAAACCATGCCTTGATGACGGCAAGGTTGGTGGATTTGCCGGCACCGTCTATGCCGTCCAAAGTGATGAATTGCGGTTTCATGCTTGCAGTTCCGGTAAGGGTATGCCGTCCGAAAACACAAACTTTTCAGACGGCATGGTTTATTTTTTCAAAATATATTTGCGAACGGCGGCGTTGTGTTCGGTCAAATCATGGCTGAACTGGCTCAAGCCCGTACCGTCCATTTTGGACACGAAATACAGGTATTTTTCACCGGACGGATGGGCGGCGGCATCGAGTGCCGCCTTGCCGGGCAGCGCGATCGGGGTTGGCGGCAGACCGCCGCGCGTGTAGGTGTTGTACGGCGTGTCGCGGCGCAGGTCGGCTTTACGGATTTTGCCCTTGTATGCCGCACCCATGCCGTAAATCACGGACGGGTCGGTTTGCAGGCGCATACCGATTTTCAGGCGGTTGACGAAGACGGAAGCGACATGGTCGCGGTCGGCTTCATGCCCTGTTTCCTTTTCGATCAGGCTCGCCATAATCAGCATTTCATAAGGGTTTTTATAAGGCAGCCCGTCCTGCCTGCTTTCCCATGCCTCATTCAGTCGGCGTTGCATCGCCTTGTAGGCGATTTGGTAAATCCGTAAATCGCTGCCGCCCGCATCGATTTCGTAGCTGTCGGGGAAAAACTGCCCTTCAGGATTGCCGCTGAAGGCATCAGGGGCAACTTCCGCCATCAGTTTTTCATTGCTCCAGCCTTTGGTGTCGTGTTCGATGTCGGGCGTTGCGTCGATGACTTTCCTCATATGCGAAAAACGCGAACCTTCGATAATCTGCACGGTAACGGAATCCGGCCTGCCGCCGCGCATTTTCTGCAAGATATCCCAAGCAGACACTTCCGAAGGCAGTCTGTACGTCCCCGTATGCAGCCTGTTGTGCACACCCAAAACGTAGGCCGCCGCCGTCAAAACATGCCTGCTGAACACGATGCGGTCTTCGGCAAGTTTCCTGCCGACCGACGAAATACCCTGGTTTTTGGCAATTTTAATCCTGTATGCCCTGCCGTTGTCTTTAGGGACGAAAAGCAGCGCGGCGAAAACGGCTGCCGATACGGTCAAAAAAACGGCAGACCATTTCAACAATTTTCTCAACATGGTAGGATTCCCAGCATTCGGAATACGTCTTAAAATTCGGGCGACAGTATAACCCAAATTGCCCGCCGGACAGGAAGAACATCATGGACAATCACGCCGAAGCACACTGGCAAAACGGCTGGCTTCAAAGCATACGCCATACCCCGTCGCCCAATTTCAGCCCGAGGGAAACGGGGGAAACGGTTTCCCTGATCGTGTTGCACAACATTTCACTGCCGCCGTTCGAATACGGCACGGATGCTGTGGAAAAGCTGTTTGCCAACCGGCTCGACCCCAACGGACATCCGTTCTTCAGCCTGATACACACTTTGCGCGTATCCAGCCATTTCTTAATCAAACGCGACGGCAAAACGGTGCAGTTCGTATCATGCGGCGATATGGCGTACCACGCGGGCGTATCCTCGTTTCGCGGACGGGAAAAATGCAACGCATTTTCCATCGGCATCGAATTGGAAGGCTGCGATTTCGAACCCTTTACCGAAGCGCAATACCGTTCGCTCGAAACATTGTTGGAAGCACTCTGCCGCCGCTACCCCGTTACCGCAGTAACCGGACATCAGGACATCGCGCCCGGCCGCAAAACCGACCCCGGCCACTTTTTCGACTGGCGGCGGATACGGGAGAAAGGGTTTCCCGTAGACAGAAATGCCGTCTGAAAACCACAGATTTCAGACGGCATTTCGGAAAATTTCCGCTTATTTCGACACACTGCTGTCAGACCCTGCAATTTTCGTTATAATTCAAACGTTATAACCGGCCGTTCCATCAGACTGCCGGAAACGCAAGCCCGATTTAACCGCAGTACCCGCACTTTGCGCATCCTGCATCCCGAAATTTAAAGTGATTGCCATGATTTACATCGTACTGTTCCTCGCCGCCGTCCTCGCCGTTGTCGCCTACAATATGTATCAGGAAAACCAATACCGCAAAAAAGTGCGCGACCAGTTCGGGCACTCCGACAAAGATGCCCTGCTCAACAGCAAAACCAGCCATGTCCGCGACGGCAAACCGTCCGGCGGGCCAGTCATGATGCCGAAACCCCAACCGGCGGTCAAAAAAACGGCAAAATCCCAAGACCCCGCCATGCGCAACCTGCAAGAGCAGGATGCCGTCTACATCGCCAAGCAGAAACAGGCAAAAGCCTCCCCGTTCAAAACCGAAATCGAAACCGCCTTGGAAGAAAGCGGCATTATCGGCAACTCCGCCCACACCGTTCCCGAACCCCAAACCGGACATTCCGCACCAAAACCTGCCGACGCGCCGGCAAAACCTGTTCCCGTTCCGCAAACGCCGGCAAAACCGCTGATTACGCTCAAAGAGCTGTCGAAGGTCGAGCTGCCCTGGTTTGACGTGCGCTTCGACTTCATCTCTTATATCGCGCTGACCGAAGCCAAAGAACTGCACGCACTGCCGCGCCTTTCCAACCGCTGCCGCTACCAGATTGTCGGCTGCACCATGGACGACCATTTCCAGATTGCCGAACCCATCCCGGGCATCCGCTATCAGGCATTTATCGTGGGTATTCAGGCAGTCAGCCGCAACGGACTTGCCTCGCAGGAAGAACTCTCCGCATTCAACCGCCAGGTGGATGCATTCGCACACAGCATGGGCGGTCAGACGCTGCACACCGACCTTGCCGCCTTTATCGAAGTGGCTTCCGCACTGGACGCATTCTGCGCGCGCGTCGACCAGACTATCGCCATCCATTTGGTTTCCCCGACCAGCATCAGCGGCGTAGAACTGCGTTCCGCCGTAACGGGCGTGGGTTTCGTTTTGGAAGACGACGGCGCGTTCCACTATACCGACACGTCGGGCTCGACCATGTTCTCCATCTGCTCGCTCAACAACGAGCCGTTTACCAATGCCCTTTTGGACAACCAGTCCTATAAAGGCTTCAGTATGCTGCTCGACATCCCGCACTCTCCGGCAGGCGAAAAAACCTTCGACGATTTGTTTATGGATTTGGCGGTACGCCTGTCCGGCCAGTTGAACCTGAATCTGGTCAACGACAAAATGGAAGAAGTTTCGACCCAATGGCTCAAAGACGTGCGCACTTATGTATTGGCTCGTCAGTCCGAGATGCTCAAAGTCGGTATCGAACCGGGCGGCAAAACCGCATTGCGCCTGTTCTCCTAAAATCGAATGCAATCAAAGCGGATATGTCGTTACGGCATATCCGCTTTTTTTCGGGTAAAATTCAGCTGTTTTCAACCTATCATTTTTCAGACGACCTTTGCCCGTTTCATCCCGTATCAGACAAAGGTCGTCTGAAAACCTTCTCTCATGAATCCAAACTCAAAACATAACACTAACTTTACCAATCTTCTTAAACCGTCTGATAGTGATATAAAACAATTTGCCGCACAACACATCCGCCACCTCACCGACCTGCTCAACCGCTATGCCTACGAATACTACACCCTCGACGCGCCCAGCGTACCCGATGCCGAATACGACAAATTATTCCGCGAGCTCGAAGCGTTGGAACGAAACCATCCCGAGCTCAAACTGCCCGACAGCCCGACCCAGCGCGTCGGCGGCGAGCCTCTGGCGGGATTTGCCGAAGTACGCCACGAAGTGCCGATGCTGTCGCTGACCAACGCCTTTTCCCCGCAAGATGAAAACGGCGTGTTCGACCATGCAGAAATGTACGCTTTCGACCAACGCGTGCGCGACGGTTTGGACGGCGGCAAACCCGAATACGTTATCGAACCCAAATTCGACGGCCTCGCCATCAGCCTGCTCTACCGCGACGGCGTATTGGTACAGGCGGCAACGCGCGGCGACGGCACAACGGGCGAAGACGTTACCCAAAACGTCAAAACCGTCGCCAATATCCCCCTGCGGCTGCACGGCGAAAACACGCCCGAACTCATCGAAGTGCGCGGCGAAGTGCTGATGCTCAAAGCCGATTTTGCCGCCCTCAATAAAAGACAAGCCGAAAACGGGCAAAAACCCTTTGCCAATCCGCGCAACGCCGCCGCCGGCAGCCTACGCCAACTCGATTCGCGCATCACTGCGCAACGCAAATTGCACTTTTTCCCCTACTCCGTCGCCCGTCAGCAAGGCGGTTTCGTCGCGGAAGAACACATCCAAGAACTCGCCTATTTCCAAGCACTCGGCTTCAGTCTGCCCAACGGCAATTTCGGCTGTTTCAAAAATATCGACGAAGTATTGACGTTTTACGAACAAATGCAGCAAAAACGCCCCGAACTGCCCTACGAAATCGACGGCATGGTGGTCAAAGTCAACAGCTTGGCGCAACAGCGCGAACTCGGCTTCATCTCCCGCGCGCCGCGCTGGGCGGTTGCCCACAAATTCCCTGCCGAAGAAGCCCTGACCATTGTCGAAGCCATAGACGTACAAATCGGGCGCACCGGCGCGGTTACCCCCGTCGCCCGCCTGCAACCCGTATTCGTCGGCGGCGTAACCGTTACCAACGCCACCCTGCACAATCAGGACGAAGTATCGCGCAAAGACGTTCGCGTCGGCGATACCGTCGTCGTACGCCGTGCCGGAGACGTGATTCCCGAAGTTGTGCGCGTGATTTTTGAACGCCGCCCGATGCGGGAAACCGCCGTTGCTGTTTCAGACGGCATCGGGCATCGGCAGGACGATTTGTTTGCCGAAACACCGTCCGCCAATCAAACCCAATCCGTTCCGCTCCACAAGCCCTACCGCCTGCCGACCCACTGCCCCATCTGCCGCAGCGAAATCGAACGCGAAGAAGGCGAAGCCGTCGCCCGATGCAGCGGCGGTATGCTTTGTCAGGCACAACGCGCGCAAGGCTTAATCCACTTCGCCTCGCGCAAAGCCATGGACATCGACGGCTTGGGTGAAAAACAAATCGAACAGCTGGTCGCCCAAGACCTCGTCCTCCACTTCGCCGACCTCTACCGCCTCGATATTCCGACCCTGCAAAAAATGAAGGAAACGGCGGACAAAACCGTTGCCGAATCGGATCAAATGCCGTCTGAAGGCAGTTCGGTCGGCGCGTCGGGCAAACATAAAAAACAACCGGTCAAGTGGGCGGAAAACATCCTCGCAGGCATAGAATCCGGCAAAACGCCCGAACTCGCGCGCTTCCTGTTCGCGCTCGGCATCCGCCACGTCGGCGAACGCACCGCCAAAACGCTGGCACAGGCATTCGGCACATTGGAACGCGTCCGCCGCGCACCCGAACCCGTCCTCGCCTGCCTGCCCGACATCGGTACGGTAGTGGCGCGTTCCATTGCCCACTTCTTCGCCCAAGCCGAACAGCAGGCGATGATAGACGAACTGCTCGCCGCAGGCGTTGCCCCGCAAACCCAAGCCGTTACCATCCCGCCCGCCCGCCACGCCGAACCGCAACGCTGGATCGCCCGCCTGCCCGACTTCAAAATTAGCGAAAACAAAGCCCAAGCCTTATGGGAACTCGCTGGTAAAAACATAGAAGGTCTACAAAACGACAAAGCCCTCCCCGCCGACTGGCAAGCATGGCGCAGCGAACCACAAAACGCCGCCCTACTCGAAAACCTGAAAACCTTCTTCGCGCAAATGCCGTCTGAAGACGAGGCGGCGCAAGGTTCAGACGGCATCAATAAAGCCGTAGCGGGCAAAACCTTCGTGTTAACTGGCACACTGCCCACCCTCAAACGCGACCAAGCCCAATCCCTAATCGAAGCCGCAGGCGGCAAAGTTTCCGGCAGCGTTTCCAAAAAAACCGATTACGTCGTCGCTGGAGAAGCCGCGGGCAGCAAGCTGGAAAAAGCCAATGCCTTGGGTGTTTCCATCCTCAGCGAAGCCGAACTGCTTACCCTGCTCGGCTGAACCTGTGCCGTCTGAACCGCCTTCAGACGGCATTGTCCACTTTTCCGAACCACACCATGCACACCATTTCCTTTCCAAACCGCACCCGACTCACCGCCCTGCCGCCCCTGTCGCTTTACATCCACATCCCGTGGTGCATCAAAAAATGCCCGTATTGCGACTTCAATTCCCACAGCCTGAAAAACGGATTGCCCGAAGCCGCCTATATCGACGCGCTGCTGACCGACTTGCAGCTTGAATTGCCCAATATTTGGGGCAGACCGGTGGAAACGATCTTTTTCGGCGGCGGTACGCCCAGCCTGTTTCAGGCGGAATCGATTGACCGTTTGTTGAGCGGCGTGCGTTCGCTGTTGCGCTTGCAGCCGGAAGCGGAAATTACGTTGGAAGCCAATCCGGGGACGTTTGAAATCGAGAAGTTTCAAGGATTTAAAGACGCAGGCATCACGCGGCTTTCTATTGGCGTACAGAGTTTCAACGACGATATGCTCTCAAGGCTGGGGCGCGTCCACAACGGTAAGGAAGCCTTAACCGCTATCGATACCGCCTTGAAATTATTTGATAAAGTCAATATCGACTTGATGTATGCCCTGCCGAACCAAACCGTTCAGACGGCATTGGACGACGTACAAACCGCCATCGCTACGGGTGCGACCCACATCAGCGCGTATCATCTGACGATGGAACCGAACACGCCGTTCGGTCATACGCCGCCGAAAGGTTTGCCGCAAGACGAAGCCGCCCTCGACATCGAAGACGCGGTACACGGCGCGCTGGAAAGCGCGGGTTTTGTCCACTACGAAACATCGGCTTTTGCGAAACCAGCCATGCAGTGCCGCCACAATTTGAACTACTGGCAGTTCGGCGATTATTTAGGCATAGGCGCGGGCGCGCACGGCAAAATTTCCTATCCCGACCGCATCGAGCGCACCGTCCGCCGCCGCCACCCCAACGACTACCTCGCCTTAATGCAAAACCGACCGAGCGAAGCCGTCGAACGCAAAACCGTCGCCGCCGAAGATTTGCCGTTCGAATTCATGATGAACGCCCTGCGCCTGACCGACGGCGTACCCACCGCGATGTTGCAGGAGCGCACGGGCGTACCGAGTGCCAAAATCATGGCGCAAATCGAAACGGCAAGGCAAAAAGGCCTGCTGGAAACCGACCCCGCCGTATTCCGCCCGACCGAAAAAGGACGCTTGTTTTTAAACGATTTGCTGCAGTGTTTTTTATAGTGGATTAACAAAAACCAGTACGGCGTTGCCTCGCCTTAGCTCAAAGAGAACGATTCTCTAAGGTGCTGAAGCACCAAGTGAATCGGTTCCGTACTATCTGTACTGTCTGCGGCTTCGTCGCCTTGTCCTGATTTTTGTTAATCCACTATATAAGCGCAAACAAATCGGCGGCCGCCCGGGAAAACCCCCCCGAACGCGTCCGGAAAATATGCTTATCGATGGAAAACGCAGCCGCATCCCCCGCCGGGCGTTTCAGACGGCACAGCCGCCGCCGGAAATGTCCGACGCTTAAGGCACAGACGCACACAAAAAACCGTATGCCTGCACCTGCAACAATCCGACAGATACCGCTGTTTTTTCCAAACCGTTTGCAAGTTTCACCCATCCGCCGCGTGATGCCGCCACCACCATTTAAAGGCAACGCGCGGGTTAACGGCTTTGCCGTCGGCAAAGCAGCCGGATACCGCTACGTATCTTGAAGTATTAAAAATATTACGATGCAAAAAGAAAATTTAAGTATAATAAAGCAGAATTCTTTAACGGATTCTTAACAATTTTTCTAACTGACCATAAAGGAACCAAAATATGAAAAAAGCACTTGCCACACTGATTGCCCTCGCTCTCCCGGCCGCCGCACTGGCGGAAGGCGCATCCGGCTTTTACGTCCAAGCCGATGCCGCACACGCAAAAGCCTCAAGCTCTTTAGGTTCTGCCAAAGGCTTCAGCCCGCGCATCTCCGCAGGCTACCGCATCAACGACCTCCGCTTCGCCGTCGATTACACGCGCTACAAAAACTATAAAGCCCCATCCACCGATTTCAAACTTTACAGCATCGGCGCGTCCGCCATTTACGACTTCGACACCCAATCGCCCGTCAAACCGTATCTCGGCGCGCGCTTGAGCCTCAACCGCGCCTCCGTCGACTTGGGCGGCAGCGACAGCTTCAGCCAAACCTCCACCGGCCTCGGCGTATTGGCGGGCGTAAGCTATGCCGTTACCCCGAATGTCGATTTGGATGCCGGCTACCGCTACAACTACATCGGCAAAGTCAACACTGTCAAAAACGTCCGTTCCGGCGAACTGTCCGCCGGTGTGCGCGTCAAATTCTGATATGCGCCTTATTCTGCAAACCGCCGAGCCTTCGGCGGTTTTGTTTTCTGCCACCGCAACTACACAAGCCGGCGGTTTTGTACGATAATCCCGAATGCTGCGGCTTCTGCCGCCCTATTTTTTGAGGAATCCGAAATGTCCAAAACCATCATCCACACCGACAAAGCCCCTGCCGCCATCGGCGCATACAGCCAAGCCGTCCGAGCAGGCGACACCGTTTACATGAGCGGTCAAATCCCCCTCGATCCCGCCACGATGACCGTTGTCGGCAACGGCGATTTCCGCGCCGAAGCGCGCCAGGTCTTTAAAAACCTGCAGGCCGTCGCCGAAGCTGCAGGCGGCACGCTGGCCGACATCGTCAAGCTCAACGCCTACCTGACCGACCTTGCCAACTTCGCCGTCTTCAACGAAGTGATGGCGGAATTTATTGCCGAGCCCTTCCCCGCCCGCGCCGCCGTCGGCGTTGCCTCGCTGCCCAAAGGCGTGCAGGTCGAAGCCGAAGCCGTCCTCGTTTTGAACGCATAATTCCACGTTCAGACGGCATGATATTTCAAGACCGTGCCGTCCGAACCGCAACACTTTCCCACTTCACAACATCTGCAATGGCACATTACGCAATCGGCGACATCCAAGGCTGTTTCGACGAACTGACCGCGCTGCTCGGCAAAATCGGCTTCAACCACGGCACAGACACCCTCTGGCTGACGGGCGACATCGTCAACCGCGGCCCGAAATCCCTCGAAACGCTGCAATTCTGCATCCGGCACGAAAACAGCGTGCAAATCGTCCTCGGCAACCACGACCTGCACCTGCTTGCCGTCGGCTACGGCGAAGGCGCGCCCAAACGCAGCGACACAATCGAACCCATACTCAAACACCCCGACGGCAGAAAAATGCTCGACTGGCTGCGCGCGCAACCGCTGTTGATACGCGAGGGCAACCGCGTGATGGTACACGCCGGCATCCTGCCGCAATGGCGCATAACCAAAGCCGAATCGCTCGCCGGAGAAGCCGAAGCCGAACTGCGCGGCAAAAAATACGTCAAATTCTTCTCCAAAATGTACGGCAACAAACCGGCCGCATGGGACGAAGGTTTGGAAGGCTATGCCCGCCTGCGCTTCATCGTCAACGCCTTCACGCGGATGCGCGCCCTGACCTTTAAAAACGAACTGGATTTCGACTACAAATCCACAGTGAAAAAAATGCCGCTTTACCTGCGCCCGTGGTTCAAAGCCCCCGACCGGCAAAACCTCGACCACACCATCATCTTCGGACACTGGTCTTCCTTGGGCTACACGAATGCCGACAACGTCATCTCGCTGGACACCGGCGCACTGTGGGGCGGACAGCTGACCGCCGTCAATCTCGAAACGGAAGAAATTACCCAAGTCCAAGCCGCCGGCGGCATAGACTGGAAAAGCTTCACAAAATAACGGACCGCCCCACTATGCACAAAATCCTGCCCATCGCCCACGTCCTCTCCCGACTGGGTATGCTGTTTTCCTTTATCCTGCTGATACCCGCCGCCCTCTCCTACGCCTTTTCGGACGGCGCGTACACCGCCTTCGCCACCACCGCGACCGTTACCCTTTCCGGCTCGTACATCGTCCGGCTCGCCACCCTCCGGTTCAGGCGCGAACTGCGCCCGCGCGACGGCTTCACCCTCGTCCTGATGTTGTGGCTGGCGTTTGCCGCTATGGCGGCGATGCCGATGTACCTGTATTTCCCGAATATGGGCTTTACCGACGCATTTTTTGAATCGATGTCGGGACTGACCACCACCGGCGCGACCGTCATCCCCCACGTCGACGGGCTCGCCCCCTCCGTCAACTTTTGGCGGCATATGCTCAACTGGCTGGGTGGGATGGGCATCATCGTCCTTGCCGTCGCCATCCTGCCTATGCTCGGCGTAGGCGGCACGCAGTTATTCAAAGCCGAAATCCCCGGCATTGACAAAGAAAGCAAAATGTCGCCGCGCATTTCCCAAGTGGCGAAAAAACTCTGGTTCGGCTACACCCTGATCACCATCCTCGCGGCAGCCTGCCTGCATTTTGCCGGGATGAGCTGGTTCGATGCCGTCTGTCACGCAATGGCGACCCTCTCGCTGGGCGGATTTTCCACCCACGATGCCAGCATAGCTTATTACAACTCCCCCCTCATCGAGGCGGTCATCATCGTTTTCACCATTGTCGGCGGCATCAATTTTGCCAGCCATTTCGCCGCCCTCAACAGCCGCAGCCTCAAAACCTATTGGAAAGACGAAGAATGCCGGACGATGCTGCTGCTGCTCTCCGGCAGCATCCTTACCGCCGCCCTGTACCTGTGGCACACCGGCTATTACGCCGGTTTTACCGAATCCCTGCGCTACACCGCCTTCAACTTCGTCTCCATCGGACTGGCAAACGGGCTGGCCAACACCGACTTCGCACAATGGCCGCTCCTGATTTCCCTGTGGATGTTTTTCCTCGCCAACATCCTCGCCAACTCCGGCTCGACCGGCGGCGGCATCAAAACCATACGCGCCCTCGTCCTGTTCAAATTCAGCCTGCGCGAAATGATGGTGCTGCTGCACCCCAAAGCCGTCCGCACCGTCAAAATCAGCGGCAAGGCCATACCCGACCGCCTCGCGCTGACCGTTATGTCCTTCATCTTCATCTACTTTATGACCGTCGTCCTCTTCAGCTTCCTGCTGATGGCGAGCGGTATGGAATTTACCACCGCCTTCACCGCCGTCATCGCCTGCATCACCAACGCCGGCCCCGGCCTGGGCGAAGTCGGGCCCGCCGGCAATTACGCCGGTTTGGACGTGATGCAGAAATGGATCTGCGTTACCGCCATGCTCTTGGGCAGGCTGGAAATCTTCACCGTCTTCATCCTCTTCACCCCCGCCTACTGGAAGAAATAAAAAATGCCGTCTGAAAACTTTTCAGACGGCATCTTGTCCTTTAAAGAAGCGGAAGCTCTACAAAAGGAAAGAAATGCTGAAACCTCTGATAAATTTCAGGATGTTTCTCTAAGGCTTTTAATGCTTTTTCTTTTGAAATAGGCGGATCATAGACATCTATCCCCCTTAAGAAGGCAATGCCCGTTAATGCATTTTTTTGATCATTTGAAATGTAACCATAATTAACGACTCCAATTACATCATAAATTTCCCCTATACTCTTATCAAAATCAATCAAATCAAAAATATACAATGGAATTGTATCAATAGGAGTATCTCTGACAACTATATCCAACCATAATTTAAATTCAGAAAGATTAATAGCATCATAGAACATACAGACTATTGCAAATCCTAAATCTTCACAATTTTCTTTACTAATTTTCCACATAATTATTTACCTTTATCCATTGCTTCCCAACCGATACATCCGGTATTTTAGATTCTCCTTTGCCGTCAAACGCTCTTTTGGTTACCTGCTTTGTATCAAAAATGCCGTCTGAAAGCCGAATATTGTTTCAGACGGCATTTTGATTGTTTAAAGCGGGGGCAGTTCTACAAACGGAAAGAAATGCCGAAACTTCTGATAAATTTCAGGATGTTTCTCTAAGGCTTTTAATGCTTTTTCTTTTGAAACGGGAGGGTCATAGACATCTATCCCCCTTAAGAAGGCAATGCCTGTTAATGCATTATCCTGATTTTTTGATAAGTTATTTTCGGGAACAAATCCTATAATATCAATTAGATGGAATAGTGATTGAAGATCTGTTAGATCAAAAAAATAATTTGGAATTTCATCTAAGTCCATTTCCCTTATGATTTTTTCGACCCACATTTTAAATTCGGTAATATTGATTGCTTGGCAATATATACTACCTAGGGAAAAATTTAAGTCAGTGCTATTTTCTTTATAAATTTTCCACATAATTATCTTCTTTTGTTCATCGCTTTCCAACCAATACATCCTGTATCTTGATGATGATGCCAAGTGTAATCCGGTATTTCAGATGTTCCTTTGCTGTCAAACGCTCTTTTAGTTATCCGCTTTATATCAAAAATGCCGTCTGAAAGCCGAATATTGTTTCAGACGGCATTTTGACTGTTTAAAGCGGAGGCAGCTCTACAAACGGAAAGAAATGCTGAAATTTCTGATAAATTTCAGGATATTTCTCTAAGGCTTTTAATGCTTTTTCTTTTGAAACGGGAGGGTCATAGACATCTATCCCCCTTAAGAAGGCAATGCCGGTCAAGGCATTTTTTTTCGATTTCGGCAGGCTGGAACTCGGAGCAAAACCTACAATATTGCCAATATCGCCAATTCCTACATCGAAATCCGCCAAGTCAAAAATATAAAAAGGGATGTCCTCGATGGGCATATCGCGTATTACTTGTTCAATCCATAACTTGAATTCATTTAAATCAATAGATTGAGAGAATAAGCATTTAATTGCAAATCCTAAATCATCACTATCCTCTTTTATGATTTTCCACATAGTTACTTTCCTTTACTCATCGCTCTCCAACCGATATGGCCGGTATCATGATGCAAGTCTTCATTAATCAATTGCATCCTTCCAGTGTCTTGATGATGATGCCAAGTGTAATCCGGTATTTTAGATTCTCCTTTTTCGATTGCCTTTAGTTGCTTTGTTGTAAAAGCAGAACTACGTACTTCTCCTCGTTTAATGGCTTCCGCCAAATCCTTGGTTGCCAGCCTCATTTGCCCTGTAGAATCCTTCAATCTGAACTCCTTATGCTTACATAAACATAATTACCAGTTTCAGTATCTAAAAAACTTGCTTAAATTACTTAAATTAGCTAATAAAAATCATCGCGAGAGAATTTTTTTCCAGTCGGTATAATATATTTCTTATCTATATATATACAATATTTTATATCAAAAAGTAAAATAGTATAGCCATAGATTATACCATCTTCTTCGCTTATACCTAATACCACTCCTTTTTTTCCTTTAATAGTCTCACCATTTTCTAACAAATCATTAGGGCAAGAATCTTTTATAATAACTTCAGAGTAGAAATCTAATTTTAAATTAGTCATTTGTGTGTAATCTTTCCATCAATTGATATATTTAAATGCTTACCATCCCTACTAGCCCATCCAAGTTGCTCTCTTCCTGTTTTAGACAATTGAACATCCCATTCAAATTCTTGACCTTTAGTTCTTGATGGACCTTTAGTCCATTCATTACCAAATTTATCCAAATATCCATTATTAGGTCCTTTTGGTAGCGGTGCTGAAGGAGAGTAATTTTTAGGTGGGATATATCTGATTCTACCTTGCCTTGGTAATTTTGCGTATTGAATTCTGGCAGTTATAGACCAAGAATGAGCCGATCCGACAGAACCTTTAGGATTAAAGACGGGTTCATCTATAGGATTCACTTGTGGTACAGCGGTATTAATTCTCGTATCGTATTTTACGTCTTTTTCAAAATTCGGAAACCCTTTACCGTCAAACGGCACTTTGGTCTTCGGGTGGCGTTTGTTTGCCAGTTTCACATTCTTTCCGTTTGACGGCGGCACGGTTGAGGAGGTGATGTTTTCTTTGCCGTAACGCTGCTCCAAGTTTGAACGGATATTTCGGGAATGGTAAGGGGACGGGTATTTGGCGTATGCCGCATCGGCAAAATTGTCGCTGACGGCGGATTTCCCTTTCGGCAATGCGATCTCGCCCATCTGCGACCGCTTGACAGGATGTGCCGTGATGCCGCCCAAGCCGTATTTTCCCCGAACAGCTCCAATCCCTTTGACGGGGATGACTGCCGTAAAGATATTGCTGACGGCTTCTATGCCTTGTGCGGCATTGGGGTTTTGGACTGCCCAATCGCGGATGGCTGCTGCGGCATAGTCTTTGAGTTGCGCCATATCTGCCAAATCGTTGATGCGCGCCATCTTGTTTTCGGTGGAAAGCAGACCCAAGCCGTGCATAACAGCAATGTTTGAGCCTTCGCTTATACCCTGCACGGCATCGCCTGCGCCGACAATTTCTCCTGCCGCGCCGATGATGTTTTTGACGATATCTGCAGTGCCGTTGAAAGCTTCGGCGGCATTGCCCGATCTGTCCAGCTCGGGGCTGTATCGGGTGGCGCGTTTGAATCCGTCGCCTACTCCTTGCGTCAGCATACTACCGGTATTGTGGAAACGGTCGACAAGCCGTTGTCCGGTGCTGCGGTTGTCGGTCAGGTTGAGGCGGATATTTTGGGCAACGCCTTTTATGTCGTAGCTGTATATATCCCTCGCGCCTTTGGGAGCGGGATAGCCGCCGCCCTGTGGCCCGTCATAGCCGTCGGCGGGATGGTGTTCGTATCCGTCCCAATGGATGCGGTAAAGGCTGAATCCGTCAACGGGACTACCGGCTTCATCAGAATCGGAATGTGAGGCATGGTTGTCGAAGGGGGAATGGACTTCGTGCCCGTGATCGGAAAAGCGGACAATGTAGCCGATATTTCCTTTAATGGCCGCCTGCTGGATGAACAGGTTGCCCAACTGATGGCTTTGTATGTTTCCCAATCCGATATGACCGCTGCGCTCGGCAAGTTCCCCCCTGCTGCCGAATAGGTGGTATTTCCCGTCGGGTTCGAAATGCTGACGGTCGAGAACCTGCCGGATAAAAGAATCGTTTGCCAAATCTGAGGCGTGTGCATGCATCGGCAGGCACACTGCCAGTATGGACAGAATAAGGGATATTTTGCGGGAAATGCCCAATTTGATGTTCCTTAAGATGGTACGGAATGAAACTATAGTGGATTAAATTTAAACCAGTACGGCGTTGCCTCGCCTTAGCTCAAAGAGAACGATTCTCTAAGGTGCTGAAGCACCAAGTGAATCGGTTCCGTACTATTTGTACTGTCTGCGGCTTCGTCGCCTTGTCCTGATTTTTGTTAATCCACTATTAAGATAAAGAGATGCCATCTGAACGGTTTTCGGACGGTATTTGAATGTCTGTCGCCGCGTACTCTACATCATAATCATACGGACGGCAAAAAAGCCGCTTTTGAAAGCGGCTTTCGGAATTTTTGGTCGGAGTGAAAGGATTCGAACCTTCGACCCCTTGCACCCCATGCAAGTGCGCTACCAGACTGCGCCACACTCCGACTCGATAAGTTTCGGATTATAGTTTCCGCCCGACGCTTTGGCAAGCATTAAAATCACAACCGCCCTTATCTTTTTGACACAACGGAAAATTTACCGGCAAACACCGGCGCGTCCCATCCGTGCAGAAAAAAGGATACGGAAAAGGATAAACGCCATAACGTGCGCGTTTGCTATAATCCGCCCCTTCATTACCGCAGCCCGCCGAAAGATGCCGATGGCAAAACCGCTCAAATACCCCGTTTCCGCACTGGTCGTCCTTTATAGCGGGGACGGCGGCATCCTGCTCATCGAACGCACGCATCCGAAAGGATTTTGGCAGTCGGTAACCGGCAGCCTCGAACCGGGCGAAACCGTCGCCCAAACGGCAAGGCGCGAAGTTTGGGAAGAAACCGGCATCCTGCTGGCGGACGGGCAGCTTCAAGACTGGCACGACAGCACGGTTTACGAAATCTACCACCACTGGCGGCACCGCTATCCAAAAGGCGTGTTTGAAAACCGCGAACACCTCTTCTCTGCCGAAATCCCGCGTGATACGCCCATCACCCTGCAACCCGAAGAACACGTCTCCTACGGTTGGTTCGATATGGAAGAAGCGGCGGAAAAAGTGTTTTCCTCGTCCAACAGGTGCGCGATTCTGGAACTGGGCAGGTTTTTGGGCAAACGGTAACACGCGCCCGTACACCCTTTCAGACGGCATCGGGCGCATTTCCAGCCGGACGTTTGTGCTATACTTTCAAACTTCAAACTTTCCCAAATAAAGGAAACCAAATGGCAGACTTCAACCAAATCCTGACCACCGGCGACGTGGACGGCGGCATCATCAACGTCGTCAACGAAATCCCCGCCGGCAGCAACCACAAAATCGAGTGGAACCGCAAACTCGCCGCATTCCAACTCGACCGCGTCGAACCCGCCATCTTCGCCAAACCGACCAACTACGGCTTCATTCCCCAAACTTTGGACGAAGACGGCGACGAATTGGACGTGCTGCTCGTTACCGAACAACCTCTGGCAACCGGCGTATTCTTGGAAGCGCGCGTTATCGGCGTGATGAAATTCGTTGACGACGGCGAAGTAGACGACAAAATCGTCTGCGTTCCTGCCGACGACCGCAACAACGGCAACGCCTACAAAACTTTGTCCGATTTGCCGCAACAGCTCATCAAACAAATCGAGTTCCACTTCAACCATTACAAAGACCTGAAAAAAGCAGGTACGACCAAAGTCGAATCTTGGGGCGATGCGGAAGAAGCGAAAAAAGTCATCAAAGAATCCATCGAACGTTGGAACAAACAGGCATAACGCCCGCCATGCCGTCTGAACGCCCCTTCAGACGGCATTTTTCCAAGCTCTAGGGAATACCGTCCCAATCGGATATAATCCGAACATACCGTTTCCGACCGAACGCCATGAACCGCCGAAAAATCTATCTGTTGTCTGTTGCCCTCTTCACACTGGCATTTATGCTGCTCGTCCTCTTTGGTGCTTATCTGCTGACCGTCGGCAGCAAAGCCTTCGCCGTCGCCTCCTTCCTTTTTGCATTCGGCGCGCTGTTCGGGCAAATCGGCGCACTCGCCCTCTACCTGCGGCACAAATCCCTACGCGCCGCCCCATCTTCATCACAGGGAAACCGCTATGTCTGAAAAACCGGAAAAAATCGTTTTGGCAAGCGGTAATGTCGGCAAGCTCGAAGAGTTCGGCAACCTATTCAAACCTTACGGCATCACCGTATTGCCGCAATCCGAGTTCGGCATACCCGAATGTCCGGAACCCTATTCCACCTTTGTCGAAAACGCGCTGGCAAAAGCACGCCATGCTGCCGAATACAGCGGGCTGCCCGCACTCGCCGACGACAGCGGCATCTGTGCCGCCGCCCTAAACGGCGCACCGGGCATACATTCCGCACGTTACGCGGGCGACCATCCCAAATCCGATACCGCCAACAACCTGAAACTTGCCGCCGAACTTGTCGGCAAAGCCGACAAAAGCTGTTGCTACGTCTGCGTATTGGTTTTTGTCCGCCATAAAGACGACCCGCGTCCGATTATCGCCGAGGGCGTATGGCACGGACAATGGAACGGCGTTCCCGCCGGTGAAAACGGTTTCGGTTACGACCCGTATTTTTATCTGCCCGGACACGGCAAAACCGCCGCCGAATTGGATTCGGAGGTCAAAAACCGCGAAAGCCACCGCGCGCAGGCACTTGCCGAACTCTTACGCAAACTCGCCCTTTAAACATCAAAACAATACAAAGGAAAAAGAATGAAACCCATACGGAAAGCCGTCTTCCCCGTCGCAGGGATGGGAACACGCTTCCTGCCCGCCACCAAGGCCAGCCCGAAAGAAATGCTGCCCATCGTCGACAAGCCGCTGATCCAATACGCCGTAGAAGAAGCCGTGGAAGCCGGCTGCACGGAAATGGTGTTTGTTACCGGACGCAACAAACGCAGCATCGAAGACCATTTCGACAAGGCATACGAACTCGAAACCGAGTTGGAAATGCGTCATAAAGATAAACTTCTGGAACACGTCCGCAACATCCTGCCGCCTCATATTACCTGCCTCTACATCCGCCAAGCCGAAGCACTGGGGCTCGGACACGCCGTCTTGTGCGCCCGCGCCGCCATCGGCGATGAACCCTTCGCCGTGATTTTGGCTGACGACTTAATCGATGCCCAAAAAGGCGCGCTCAAACAAATGGTCGAAGTGTACGAACGCAGCGGCAACAGCATTTTGGGCGTAGAAACTGTCGAACCGTCGCAAACCGGCTCATACGGCATCGTCGAAACCGAACAGCTCAAACAGTTCCAACGCATTACCGGCATTGTCGAAAAACCCAAGCCCGAAGACGCGCCCTCCAACCTTGCCGTCGTCGGACGCTACATCCTTACCCCGCGCATTTTCGACTTACTGACCGGACTGCCGCGCGGCGCGGGCAACGAAATCCAGCTTACAGACGGCATCGCCAAGCTGCTCGATCACGAATTTGTCCTAGCGCACCCCTTTGAAGGCACGCGCTACGACTGCGGCAGCAAACTGGGCTATCTGGAAGCCACCGTCGCCTACGGCCTGAAACACCCCGAAACCGGCGAACCCTTCCGCCGCCTTTTGGAAAAATACCGTACCGAATAACCCCATCAAGGAATCCTTATGCACGACAAAACCTGGTCCGGACGTTTCAACGAACCCGTTTCCGAACTCGTCAAACAATACACCGCCTCCATCGGTTTCGACCGACGCCTTGCCGAATGGGACATCCAAGGCTCGCTTGCCCACGCGCAAATGCTGAAAGAAACCGGCGTGTTGGACGAAGGCGATTTGGCGGACATCCGTCGGGGCATGGCGGAAATCCTCGAAGAAATCCGCAGCGGCAAAATCGAATGGTCGTCCGATTTGGAAGATGTCCACATGAACATCGAACGCCGCCTGACCGACAAAATCGGCGATGCAGGCAAACGCCTGCACACCGGCCGCAGCCGCAACGACCAAGTCGCCACCGACATCCGCCTTTGGCTGCGCGACCAGATTACCGTTATCCAAAGCCTGATTCAAAGCCTTCAGACGGCATTGCTGGATTTGGCGGAACAAAACGCCGAAACCGTCATGCCCGGCTTTACCCACCTGCAAGTCGCCCAGCCCGTCAGCTTCGGACACCATATGCTCGCCTACGTCGAAATGCTCGGCCGCGATAACGAACGGATGGCGGACTGCCGCCGCCGCGTCAACCGTATGCCGCTCGGCGCAGCCGCCCTTGCCGGTACGACCTACCCGATTCGGCGCGAAATTACCGCCGAATTACTGGGTTTCGAGCAAATCTGCCAAAACTCGCTCGATGCCGTATCCGACCGCGATTTTGCCGTCGAGTTCACCGCCGCCGCCTCGCTGATTATGGTTCACCTGAGCCGCCTGTCCGAAGAATTGATTTTGTGGATGAGTCCGCGTTTCGGCTTTATCGACATCGCCGACCGTTTCTGCACAGGTTCGTCCATCATGCCGCAGAAGAAAAATCCCGACGTGCCCGAACTCGTGCGCGGCAAATCCGGCCGCGTCATCGGACACCTTATCGGTCTGATTACCCTGATGAAATCCCAACCCTTGGCGTACAACAAAGACAATCAGGAAGACAAAGAACCCTTGTTCGACACCGCCGACACGCTTATCGACACGTTGCGGATTTACGCCGATATGATGCGCGGCGTAACCGTCAAACCCGACAATATGCGCGCCGCCGTGATGCAGGGCTTCGCTACCGCCACCGATTTGGCAGATTACTTGGTAAAAAAAGGCATGCCTTTCCGCGATGCCCACGAAGTCGTCGCCCAAGCCGTGCGCCATGCTGATGAAGCCGGCGTCGATTTGAGCGAACTGCCGCTCGAAGTCTTACAAGGTTTCAGCGATTTGATTGCCGACGACGTTTACGGCGTGCTGACACCCGAAGGCAGCTTAAACGCGCGCAACCACTTGGGCGGTAGCGCGCCTGAACAAGTCCGTTTCCAAGTCAAACGCTGGCGGGAAATGTCAGCTTAACCCCCGATGCCGTCTGAAGAAATGTTCAGACGGCATTTTTAAAAGACAAGAACACCATGACCGATACGGATACCCAAGCCGACCGCTTCGAACAGATGATGTGGCAGGCGGTAGACAAACTTTTTGAACAGCATGACGGCAAACTCGAAAGCATGGACGGACGTGAACAGGAGCTGGTTTTGATTTGGCGGGCGGAAGCCGACATCGGCAACGGCGGCATACTGCAATTTGTCTGCAATTGGGGTTTTCCCGCCGCCGAAAAGACTTGTTCCGTTCTGAAAAAATCGGCGCGATACACAGCGCAATGCTGATCCATCGGGCGGCAGACGCATTGAGAAAAGAAATCCGCCACCTCCAATCGGAAGGTAAAAACCTGAAAGAAATGTGGGATATAACAAAACATCTCGACAACAAAACCGCCTCACTGCCGAACAGTCTGGATGAACAATATTGGCAAGACCCCGACAAACTGTATCTGCCGGGATGGCAATACTATTCCGGCAACCCTGTTCAGACGCTGTTTTAAAGAGAGGGGTTCTCAAGCATTCCGACAAATCAAAATGCCGCCTTTACCCACATTCCGCCACGCATTGCCCGCCGCTTCCGCCTTACGGGCGCGATGCACGGAAAAAATACAAGTCAGAACAAACAATAACCGGATCGGATAATAACAAATTTAAAAAATAATTATTTGCATTTATAAAGAAGAAGGAATACACTACACACCGTTATGTTTTAACAAGGTGTACACTCTCATTCATTAGGAGAAAATCGATATGAAAACATCTATCCGATACGCACTGCTTGCCGCAGCCCTGACCGCCGCAACCCCCGCGCTGGCAGACATTACCGTGTACAACGGCCAACACAAAGAAGCAGCACAAGCCGTTGCAGATGCCTTTACCCGGGCTACCGGCATCAAAGTCAAACTCAACAGCGCCAAAGGCGACCAGCTTGCCGGTCAAATCAAAGAAGAAGGCAGCCGAAGCCCCGCCGACGTATTCCATTCCGAACAAATCCCGGCACTCGCCACCCTTTCCGCCGCCAACCTCCTAGAGCCCCTGCCCGCCTCCACCATCAACGAAACACGCGGCAAGGGCGTGCCGGTTGCCGCCAAAAAAGACTGGGTGGCACTGAGCGGACGTTCGCGCGTCGTCGTTTACGACACCCGCAAACTGTCTGAAAAAGATTTGGAAAAATCCGTCCTGAATTACGCCACGCCGAAATGGAAAAACCGCATCGGTTACGCCCCCACTTCCGGCGCGTTCTTGGAACAGGTTGTCGCCATCGTCAAACTGAAAGGCGAAGCGGCCGCATTGAAATGGCTCAAAGGTCTGAAAGAATACGGCAAGCCTTACGCTAAAAACTCCGTCGCCCTTCAAGCGGTTGAAAACGGCGAAATCGATGCCGCCCTCATCAACAACTACTACTGGCACGCTTTTGCGCGTGAAAAAGGCGTACAAAATGTCCACACCCGCCTGAATTTCGTCCGCCACAGAGATCCCGGCGCACTCATTACCTATTCCGGCGCAGCCGTGTTAAAATCCTCCCAAAACAAGGATGAGGCGAAAAAATTCGTCGCCTTCCTCGCCAGCAAGGAAGGACAGCGCGCCCTGACCGCCGTCCGTGCCGAATATCCTTTGAATCCGCACGTGGTATCCACTTTCAATTTGGAACCCATCGCCAAGTTGGAAGCACCCCAAGTGTCCGCCACCACTGTTTCCGAAAAAGAACACGCCACCCGGCTGCTTGAGCAAGCCGGTATGAAATAAGCCGTTTTCGGATTGTCAAACGGGTGGACATTTATACTGTCCGCCCGTTTTGCCGATGAAAAACACTATGTCTCCTAAAAAAATACCCATTTGGCTTACCGGCCTCATCCTACTGATTGCCCTACCGCTTACCCTGCCTTTTTTATATGTCGCTATGCGTTCGTGGCAGGTCGGCATCAACCGCGCCGTCGAACTGTTGTTCCGCCCGCGTATGTGGGATTTGCTCTCCAACACCTTGACGATGATGGCGGGCGTTACCCTGATTTCCATTGTTTTGGGCATTGCCTGCGCCCTTTTGTTCCAACGTTACCGCTTCTTCGGCAAAACCTTTTTTCAGACGGCAATCACCCTGCCTTTGTGCATCCCCGCATTTGTCAGCTGTTTCACCTGGATCAGCCTGACCTTCCGTGTCGAAGGCTTTTGGGGGACAGTGATGATTATGAGCCTGTCCTCGTTCCCGCTCGCCTACCTGCCCGTCGAGGCGGCACTCAAACGCATCAGCCTGTCTTACGAAGAAGTCAGCCTGTCCTTGGGCAAAAGCCGCCTGCAAACCTTTTTTTCCGCCATCCTCCCCCAGCTCAAACCCGCCATCGGCAGCAGCGTGTTACTGATTGCCCTGCATATGTTGGTCGAATTTGGCGCGGTATCCATTTTGAACTACCCCACTTTTACCACCGCCATTTTCCAAGAATACGAAATGTCCTACAACAACAATACCGCCGCCCTGCTTTCCGCTGTTTTAATGGCGGTGTGCGGCATCGTCGTATTTGGAGAAAGCATATTTCGCGGCAAAGCCAAGATTTACCACAGCGGCAAAGGCGTTGCCCGTCCTTATCCCGTCAAAACCCTCAAACTGCCCGGTCAGATCGGCGCGATTGTTTTTTTAAGCAGCTTGTTGACTTTGGGCATTATTATCCCCTTTGGCGTATTGATACATTGGATGATGGTCGGCACTTCCGGCACATTCGCGCTCGTATCCGTATTTGATGCCTTTATCCGTTCCTTAAGCGTATCGGCTTTAGGTGCGATTTTGACTATATTATGTGCCTTGCCCCTTGTTTGGGCATCGGTTCGCTATCGCAATTTTTTAACCGTTTGGATAGACAGGCTGCCGTTTTTACTGCACGCCGTCCCCGGTTTGGTTATCGCCCTATCCTTGGTTTATTTCAGCATCAACTACACCCCTGCCGTTTACCAAACCTTTATCGTCGTCATCCTTGCCTATTTCATGCTTTACCTGCCGATGGCGCAAACCACCCTGAGGACTTCCTTGGAACAACTCCCAAAAGGGATGGAACAGGTCGGCGCAACATTGGGGCGCGGACACTTCTTTATTTTCAGGACGTTGGTACTGCCGTCCATCCTGCCCGGCATTACCGCCGCATTCGCACTCGTCTTCCTCAAACTGATGAAAGAGCTGACCGCCACCCTGCTGCTGACCACCGACGATGTCCACACACTCTCCACCGCCGTTTGGGAATACACATCGGACGCACAATACGCCGCCGCCACCCCTTACGCGCTGATGCTGGTATTATTTTCCGGCATCCCCGTATTCCTGCTGAAGAAATACGCCTTCAAATAACAGCTTGAGGAAGTACCGCCATGACCGCCGCCCTGCACATCGGACACCTGTCCAAAAGTTTTCAAAACACCCCGGTTTTAAACGACATTTCGCTCAGCCTCGACCCGGGCGAAATCCTCTTTATCGTCGGCGCGTCCGGCTGCGGCAAAACCACCCTTTTACGCTGCCTTGCCGGTTTTGAACAACCCGATTTTGGCGAAATTTCGCTTTCCGGCAGAACCATCTTCTCGAAAAATACCAACCTCCCCGTCCGCGAACGCCGTTTGGGTTATGTCGTACAGGAAGGTGTGCTGTTCCCCCACCTGACCGTTTACCGCAACACCGCCTACGGGCTGGGCAACGGCAAAGGCAAGACGGCGCAAGAGCGGCAGCGCATCGAAGCTATGTTGGAATTGACCGGCATTTCCGAACTTGCCGGACGCTATCCGCACGAACTTTCGGGCGGACAGCAACAGCGCGTCGCCCTCGCCCGCGCCCTCGCACCCGATCCCGAACTGATTTTGTTGGACGAACCCTTCAGCGCGCTGGACGAACAGTTGCGCCGCCAGATTCGCGAAGACATGATTGCCGCCCTGCGCGCCAACGGCAAATCTGCCGTTTTCGTCAGCCACGACCGCGAAGAAGCCCTGCAATACGCCGACCGGATTGCCGTGATGAAACAGGGGCGCATCCTCCAAACTGCAAGCCCTCACGAATTGTACCGACAACCTGCCGACCTTGATGCCGCCCTGTTTATCGGCGAAGGCATCGTGTTCCCCGCCGCGCTCAACGCCGACGGCACCGCCGATTGCGGATTGGGCCGCCTGCCCGTTCAAAGCGGCGCACCCGCAGGCACACGCGGCACACTGCTCATCCGTCCGGAACAGTTCAGCCTTCACCCCCATTCCGCACCCACCGCCTCCATTCACGCCGTGGTTCTCAAAACCACGCCCAAAGCGCGGCATACCGAAATCAGTCTCCGGGTCGGACAAACCGTCCTCACGCTCAACCTCCCTTCCGCCCCCACCCTGTCAGACGGCATTTCCGCCGTCCTCCATTTGGACGGTCCCGCCCTGTTCTTCCCCGGAAATACCCTCTGAAAGGCGGCAGCATCCACAAACCTGCGGATATTTATCTTGTTGGAAACAGAATTTGTTTGCTATATTCAACCTGCGCGCCTCAAGCCAAACACGGCACGCACGGCACGCAGGCAGCCGTTTCTGCCTATATGCCGCCCCTTCCAACCACATATGCCGCACACCGCAGCATACGAAAGGATATATCATGGCAAAAGTACTCATCGTACCCGTATCTGCCGGACTGGACGCCTCCGCCGTCGCACAAGCCTTTGCAAAAGCACTGGACGCACAAATTTTCCAAGCCGTTGACGCAACCGCCGAAACCCTGCTCGCGCAAGGCAAAAGCGACGACTGGTTCGACGCACTGGTCGGCAAAGTTGCCGCACTCGATGCCGCCAACCTCGTCATCGAAGGCATCGCGCCCGATGCCGACAAAATCTACCTCGCAGGCAAAAACGTCGAACTGGCATTGTCCCTTGACGCGGCAGCCGTCTTCGCCGTCCGTTCCGACAACGCCGATGCCGACGAACTGGCAAATCGGGTGAACCTTGCCAAACAGTTCTTCGCCGCCGCGCCGGGCGTATTGGAAGGTTTTGTCGTGGACGGCGCGGCAGCCTCCGTTGCCGAAGCGGCAGCCGAAAAAACCGGCCTGACCTTCTTCGGTTCGAGCGACGCGCTGAAAGACGTATCCGTATTGGCAGGCCGCGAAGCAAAACGCCTGTCGCCGGCGCAATTCCGCTACAACCTGATCGACTTCGCCCGCCAAGCCGACAAACGCATCGTCCTGCCTGAAGGCGCAGAACCCCGCACCGTCCAAGCCGCCGCCATCTGCCACGAAAAAGGCATTGCCCGCTGCGTCCTGCTTGCCAAACGCGAAGAAGTCGAAGCCGTTGCCAAAGAACGCGGTATCAGCCTGCCCGACTCTTTGGAAATCATCGATCCCGCCTCATTGGTCGAACAATACGTCGGACCGATGTGCGAACTGCGCAAATCCAAAGGCCTGACACCCGAAGACGCGCGCAAGCAACTGCAAGACACCGTGGTACTCGGTACGATGATGATGGCGCAAAATGATGTGGACGGTTTGGTATCCGGTGCGGTTCACACCACCGCCAACACCATCCGCCCCGCTTTGCAACTGATTAAAACCGCACCGGGCGCAAGCCTCGTGTCCAGCGTATTCTTTATGCTGCTGCCCAACCAAGTCCTCGTCTTCGGCGACTGCGCGGTTAATCCGAACCCGACCGCGCAACAGCTTGCCGACATCGCCATCCAGTCTGCCGATTCCGCAAAAGCCTTCGGCATCGACCCGAAAGTGGCGATGATTTCCTACTCCACCGTCAACTCCGGCAGCGGCCCCGATGTCGATACCGTCATCGAAGCAACCAAACTTGCCCGGGAAAAACGCCCCGACCTCGCCATCGACGGCCCGCTGCAATATGATGCGGCAACCGTGCCGGGCGTGGGCAAATCCAAAGCTCCGGGCAGCCCGGTGGCAGGACAGGCAACCGTTTTGGTCTTCCCCGACCTGAACACCGGCAACTGCACCTATAAAGCCGTCCAACGCAGTGCCAACGTCTTAAGCGTCGGCCCGCTGCTGCAAGGCCTGCGCAAACCGGTCAACGACCTGTCGCGCGGCGCGCTGGTGGAAGACATCGTGTTCACCATCGCCCTGACTGCCGTTCAGGCAAAACAAATGGAAGGCTGACAAACGGCTTTCCGGGTTTAAACCCTATGCCGTCTGAAGACAGACTCCCGTTTTCAGACGGCATTTTTATCAGCACGGCACATTTGTTTGTTAAAATCGCAGCCATATTGCAAAAAAAGAGGAGGAAGCCATGCAAATCGCCATTATCGATTACGGTATGGGCAACCTGCATTCCGTATTGAAATCCGTCCGGACGGCGGGGCAGCTTGCCGGAAAAAATACCGAAATCTTTTTAAGCGGCGACCCCGACCGCGTGTCCCGCGCCGACAAAGTCATTTTTCCCGGTCAGGGCGCGATGCCCGACTGTATGGCGGCATTAAAACGCGGCGGCCTGGACGAGGCAGTCAAAGATGCCTTAAAAAACAAACCCTTTTTCGGAATCTGCGTCGGCGCGCAACTTTTATTCGACCACAGTGAAGAAGGAAACACCGACGGCTTGGGCTGGTTCGGCGGCAAAGTCAGACGCTTTGAGCGCGACCTCCGCGACCCGCAGGGATGCCGTCTGAAAGTCCCGCATATGGGCTGGAACACCGTGCGCCAAACCCAAAACCACCCGCTGTTTAAAGATATTCCCCAAGACACGCGTTTTTACTTCGTCCACAGCTACTATTTCGCCCCCGAAAATCCCGAAACCATATTGGGCGAAAGCGACTACCCGTCCCCGTTTGCCTGCATCGTCGGCAAAGACAACGTATTCGCCACGCAATTTCACACCGAAAAAAGCCACGATGCCGGGCTGACGATGTTGAAAAACTTTTTAAACTGGTAAGCCGGACACGGCCCCGCACAAGGAGAAAAATTATGCTGCTGATACCCGCCATCGATTTGAAAGAAGGACGCTGCGTCCGCCTGAGACAAGGGCTGATGGAAGAGGCGACCGTCTTTTCCGATTCGCCCGCCGAAACCGCACTGCACTGGTTCAAACAAGGCGCGCGCCGCCTGCATCTGGTAGATTTGAACGGCGCGTTTGCCGGCGTTCCGCAAAACCTGCCCGCCATCAAAGACATCCTTGCCGCCGTCGCCAAAGACATCCCCGTACAGCTCGGCGGCGGCATACGCGATTTGAAAACCATCGGACAATATTTGGATTTGGGTCTGAACGACGTGATTATCGGCACGGCGGCGGTCAAAAACCCCGACTTCGTGCGCGAGGCGTGCAAAGCCTTCCCCGGCAGGATTATTGTCGGGCTGGATGCCAAAGACGGTATGGCCGCCATCGACGGCTGGGCAACCGTAACCGGGCATCATGTAATTGATTTGGCAAAACGCTTTGAAGACGACGGCGTCAACAGCATCATCTACACCGACATCGGGCGCGACGGTATGATGAGCGGCGTGAACATCGACGCGACGGTCAAACTCGCCCAAGCCGTCCGCATTCCCGTCATCGCCTCCGGCGGACTGACCGGCTTGGACGACATCCGCGCCCTGTGTGCCGCCGAAAAACATGGCGTAGCAGGCGCGATTACCGGCCGCGCGATTTACGAGGGCAGCATCGATTTTGCCCAAGCGCAGCAACTGGCAGATTCCCTCGACTAAAGGCATCCGATTATGGCACTGGCAAAACGCATCATCCCCTGTCTCGACGTAAAAGACGGGCGCGTCGTCAAAGGCGTGAACTTCATCGGTTTGCGCGACGCGGGCGACCCCGTCGAAGCCGCCAAACGCTACAACGGCGAAGGCGCGGACGAATTGACCTTCCTCGACATCACCGCCTCATCCGACAACCGCGACACCATCCTGCACATCATCGAAGAGGTTGCCGGACAAGTCTTCATCCCCCTGACCGTCGGCGGCGGCGTACGCACCGTTGCCGACATCCGCCGCCTGCTCAATGCCGGCGCGGACAAAGTCAGCATCAACACCGCCGCCGTTACCCGTCCCGACCTGATTGACGAAGCCGCCGGATTTTTCGGTTCGCAAGCCATCGTCGCCGCCGTCGATGCCAAAGCCGTCAACCCCGGAAACACACGCTGGGAAATCTTTACCCACGGCGGGCGCAATCCGACCGGTTTGGATGCGGTGGAATGGGCGATCGAAATGCAAAAACGCGGCGCGGGCGAAATCCTGCTTACCGGTATGGACAGGGACGGTACGAAACAGGGTTTCAACCTGCCGCTGACCCGCGCCGTTGCCGAAGCCGTCGACATCCCCGTCATCGCCTCCGGCGGGGTCGGCAATGTCCGGCACCTGATTGAAGGCATAACCGAAGGCAAAGCCGATGCCGTACTTGCCGCCGGCGTTTTCCATTTCGGGGAAATCGCCATCCGCGAAGCCAAACGCGCTATGCGCGAAGCCGGCATCGAAGTGCGCCTCTGACCGCCCCGACTATGCCGTCTGAAAGAAAATATGGATAAAAACCTGCTTGAAGCCGTCAAATTTGACGAAAAAGGTTTGGTTTGCGCCATCGCCCAAGATGCCGAAACCAAACGTGTTTTAATGGTGGCGTGGATGAACGCCGAAGCCCTGCAAAAAACCGTCGAAACCGGCTTTGCCCACTATTACAGCCGTTCGCGCCAAAAACAATGGATGAAGGGCGAAGAGTCGGGACACACGCAAAAAGTCCGCGAACTGCGCCTCGACTGCGACGGCGACGCCATTGTGATGCTCATCGCCCAAAACGGCGGCATCGCCTGCCACACCGGGCGAGAAAGCTGCTTTTACAAAGTCTGGCGCGGCGGCGCGTGGGAAACCGCCGATACCGTCCTGAAAGACGAAAAAGAGATTTACGGCAGCACGCACTGACCGCCTCCAACATTGAATTATCAGGCATTTTTTTGTACAATCTCGCCGTCTCAAACACTGTCCGGGCCGTCTGAAAAGCGGCCTGAACCTTTTTGCAAAGAAAACCATGTCCCAAGAAATCCTCGACCAAGTGCGCCGCCGCCGCACGTTTGCCATCATCTCCCACCCCGACGCGGGTAAAACCACGTTGACTGAAAAACTCTTGCTGTTTTCAGGTGCGATTCAAAGCGCGGGTACGGTAAAAGGCAAGAAAACCGGCAAATTCGCCACCTCCGACTGGATGGACATCGAGAAGCAGCGCGGCATTTCCGTGGCATCAAGCGTGATGCAGTTCGACTATAAAGACCACACCGTCAACCTTTTGGACACGCCGGGACACCAAGACTTCTCCGAAGACACCTACCGCGTTTTGACCGCCGTCGATAGTGCCTTGATGGTCATCGACGCGGCAAAAGGCGTGGAAGCGCAAACCATCAAACTCTTGAACGTCTGCCGCCTGCGCAATACGCCGATTGTTACGTTCATGAACAAATACGACCGCGAAGTGCGCGATTCCCTGGAATTGCTGGACGAAGTGGAAAACATCCTGCAAATCCGCTGCGCGCCCGTAACCTGGCCGATCGGCATGGGCAAAAACTTCAAAGGCGTGTACCACATCCTGAACGACGAAATCTATCTCTTTGAAGCGGGCGGCGAACGCTTGCCGCACGAGTTCGACATCATCAAAGGCATCGATAATCCCGAATTGGAACAACGCTTTCCGTTAGAAATACAGCAGTTGCGCGACGAAATCGAATTGGTGCAGGCGGCTTCCAACGAGTTCAATCTCGACGAATTCCTCGCCGGCGAACTCACGCCCGTATTCTTCGGCTCTGCGATTAACAACTTCGGTATTCAGGAAATCCTCAATTCATTGATTGAATGGGCGCCCGCGCCGAAACCACGCGATGCGACCGTGCGTATGGTCGAGCCGGACGAGCCGAAGTTTTCCGGATTTATCTTCAAAATCCAAGCCAATATGGACCCGAAACACCGCGACCGTATTGCCTTCTTGCGCGTCTGCTCCGGCAAATTCGAGCGCGGCATGAAAATGAAACACCTGCGTATCAACCGCGAAATCGCCGCCTCCAGCGTGGTAACCTTCATGTCCCACGACCGCGAGCTGGTTGAAGAAGCCTACGCCGGCGACATTATCGGTATCCCAAACCACGGCAACATCCAAATCGGCGACAGCTTCTCCGAAGGCGAACAACTGACGTTTACCGGCATCCCATTCTTCGCGCCCGAACTGTTCCGCAGCGTTCGCATCAAAAACCCGCTGAAAATCAAGCAACTGCAAAAAGGTTTGCAACAGCTTGGCGAAGAAGGTGCGGTGCAGGTGTTCAAACCAATGAGCGGCGCGGATTTGATTTTGGGCGCGGTCGGCGTGTTGCAGTTTGAAGTCGTTACCTCGCGCCTTGCCAACGAATACGGCGTGGAAGCCGTGTTCGACAACGCATCCATCTGGTCGGCGCGCTGGGTATCGTGCGACGACAAGAAAAAACTGGCGGAATTTGAAAAAGCCAACGCGGGCAACCTCGCCATCGACGCGGGCGGCAACCTCGCCTACCTCGCCCCTAACCGCGTGAATCTGGGACTCACGCAAGAACGCTGGCCGGACATCGTGTTCCACGAAACGCGCGAGCATTCGGTCAAACTTTAAAAAGCAATCGGCAATAAAATGCCGTCTAAACCCGAAAAAAGGGCTTCAGACGGCATTTTTGCCTGCAACTCAAACGCAGACGGTCAAAATCAAGGCGCATCGGATACCGTTATCGGGCATCCCGTCCTCATGAATTTAGGGCTGACGCAAGAACGTTGGCCGGACGTCGTGTTCCACGAAACGCGCGAACATTCGGTCAAACTCTAAAAAGCAATCGGCGATAAAATGCCGTCTAAACCCGAAAAAAGGGCTTCAGACGGCATTTTTGCCTGCAACTCAAACGCAGACGGTCAAAATCAAGGCGCATCGGATACCGTTATCGGATGCGTCCCGTCCGCGTGAATTTGGGGCTGACGTAGGAACGCCGATGTGATTTCACATCCCGTACTGTTTCGACAGCTTCACATAATGCGCGGCGGAATATTTCAAAAAGGCTTTTTCCTCATCGGTCAGCACGCGCACTTGTCTGACCGGCGAACCGACATAAAGGTAGCCGCCCGCCAAACGTTTGCGCGGCGGAACGAGGCTGCCCGCGCCGATCATCACTTCGTCCTCAATCACGGCATCGTCCAGAACCGTCGTCCCCATGCCGACCAGGACGCGGTTGCCGATACGGCAGCCGTGCAGCATCACTTTGTGCCCCACGGTAACGTCTTCGCCGATAACCAGCGGCGACCCTTCGGGTTTGGCGGCGGTTTTGTGGGAAACGTGCAGGACGCTGCCGTCCTGTATATTGCTGCGCGCGCCGACGGTGATGCTGTTCACATCGCCGCGCAACACGGCGCACGGCCACACAGAAACGTCTTCGGCAAGCGACACTTCGCCGATGACGACGCACGCTTCGTCTATCATACAGCTTTCGTGGATTTCGGGCGTGCGGTTTTGGAAAGTTCGGATTGCGTTCATTTTTCCTCCTTCGGTAAGATGTATAGTGTTAAAGGATTTATTAAATATTCCCCCTGATTGCTTTTAAAATCCTGCCTGTAATATCGACCCCGAATAATGTGATTATCGGGAATATCAGCTTATATATCAATTTATTGGACTTTAACAGCATAAACCTTAAATGATACGCCCTTCTTTTTATATCAGCATCACACGCTATATTTTTACTCGTCATGATAAAAAGCAAAACGAGATATTCGTAGGAAAGAAAAGAATAAAGATAACTTGATATATCCCTATTAAATTCCATTTCCGCATTTTTCTCCAAAATATATAATAATGACTTTATACTTTTTTCCGAAACAGTTCCTGTTTTAGAATCTTTTCTTCCCTGCCGATAATAGTAATAACAACCGTCCAAATAAGAAAAAGTTGTTGCCGCATTAAATAATCTCATTGACCATTCGATATCTTCGGCATAAACCTCTTTTTCAAAAAATAGTTTTTCTTTGATAATCAATTCCCTTTTTATAATCTTATTACACGCCGAACCCGGAAATTTTCTAAATCGGCATAATCCTTTCAAAACTTCGACTTTGGATTGATTGAGTATTTTTTCAGGCTGATAATCTTCGCCAAAATGTGAAACACTTCCCTTATCATATTTAACCGCATTTAAAAAAACCACATCCGGCATATCAATATCATCTTTACTAAGAAAATCCAGCAAGACCTGACAATTAATAAAATCATCCGAATCAATAAAGACTATATATTTTCCGTTTGAATTTTTTATTCCGGTATTCCTAGCTTCTGCCGTCCCTTGGTTATCCTGATAGATATATTTGATATTTGGTGTCCGGTGTTTGTTGTTTGTTGTTTGTTGTTTGTTGTTTTATCTATATATTTATAACATATATCTTCACTTCCGTCTTTTGACCCGTCATTCACAAGGATAAGTTCGACATTTTCATTACTTAATATAGGTTCTATGGAACTTAAACACGCTTCCAAATAACTTTCGACATTATAAATGGGAACTACGATACTTAAATCCATATCTTTCTCATTTTACTAAATCATTTTAATCTTAACCCAATCATAACCGGCAGGAGGGGAAACGCCCCCCTGTTTGATAACGGACGCGCCGTTTCCTGCCGCCCGAAAGGTTTCAGACGGCAGGGATTCCGGTTATTTGCCCGCTTTGAGCCCTTGCCACAGCTTCACGCCCAATTTGGCGGATTCTGCGGATTTGGGCGATACGATGAAACTTTTTTCCATCAGTTCTTTGTTCGGGAAAATCGATGCGTCGGAGGTGTATTTTTCATCCATCAGCTCGCGCGCGGGACGGCTGGCGGGCGCGTAGGTAACGAAGCTGCCGTTTTTCGCCGCCACCTCGGGCCGGAGCGTGTAGTCGATATAGCGGTGGGCGTTGGCGACGTTTTGCGCGTCGCGCGGAATCATAAAGGAATCCACCCACACGCCCACGCCGGTTTTCGGGGTCAATACTTTGATTTCCACGCCGTTTGCGGCTTCTTCGGCACGGGTTTTGGCAATGTTCAAATCGCCGCCGTAACCGATGGCGGCACACAGGTTGCCCGCCGCCATATCGTCGATATAGCCGGAAGAGCTGAAGCGTTTCACGTCGCCCCGGACGGCTTTCATCATATCGACGGCGGCTTTGATGTCTTCGGGATTTTCACTGTTGGGGTCTTTGCCCAAATAGTGCAACGCCAAAGGAATCTGTTCGATTGCGCTGTCGAAATAGCTGATGCCGCAGGATTTGAGTTTGGCGGTGTATTCAGGGTTGAACACCAAATCCCATTCGTTTTCGGGCAGCTTGTCCGTACCCAATGCCTTTTGCACCTGCCGCGTGTTGATTGCCAAGGTGTTGATGCCCCAGAAATAGGGGACGGCGTATTCGTTGCCCGGATCGACGGCTTCCATCATTTTCAGCAAATCTTTATCGATGTTGCCGTAATGGGGGATTTGCGCCTTGTCGATTTTCTGATACGCGCCCGCTTTGATTTGCCGGCCGACGTTGGCGATGGACGGCGCGGTCAGGTCGTAGCCGGATTTGCCGGTCAGGACTTTTGCCTCCAGTGTTTCGTTGCTGTCGTAATAATCGGAACGCGTCTTGATGCCGGTTTCTTTTTCAAAGGCGGCGACGGTTTCGGGATCGACATAATCCGACCAGTTGTAGATATTGAGTTTGCCCGATTGTTCGGCTTCGGGCTTGGCGGAGGGGGGGTGGGCGGCGGTATCGTTTCCGCCGCCGCACGCAGTCAAGGCGAGGCTCAGGATTGCCGCCGCCACCAGTGTTTTTTTCATGGTTTTCGACCTTTCGTTCAAAAATAAAAAACATTGCAGGGACGGCCTGGCCGCCTGCATCGGAAGCTGTGGGGGCGGCCGGTCGGCTTTCTTGGCCCTTGATGCAGCAAGGTTTGCATTAAACGGCAAAAACAACCGGGGCGCAACCGTTAATTTTCACGGGTTTGCCGTTCCGATGCCCGATCGGGCGGTAATGCGGGACATTGTTCCGCCTGCGTGAAAATGCCGTCTGAAGCCTCGGCGGCTTTCAGACGGCATCGGGGCGGACGGCATCAGTTGCTCAACACGTCCACGCCTTTGGGCGGGGTAAACTTGAACGCGCCGCGCGAGAGTTGGGGATTGGTATTCAAACCGCCGAAACTGATGGAGGTTTGATTGCCGAAGCTGTCTTTAAGCTGCATGGCGGCGAGGTTGCCGCCTTTGAAGCCGATGCGGATGTATTGGTAGCCGGCGTTGTTGCGTTTGGGCGTTGCCAGCACATAATCGATGCCGTTGGACGAACCGTCCTCTTTCAGCGTGTAGCTGCTTTCGAGGGCGGTTTTGTTCGACAGGATGGCGGCGGGGCTGCCGCCTATGGCCTGGTCTTGGGACGACTTGGTCACTTGTGCCAAATCGACATCGTAGAGCCAAACGGTTTGACCGTCGCCGACAATAGTCTGTTTGTAAGGCGAAGTGTATTCCCATTTAAAGAGGCCCGGGCGCAGGATTTTGAACGTGCCGTGCGCGGTTTGGGTTTTCTTTTTGCTTTGGACGGTTTGGGTGAAGCTGCCGCTGATACCGTCGGCATCGTTGTTGAATTGCTTGAGCGCGTCCACCGCGCCCGCCTGTGCGGAAGCGACGGAGACGGTCAGGGAGCAAACGGCGAGGAATTGGAACAGGTTGTGCGGTTTCATCATTATTTTTCCTTGTTGGAATGAGTGTGGCGTAAAGTATCGGCGCGGCAAAACAATCATACGGGCGGCGTTACGGGCAGTTTGTATTTTGCAAACCGCGTTTTCCGAGGGCTGATTTTTTTGACCGCTCGGAAAAGGCAGGCGCGCCACGCTGCCCTTTAATGTGTGCCGCGTTATAGTGGATTAACAAAAATCAGGACAAGGCGACGAAGCCGCAGACAGTACAAATAGTACGGAACCGATTCACTTGGTGCTTCAGTACCTTAGAGAATCGTTCTCTTTGAGCTAAGGCGAGGCAACGCCGTACTGGTTTTTGTTCATCCACTATATTTGACGGTTTGGGCGCGGAATGCCGAATCGCGGAGATTATATGCCTCATCTTGTTTTTTTTAAACGCTATAATATTTGTTTTCCGAACACGGCGGACTTGAGATGAAACCCGATATTTATGCTTTGCTGGAACGCGCCCTGCTTTCGGGCGACCCCGATGAAAAAGGACGGCTGACGGATGAGGCGTTTGCCGCCGTTCAGAACATGGACGGTGCTGAAACAAACACGCCGCCGCTGGATTTCCCCCGCGCAGGGCGGCCGGACAAGCCGGTTTTGGTCGCGCCGTCACAACTGACCCCGCGCAAAATGAACACGACCGAAGGCTATGCGGCGATGCTGCACGCGATTGCGCATATCGAGTTCAATGCCGTCAATCTGGCTTTGGACGCGGCATACCGTTTCCGCACGCTGCCGTTTCAGTTTGTCCGCGACTGGGTGAAAGTGGCGAAGGAAGAGGTGTACCACTTCCGCCTGATGCGCGAAAGGCTGCGCGCTTTCGGCTTCGATTACGGCGATTTCGAGGCGCACAATCATTTATGGGATATGGCATACAAAACCGCCTACGATCCTTTGTTGCGTATGGCTTTAGTGCCGCGCGTATTGGAAGCTCGTGGGCTAGACGTTACGCCGGGGATACGCGCGAAGGTGGCGCAGCGCGGCGATTCGGAAACCTGCGGCGTGTTGGACATTATTTACCGCGACGAAGTGGGCCATGTCGCCATCGGCAACCGGTGGTATCAACACCTCTGCCGCGAACGCGGTTTGGAACCGATTGCCCTGTTCCGCAGCCTGATTGCCCGTTACGATATGTTTATCTTCCGCGGCTATGTTAACATCGAAGCGCGCGAAAAAGCGGGCTTCAGCCGCTTCGAATTGGATATGCTGGAAGATTTCGAGCAGAGTTTGAAACAGAACAAAAATACCGTCTGAAAAGGAACATACATGATACACGCCGTACTCTTCGACCTCGACGGCACGCTTGCCGACACCGCCCTAGACCTCGGCGGCGCACTCAATACCCTGCTCGCCCGCCACGGACTGCCGCCCAAAAGCATGGACGAAATCCGCAACCAAGCCAGCCACGGCGCAGCAGGACTGCTCAAGCTCGGCACAGGCATCACCCCCGACCACCCCGACTATGCCCGATGGCGCACCGAATACCTTGACGAATACGACAGCCGCTACGCCCAAGACACCACCCTCTTCGGCGGCGTAAACGAACTCATCGCCGAACTCGACAGACGCGGCATCAAATGGGGCATCATCACCAACAAACCCATGCGCTTCACCGACAAACTCGCCCCCAAACTCGGCTTCATCATCCCACCCGCCGTCGTCGTCAGCGGCGACACCTGCGGCGAACCCAAGCCCAGCATCAAACCCATGCTGTATGCGTGCGGACAAATCCACGCCGACCCGCAACACACACTCTACGTCGGCGATGCCGAACGCGACATCCAAGCAGGCCGCAACGCCGGCATGAAAACCGTCCTCGCCGAATGGGGCTACATCGCTCCCGAAGACGATACCGGCTCATGGCAGGCGGATTTCCACATCCGCACGCCGCTCGATCTGCTCGAATGTCTGGACAAAATACAGCCCTGAAAAATATCCGCCCCACAAACATATAGTGGATTAAATCTAAACCAGTACGTCGTTGCCTCGCCTTAGCTCAAAGAGAACGATTCTCTAAGGTGCTGAAGCACCAAGTGAATCGGCTCCGTACTATTTGTACTGTCTGCGGCTTCGTCGCCTTGTCCTGATTTTTGTTAATCCACTATAAAACTGCCGTCTGAAACCTGATTTCAGACGGCAGTTCCACCTTCAAACCGAATCAAAACCCGTCAAAACCTGCGTTTGAGCTTGCACGCCTGAAGGATGTGTACGGCAAGCTCTTCCACTGATTTATCCGTCGTATTCGCAAACGGAATCCCATGCCGTCTGAACATACTCTGCGCGTCCGCCACCTCGCTGCGGCATGTATCGATTTTGGCATAAGTTGAATTCGGGCGGCGCTCTTGGCGGATGGCCTGCAAACGTTCCGGCTGGATGGTCAACCCGAACAGCTTATCCCTATAAGGCTTGACCATACGCGGCAGATCGGCCGATTCCAAATCGTCGGGAATCAGCGGATAGTTTGCCGCACGGATGCCGTATTGCAGGGCGAGGTAAAGGCAGGTCGGCGTTTTGCCCGAACGCGATACACCCATCAAGATTACATCCGCTTCCTGAAGGTTCTTATCGCTGACCCCGTCATCGTGGTTCAATGAGAAATTCACCGCCTCCATACGCGCATCGTAACGCTTCGTATTACCGATACTGTGATGCCCCTGCTCGGATGCCGTGGCTTCGGTATTGAGTTCTTTCTCCAACAGTCCCAAAAAAGTCTCAAAGAAATTAATCTGAAAAGCATCCGCCCCTTTGATAATCCGACGGATTTCGTCATCAACCACACTGACAAACGCAATCGGACGCTGACCGTTTTCCTGCCGGCTCCGATTGACCTTCTCCACCACCGCGCGCGCCTTTTCCGGCGTATCGACAAACGGATGCGTATGGCGTTTGAACGACAGATTGCCAAACTGGTTCAGCAAAGCCTCGCCGATATTCTCGGCAGTCAGACCGGTACGGTCGGAAATGTAAAACACATGGCGCGGACTGCTCATCTTCCATCCTTAAAACACAGGTTTAAAATCCCATCATAACAGCAGCGGCAGACACAAGGAAAGCACTCGCAGCACACCTACCTCGGATTACACCCAAACAGACACAATATAATTTGAAATAAAATTATTTATATAAAGTATTTTTTGGCAGAAAATTTTAAAAAATAAACAAAAAAATCAAACAGAAAAAACATTAACCTATTCAAACCACCTGTTTTACAAAGAAAATACCCAAAAAAAGAAGTATACCGGCTGCAAGTTTCAAACCGCTACACACGCCGAAACCGCAATTTTTCAGACGGCATCATGATTTTAAAACGGATAAAACACATGACAGCAGAGGAACGAATCGCTTAAAATAAGCACGCGGATTTGTTTCTTTTTTAACATATTTTGGATTGGACACACAAATGGCCGACAACTACGTAATTTGGTTTGAAAACCTGCGTATGACAGATGTTGAACGCGTGGGCGGTAAAAACGCCTCGCTGGGCGAAATGATCAGTCAGCTGACCGAAAAAGGCGTTCGCGTCCCCGGCGGCTTTGCCACCACAGCCGATGCCTACCGCGCATTCCTCGCACACAACGGTCTGAGCGAACGCATTTCCGCCGCACTGGCAAAATTAGATGTCGAAGACGTTGCCGAACTGGCACGCGTCGGCAAAGAAATCCGCCAATGGATTTTGGACACGCCCTTCCCCGAACAGCTCGATGCCGAAATCGAAGCGGCATGGAACAAAATGGTTGCCGATGCCGGCGGCGCGGACATTTCCGTTGCCGTACGCTCTTCCGCAACCGCCGAAGACCTGCCCGACGCATCATTTGCCGGCCAACAGGAAACCTTCCTGAATATCAACGGCTTGGAAAACGTTAAAGAAGCGATGCGCCATGTATTCGCCTCCCTGTACAACGACCGCGCCATTTCTTACCGCGTCCACAAAGGCTTCGAACACGACATCGTCGCCCTTTCCGCCGGCGTGCAGCGTATGGTGCGTTCCGACAGCGGCGCGTCCGGCGTGATGTTCACCCTCGATACCGAATCCGGTTACGACCAAGTCGTCTTTGTCACTTCATCCTACGGTCTGGGCGAAAACGTCGTACAAGGCGCAGTCAATCCCGACGAATTCTATGTGTTCAAACCCACGCTGAAAGCAGGCAAACCTGCCATCCTGCGCAAAACCATGGGCTCAAAACACATCAAAATGATTTTTACCGACAAAGCAGAAGCCGGCAAATCGGTAACCAACGTCGATGTCCCCGAAGAAGACCGCAACCGCTTCTCCATTACCGACGAAGAAATCACCGAGTTGGCGCATTACGCACTGACCATCGAAAAACACTACGGCCGCCCGATGGACATCGAATGGGGACGCGACGGCTTGGACGGCAAACTCTACATCCTGCAAGCCCGTCCCGAAACCGTCAAATCCCAGGAAGAAGGCAGCCGCAACCTGCGCCGCTTTTCTATCAACGGCGAAAAAACCGTCTTGTGCGAAGGCCGCGCCATCGGTCAGAAAGTCGGTCAGGGCAAGGTACGCCTGATTAAAGATGCTTCCGAGATGGATTCCGTCGAAGCCGGCGACGTACTGGTTACCGACATGACCGACCCAGATTGGGAACCGGTGATGAAACGCGCTTCCGCCATCGTGACCAACAGGGGCGGACGTACCTGCCACGCCGCCATCATCGCGCGCGAACTGGGTATTCCTGCCGTTGTCGGCTGCGGCAATGCAACCGAATTGCTGAAAAACGGTCAAGAAGTTACCGTATCCTGTGCCGAAGGCGATACCGGCTTCATCTACTCCGGCCTGCTGGACGTACAAATTACCGATGTTGCTTTGGACAACATGCCTAAAGCACCTGTAAAAGTCATGATGAACGTCGGCAATCCCGAACTCGCATTCAGCTTCGCCAACCTGCCCAGCGAAGGCATCGGCTTGGCGCGTATGGAATTTATCATCAACCGCCAAATCGGTATCCACCCCAAAGCCTTGTTGGAATTTGACAAACAAGACGACGAATTAAAAGCGGAAATTACCCGCCGTATCGCCGGTTACGCGTCCCCTGTCGACTTCTACGTCGATAAAATCGCCGAAGGCGTGGCGACATTGGCCGCATCGGTTTATCCGCGTAAAACCATCGTCCGTATGTCCGACTTCAAATCCAACGAATACGCCAACCTGGTCGGCGGCAACGTATACGAACCGCATGAAGAAAACCCGATGTTGGGCTTCCGTGGTGCGGCGCGTTATGTCGCCGACAACTTCAAAGACTGTTTCGCCTTGGAATGCAAAGCCTTGAAACGCGTCCGCGATGAAATGGGGTTGACCAACGTTGAAATCATGATTCCGTTCGTCCGCACTTTGGGCGAAGCCGAAGCCGTTGTCAAAGCCCTGAAAGAAAACGGCTTGGAACGCGGCAAAAACGGCCTGCGCCTGATTATGATGTGCGAGCTGCCGAGCAACGCGGTATTGGCGGAACAATTCCTGCAATACTTCGACGGCTTCTCCATCGGCTCGAACGACATGACCCAACTGACCCTCGGTCTCGACCGCGACAGCGGCTTGGTATCCGAATCGTTTGACGAACGCAACCCTGCCGTCAAAGTGATGCTGCACCTTGCCATCTCCGCCTGCCGCAAGCAGAACAAATATGTCGGCATCTGCGGTCAAGGCCCGTCCGACCATCCGGACTTCGCCAAATGGCTGGTTGAGGAAGGCATTGAAAGCGTTTCCCTGAACCCGGATACCGTCATCGAAACTTGGCTATATTTGGCGAATGAATTGAACAAATAATCAATGCCCATACCCCCGAGCCTGAAAAGCGCGGGGGTATTTTTTTCCAAGCAGCTCCGCTCAGACGGCATTTCCTGCCGATGCCCCGTCCGCGATAATATTTGACACCCACGCGCCGACTGCCTACAATTCCCCCTTCCCCGAGCAACCGGCAACGGTCAGCTTCTTCTTTCAGACGGCATCTGCCTGTCTTTTTCCTCTTCAAAATACATCATTATTATGCACGTCTCCGAATTACAAACCCTGCACATTTCCAAACTCTTAGAATTGGCGGAAGAACACGGCATCGAAAACGCCAACCGATTCCGCAAACAAGATCTCGTATTTGCCATCGTCCGCCAGATGATGAAAAAAGGCGAGGGTTTCACCTGCTCCGGCACGCTTGAAATCCTGCCCGACGGCTTCGGCTTCCTCCGCAGCGCGGACACGTCCTATCTTGCCGGCCCCGACGACATCTATGTCTCGCCCACCCAAATCCGCCGCTTCAACCTGCATACGGGCGACACCATCGAAGGAAGCGTGCGCGTCCCAAAAGACAACGAACGCTATTTTGCCCTGGTCAGGCTTGATACCATCAACGGCGACCACCCGGAAGTATGCCGCCATAAAATCCTGTTTGAAAACCTGACCCCGCTGTTTCCGACCGAACAGTTGAAGCTGGAACGCGACTTAAAGTCCGAAGAAAACCTGACCGGACGTGCCATCGACCTGATTTCCCCTATCGGCAAAGGTCAGCGCGCCCTCTTGGTTGCCCCGCCCAAAAGCGGTAAAACCGTGATGCTGCAAAACATTGCCCACGCCGTTACCTCAAACTATCCCGAAGTCGAACTCATCGTCCTCTTGATTGACGAGCGTCCCGAAGAAGTAACCGAAATGAGCCGTTCCGTCCGCGGCGAAGTGGTTTCCTCCACCTTTGACGAACCGGCGCAACGCCACGTCCAAGTTGCCGAAATGGTGCTTGAAAAAGCCAAGCGTATGGTAGAACACAAAAAAGACGTGGTCATCCTGCTGGATTCGATTACCCGCCTTGCCCGCGCCTACAATACCGTCGTGCCTACCTCGGGCAAAATCCTAACCGGCGGTGTCGATGCCAACGCACTGCACCGCCCCAAACGTTTCTTCGGCGCGGCGCGCAACGTGGAAGAAGGCGGTTCGCTGACCATCATCGCCACCGCATTGGTTGAAACCGGCAGCCGTATGGACGATGTGATTTACGAAGAATTCAAAGGCACCGGCAATATGGAATTGCACCTTGACCGCCGTATGGCGGAAAAACGCCTCTTCCCCGCCATCAACATCAACAAATCCGGCACGCGCCGCGAAGAGCTGCTTGTGCCGAACGACCAGTTGCAACGTATGTGGCTCTTACGCAAGTTCCTGCACCCGATGGACGAAATCGAGGCAGCCGAATTTTTAATCGGGAAAATCAAAGCCTCTAAAAACAATGATGATTTCTTTGAACTGATGCGCGGCAAATAAACGCGCCACCCGCATTAATGCGAAATGCCGTCTGAAGCCTGAAAATCGGGTTTCAGACGGCACTTTCATTCACACGGCCGGCGCAGCTCCTCCCTCCCCCCGTTAACGGCGCAACCGCCGGCAGTGTCCGTGTCCGCTTGCCGAAAGCGCGGCCTTTGCAAAACCGGCTTGAACGCATCCGTACCGGCAATGAAAACCGATGCGGGAACTTGATTCAAGGTTGCGCCGAACCGCGCTCATTTTTGTATAAATTTGGGGCTGTCCTAGATAACTAGGGAAATTCAAATTAAGTTAGAGTTGCCTTTATGAGAAAAAGTCGTCTAAGCCGGTATAAACAAAATAAACTCATTGAGCTATTTGTCGCAGGTGTAACTGCAAGAACAGCAGCAGAGTTAGTAGGCGTTAATAAAAGTACCGCAGCCTATTATTTTCATCGTTTACGATTACTTATTTATCAAAACAGTCCACATTTGGAAATGTTTGATGGCGAAGTAGAAGCAGATGAAAGTTATTTTGCTGAACGACAAAACCATATTAATGGAATTGAGAACTTTTGGAACCGGGCAAAACGTCATTTACGCAAGTTTAACGGCATTCCCAAAGCGCATTTTGAGCTGTATTTAAAGGGGTACGAACGGCGTTTTAACAACAGTGAGATAAAAGTTCAAATTTCCATTTTAAAACAATTAGTAAAATCGAGTTTATCCTAGTTATCTAGGACAGCCCCATAAATTTTTATAGTGGATTAACAAAAACCAGTACAGCGTTGCCTCGCCTTAGCTCAAAGAGAACGATTCTCTAAGGTGCTGAAGCACCAAGTGAATCGGTTCCGTACTGTTTGTACTGTCTGCGGCTTCGTCGCCTTGTCCTGATTTTTGTTAATCCACTATACCTCCGCCAATGCCCATGAGTGCAAACACCTGTCGCCGTTGTTGGAAGGACTGCCCAAAGGTACGACCGTCTATGCCGACAAAGGCTATGACAGTGCGGAAAACCGGCAACATCTGGAAAAGCGTCAGTTGTTAGACGGCATTATGCGCAAAGCCTGCCGCAACCGTCCGCTGGCGGAAACGCAAACCAAACGCAACCGATATTTGTCGAAGACCCGTTATGTGGTCGAACAAAGCTTCGGTACGCTGCACCGTAAGTTCCGCTATGTTCGGGCAGCCTATTTCGGACTGATTAAAGTGAGTGCGCAAAGCCACCTGAAGGCGATGTGTTTGAACCTGTTGAAAGCCGCCAACAGGCTAAGTGCGCCTGCTGCCGCCTAAAAGGCGGCTCGGATGCCTGATTATCGGGTATCCGGGGAGGATTCAGGGGGTATTTGGGTAAAATTAGGCGGTATTTGGGGCGAAAACAGCCGAAAACCTGTGTTTGGGTTTCGGCTGTCGGGAGGGAAAGGAATTTTGCAAAGGTCTCTTTTCGTCATTCCCGCCACTTTTCGTCATTCCCGCGAAAGCGGGAATCTAGAATCTCGGACTTTCAGATAATCTTTGAATATTGCTGTTGTTCTAAGGTCTAGATTCCCGCGTTCGCGGGAATGACGGTTCAGTTGCTACGGTTATTGTCAGGTTTCGGTTATGTTGGAATTTCGGGAAACTTATGAATTGAGACCTTTGCAAAAATAGTCTGTTAACGAAATTTGACGCATAAAAATGCGCCAAAAAATTTTCAATTGCCTAAAACCTTCCTAATATTGAGCAAAAAGTAGGAAAAATCAGAAAAGTTTTGCATTTTGAAAATGAGATTGAGCATAAAATTTTAGTAACCTATGTTATTGCAAAGGTCTCGAATTGTCATTCCCACGCAGGTGGGAATCTAGTCTGTTCGGTTTCAGTTATTTCCGATAAATTCCTGCTGCTTTTTATTTCTAGATTCCCACTTTCGTGGGAATGACGAAAAGTTGCGGGAATGACGGTTCGGGCATTCCTTAAATTACCCGTGTATCGCTGTAAATCTTAGAGATGGCGGAATATAGCGGATTAACAAAAACCAGTACAGCGTTGTCTCGCCTTAGCTCAAAGAGAACGATTCTCTAAGGTGCTGAAGCACCAAGTGAATCGGTTCCGTACTATTTGTACTGTCTGCGGCTTCGTCGCCTTGTCCTGATTTTTGTTAATCCACTATATTTCCAATTAAAAATTTTTAATATATTAATCAATAAATTAATTTTATAAAATAAAAATATTGTCAACAATATTTTGCCTTATCGCCCAAACCTCTGTATATTTTCCTACAGTAAATTGTTGACAATCCATACGCCCACATATGCGCCGCCTAAGGATAAATCCTCCCGCCGGACAACGGGTGCAAGGGATTGGATGCGATATTTCCATATTCAAACAAGGGATTTGTTTCACGCACAGGGCGGCACATCGGCAAAATCCCCGCGCCGCCCCGGTCCGGCAGGGCTTGCGTCCCTCCCGGACAAGCCCCGACCCCGCCTTTCCGAAAGACGGGCTCAACCATTAAGGAAACTTTAATCAAAATGAAAAAACACATATGGGCGGCATCTTTGCTGCCGGCATCCCTATCGGCAGAACCTTTAAACTGGTGGAAGCCTTATTCCGCCGTCAATTCGGGCGATACCGCCTGGGTGATGACTGCGGCTGCCTTGGTACTGTTGATGACGCTTCCCGGGCTGGCTTTATTCTACGGCGGGATGGTGCGGAAAAAAAACCTGCTCTCGACGATGATGCACAGCTTTTCCATCGCGACATTGGTGGGCATCCTTTGGGTCGCCGTCGGCTATTCTTTAGCGTTCACGCCGGGAAATGCCTTTATCGGCGGTTTGGGGCGCGTATTTTTAAGCGGGATGCAGATAGACGCTGCCGCACAGATGCTGACCGTGTCGCCCAATGCGCCGACTGTTCCCGAACCGGTATTTATGTTTTTTCAGATGACGTTTGCCATTATTTCGACCGCCATTATTACCGGCGCGTTTGCCGAACGGATGAAATATTCGGCAATGATGCTGTTTTCGGGCATATGGTTTTTATTGGTTTATGTGCCGGGAGCGCATTGGGTGTGGGGCGGCGGCTTTATGAGCAAAGGCGGCGTATTGGATTATGCCGGCGGTACGGTGGTGCACATCAATGCCGGTATCGCGGGACTCGTCGCCGCCTTGGTTTTGGGCAGGCGCATAGGCTACGGGCGCGAGGCGATGCCTCCGCACAATATGGCGATGACACTGATCGGCGCGGCAATGTTGTGGTTCGGCTGGTTCGGCTTTAACGCCGGATCGGCGCTTGCGGCAGACGCGGCGGCGGGTATGGCGATGGCGGTAACGCAGGTGTCGGCCGTATTCGGCGCGGCAGGCTGGCTTGCCTGCGAAAAAATAGCGGGACACAAACCTTCCGCTTTGGGGCTGGCTTCCGGCGCGGTTTCCGGTCTGGTCGGCATCACCCCTGCCGCCGGCTTTACCGGCCCGTCGGGCGCGGCCGCCATCGGTATATTGACTGCCGCCGCGTGCTTTGTGTCCGTCACCGTCGTCAAACACAAATTGCGTTACGATGATTCTTTGGACGCTTTCGGCATACACGGATTCGGCGGGCTGGTGGGCGGAATATTGACCGGCATCTTTTTCGACAACCGCATTTTCGGCGGGGATGCGGCAGTTTGGCAGCAGTTGTGGATACAGGTAAAAGACGGGTTCGTTATGGCGGCATACAGCGGGCTGATGAGTTGGGCGATTTTGAAGGTCGTGGGGAAAATCTGCGGCGGCCTGCGCGTCGGCAAGGATGTCGAACGCGAAGGTTTGGATCTGAATATCCACGGCGAACGCGTGGAATAAGGGCGGTTATGCCGTCTGAAGCCTGAAAATCGGGTTTCAGACGGCATTTTTCACGTTTGCCGCCGATGGATAAACATATAGTGGATTAACAAAAATCAGGACAAGGCGACGAAGCCGCAGACAGTACAAATAGTACGGAACCGATTCACTTGGTGCTTCAGCACCTTAGAGAATCGTTTTCTTTGAGCTAAGGCGAGGCAACGCCGTACTGGTTTTTGTTAATCCACTATACTGCCTGCGACGCTTAACGGCTGTCTTTCCACTGATAATATTTCGAGCCGAGGAAAGAACCGAGTTTGCGCAAAAACGGTTGCAGGATAATATTCGGCTGGCGCAACCGCTCAAACGGCTTCAGACGGCATTCGTCCCCTAAAATTGCTTCGGCAACCGCCAGACCTGCAATGCCTGTTATCGCCATCCCGTGTCCGGAATAACCTTGCGTATAAAAAACATTCGGGGCTAAACGTCCGAAATGCGGGACAAGGTTGGCGGTAATGTCGCACTCCCCGCCCCACGAATATTCGATTTTGACATCGGCAAGCTGCGGAAAAACTTTAAGCATATCTTGGCGGACAAGCTCGGTCATACGCGCGGGATTGTCGATAAACTCGTTATCCTTACCGCCGAAAAGCAGTCTGCCGTCCGCGCTGAGGCGGTAATAATCCAAAATATGACGGTTGTCGCATACTGCCATATTGTTGCGGATAAGCCCTTTTGCACGCGCGCCCAAGGGTTCTGTGGCAATAATAAAGGTGCTGACAGCAATCGCCTTGCGCTCCAAAGGCTTGAATATCGGATTCAAACCGGCATAAGTATTGACGGCGTACACCAGATTTTTGCATTCGACGCTGCCTTCGGGGGTGTAAACCAGCCAACCGTTTTGATAAGGTTCAATGCGTATCATGGGAGAATGCTCAAAAATCTTCGTACCAGCTTCGGCAGCGGCGCGGGCGATGCCCAACGTGTAATTGAGCGGATGGAGATGCCCGGACAAGGGATCGAACTGTGCGCCTTGGTACATATCGCTGTCAAGCTGCTGCTTCAGTTCAGTGTTATCCCAGAGTTGATAATGAGTTGCACCGTAATATTTTTGGGCGTGCTCATGCCATTGTTGCAATTCTTCCCAATGCTGCGAACGGATGGCAACCGTGGCATAACCGCGCTGCCAATCGCAATCAATGGCATGTTTGCGGACGCGTTCGTCCACCAGTTCGACCGCCTGCAAAGACTGTTGCCAAAACCATTGCGCTTGCTCCAAACCGACCTGTTTTTCAATTTCCTCCATACCGCAGGCGTAATCGCTGATAACCTGCCCGCCACTCCGTCCCGACGCGCCGAAACCGATACGCGCGGCTTCCAACACAACCGTTTCATGTCCCTGCTCCGCCAAGGGCAATGCAGTGCACAAACCACTCAATCCGCCGCCGATGATACAGGTATCGGTTTTCAGACGGCATTGAAGTTTCGGATAAACAGTATGAGGATTAACCGAACTGAAATAATAAGAAGGCAGATATTCTTGAAAATCAGGGCGAATCATTGTGTTTGCTTTATCGGGTATATTTTCGGACGGAATGATACAGGCTGTCGAGCCATATCGTCCAAACAGAAAATCGGTTGAAGAAAACAGGCTGACCCAGTCATGCGGTCAGCCTGCCTTATTAATTAATTTGCTTTCTCGGCAGCCAATTTTTCTTGGCGGTAGGCTTCTGCCGCTTCTCGGTCACGCTTGGTTGCCTGCCTCATCATCCAATAATTGACGATGATGACCAATGTTCCGATGATGCCGATCAGGATGGTTGCCAAAACGTTCATCTGCGGATCAAGACCCAGCTTGATTTTGGAGAAAATCACCTGCGGCAATGTGGATGAACCGGGGCCGGAGAGGAATGAGGTAATCACCAAATCATCCAAAGACAGGGTAATGCCGAGCAGAAAGCCTGAAACGATGGCAGGGGCAATCAAAGGCAAAGTGATGACAAAAAAGATTTTCAGCGGACGCGCGCCCAAATCCATTGCGGCTTCTTCGAGCGATTGGTCAAGCTCAACTAGACGCGAACGGATAACAACGGTAATGTATGCCATGCACAGCGTCGTATGTCCTAAGAAAATAGTGAAAAAGCCACGATCGAAGTAGAGATGTTGTAACCATTCGCTGCCCTGCAAAAATATCTGTACCTGAATAATCAGCAGCAGCATAGACAGACCGGTAATCACGTCGGGCATCACCATAGGTGCGGAAATCATACCGGCGAACAAGGTACTGCCGCGAAAACGTTTAATCCGCGCCATCGCATAGCCTGCCAGCGTGCCCAAAACGACGGCAGCAAGCGAAGACACAACGGCAATCCGCAGCGACAGCCAAGCGGCTTCCAAGATGGTGTCGTTTTCCAGCAATGCGCCGTACCACTTGGTCGAAAAGCCGCCCCAAACGGTTACCAGCTTGGATTCGTTAAACGAATAGATGACCAAAACAACCAGCGGGATATACAGAAACGCCAGCGACAGTGCCAACATCAGTTTCAAGAACCAAGATAATTTGGATTTCTGCATTATTTGGCTCCTTCTTCCAATTCGCGGTTTTCATAATGCTGAAACAGGGCAATCGGCACGACCAGCAGCGCGACCATCACGACGGCGACGGCGGAAGCCAGCGGCCAGTTGTTTTGATCGAAGAACGCCTGCCACAAGACTTTACCAATCATCAGGTTTTCCGAACCGCCGACCAGCTCGGGAATGACGAACTCGCCGACAGCAGGGACGAAAACCAGCATGGAGCCTGCAATAATGCCGGTTTTCGACAAAGGCAGGGTAATCGTCAAGAACGATTTGACCGGCCCCGCGCCCAAATCGGAAGCCGCTTCAAGCAGGCGGTTGTCGAGTTTCACCAGTTGCGTGTATAGCGGCAGAATCATAAACGGCAGATAGGCGTAAACCATCACCAAATTGAGCGAAAAGGCATTGTAGAACAAATCCAAAGGCTCGCTGATAATACCCATTTTAATCAACAGGTTGTTTACAATACCGTTATGCCCGAGCAGACCCATCCACGCATAGACGCGCAACAGGAACGATGTCCAAAAGGGCAGCATAATGGCAAGCAGCAAACCATTGCGGACAGAAGGATTGGCACGAGAAATCGCATAGGCGGTCGGATAACCGACCAACAGGCAAATCACTGTCGTCATCAATGCGGTTTTGATTGAAGACCAGTAGGTCATCAGATAGATATTGCTGTTTTCACTGTCGCCGAACGGGTTAAGGGTATGCCAAAAATTTTGGAAAATATCGGCATAGTTTTGATAACTGATGGCGATATTCAGACGACCTAAATCTTCGTCGATGCTGGTCAGCGGCGTAAACGGCGGAATGGCGATTTCTTGTTCGGCAAAGCTGATTTTCAGCACGATGGCGAACGGAATCAGAAACAGCACCAAAAGCCAAATATACGGTACGGCAATCACCGCACGCTGCCCCGGACGGCGGAACAGTTTGTTTTTCAGTTTATTAAGGTTCATTGCATTCCCCTTAAATCAACGGAACAACGGAGTCGGTTGGTTTTCCGGCCAGCTGATATAGACGGTTTCGTCCCAAGTCGGCGGTGTAATGTTGCGCACATACCAGTAAGGGGCGGGGACTTGGCTTTTGACGACGCGCCCGTTGCCGAGCTTGATATGGTAAATGGCGAAGCTGCCCAAATAGGCGATTTCTTTTACCGTGCCTTTCGCCCAGTTGTAGTCGCCCAAATATTCGGGTTTTTCTTTATATAAATCAATATCCTCTGGTCGAATACTAACCCAAAGGTCCTGCTCGCTCGGACCACCCAAACCGTGATCGATGCGGACGTGGTTTTCCAAACCTTCGCATTCGATAACGGCATAGTCGGCATGATCTTCAATCACCACACCGTCAAAGATGTTGGTTTCGCCGATAAACTCGGCAGTGAAGCGGCTGTTGGGATAGTCGTACACGTCGCTGGGTGTGCCGACTTGCTGCAACTGACCGTCAGACATAATGGCGATGCGGGTCGCCATCGTCATCGCCTCTTCTTGGTCGTGCGTAACCATAATACAGGTTACGCCGACTTGTTCCAGCGTATTGACCAACTCAAGCTGGGTTTGTTGGCGCAGTTTTTTGTCCAATGCACCGAGGGGCTCATCCAGCAGTAGAATTTTCGGACGTTTTGCCAGACTGCGTGCCAAAGCAATGCGCTGCTGCTGACCGCCGGACAATTGGTGCGGTTTGCGTTTAGCAAATTTGGTCATCTGAACCAGGCGGAGCATTTCTTCGACGCGCGCGGCGATTTCGCCTTTAGGCATTTTGTCCTGTTTCAGACCGAAGGCAATGTTTTGTTCTACGGTCATATGCGGAAAAAGCGCGTAACTTTGGAACATCATATTGATGGGGCGATCATAGGGTGCAAGTTTGGTAATATCCTGACCATCAAGGATAATTTTTCCCTGATTGGGACTTTCCATACCCGCCAGCATACGCAGCAGTGTAGATTTTCCGCTGCCGGAACTGCCCAAAAGGGCGAAGATTTCGTGTTGATAAATGTCCAAGTCGATGTTATCGACAGCGTAATTGTCACCAAACTTTTTCACCAAACCTTGGATTTTGAGATAAGGTTTGGCTGAAGACGCAGTGGTTGCGGTCATAATGGCAATACTCCAATAAAAAGACGAGTACCGGCAAAACGGATGTTCGAATGGGTGATAAAAAGCTGTTTGATTGCTGGCGGGAGTTAAACGTTTGATGCCGTCTGAAACTCTTGTAAAGCGCACGGGCAGCATGAAATGGAACAAGATTCCAAAGAACTTTATATTATATTAGTTTATGCGGTTTTCGGGCAATATAGTGGATTAAATTTAAACCAGTACAGCGTTGCCTTGCCTTGCCGTACTATTTGTACTGTCTGCGGCTTCGTCGCCTTGTCCTGATTTAAATTTAATCCACTATAAATATGGATTTGAGCTTGTCGGAAAGCAACAGAAAAGAAAACACCGCCCATTTTTCTGGGCGGTGTCGGAAAGCGTAATTATTTACGCAGACCCAAGCGGGTAATCAACGCGCGATACGTATCGGGCTGGGTACGGCGCAAGTAGGCCAGCAGGCGGCGGCGTTGGCTGACCATTTTCAACAGGCCGCGACGGCTGTGGTGGTCTTTGGGGTTGGCTTTGAAGTGGGGGGTCAGGTCGTTGATGCGGAAAGTCAACAGAGCGACTTGTACTTCGGAAGAGCCGGTGTCGCCTTCTTTGCGTTGGAAATCTTTAACGATTTGTGCTTTTTGTTCTACGGTCAGTGCCATAATGAAAACTCCAAAAATATAAGAATCCCCATAGGGATTCAGACAAGTTTGCCAAGCCTGAAGACAACGGCAAACTCCCTATGCCCAAGATAGGACAACGTGGCATTATGACACAATTCCCGCATTTCTGCACAATATTTTAAGACCGTGGAAGTAACCGTTAAAAATGCCGTCTGAAGCATTGTCTGCTTGAGACGGCAATGTTCAGACGGCATATGCGCTTCAAACCACGATTTCTTCTTTCTTCTTCGGTTCTTTACCGATATTGTCGCGGCTCAAACCGAACATTAGCAGAAGCGGGCTGGCAACCAATACGGAAGAATAAATGCCGAACACGATGCCAATGGTCAACGCCATAGAAAAGCCGTGCAAGGCCGCACCGCCGAACACCAGCATGGATACGACCATCGCCTCGGTCGAACCGTGGGTAATGATGGTGCGGCTCATCGTTGCGGTAATCGCGTTGTCGATGACTTCCGGCACGGCATGTCCGCGCATCGCCGGCTTGCGGAAGTTTTCACGGATACGGTCGAAGACGACGACGGATTCGTTCACAGAATAGCCCAATACGGCAAGGATACCCGCCAAGACGGTCAGCGAAAATTCCCATTGGAAGAAGGCAAAGCAGCCGAGAATAATCACGATGTCGTGCATATTGGCGATAATGGCAGATACGGCAAAACGCCATTCAAAACGCATCGACAGGTAAATAATGATGCCGATAACGACAAAACCTAAAGCCATCAATCCATTACTTACCAATTCCTCACCGACTTGCGGGCCGATAAATTCGACTTGGCGCAAGGTAACGTCGGGACTGTCTTTTTTCAGCAAATCCATAACCTGATTGGACAACTGTGCGGAAGTAACACCTTCTTTGTTCGGCAGGCGGATCATGATGTGTTTGTTCGTACCCAATGCCTGAACCTGTACATCACCTATTTTCAGCGTATCGAGGCGTTCGCGCATCTTATTGACATCCGCACCCTGCTGATATTGGACTTCCATTACCGTACCGCCGGTAAATTCGACAGAGAAATTCAGACCTCTGGTAACCAAAAAGAATACGGCGGCAATAAAGGTAACCAACGAAATAAAGGTCGTCAGTTTGCCGTAGCTCATAAACGGAATATCGCGTTTGATTTTAAAGAGTTCCATAGCTTACTCCTTGCCTCCTGCCATTTCGGCTTTCGGCTTCCACACCGAACCAATGGAAATATTCTGCAATTTGCGTCTGCGTCCGTACCACAGATTGACCAACGCACGGAATACGACGACGGACGAATACATCGAAGTCAGAATACCCAAACAGTGTACGACCGCAAAACCGCGTACCGGGCCGGAACCGAATACCAAAAGCGCGATACCGGCAATCAGCGAAGTCAGGTTGGAATCGACAATGGTCGCCCATGCGTGTTGGAAACCGAGATTGATTGCCTGCTGCGGCGGCACGCCGGCACGCAATTCTTCGCGGATACGTTCGTTAATCAAGACGTTGGAGTCGATTGCCATACCCAAAGTCAACGCCAGCGCGGCCATACCCGGTAACGTCAACGTTGCCTGCATGGCAGACAAAATACCGATTAGGAACAGTATGTTGGCACTCAATGCAATGGTAGAAAAGAAACCCATCAGACGATAGTAAACCACCATGAATGCAGCAACGATGGCAAAACCCCATAAAGTCGAATGGAAGCCTTTTTCGATGTTCTCCTTACCCAAAGACGGACCGATGGTACGTTCTTCGACAATCTGCATCGGCGCGGCAAGAGAACCGGCACGCAACAGCAAAGACGTATCATTGGCTTCGGCTGTCGTCATGCTTCCGGAAATTTCCACGCGTCCGCCGGTAATGGCAGTACGGATAACCGGCGCGGTTACAACCTCGGATTTTCCTTGGTCGATCAAAACCATCGCCATGCGTTTGCCGACATTTGCGGCAGTCAGTTCGCCAAAAATGCTGCCACCCGCGCTGTCCAAGCTCAGACTGACGGCAGGTGCGCCCATTTGGTCGAAACTCGGTTGCGCATCGTTGATGTTGTCGCCCGTCAGCTCGACCTGTTTGCTGATTAGCAGAGTTTCGGGACGATCTCCGCCGCTTGAAAGCAGCTCATAACCGCTCGGCACGTTGCCTTCCAATGCCTCGCGCAACTTGGCAGGATCGTCCTCCACCATACGCAATTCCAAAGTCGCGGTACGGCCGATGATGTCTTTTGCCTTGGCAGTATCCTGAACGCCCGGAAGCTGCACGACGATACGGTCGGCACCGGACTGCTGGATGACGGGTTCGGCCACGCCCAACTCGTTCACACGGTTGTGCAGGGTAGTGATGTTCTGTTTGACCGCATCGGAACGCACTTTATTGACCGCCTCTTCCGAAAGCGTCAAGACGATATTGCTGCCGTCTGAATTCAGCGTTGCTTCAGGAAACAGCTTGCGCAACTGCGGCAGAGCCTTTTGCACATCACCTGCATCCTGCAAAGGGACGGTCAGGCTGTTTCCAGCCTGACGCACCGTGCCGCTGCGGATTTTTTCGCGGCGCAGTTCGCGGCGGATGTCGCCCGAATAACGTTCAAACGTTTTCTGCATCGCCGCTTTCATATCGACCTGCATGGTGAAATGCACGCCGCCGCGCAAGTCCAAACCCAAAAACATCGGATTGGCTTTGATTTTCGCCATCCATTCGGGGCTGTCCGCCAACAGGTTGAGCGCGGTAATATACCCTTCGCCCAAAGTGTTTTCGATGACGTCGCGCGCTTTAAGCTGCGTTTCGGTGTCTTTGAAACGCACTTTCAGTGAATTGTCCACAACAAACATCCCGTCGGTCTGAATACCCGCGTTTTGCAGCGCGGCATCCACTTTGAATTGAGTCTGTTCGTTGATGATGATGGCTTGTCGGTTGGTCGATACCTGCACGGCGGGTGTTTCGCCGAATAGGTTGGGCAGCGAATACACTGCGGCAACCGCAATCGTGAACACAATCAGCAGATATTTCCATAAAGGATAACGGTTCATCATTGTTCCTTAATGGTTGGAACCCCACCCTTTCGGTGGTGTCGGAATCGGGCTATTTCAGAAGAGGCAAAAACCCTTCCCAGCCAGGCAAGACCGGAAGGCGGCATCTTGAATATGCCGCCCTGCGTGTCGGAACATGGTCAAGCCTTCGGTTGGAATTCAAAACAAAGTGCCGCATTCGGGCTTTTCCGATGCGGCTTGTCGGCACAAATCAATCGACTTTTGCAGAAATCGCATTGCGTTCCACTTCGACCTCGATTTTTGTACCCTGTCCGATATCCACGGTAAAAAACTGTTCGCCGACTCTGGTTACCTTACCCTTGAAACCTGCCGCCAAGACCACTTTGTCGCCGACTTTCAAGGCGGCAAGCATTGCCTGATGCGCTTTGAATTTCTTTTGCTGCGGACGCATGATCAGGAAGTAGAACACCACCATAATCAACACTAAAGGAGCAAATTGTGCAACAGCTTGATTCATAATTTATCCGTTCTTTCTAATATGGTTGAAAATCGAGAGGGGTATATAATAACATAAGACCGTAAACAATATATCGGGTTTGCCGTCCGTACCGACCGTATACCGCAGCCTGCCCGTCCACAAACCCATGTCCTTGACCCGCCTAATCTTGAAATTCTATGCACTGTTGCGCCTTTTTTTGGGCAAAAACGCCCGCACCGCATGGATTTCGCATCCCGCCTGTGCCGGGCACGAACCCGGCGCAAACCATCCCGATTCGCCCGACCGCATCCTCTGCATCGAGCAGGCATTGCGCCGCGCCGGTATTTGGCAGCACCTCCAAACCATAGAGGCGGAAGAAATCAGCGATACGCGCCTCGCACTTGTCCACTCGAGCAAATATCTGAACCGTTTGGAATCTTGCCAGCCCCAAAAAGGCAAGATTTTCCGCCTGAATGACGACACTGCAATCAGCACAGGCTCGCTGTCTGCCGCACGCTTTGCCGCCGGTTCGGCAGTTCAGGCAGTCGACATGGTCATGAACCGCAAAGCATGGCATGCCTTTTGCGCCGCCCGCCCGCCCGGACACCATGCGGGCAGCGGCAAAGCCGGCGGATTCTGCCTGCTGAACAACGTTGCCGCCGGCGTCATGCATGCCATTGCCGAATACCGCCTGAAACGCATTGCCGTCATCGATTTCGATGTCCACTACGGCGACGGTACGGCAGAAATATTCAAAGACGATCCGCGCATCCTGTTTTTCAACCTGTTTGAAACCGACCTTTTCCCCTTCCCCGAAAACAACGATATGCCCGACGGCGGCAATATGGTGCACCTGCCCTTGCCGCCGGGAACGGGCAGCCGCACATTCCGCGAAGCCGTCCGCAGGCAGTGGCTGCCCCGACTTGCCGCATTCAAACCCGAACTGGTGCTGCTGTCGGCAGGATTCGACGCACACCGTCTAGACGAATCGGGCAGGCTCAACCTGCACGAGGCGGATTTTGCCTGGCTGACACACAAAATCATTCAGACGGCATCGGGCTGCCCCGGCAAAATCGTATCCGTACTCGAAGGCGGCTACACCCTTGAACCTCTGGCACAATCTGCTGCCGAGCATATCCGCGTGCTGGCAGGGCTGGGCAAATCCGATGCCGCAACCGCCTATCAGAAAACACTGGACCCAACAAAAAAACGGTTTGCCAAACCGAAAACCGGACAGGTGCGCCAACCTACCCAATCCGACCGTTACGACATATAGTGGATTAACAAAAATCAGGACAAGGCGACGAAGCCGCAGACAGTACAAATAGTACGGAACCGATTCACTTGGTGCTTCAGCACCTTAGAGAATCGTTCTCTTTGAGCTAAGGCGAGGCAACGCCGTACTGGTTTTTGTTAATCCACTATAAATGCCGTCTGAAGCCGATTCGGTTTTCAGACGACATCATTATTTGACCTGACGCAAACAGAAAGCCTTCCGCGTGCTTAAACACATCTCTTGTAGTAAAATATCTAAACAGATTCAACTGGAAACGGTCAGGCTTCTTCACGCCATTCCCATTTCAACCGCCGCCTGCCAGATTCAGACGGTATTCCTACTTGAAAACAAGGAGCGTTACAATGAAAGCAGCACGTTTTTACGATAAAGGCGACATCCGCATCGAAGACATCCCCGAACCGACCGTCGCCCCCGGCACTGTCGGCATCAATGTCGCCTGGTGCGGCATCTGCGGTACTGACCTGCACGAATTCATGGAAGGCCCGATTTTCATTCCGCCTTGCGGTCATCCGCACCCGATTTCCGGCGAGTCCGCACCCGTAACGATGGGACACGAGTTCTCCGGCGTGGTCTATGCCGTCGGCGAAGGCGTGGACGACATCAAAGTCGGCCAACACGTCGTGGTCGAACCCTACATCATCCACGATGACGTACCGACCGGAGAAGGCAGCAACTACCACCTCTCCAAAGATATGAACTTTATCGGCTTGGGCGGCTGCGGCGGCGGTCTGTCCGAAAAAATCGCCGTCAAACGTCGTTGGGTGCATCCGATTTCCGACAAAATCCCGTTGGATCAAGCCGCTTTGATCGAACCGCTGTCTGTCGGACACCACGCCTATGTACGCAGCGGCGCGAAAGCAGGCGACGTCGCATTGGTCGGCGGCGCAGGTCCGATCGGTTTGCTGTTGGCTGCCGTGTTGAAAGCCAAAGGCATCAAAGTCATCATCACCGAGTTGAGTAAAGCACGCAAAGACAAAGCGCGCGAATCCGGCGTTGCCGACTACATCCTCGACCCGTCCGAAGTCGATGTTGTCGAAGAGGTGAAAAAACTGACCAACGGCGAAGGCGTGGACGTGGCATTCGAATGTACCAGCGTGAACAAAGTGTTGGATACTTTGGTCGAAGCCTGCAAACCTGCCGCCAATTTGGTTATCGTATCCATCTGGAGCCACCCTGCAACCGTCAACGTCCACAGCGTCGTGATGAAAGAGCTGGATGTGCGCGGCACGATTGCCTACTGTAACGACCACGCCGAAACCATCAAACTGGTCGAAGAAGGCAAAATCAACCTCGAACCCTTCATCACCCAGCGCATCAAGCTGGACGAACTGGTTTCCGAAGGCTTCGAGCGTCTGATCCACAACAACGAATCCGCCGTTAAAATTATTGTGAGTCCAAACCTGTAAGCAAATTACATTTGCAACAGCACAAATGCCGTCTGAAACGCTCAGACGGCATTTTCCAACGAAGCGCAACAGGCGTATTGCCCGAGAGCAGCCGTTTAGCCTATCATTCCGAACAAACAGAAACAAACAGAAGGAAAATCATGGGAGATTCCGTACTATCCGCCATCCAACAAACCATCACCCAGCGAAAATCTGCCAATCCGTCCGAATCTTACGTCGCACAGCTCTTGCATAAGGGCGAAGACAAAATCCTAAAAAAAGTGATTGAAGAGGCGGGCGAAGTGTTGATGGCATCCAAAGACAAAAACCCGTCCCACCTGGTTTACGAAGTTGCCGACTTATGGTTTCACACCATGATTCTTCTGACACACCACGACCTGAAGGCGGAAGACGTATTGGACGAACTTGCGCGCCGCCAAGGTTTGTCGGGCTTGGCCGAAAAAGCCGCTCGCACAGAATCTTGAATTTATATTAAAATCCGCACTTTCCCACATTCAATCCGTCTGACCGCTGTTCAGACGGCATCGGAGCCGTTATGGACAACTGTATTTTCTGCAAAATCGCCGCCAAAGACATTCCGGCGCAAACCGTCTATGAAGACGGCGAAATGGTTTGTTTCAAAGACATCAACCCCGCTGCTCCGGTTCATCTGCTGCTGATTCCCAAAGTCCATTTCGATTCGTTGGCACACGCCGCGCCCGAACATCAGCCCCTTTTGGGAAAAATGATGCTGAAAGTTCCCGAAATCGCCAAAGCGGCAGGACTGGCAGACGGCTTCAAAACCCTGATCAACACCGGAAAAGGCGGCGGACAAGAGGTCTTCCACCTGCATATACACATCATGGGCACACCCGTATAAACCGTTATTTCACAATCAACCCCTAATACTTACTTAAGGATACATCATGGGCAGTTTTTCTCTGACGCACTGGATTATCGTACTGATTATCGTCGTTTTGATATTCGGCACCAAAAAACTGCGCAACGTCGGCAAAGACCTCGGCGGTGCGGTTCATGACTTCAAACAGGGGCTGAACGAAGGTACAGACGGCAAAGAAGCCCAAAAAGACGATGTAATCGAACACAAAAAAGACGAAGACAAAGCGTAATTTATGTTTGATTTCGGTTTGGGCGAGCTGGTTTTTGTCGGCATTATCGCCCTGATTGTCCTCGGCCCCGAACGCCTGCCCGAGGCCGCCCGCACCGCCGGACGGCTCATCGGCAGGCTGCAACGCTTTGTCGGCAGCGTCAAACAGGAATTTGACACGCAAATCGAACTGGAAGAACTAAGGAAGGCAAAGCAGGAATTTGAAGCTGCCGCTGCTCAGGTTCGAGACAGCCTCAAAGAAACCGGTACGGATATGGAGGGTAATCTGCACGACATTTCCGACGGTCTGAAGCCTTGGGAAAAACTGCCCGAACAGCGCACGCCTGCTGATTTCGGTGTCGATGAAAACGGCAATCCCTTTCCCGATGCGGCAAACACCCTATTAGACGGCATTTCCGACGTTATGCCGTCCGAACGTTCCTACGCTTCCGCCGAAACCCTTGGGGACAGCGGGCAAACCGGCAGTACAGCCGAACCCGCGGAAACCGACCAAGACCGTGCATGGCGGGAATACCTGACTGCTTCTGCCGCCGCACCCGTCGTACAGACCGTCGAAGTCAGCTATATCGATACCGCTGTTGAAACCCCTGTTCCGCATACCACTTCGCTGCGTAAACAGGCAATAAGCCGCAAACGCGATTTGCGTCCTAAATCCCGCGCCAAACCTAAATTGCGCGTCCGTAAATCATAAAGAGGGCAATCCGGTGTCCGAAACACAAAACGAACAACCCGTCCAACCGCTTGTCGAGCATCTCATCGAGCTGCGCCGCCGCCTGATGTGGACGGTTGTCGGTATCTTAGTCTGCTTTTTCGGCCTAATGCCGTTTGCCCAACAACTCTATACTTTTATCGCCGACCCGCTGATGGCAAACCTGCCCAAAGACACCAGCATGATTGCCACCGATGTCATCGCACCATTTTTCGTGCCGGTCAAAGTTACCCTGATGGCGGCATTTTTAATTTCGCTGCCGCATACGCTCTACCAAATCTGGGCATTCGTCGCCCCCGCACTCTACCAAAACGAAAAACGCCTGATTACGCCGCTCGTCCTCTCCAGCGTCAGCCTGTTTTTCATCGGCATGGCATTTGCCTACTTTTTGGTTTTCCCCGTCATTTTCAAATTCCTTGCCAGCGTTACCCCTGTCGGTGTCAATATGGCGACAGACATCGACAAATACCTCTCCTTCATCTTGGGGATGTTTGTCGCATTCGGTACAACGTTTGAAGTCCCCATTGTCGTTATCCTGTTAACCAAAATTGGTGTGGTAACAACCGAACAGCTCAAACGCGCCCGCCCCTATGTGATTGTCGGCGCGTTTGTCATTGCCGCCATCATCACGCCGCCCGATGTGATTTCACAAACCCTGCTTGCCATTCCGCTGATTCTCTTATACGAAGCAGGTATTTGGTTCGGACGCTTTTTCACGCCACGTTCAGAACAGGATGGCGACATACAGCCGCCTGCAACAACCTGACACTATGCCGTCCGAACCTCCGCCTCATACCGCCACAGATTAAGGAATACCTTTGAATACCCTCTATTTAGGTTCAAACAGCCCGCGCCGAATGGAAATCCTGACACAGTTGGGCTATCAGGTCGTCAAGCTGCCTGCCAACATCGACGAAACGGTCAGACAGAACGAAGACCCTGCCCGTTACGTTCAAAGGATGGCAGAAGAAAAAAACCGAACCGCCCTGACCCTCTTTTGCGAAACCAACGGCACAATGCCCGATTTCCCCCTGATTACCGCCGACACCTGCGTCGTTTCAGCCGGCATTATATTAGGCAAACCCCACTCCCAAGCCGAAGCAATCGAATTTTTAAACCGATTGTCCGGCAAACAACATACCGTCCTGACTGCCGTCTGCATTCATTATCGCGGCAATGCGGAAAACCGCGTCCAAACCAACCGCGTCGTTTTCAAGCCCCTGAGTTCGGAAGAAATTTCCGCCTATGTCCAAAGCGGCGAACCGATGGACAAAGCCGGTGCCTACGCCGTACAAGGCATAGGCAGCATCTTTATCCAATCTATCGAAGGCAGCTTCAGCGGCATTATGGGGCTGCCCGTTTATGAAACCGTTTCGATGTTGCAGGATTTGGGATACCGTACCCCACCCTTCATCCGAGCCTAACCCGTAAAGACCGCCGTGAACAAACAAACCGCTTACCTCCTTGCCTCTTTCAGCCTGATCGCACTGATAATCCTATCCCTTTCCTGGGAACTGTGGATTGCACCGTTGCGCCCGGGCGGCTCGTGGCTCGCGCTCAAAGCCCTCCCCCTCTGTCTGCCGCTTTCAGGCATCTTGAAAAAGAAAATCTATACCTACCAATACAGCTCCATGCTGGTTCTGATTTATTTTGCCGAAGCCGTTATGCGCCTGTTCGACGCTTATCCGGCAGAACAGATTTGCGCCGCGCTTTCCGCAGTATTCAGCATCATCTTCTTCATATCCTGCCTGTCGTTCGTCAAACAATACAAGGAAACAAACAATGCCCGCTGAAACGACCGTATCCGGCGCGCACCCCGCCGCCAAACTGCCGATTTACATCCTGCCCTGCTTCCTTTGGATAGGCATCGTCCCCTTTACCTTTGCGCTCAGGCTGCAACCGTCGCCCGACTTTTACCACGATGCCGCCGCCGCAGCCGGCCTGATTGTCCTGTTGTTCCTCACGGCAGGAAAAAAGCTGTTTGATGTCAAAATCCCACCTATCAGCTTCCTTCTGTTTGCAATGGCGGCGTTTTGGTATCTTCAGGCACGCCTGATGAACCTGATTTACCCCGGTATGAACGACATCGTCTCTTGGATTTTCATCTTACTCGCCGTCAGCGCGTGGGCCTGCCGGAGCTTGGTCGCACACTACGGACAAGAACGCATCGTTACCCTGTTTGCCTGGTCGCTGCTTATCGGCTCCCTGCTTCAATCCTGCATCGTCGTCATCCAGTTTGCCGGCTGGGAAGACACCCCTCTGTTTCAAAACATCATTGTTTACAGCGGGCAAGGCGTAATCGGACACATCGGACAGCGCAACAACCTCGGACACTACCTCATGTGGGGCATACTCGCCGCCGCCTACCTCAACGGACAACGAAAAATCCCGCCCGCCTTGGGTGCAATCTGCCTGATTATGCAGACCGCCGTTTTAGGTTTGGTCAATTCGCGCACCATCTTGACCTACATAGCCGCCATCGCCCTCATCCTTCCCTTCTGGTATTTCCGTTCGGACAAATCCAACAGGCGGACGATACTCGGCATAGCCGCAGCCGTATTCCTTACCGCGCTGTTCCAATTTTCCATGAACACCATTCTGGAAACCTTTACCGGCATCCGCTACGAAACCGCCGTCGAACGCGTCGCCAACGGCGGTTTCACAGACCTGCCGCGCCAAATCGAATGGCGCAAAGCCCTCGCCGCCTTCCAGTCCGCCCCGATATTCGGGCACGGCTGGAACAGTTTTGCCCAACAAACCTTCCTCATCAATGCCGAACAGCACAACATACACGACAACCTCCTCAGCAACTTGTTCACCCATTCCCACAACATCGTTCTCCAACTCCTTGCAGAGATGGGGATCAGCGGCACGCTTCTGGTTGCCGCAACCCTGCTGACGGGCATTGCCGGGCTGCTGAAACGCCCCCTGACCCCCGCATCGCTTTTCCTGATCTGCACACTTGCCGTCAGTATGTGCCACAGTATGCTCGAATATCCTTTGTGGTATGTCTATTTCCTCATCCCCTTCGGACTGATGCTCTTTCTGTCCCCCGTAGAGGCTTCAGACGGCATCGCCTTCAAAAAAGCCGCCAATCTCGGCATACTAACCGCCTCCGCCGCCATATTCGCAGGATTGCTGCACTTGGACTGGACATACACCCGGATGGTTAACGCCTTTTCCCCCGCCACTGACGACAGTGCCAAAACCCTCAACCGGAAAATCAACGAGTTGCGCTATATTTCCGCAAACAGTCCGATGCTGTCCTTTTATGCCGACTTCTCCCTCGTAAACTTCGCCCTGCCGGAATACCCCGAAACCCAGACTTGGGCGGAAGAAGCAACCCTCAAATCACTAAAATACCACCCCCACTCCGCCACCTACCGCATCGCCCTCTACCTGATGCGGCAAGGCAAAGTTGCAGAAGCAAAACAATGGATGCGGGCGACACAGTCCTATTACCCCTACCTGATGCCCCGATACGCCGACGAAATCCGCAAACTGCCCGTATGGGCGCCGCTGCTACCCGAACTGCTCAAAGACTGCAAAGCCTTCGCCGCCGCGCCCGGTCATCCGGAAGCAAAACCCTGCAAATGACCCGCGCCGGCGGATGCGGATACCGCCCGAAATGTAAAGCTCCATGCAAGACATTGCAAAAAACAGCAAACCGGTAGGGAAATACGCTATCAAAAAACATTGCAGCCGTGTTAAGATAAACCGTCAAACAATCTTTTCACGCCCCGCCCGAAACAGGGTCGGGGCATACCCTTACGAAAAGGAAACACCATGAGCCGCGTATTACTCGTAGATGACGATGCCCTGCTAACCGAACTGCTGACCGAATACCTGAGCGCCGAAGGTCTGAACGTCCGCAGCGTTCCCGACGGGGAAGCAGGCGTACAGGAAATCCTGAGCGGGCAGTACGATGTAGTCGTATTGGATTCCATGATGCCCAAAATGAACGGCTTGGATGTCTTGAAAAACGTACGCGCCCGAAGCACCGTCCCCATCATCATGCTGACCGCCAAAGGCGACGACATCGACCGAATCATCGGCTTGGAAATGGGCGCGGACGACTATGTCCCCAAACCCTGCACACCACGCGAACTCTTGGCACGCATCAATGCCATCCTGCGCCGCGCACAACACAGCGGCGAACAGAACAACGCACCCAACAGCATCTCCGTCAGCGATGTCGTCCTGTACCCCGCCAAACGCCAGGCATCCGTCAAAGACATGCCGCTCGAACTGACCAGCACCGAATTCAACCTGCTCGAAGTCCTGATGCGCCATGCCGGACAGGTAGTCAGCAAAGAAACCCTGTCCGTCGAAGCACTCGACCGCAAGCTGGCAAAATTCGACCGCAGTATCGACGTACACATCTCCAGCATCCGCCACAAGTTGGGCGATGCCTCTCTGATTCAAACCGTACGCGGCTTGGGCTACCTGTTTGTCAAAAACTGAAATAAACAGATAAATGAAACTGTTCCAACGCATCTTCGCCACATTTTGCGCGGTTATCGTCTGTGCAATCTTTGTGGCGAGTTTTTCTTTCTGGCTGGTGCAGAACACCCTTGCCGAAAACCAGTTCAACCAACGCCGCACCATCGAAACCACTTTGATGGGCAGCATCATTTCCGCATTCCGGGCACGCGGGGACGCGGGTGCGCGCGAAATCCTGACGGAATGGAAAGACAGCCCCGTCTCATCGGGCGTGTACGTTATACAGGGCGACGAGAAAAAAGATATCCTGAACCGGTATATCGACAGCTACACCATCGAACGCGCCCGGCTTTTCGCCGCCGGACACCCGCATTCCAACCTCGTCCATATCGAATACGACCGCTTCGGCGAAGAATACCTGTTCTTCACCAAAGACTGGGACAAACTCCAAGCCCGCCGCCTGCCCAGCCCCCTGTTGATCCCCGGCCTGCCGCTCGCCCCGATTTGGCACGAACTCATCATATTGTCCTTCATCATCATCGTCGGACTGCTGATGGCGTACATCCTCGCCGGCAACATTGCCAAACCCATCAGAATCTTAGGCAACGGCATGGACAGGGTGGCAAACGGAGAACTTGAAACCCGTATCTCCCAACAGGTCGACGACCGCGACGACGAATTGTCCCATCTTGCCATCCAATTCGACAAAATGGTGGAAAAACTCGAAAAACTCGTTGCCAAAGAACGCCACCTGCTCCATCACGTCTCCCATGAAATGCGTTCTCCCCTTGCGCGCATGCAGGCAATTGTCGGACTGATTCAGGCGCAGCCCCAAAAACAGGAGCAATATCTCAAACGGCTGGAAGGCGAACTGACCCGCATGGATACGCTGGCCGGGGAACTGTTAACCCTGTCCCGTCTCGAAACTTCCAATATGGCTTTGGAAAAAGAAAGCCTGAAACTCCTGCCCTTCCTGGGCAACCTGGTAGAAGACAATCAAAGCATTGCCCAGAAAAACGGACAAACGGTTACCCTGTCTGCCGACGGAAAAATCCCCGAAAACACAACCATCCTTGCCAACGAAAGCTACCTGTACCGCGCCTTCGACAACGTCATCCGCAACGCCGTCAACTACAGTCCCGAAGGCAGCACCATCCTGATCAACATCGGACAAGACCACAAACACTGGATAATCGACGTTACCGACAACGGCCCCGGCGTGGACGAAATGCAGCTCCCGCACATCTTCACCGCTTTCTACCGTGCAGACTCCAGTGCCAACAAACCCGGAACAGGACTGGGGCTTGCATTGACCCAACATATTATTGAACAGCACTGCGGCAAAATCATCGCCGAAAACATCAAACCGAACGGTCTGCGGATGCGCTTTATCCTGCCCAAGAAAAAAACCGGTTCCAAAACAGAAAAAAGTGCGAACTGACCATAATACCGTCTGAACCGGCTTCAGACGGCATTGCACAAACAGTTACCCCAAAACAAACACACAGCGGGTGCATCTCCAAAAATCACGCACATACCGTCCGCAAAGGAATATATCATGTCGGCACAAACCGATCCGGGCTACTTTTTCATGCCCAACCACATTATTCTGATAGGCGCGAGCGAACGTCCGTACAGCCTGGGCGAACGCGTACTCAGCAACCTGCTGAGTACGCCCTTTCAAGGAAAAATCACCCCCGTAAACCCGCGCCACCACACCATAGCTGGGCTTCCCGCCTACACCAGCCTCAACAAAATCCCCGGCAATGCAGACCTGATTATTGCCGTTACCCTACCCGACAGTTACGACACCCTCTTCAAAACCTGCCGCAAAAAGCAGCTCCGACACATCATCCTCATACAGGACTGGGACAGCCTGCCTGCCGCAGAACTGCACACCGCCGAAACTGCCATCCGCAAACACCACGGCAACGGACTCAACATCACCGCCTGCACCACCGCAGGCATCCAACTGCCCTCACTCGGACTTAACATCAGTACCCAAGACGGATACGCCGCAGGCCATACCGCCATACTGACCGGCAATGCCGCCGTCAGCCGCCAAATCGACAACATCCTGAACAAACTCCGTCAAGGCACATCCCGCCACATCAGCCTGCATCCCGGCATCAGCCCCATCACATCCGCCGATTGGCTCAACCGCTTCGGACACAGCCTGCACACCAAAACCGCCGTCCTACACCACAACCCTGAAGAGGATCAGCGCAAACTGTTCAGCGCAATCCGCCAATTTACCCGCCATACGCCGCTGATTCTCCACATCACCTGCCGCACGACAGAAACCGACCGTGCCGTACTGCACTGCCTCGCCCGACACTGCAACTTCCTCATCAGTTTCAACGCCGACGACCTCGAAGCCGCACTGCGCGCCCAACTGTCCGACCTTCCACCCCTGTCCCGACTCGACATCCTGTCCGACACGCCTGCCGAATGGCTGAACGCGCACGCGCCAAAAACCCTCGCCCTCCACTTTCCCAACCTTCCCCACCACATCCGCAACGGACACCTGACCGGCACACCCACACCCTCAATCTGCCACGACATCGCCTCACGTCAGCTTGCCCGCCCCGACACCCAAGCCGTCCTGACCATCCTCAGCCCCTCCGGACACGAGGATTACAAAAAAACAGCACGCGCCCTTATCCGCCTGTCCGAACAGACCGCCAAACCCCTGCTCGTCAGCAGCCCCTTTTCAGACGGCATAACACATTTCGACACCCCCACTCAGGCAATCCGCACCCTTTCCTACCGCAACACCGCCGCCGCCCTGAAACAGGCACAGCTCGACATTGCACCGCCGCAACCGTGCCGTCTGAAAACACCGCAACCCCAAAACATCAAAAAAGCCCTCGAAGCCGCCGACCCCGCCCTAATCGCCGAAGCCCTGCACCTCCCCCCTACCGGCACACTACCCATAACGCCGTCCAATTCCAATTCGGCAGCCACCCCCTCTATGGCGACATCCTGACCGCATGCTGCAACGGACAAACCACTGCCGTACTCCCGCCGTTTACCACGCTCGACAGCCGCCACCTTGCCCGCTTTGCCGAACTCGACGGCACACAAACCCTCGACCAGTTCCTGCACACACTGACCGTCATTCCCGAATACCGCCAACACATTCTCGGCATCACCCTCAACCTCAACGGCGGACAATACAGCAGCGATTTCATCTTAAAGACACCCGAAACACACGACACGCCCAAACGCAAGAACACAGGCAAAGCCGCCCAAACCCTCGAACATGCCGCCGCAAAAATGCAGAGTGCCGCCGCATACCTGAAACACAAAAACCCGACAGCCGCCGAATTTCTCCGCCACACAAGCGAAGCCGCCGCAGAACTGCTCGGCAGCAAAACCGAAACCGGAGCAGCCGTACCCAACGTACTTGCCCCCTATCCCGCAGCACACCTCAAAACACTGTCCCTAAAAAACAACACGACCGTTACCATTACCCCCCTTTTGCCCGAAGACGCAGAAGCCAAACAGCAGTTCGTCCGCAGCCTCAGCCCCGAAGCACGGTACACACGCTTCATGACCCACACCAACGAACTGCCCGCAGCCACGTTGGCACGCCTGTGCAACCCCGACTACCACTGTGAAGCCGCATGGACGGCAAGGGATGCCGACAGCAACATCGTCGCCGTCGTCCGCCACAGCCGCCTGAACCGCAACGAATGCGAATTCGGCATCACACTGGCGGAACATATGCGCGGCAGCGGACTGGCACAGAAAATGATGGAACTCATCATCCAAACCGCCGCACAGCAAGGCTACCGGACTATGAGTGCCGACATTCTCAAAACCAATACTCCCATGATCAAACTTGCTGAAAAATCAGGATTTACCCTCAAGGAATCGGACACCGAAAAAAACCTGTACCGCGCATATCTGAACCTTGCGGCAGACAAAACAACAGAAAAAACAAATAAAAACTTGCGCACCGACCACAAAATAACCTAAAATCGGCAGTTTCCATATATCCGATTTTCTCAAAAGGACTCAAAATGGTAGTTATCCGTTTGGCACGCGGCGGCTCGAAACACCGCCCTTTCTACAACGTCATCGTTACTGACTCACGCAGCCGCCGCGACGGCCGCTTCATCGAACGCGTAGGCTTCTACAACCCCGTAGCCAACGAAAAACAAGAGCGCGTCCGCCTCAACGCAGACCGCCTGAACCACTGGATTGCACAAGGCGCGCAAGTCAGCGACTCCGTTGCAAAACTGATTAAAGAACAAAAAGCCGCCTAATCCACATTTGCCGCCATGACAGACACTCAAAACCGGGTAGCCATGGGCTACATCAAAGGCGTATTCGGCATAAAAGGCTGGTTGAAAATTGCCGCCAACACCGAATATTCCGACAGCCTTTTGGACTACCCCGAGTGGCATTTGGTCAAGGACGGCAAAACCATCAGCGTTACCCTTGAAGCCGGAAAAGTCGTCAACAGCGAACTCCAAGTCAAATTCGAAGGCATAAACGACCGCGACTTGGCATTCTCATTGCACGGTTACACCATCGAAATACCCCGTGAAGCATTCGCCCCGACAGAAGAAGACGAATACTACTGGACAGACTTGGTCGGCATGACCGTCGTCAACAAAGACCATACCGTTTTAGGCAAGGTAAGCAACCTGATGGAAACCGGCGCAAACGACGTATTGATGATTGACGGAGAACACGGGCAGATTCTGATTCCGTTCGTTTCCCAATATATCGAAACCGTCGATACCGGCAGCAAGATTATTACTGCCGACTGGGGTTTGGACTACTGATGCTTATCCAGGCAGTTACCATTTTCCCCGAAATGTTCGACAGCATTACCCGCTACGGCGTAACGGGACGCGCGAACAGACAGGGAATCTGGCAGTTTGAAGCAGTCAATCCCCGAAAGTTTGCCGACAACAGATTGGGCTACATCGACGACCGCCCGTTCGGCGGCGGCCCGGGAATGATTATGATGGCTCCGCCGCTTCATGCAGCAATAGAACACGCCAAAGCACAATCTTCCCAAGCTGCAAAAGTCATTTACCTCAGCCCCCAAGGAAAACCGCTGACACACCCAAAAGCGGCAGAACTGGCAGAACTTCCGCATCTGATTCTGCTGTGCGGACGCTATGAGGGAATAGACGAAAGACTGCTGCAAACCAGCGTCGATGAAGAAATCAGCATCGGAGACTTCGTTGTTTCCGGCGGAGAGCTTCCCGCCATGATGCTGATGGATGCGGTATTGAGGCTCGTACCCGGCGTATTGGGCGATATGCAGTCTGCCGAACAAGATTCGTTCTCAAGCGGCATTTTGGACTGCCCCCACTACACCAAACCCTTAGAATTTCAAGGCATGGCTGTTCCGGAAGTATTACGTTCCGGCAATCATGGCTTGATAGCGGAATGGCGGTTGGAACAATCGCTGCGCCGCACCTTGGAGCGCAGACCCGATCTTTTGGAAAAGCGCGTTTTAATCCCAAAGGAATCCCGCCTCTTAGAAACCATCCGGCAAGAGCAACGGGAAATCCAATCATAATTTAGGAAAAAAACAATGAACCTGATTCAACAGCTCGAGCAAGAAGAAATTGCCCGTCTGAACAAAGACATCCCCGAATTCGCACCGGGCGACACCGTAGTCGTATCCGTACGCGTCGTAGAGGGTACCCGTAGCCGTCTGCAAGCCTACGAAGGCGTTGTCATTGCACGCCGCAACCGTGGTCTGAACAGCAACTTCATCGTCCGTAAAATTTCCAGCGGCGAAGGTGTGGAACGTACTTTCCAACTGTACTCCCCTACCGTTGAGAAAATCGAAGTCAAACGCCGTGGCGATGTCCGCCGTGCCAAACTTTACTATCTGCGCGGTCTGACCGGCAAAGCTGCACGCATTAAAGAAAAATTGCCTGCACGCAAAGGTTAATAAGCGATTTCCCCCAATGCCGTCTGAACTTTCAGACGGCATTTCTTATTGCTGCGATGCCGGCAAGTCAACGATATGCCTGCCCCTCATCCACCTTGATTAACAATCACTCCCGCCTATTCAAGCATAATTTACAGACCAAACGTTATACAGTATCATATCAGCCATATAACGATAAACGCTTTACCGCCTTCCCTTTCAAAACCGCAAATCATCATGACACCTTCCCTTTTACTATCAGGATTGACTTTCCGCCTCATCCTTGCCCTGATTGCCGTATCCCTTTTATGGGGCGTTTACTTTTGGGCAGTATCCGCATGAGCATCATTGTCGAAAACCTGACCGTCAGCTACCGCCGCCGACCTGCCGTGCACCATGTGGACATTACTTTTGAAGAACATAGTATGTGGGCGGTTTTCGGTCCCAACGGCGCAGGGAAATCCACCTTTCTCAAATCCTTAATGGGATTGCAGCCTATCGATACGGGCAGCATCCGGCTGGACGGATTGACCCGTCAGAACATTGCCTACCTTCCCCAGCAGTCCGACATCGACCGCTCGCAGCCTATGACCGTTTTCGACTTGGCGGCAATGGGGCTATGGTATGAAATCGGTTTTTTCAGAGGAATAAATGCCGTTCAAAAACAACGCGTTCACGAATCTTTGGAACGCGTCGGGATGCGGCAGTTTGCCGGCCGCCAAATCGCCCACCTCTCAAACGGACAATTCCAGCGTGTCCTTTTTGCCCGAATGCTGGTTCAAAACGCCAAATTCCTACTTCTAGACGAACCTTTCAACGCTGTTGATGCACGGACGACCTACGAACTTCTCGACGTATTGCAGAAATGCCATTGCGGCGGACACGCCATCATCGCCGTACTGCACGATTACGAACAAGTCCGTGCCTACTTTCCCAATACCCTGCTGCTCGCCCGCGAAAAAATTGCGGCAGGCGCAACCGAGACCATTCTGACAGAACCCTACCTCGCCCAAGCCAACGCCAAAATGCAGCAACAGGAAAGCCCCGAGTGGTGCGCCTCATAAATGCCGTCTGAAACCATGTCCCCGTACCAAACACTATGAACCCCTACGACCTGCTTATCACACCCTTTGCAGAATTCGACTTTATGCGCTACGCCCTCGCATCCGTCTTCTGCCTGTCCCTCAGTGCCGCACCCGTCGGCGTATTCCTCGTCATGCGCCGTATGAGCCTGATAGGCGACGCATTGAGCCACGCCGTCCTGCCCGGTGCCGCCGTCGGCTACATGTTTGCCGGCTTAAGCCTGCCCGCCATGGGTTTGGGCGGCGTAGCCGCAGGTATGCTGATGGCACTGCTTGCCGGACTCGTCAGCCGCTTCACCACCCTGAAAGAAGATGCCAACTTTGCCGCCTTTTATCTCAGCAGCCTCGCCATCGGTGTAGTCCTCGTCAGCAAAAACGGCAGCAGCGTCGATTTGCTCCACCTCCTTTTCGGCTCCGTACTTGCCGTCGATATTCCTGCCCTGCAACTCATCGCCGCCGTATCCACCCTCACACTGCTTACCCTTGCCGTCATCTACCGCCCGCTCGTACTCGAAAGCATCGACCCCCTGTTTCTCAAATCTGTCGGCGGCAAAGGCGGGCTTTGGCACGTCCTCTTTCTCGTCCTGGTCGTCATGAACCTCGTATCCGGCTTTCAAGCCCTCGGCACACTCATGTCCGTCGGACTTATGATGCTGCCAGCCATTACCGCCCGCCTATGGGCGAAGCACATGGGCGCACTCATCCTCCTATCCGTTCTGACAGCCCTGCTGTGCGGCTTGAGCGGACTGCTCATTTCCTACCACATCGAAATTCCTTCCGGTCCCGCCATCATCCTCTGTTGCAGCGTCCTTTATCTCTTTTCCGTCATACTCGGCAAAGAAGGCGGCATTCTGACCAAATGGCTCAAAAACCACCGCCACCACACCACCTGACCCCGCAAGCCGCTTGAACAAACAGGCGGCTTGTTTTACCATAACAGATGTTACGTTATATCACAGGAGAACAATTATGAAACACCCCAAACTCACCCTTATCGCCGCATTGCTGACCACTGCCGCAACTGCCGCCCCCCTGCCGGTTGTAACCAGCTTCAGCATTTTAGGCGACGTAGCCAAACAAATCGGCGGAGAGCGCGTATCCATACAAAGTTTGGTCGGAGCCAACCAAGATACGCACGCCTATCATATGACCAGCGGCGACATTAAAAAAATCCGCAGTGCAAAACTCGTCCTGATTAACGGCTTAGGACTTGAAGCTGCCGACATCCAACGTGCCGTCAAACAGAGCAAAGTATCCTATGCCGAAGCGACCAAAGGCATCCAACCCCTCAAAGCCGAAGAAGAAGGCGGACACCATCACGACCACGATCATGACCACGACCATGACCACGAAGGACACCACCACGACCACGGCGAATATGACCCCCACGTCTGGAACGACCCCGTCCTTATGTCCGCCTATGCCCAAAACGTCGCCGAAGCCCTGATAAAGGCCGACCCCGAAGGCAAAGTTTATTATCAACAACGCTTGGGCAACTACCAAATGCAGCTCAAAAAACTGCACAGTGACGCACAAGCCGCATTTAATGCCGTCCCTGCCGCCAAACGCAAAGTCCTGACCGGGCACGATGCCTTTTCCTATATGGGCAAACGTTACCATATCGAATTCATCGCCCCACAAGGTGTGAGCAGCGAAGCCGAGCCTTCAGCCAAACAAGTCGCCGCCATCATCCGACAAATCAAACGCGAAGGCATCAAAGCCGTATTTACCGAAAATATCAAAGACACCCGCATGGTTGACCGCATCGCCAAAGAAACCGGTGTCAACGTCAGCGGCAAACTGTATTCCGACGCACTCGGCAACGCACCCGCAGACACCTACATCGGCATGTACCGCCACAACATCAAAGCCTTAACCAACGCGATGAAGCAATAAAACCGTTTGATTGGTTTGAATTTGAAAAGGCAAAAGGCCGTCTGAAAATTATAGTGGATTAACAAAAATCAGGACAAGGCGACGAAGCCGCAGACAGTACAGATAGTACGGTAAGGCGAGGCAACGCTGTACTGGTTTTTGTTAATCCACTATATTGCTAGAAGTGCACCGATTAAGGTTAATTAAAATACGACCCTTATCCCAATATTAAGAAAAACAGCAATCAAAATAAACTTGATTGCTGTTTTTCAGTTTAAGCCATGAATGTAATTAGGCTCCTTATGCAGATGGCGTTACCAATAACGGCTGCTGTACGGATTGTGTATTGGCATCCACATTTCCTCCTGTCGCAGCAGTATTAGAACCGAACACAGACATAGACTGTACCAAATTATTGCCAGCATTAATATACTTGGCAAAATCTGGATTACTGATAGCTGCATCATCAAAGACAAATGTATCTACACGATGGTTTTCACCATAGAAAAATCCGGAAATACGTACGTTGTCTTGTTCAGAAGCGCTAAGCACCAAATCACTTCCGGAACGGATAAAATGAACATCTGCTGCTTTAAATCCTTTAAAGTGCATAGTGTCAGAGTTTTTATCCACATGGTAATTATAGACCGTATCCTGACCGAAGCCTTTGCCGAAGACATAAGTATCCGAACCGCTGCCGCCCTCCAAGTAATCATTACCGGCACCGCCGATCAGAGTGTCGTTACCGTCTTCGCCGTTCAAATGATCATTGCCTTCGCCACCATTCAGTACATCGTTACCATTATAGCCGTACAGGGCGTCGTTGCCTTCTCCTCCATCGAGCGTATCATTGCCATTGCCACTGTAGATACTGTCGTTGCCTGCATCACCATTCAGCAGGTCATCCCCGTCGGCACCGTACAGATAGTCATCGCCCAATCCGCCATTTAAGGTATTTCCGGATTGGTAGGCATACAATCTGTCCGAACCGTCGGTGGATTGCTGTACCAGTTCTTTGACAGTGGCAACATCCAGTACTTTGCCGTTATCGAAATGAATCTCATCGATACGGTAAGCACCTGAGCCATCGTTCTGGAAATAGGACTGAACAGTCACTTGTCCACTGTCGTCTTTTGCCTTGATAAGAAGATGGTTGCCCTCTCGGGTAAAAGTCAGCATATCGGCTGTAATACCGTCGGTAAAGCGGATGATGTCTTTGCGTCCGGTAGCGTAGTCGTAATTATAGACCGTATCCTGACCGAAGCCTTTGCCGAAGACATAAGTATCCGAACCGCTGCCGCCCTCCAAGTAATCATTACCGGCACCGCCGATTAGAGTGTCGTTGCCGTCATTACCATATAAAGAAACATTTTTATTATGACCAAAGCCTACATTTTGCAGGATATCATCTGCTTGCGTACCCGATGTTTTAGCTAATAATGCAACGGTCTCCTGACCCAACACTTTCTGGTAATCTTCAAATTTACCTGCTTTTTTTGCCTCCTCCACATAATCGGCCATTAGTCTTCGACCTTCATACCAAGAACGAAGTTCGCCATATGCAAGCATCTCGGCCAAATCCACAAAAGCTTTTTGCGGATTAGTTTCTTTGACATGGTTAAATGCTTGAACAAGACCACTAAAATCCAAAGTGAACGTATCATTTTCCATTTTGAAACTGATTTGATTCAAATATGGCTGCAAACGGGTTTGGAACAACAGGTTTTGGTAGATGTTTTTGGCGAGATGGTCGTATGTATCGTTGGTTACTTTGACGATATTAAGCGCGTCTTCTTCGCTCATGTAATAAAGCGTGCTGGAATCCTGCCCCGTGTAGGCATCAAGCACGGCAATGCGGTCGCGGGCGGCGTCAATAGCTGCTTTAGCTTTATCAGAAAGGGAAACTAAAGCGTTCTTTTTTAGTTGTGCTACTTGGGATGGTGTCAGTGCAATACCTTCATTAGCCGTTTGCGTCCAATCGGTTGAAAGTCGCATTGGCGATTTTTTGCCCCAGTTCGAATCGGTTTCCGCCCATTTGTGAATCAAATTATCTAACAATGCCAACTGTGCTTCTTTAGTTTCGGCGGCAGAATAAGCTTTCAGCATATTGGCCAAATCACCGGACAATGCGGCAGCTTCGCGCAAATCGCGCAGACGACCAATGCCCGCAAGATTGGCGGCTTTTGCCTGTTCGGCAGTGAGTTCCACTTTGTCTTTGAAGCGGCTGTGCAGATTGTCGGCTGCTAAAAGTAAATCCCCCATTTTTGCGGTTGTACCGTTTGTTTTGGTATAGCTGCCTTGCTGAGCCAAAGTGTTACCGTTACCGAGATTTTTATTTACATCTTTATAGGTGAGATCCAAAGATTGGATACCCAATTCTTCAAGGGTACGCAATTCATTAGCTTGGGAAATGCCGTCCTGGTTGAGATCCTGCCATACACGCAGGGTTTAGAATGCGGCGTCTGCCGCGTTGATGATGTTGTCGCCGTTTGAATCCAATTCGGCCAAAGCCGCGTAGCCGTGTTTGGCAAAAGAACCGTCTGCCAGTTTGGTGTTGTCGCCGAAGAGTTCCGCACCGTTGTCGATGATGCCGTTGCCGTTCAAATCGCGGACGAGTAAACCGTCATCGGCAGAAACCCAACCGGTGGCGGTGCGGATGCCTTGGTTGCGGTGGTCGAACAATGCACCTGAAAAGCCTTTGGTGGCAACGGTTTCTATACCGTCACCGTCCAAATCCAGGGCAAGGGGGTCGTAAACGTGGTATTTGTCGCTGCGGTTAAGATTTAAGAAATCCTCAAACCATCTCCAAGCTTTTTCAGCTCCTAATGATCCCCACCAAGCTCCTGCGCCACCTCCAAGTATAGCTCCAACTACTAGCCAACCTGCGCCACCAGTAAGTAAACCAAAAGCCCCAACACCCAAAGCCGCACCCCATTGGACGCCCATTAGCCCACCCAAAAAAGAAGCTGATGAGAGACCAACATCACTCCAATTTCCTTCTCCATCCAAGGCTTTCCACCAAGCACTTCCCATACTCAAAGTTCCCATGGCAACAGTTGCCCCATAAGTAAACTTACCCAAATTCGCTGCCATAACTTTTGATTTTGAAGCATTCTCTAACGCTGTTGCCGCACGTCTTGCATATTGCTGCTTGTTATAGTTGCTAGCATTCAATGCTTTTTGCAAATCACTTTGTACTTTTCTTGCAACAAATGCCTCCTTTGAATTACCACGAAATTTACTAGCAGCTCTTCCAATTCCTTCTTTTAAGCTTTTTTGTGCCTCTTCTGCTGTGCGTTGGAATTCTCTTGCCTTAGCAGACAGACGCTCACCCTCCCTTAAAAATTCTTTTTGATCTATCTTGTGCGAACGGGTCAAATATTCTTCGTACATTGAGTTAATCGTACCAATCGCCCTAACCACATTTTCATCAGAAAATATGGAAATAATAGCATCCCTATACGCACCTAGTGTAATATTGTTTCTATTATTAGTTATAGCATTATTCGAATACATAATAGCACCTCCAAATTTAGAACTGAATACGTTTATATTCTCTGTGTAATAATATCAAATAATTAATTAATGGATAAGTAAGTCCGAAAAAATAACAACTAAAATAAGCAATATACTGATTCTCTCCTTTATTAATTAGATATATTGAAAAACAAATAAAAAATAAACAGAAAACATTCATGTGAAAAAGCCACCTCATATTCTTATTTATAAGTTTAAAATAACTAGGCATTGTATATTTAAAAATCGGCACATCCAACGGAAACAAACCACATAAAAATTTTTCTTTATTCTTTATTAAAGACATAGTTTTATTTTTTAAAATTAGTCCAAATAATATACTAACAATTACTATTAAAACAATAAGCACAGCGTAATTTTTTATAAAATTCATTAAAATAATAACGAAAATACTAAATAGATTACATACTATAAATTGAAATATAAAATATTCAGTATTTAATCCATTTTCAACCGCGAGTTTTTTAAAATATCCTTGCTCGAAAAAATTAAAAAAATCCATTAATACTTTCCTCTCAAGAAAACTAATTTTAGTTTAGTTAAGATAAAATGCAATATTACCTTTATTTTCTGCTTTTGAAGCATTTTCCAAAGCTGTGACTGCTTGTCTTGCATATTGTTGCTTGTTATAGTTACTAGCATTTAACTTCTTTTGCAAATCACTTTGCATTTTTCTTGCAACAAATGCCTCCTTCGAATTGGCATGAAATTTACTAGCAGCCCTTCCAATCCCTTCTTTTAAAGCCCTTTGAGTTTTTTCTGCTGAGTGCTGAAAATCTTTCGCTTTACTAGACAACCGCTCACCATCACTCAAAAATTTTTGTTGATCTATTTTATGCGAACGAGTTAAATACTCCCCATGCATTGTGTTAATTGTACCGATTGCCCTAACCACATTTTCATCAGAGAAAATAGTTACAATGGCATTATTGAATTCATTTAGTGTAATCTTATTTTTTTCATCATTCTTAGAACCGGGTTGCATGACAACACCTTCCATCAACTAAAATATTATATTATTAAGAGACTACAACTTAGATACGTTTATAATCTCTGGATAAAAAAACGTAATAAGTGTTTGCTGGATAAAAAAGTCCAAACCAATAGCAGATAAAATAAGGCATCCACCCCCTTTCTTCATTAAGGATAAGAGATATCGAGAAACAAATCATAACTAAACAGAAAAAATTTTGGAGATAAAGCCATTTCATTCCCCTATTCAAGAATCTGGCCAAGATAGGTATTTTGTATACTCTAGAAAAGAAAGGCATTTCCAAGGGAAACATATCAGATAAAAACTTTTGTTTATTTTTTACTATAGATAGAACCCTATTTCTCAAGATAAATCCAAATGCAATGCCAATTATCATTATTAATAAACAAAGGATAGTATAACTATGGATAACCTTCATTAAACAAAAAGAAGAAATGGCAGATAAATTACATACGATATAGTGGAATATAAAATATTTACGGTCTAAACCTTGTTCAGTTGCAATTTTTTTATACTTACCTTGCGCAAAAAAATCAAAGAAATCCATTAAACTATCTTTCACATTAGAAATTTAAAAGCTAAATAATACGACAAACAATGTGAAGTACTATTCATGGTTTATTTAAAAAATAATACTATTCTGAACATTATTTAGATACAGAAATTAACAAATTGGAACTAAACAAGCTTTTAAATACTTTAATTTTATTGGAAAGCTATAAAAGGAACTATAGTTTCACACACTAATTACTTCCTAATCACTTCTTATATATTGCACCCCATCAAGGGGCGCAAGTCTTTACAAACATCAAGCCCCTTTAACTCTAGCCAGTGAAGGGGCTTTCTTATGTGCATCGCTTTTTATACCGTTAATCCCGATCAATACGAATACGAAAAATCACGCGCCTACATTGTGCGCATTTTCGTAAATGACGAAATTGTCGAGACAACAGTATTTCCTATTACAAACCCGCAAAACACATATAAAACAAGGCAAGAAGCTGAAGAATACGGCCGTCTGACTGTCAAGGCTCTTATGGATAAGCAGGAGAAAACCGCATGAGAGCCGAAGACAGAGCAGAAACGGCGGGGGCGTGTGTGGGCGCGCCTTGCGCGCCGCAAACGGCCACGCCGTTGAATGCCCCCCCCTAGGCTAATAGGGGGGGAGCAAAAAAACCCTAATCTGCAGGGTGGGGAACAGCCCATAGAAATTCTTGAATCGCATCAAGTCGAATTTGAATATTTTTCTCAATACGTAACCGACGGTAAAGGCCGTCTGATAGAAATTCCGCTAAGACGCGGCAGGGAAGACGGTGCATTCATCGACCAGATCACATTTACGATACATGAGGAATCCATACCCAAAGTAACCCAAAAAGCCTATGTAACAGATGCCGAGTACCTCGCAAAGTACAGCGAATTGCTGCAGGAAATTCTAGGTTTTGGCATCAGTGCCAAACTACCATACAAAGGCAAATTTTTCTATCAGTCCTGCTATCAGCTAGGCCCTACAAATGTCGAGTACGGCAAAGTCCACTACGGCGGCCAAAGAGAAACCATACTCGTAGAGCTGAACGGCACCGGCTGCACAGCAGCAAAACCCGGTTGGGAAAACAGGCTTTATGAATTTCTGCAAAAGTGTGTCCGGCCAAAAATAACAAGGGTTGACGTAGCACATGATTTTTTCAATGGAGAGTACACGCCCCAACACGCTTTAACCGACCACGATAACGGCTTTTTTGACTGCCATAACGTCCGCCCGAAAAGCGAATGCAAAGGAGTTGCTTGGAGACACGAAGACGGAAGCGGCAAAAGCTTCTATATCGGCAAACGCGGCAACGCCAAATACACCCGGATTTACGAAAAAGGCAAGCAGTTAGGCGATAAATCAAGCCCGTGGGTTCGATTTGAAACAGAGTTCAGAAACGGAGATATAGAAGTCCCCATAGACATATTGATTCATGCCGGTTCGTATATTGGCGGAGCGTATCCCGTCTGTGAACAGATATTCAAATGCGAAGCCAAGCGCATGGATTCAACAGTTAAAGAGGTCAATCTCACGTTTGAACACAAACAATTCTACGCAAGGCAACAAGTCGGCAAATGGGTCAATTTTTTAAAAGACATCGGTTGGACGGCCGAAGATATCGTCAAAGACCTAACCAAAGGCGTTGAAGGCTATCCCAAAGGTCTTCAGCCCGAAGAGTACGACAGTAGCAACGCCTGTGCTTTCTATATTCATGAAGAGCAAAAAGCCATAAACGCCCTGAATATCGAAGTCTTAGAGCTTGAATTAAATCAGGAAAAGCAATACGAGTATCCGCAAGATAGGCAGAAACAGCATGAGCGCGATTACGACAAAGAGCAGTATCAAATATCAGACCAGTTAGAAGACTGGAAATATCTATAAATCAAAGAAAGGAAATACCCATGTTTGATCAATTACAAGTAACCACCTATCCCGCCACGCTCCTGGGCGCAAAACAGTTCAAAGGTGAGATTGACGGCAACAAAATCGATACCTGTACCGTACTGGTAGCCAGCCCCATGCCCGCCAACGGCAACAGCGTAGGTTTTACTGCTGCCAGCATGAAATTTGGAGAAAGCCACAATTTCGATCGGCTGAAAAACCTCAAATTCCCCTGCTCCGTAAATGTAACCGTCGCAATGGAATCTACCGGCAAAGGCTTAGTACCCAAGCTGCTTGATTTTGAAGTGAAAGGCGCGTCGACCAAAGCCTAAGGCAGAAAGTCCAGAATATGAGCAGGTATCAGCAAAAATTTATCGTTCAGGAACTGGAAAACTATGAATTCATCTTCCCCGATCAGTTCGGCGATATTGGATTTACCCAAAATCTGAAAGAAGCCGGACAGTATGAAAATTATGAAGACGCATTCAATGCCGGATTAGAAGAGATTGGCGGACATTTTCAGATTTTCAGCTTCTACATCAGAGAAGAATAAAAGTTAACAGGCTCGGCGGGCGGTCTGTAAAACCTTCACAAAGCCCGCGAAACCATTTTTTTAACCAACTAAGGAAAACATCATGAAAATCATGAATAACCTGAAAAAATACGGCGCGAAAATCGCCGTTTTCGCAGCTGCTCCGTTAGCACTGGCAGCCAATACCTATGCAGCATTGCCCGAAACTGCAAAACAAGCATTAGAAGGCGCAAAAGCTGACGGTCTAGAAGCCGGTTGGATCGTTATCGGCGTATTCGCGGCACTGTTTGTGATCGCGATTGTGAAACGTGTAATGCGATAAGGTCGGCAAAATGTACTACCAAGTTGGAAATCAGTGTTTAGAGCAGAATCAGGCCGAAAACGTCTATTTCAGCTTGGTAGTACCTAAAATAACTGAAGACGGGAAAATCATAAAACCCGAATACAACGGCAAAGATTGGAAAATAGACGGCCAAATCATCAAGGCCGATTTACCTAAATGCGACCCGTCCGAAAACCTGAAAGACGGCATGTATATAGGCTGGCTGATTTTCGGAATCGTGGCGTCCGTCTATTTCGTAACCGTGATTAAAAGGCTCTTGAGATGATGGATTTCTATTTCTATGTCGGTCTTTCCGTTCCGATCATCATTGCCGCCATCCTGTTCAAGGATTGATATTCAAAACGGTTAGGCAGATAATCCGACTTCCGAACAACAAAAAAGGAAGTTGGAATCATGTTTATCACTGAAGCCCAGTTGGCACTTTATAAATACCAGCCGTCCAGCAAGTATTTTGGCAAAACAATGTCATCTACTTTCGCTAGTGAGCTTTTAGAATATTCAAAAGTAAATAAATTTATAATTCATGAAGCAATCCAATGGTTTTTAAATATAAGGATTTCTAATAATATTTGGAAAATTTATTTTTCTGATGAGTCTGTTGCGTATATAAAAATTTTAGAATTACAGGATGATTCTAGTCGTGGAATTGAAATTAAAACGTTTGATTTTAATATTAATGCTGGGGATGTTTTCGGTTAATTCTTATGCCGAACGTTTTAAATATCCCATTGGAAATTCAGATGTTAGATTGGATATTGATCATACAAAATCTGTAGTAACAGATTTTCGTGTTGATGGTCAGCGTTTTTCAGGTCGAATTATCGAACCTTCAATAATAGAACACGTGCCAACAGGTGCACGCTCTCTTGAAAAAATTCCTGTCAAAGTAACTGCATCAGTATCCCGCGCCGGAGTCTTGGCAGGCGTTGGCGCATTAGTCCGTCAAGGCGCAAAACTGGGTAAAAGGGCGGTTCCATATGTCGGAACCGCGCTCTTGGCCTATGACATCTACGAAACATTTAAAGACGAAATTAAAGAACAAGGCTATCAATACGATCCCGAAACCGATAAATTTGTAAAAGGCTACGAATACAGTAATTGCATTTGGGAACACGCCGAAAACGGTATTAAAACCTATGGCTGTTACGGCGTTGATAGTTCAATTATGCGTCTTATGTCAGATTACAGCAGATTTCCGGAAGTAAAAGAACTGATGGAGCATCAAATGGAAATTGTCGGGCGCAATTATTGGGAAATGGTACGCAAGAATAGGAATGATTCTTTTAGGAACTACAATTTTAGTCGTTGTTATTTCAACTGGAACGGCGGTAATTGCAATATCGGTGAAGATATAAATGACGCAAGATCTTTCATCAATTTTTCCCTTATACGCAATCCGAAATACAAAGAAGAAATGGATGCCAAAAAGCTGGAAGAGATTTTAGCCTTAAAAGTCGATGCCAATCCCGACAAATACATACAGGCAACCGGTTATCCCGGTTATTCCGAAAAAGTAGAAGTCGCACCCGGAACAAAAGTGAATATGGGGCCCGTCACGGACAGGAACGGGAATCCCGTTCAGGTTGTCGCAACATTCGGCAGGGATTCGCAAGGCAACACCACAGTGGATGTTCAAGTAATCCCGCGTCCCGACCTCACACCCGGAAGCGCAGAAGCACCTGAAACCAAGCCAAAGCCAGCGCCTACGCCCGAAACCAATCCAAAGGAAAAAGAAAACCCGCGCGAAGAAGATCAAGACAATCCCAAACCCACGCCCACACCGGGCGAAACACCAAGCCCGAACGAAAGCCCAAAAGATCGGCGAGAAGAAAAGAAACCAGACGGAAACGGCGGATTGCTCTGTGATCTCTTTCCTAAAATCCTAGCCTGTGCCGAAATGGGCGAACCTTCAGAAAACGATTTTGAAGGCATAGCCATACCCAAAGCCGTAAATGAAGAAACGTGGTCGCCCGATAACATGTTTCCGTCAAGCGGAGTTTGTCCGAAAGACAAAACATTCCACGTTTTCGGAAAAGCATTTAGCGTAAGTTATCAGCCATTATGCACATTAATGGAAAACGTAAGATTCGCCGTAATTATCGGCTTTATCATCATGTCCGCATTTATCACATTCGGATCATTGAGAAAGGAATAAAATGCCGGCTGCTCTAATTCCATTAATTGCATTTCTGCTAAGAATGCTGATCGTTCGGATCATTATTGCAACAGGTCTGACATTTGTATCGTTTGCGGGGTATTTGGTTGCGTTAAATAAATTCAAAGAATACTTTTTAAATGCGGCAAACTCCATGCCTGGAGACATTTATAACCTTCTACTGATAGGCGGATTCGGAACAGGTTTTAACTATCTTTTCGGCGCGTTCTCTTTTTGGGTAAGCATGAAAGCATTGAACAAACTGACAACGGTATTACCGAGGGGATAAAAATGATTTATCTGATTACCGGCAACATGGGAACCGGAAAAACATCAAAAGCAGTTTCAATGATTTTAAACAACGAAGACGGATTGTTTAAAATGCAACTCGAAGACGGAACAGAAGTAGATCGGCCCTTATATTTTTGCCATATCGACGGACTAGACGCAAAAAAGTTCAACGCACACGAACTAACGGAAGAACAAATCATGTCCGCGCCGCTAAGAGACATCATCCCTGATGGCGCGGTTCTGATAGTAGACGAAGCACACTATACCTATCCGGTAAGATCATCAGGCCGAGCCGTACCACCTTATATTCAAGAATTAACAGAATTAAGACATCACGGCCATACGGTTATAATGATGACACAACACCCGCAGCAGCTTGATATCTTCGTTAGAAACCTGATATCCAAGCACATCCATTTAGAAAGAAAAGCATTAGGAACAAAACAATATTCGTGGTACAAATGCGTAACCAGCTTAGAAAATCCCGCAGCCGTTTCAAATACAGAATCGAAGAACTTCACACCGCCCAAAGAAGCATTTAAATACTACAAATCATCAAGCCAGCACATCAAATTTAAGAAAAAAGTACCGTTGGCCGTTTGGGCTTTAATTCTGATAATCGGATTTATCGGCTGGAAAATCTATACAGTTTATGGAATATCACAAAAAGCCATAAATCCAGAACAGTTTGAAACAACATCACAAGTTTCAGCAGCATCAGAGACGATAAATCAAGAAGCAGATTTAAATACAGCAGCACAATCACAAAAAATCAATCAGGATTTGAAAGCAGACGATTTTATCCCGACGTTGGCCGAAAAACCCGAATCCAAACCGATTTACAACAACGTCCGCCAAGTCAAAACCTTTGAGCGCATAGCGGCCTGTATCGAAGGCGGAAAAACCGGCTGCACCTGCTACAGCGATCAAGCCACACCGCTGGAAGAAGTAACAAAAGAAATGTGCAAACAGTACGCAAGAAACGGCCTACCCTTTAATCCATACAAAGAACAGGACAACAGCGCAAACAACGCGCAAAAAGCCCCTACAACGTCCTAAGCGGGCGCGAAGTTCGAGCCGCAAAGCGGCGCGGTTGTCGGCGCAGCGAATTAAGAAAGGCCGCTGCATGGCGGCCTTCTAATCGTGGGTTATTGACTAAACAGCATGAACACGGCTAGAATAAACCGCGTATCTACCGATACAGTCAAATGCAGTTTTCCGAGGCTAACGGTAATTCGCATTTTAAAATTTCCTGTAAAGTTTAAAACTTGGCAGGAATGCAAAAATCCCCTAGTTCGCGCTCGGGGATTTTGCTTATCCCCACCGCTCTACAAATTGTCATATCATCAAATCTAAGTCATATCAATCTACCTTTCCGCGCTTGCCGCGCCTGTTTGAGTTTCAGAAACCTTTCCCAGCCCTTCAGGACGGAGGAGCTAGGGCGGGGGAAAATATCTAGCGGAATTGTTTTTTTTTACTGCTTTCAGTCCGGTTTTCGCTGAGGTATGGGGGTGCGTTTGACAGAGAACGGCCGATAAAAAGGTGCAAGGGGGAAGTTTTGTAAAGATTTGGAGTGTTTTTTTCCAAATCTTTATGAATACCCCCTTGCACCTTTTTATCGGTTGTTCTCCAATCGCACACAAACCCCATACCGGCGAAAACCGGACTGAAAGCAGTAAAAAAACACAATGCAGCGGGTCGCAACAGAAATTTTTAAATAAACCAGCAAATACAAAAAATTAATTCATACGATTCTGATATACTTCAAACGTCTCGGAATAGCTAACCGACGACAAAGCCGCCGAACCTGATTACTTCCTAATCGCAAGATTGAAAGAAAGATAAGGACGGCGGTTTTCTTATGTTTGAAATTGAGAAACATCAAAGGCATTAAAGCCTGAATCGTAAGGAAAATTAACATGAGAAACGCAGTAGGATTAGACATATCCGCAAAAACATTTGATGTCGTTACCATAATCAACGGCGAAACCGATTACAGAAAATTCAGCAACGATGAACAAGGCTGCAAAAACCTGAAAGAATGGATATCGGCAAAAAGAGAAAAAGACATATACGTATGCATGGAAGCAACAGGAAACTACTACGAACAGGCCGCAGACTGCTTGGCCGAAGAATACCACGTATCAGTAATAAACCCGCTAAAAATCAAAGCCTATGCACAAAAGCGATTCAGCAGAGTCAAAAACGACAAACAAGACGCAAAATTAATCGCAGAGTTTTGCCAAACAGCATTAATAGAAGAGCTGCCAAAGAGAGAAAAACCGACTGAACAGCAATACAGCTTGAAAAGACTGCTATCACTTCAAAGCCAACTTTTAGAACAACAGACATCGCAAAAAAATAGAATCAAAGCAGCAAAAGATTCATTTGTACAGAAAATACATGAAAAACAGCTAAAAGAACTTGAAAACCATCTAAATGCAGTAAAAAAGAAAATCGACCAAACAATCAAATCAGACAAAAAAATGAAAGAGCTGACAAAACGGTTAGAGACAATACCGTCAGTAGGCAAAACAACAGCCATATCGCTAATGAGCTACCTTATTAACAGCACATTCGAAAACGCAAAGCAGTTTACAGCCTATGCCGGATTAAATCCGCATCAAAACATATCAGGGACAAGCGTCAACAAAAAAAGCAAAATGACCAAATACGGAAACCGAAGAATACGCGGATCCCTGTTCATGGCCGCATTAGTCGCATTCAAAAACAACTACTTTCCAGCATTCACAAACAGGCTGAAAAAAGCCAAAAAGCCCAAAATGCTGATCATCGGCGCATTGATGAGAAAAATTTTAGTCGTTGCATTTAATCTTTATAAAACAGAAACCGACTTCGATAAAACACGTTATCAGACGGCTTAGCTAACCGAACTGATAAAAATAGCAAAAGCGGATTGTAAAAAATCCGCTTGGATTTTTGTATTCCGAAAAAATGCAAAACTAAATAACCAATGAAAACAACAAGATAATAAATTTACAATTTATTTTGTTTGAATAATCAAGAAACATCTTTATTAAGAGGCACAAGGGATTGGGAAGGCTGTCTTGGAGATAAGCACTGATGTTCTAGGCAAACCCCTCCATCTTAAAGTTAAAACAACCACAGGCAGCCTGGAAATGATCTATGATCTATGCCCATACAAGGACATTCTAGATAGTTTTCCTTGTTGCTTCGTGTATCACACAAGATAGAATTGGCACTCTACTCTTTCCTTAAAAAACCGTCAAGAATGGTTATCAATTTTTTTAAACTTATTCAAAACAATATTCTTATATACATCTCAAACCCGCTGAAATAAAGCAAAGTGGTGGTTCATAGATGGCAATACCGATTTCAAAGCAGCCTGCACTTTGACAACACACGAGAAATACGGGAAGGACAGGGCATCAGCATATATTTCAGCCCGAAGCCGTTTCATTCGTTTAAAAAACTGCTTTTTTCACAATTTACCTTTACAAAGCCTATACGTATCCTTACAATTTGTTTTGCTGTTTTTGGTATATTTTTGGGGCTGTACTAGATTAGCAGATATGTTACCCTCGAAATATGAAGATAACGCACTGCAAATTAAAGAAAAAAGTACAAAAAGAACTGCTCCGTTTTTTTGTACTCGAAGTTACCGCCCGTTCCGCTGCCGATATTTTGGGTATCCATCCCAATTCGGCAGTACTGTTCTACCGTAAAATCCGCACGGTTATCAACCATCATTTGGCCTTGGCTGCCGATGAGGTTTTTGAGGGCTCTGTCGAGCCGGACGAAAGCGATTTCGGCGGACGGCGTAAAGGCAGACGCGGTCGCGGTGCGGCAGGAAAAGTGGTTGTCTTCGGCATTCTGAAACGCAACGGACGGGTCTATACCGTTGTGGTGGATAATGCCAAGTCTGAAACGTTACTCCCTGTCATCAAAAAGAAAATCATGCCGGACAGCATTGTTTATACCAATAGTCTGAGCAGCTGCGACAAGTTGGACGTGAGCGGTTTTATCCATTACCGCATCAACCATTCCAAGGAGTTTGCAGACCGTCAAAACCACATTAACGGCATTGAGAATTTTTGGAATCAGGCAAAACGTGTCTTGCGAAAATACAATGGAATCGATCGTAAATCTTTCCCGCTGTTCTTGAAAGAATGCGAATTTCGATTTAACTTCGGCACACCGTCTCAACAGCTTAAAATCCTGTGGGATTTAGGGCTAATCTAGTACAGCCCCTTAGATTTAATTCACTATACCTGCGTAATGGTATCGGGTACTCATCATCAACCTGCCTTGCATTCGGTTGTGTTGTCCGGCAACTGTCCGGTTGTGTCGATGGGTTGCCCTGCCGCTCCCTGTGCTGCGCAACGGTTGTGTGCCTTGGGTGGGCGCGGGTGGCGGCCGGGCGGTTTGTTGCTATGATACGGGAGTTCCGATATACAAGGGTGGGCTTCAGCCCACCAATCAACGACCGAAAAAGAAAAAACGTTGGGCTGAAGCCCACTCTACGCAATTACGCAACTGTTATCGTGGGGATGACGGGATTTTAGGTTTTTGTTTTTCTGTTTTTGCGGGAAGGATGGGTTTTAGGTTGCGGTCATTTATCGGAAAAGCAGAAATCGCTCCGCCGTCATTCCCGCGAAAGCGGGAATCTGAACACGTCCGTAGGGAAACCTATATCCCGTCATTCCCACGAAAGTGGGAATCTAGAACCTCTGAATTTTCAGACAACCTTGGATTCGGATTTCAAGTGCAACACTAGTGTATTAGTGGTTGGAACAGATTCAAGAATAAAACACTTGGCGTTTCGTAGCCAAATGTTTTTCTTGGTCGGTGGTTCAACTCATCTTGAACCCTGCGTATCTCCCGATCACTGATGTTACGGAAATCGGTTTGTTTGGGGAAGTATTGCCGGATGAGTCCGTTGGTGTTCTCATTCAGCCCTTTCTCCCAAGAATGGTAAGGGCGACAAAAATAAGTCTCCGCTTTCAATGCTTTGGTTATTTTGGTGTGTTGGTAGAACTCTTTGCCGTTATCCATGGTAATGGTGTGCACCCTGTCTTTATGTGCCTTTAATGCCCTAACAGCTGCCCGGGCAGTGTCTTCGGCTTTGAGGCTATCCAATTTGCAGATGATGGTGTAGCGGGTAACGCGTTCGACCAAGGTCAATAATGCGCTTTTCTGTCCTTTGCCGACAATGGTGTCGGCTTCCCAATCGCCGATACGGGATTTCTGGTCGACGATAGCGGGTCGGTTTTCTATGCCGACACGGTTGGGTACTTTGCCTCTGGTCCATGTGCTGCCGTAGCGTTTGCGGTAGGGTTTGCTGCATATTCTGAGATGTTGCCACAACGTGCTGCCGTTGCTTTTGTCTTGGCGAAGGTAGCGGTAAATGGTGCTGTGGTGGAGCGTGATCTGGTGGTGTTTGCACAGGTAGGCGCATACTTGTTCGGGACTGAGTTTGCGGCGGATAAGGGTGTCGATGTGCTGAATCAGCTGCGAATCGAGCTTATAGGGTTGTCGCTTACGCTGTTTGATAGTCCGGCTTTGCCGCTGGGCTTTTTCGGCGCTGTATTGCTGCCCTTGGGTGCGGTGCCGTCTGATTTCGCGGCTGATGGTGCTTTTGTGGCGGTTCAGCTGTTTGGCGATTTCGGTGACGGTGCAGTGGCGAAACAGGTATTGGATGTGGTATCGTTCGCCTTGGGTCAGTTGCGTGTAGCTCATGGCAATCTTTCTTGCAGGAAAGGTCGTATGCTACCGCATACTGGCCTTTTTCTGTTAGGGAAAGTTGCACTTCAAATGCGAATCCGCCAACCTTTGAATATTGCCGCCGTCCCGCGTTCTAGATTCCCGCCTGCGCGGGAATGACGATTCATCAGTTTCCCGAAACGCCCGAAAAACCGAAACCGAGCAAACCGGATTCCCGCCTGCGCGGGAATGACGATTTATAAGTTTCCCGAAACGCCCAAAAAAACCGAAATCCGACAGGCGGGATTTTTGCTTTCGTGGGGATGACGGGATTTTAAGTTACGGTCATTTATCGGAAAAGTAGAAATCGCTCCGCCGTCATTCCCGCGAAAGCGGGAATCTGAACACGTCCGTAGGGAAACCTATATCCCGTCATTCCCACGAAAGTGGGAATCTAGAACCTCTGAATTTTCAGACAACCTTTGAATATTGCCGCCGTCCCGCGTTCTAGATTCCCGCCTGCGCGGGAATGACGATTCATCAGTTTCCCGAAACGCCCGAAAAACCGAAACCGAGCAAACCGGATTCCCGCCTGCGCGGGAATGACGATTTATAAGTTTCCCGAAACGCCCAAAAAAACCGAAATCCGACAGGCGGGATTTTTGCTTTCATGGGGATGACGGGATTTTAAGTTACGGTCATTTATCGGAAAAGTAGAAATCGCTCCGCCGTCATTCCAGCGAAGGCGGGAATCTGAACACGTCCGCACGGAAACCTATAGTGGATTAACAAAAATCAGGACAAGGCGACGAAACCGCAGACAGTACAGATAGTACGGCAAGGCGAGGCAACGCCGTACTGGTTTAAATTTAATCCACTATAATCCTGTTGCTTATGGAAAAATCAAAGTGCAGAGTTGGAAAGAAAGGCGCGATTTCAATATTGTAAAGCAGGATTTGGATTTTTCCTGCGGGGCGGCTTCGGTGGCGACGGCTTTTGAACAATTTTCACGGGCAAAAGCTGACGGAAGAGGACGTGTTGAAAAAGCTGGATAAGGAGCAGATGCGCGCGTCGTTTGAGGATATGCGGCGCATCATGCCTGATTTGGGTTTTGAGGCGAAAGGCTATGCCCTGTCTTTCGAGCAGCTTGCACAGTTGCAAATCCCCGTCATCGTGTATCTGAAATACCGCAAGGATGATCATTTCTCGGTATTGCGCGGTATAGACGGCAATACGGTTTTGCTTGCCGACCCGTCGCTGGGTCATGTTTCGATGAGCAGGGCGCAGTTTTTGGATGCTTGGCAAACCCGTGAGGGAAATTTGGCAGGTAAGATTTTGGCGGTTGTGCCGAAAGGGAGGGATGCCGGCGGGGATAAGGCGTTTTTCACACGCAGTCCGAAACGTCAGACGGAGTTTGCGGTCGGACAGGTAAAATGGTGGCGTGCTTATTGAAATTTCGACAAAGGTCGTCTGAAAACCGAAAATATGGTTTTCAGACGACCTTTGTTGTATTTGGTAACTATATGTTCCCGTTGTATAATTACGGATTTGCAATTCAATAATAAATACACAGGAACCGCCATGACAGAATCCATCACCCGCGACAGTATGCAATACGATGTCGTGATTGTCGGCGCAGGCCCGTCGGGTTTGTCCGCCGCCATCAAACTCAAGCAGCTTGCCGAAAAAAACGGGCGCGAAATCAGCGTTTGCGTGGTGGAGAAAGGTTCGGAGGCGGGCGCGCATTCGCTGGCGGGCGCGGTCATTGACCCGATTGCGCTGAATGAGTTGATTCCCGACTGGAAAGAAAAAGGCGCGCCGCTGACGCGCACGGTAACGCAGGACAAGGTGTTGTTCCTGACGGAGAAAAAAGCGTTCAATCTGCCCATTACCCCCAATTTCGACAATCACGGCAACTACATCGTCAGCTTGGGCGAAATCGTGCGCTGGTTGGCGGAGCAGGCGGAAAATATGGGCGTGGAAATCTATCCTGGCTTTGCCGCTGCCGAAGTGCTGTATCACGAAGACGGTTCGGTCAAAGGCATTGCGACCGGCAATATGGGCGTGGGCAAAAACGGCGAGCTGACCGATTCATTCCAGCCCGGCATGGAGCTTTGGGCACAGCAAACCCTGTTTGCCGAAGGTTGCCGAGGTTCGCTTTCCAAGCAAATCATCGAACGCTTCAAACTCGACCAAAACAGCCAGCCGCAAACTTACGGCTTGGGCATTAAAGAAGTTTGGGAAGTGCCGTCCGAACAGCATCAGCCCGGTTTGGTGATGCACAGCGCAGGCTGGCCGCTGGACAGCAAAACCTACGGCGGCGCGTTTGTTTACCATTTCGACGACAACAAAGTCGCCGTCGGCTTCGTGGTCGGTTTGGACTATCAAAATCCTTATCTGTCGCCGTTTGAAGAGTTCCAACGTTTCAAAACCCATCCCGAAATCCGCAAAACCTTTGAAGGCGGCCGCCGCATCGCTTACGGCGCGCGTTCGCTGATTGAAGGCGGTTTGCAAAGTTTGCCGAAGCTCTCGTTCAAAGGCGGCGTTTTGGTCGGCGATGCGGCGGGTTTCCTCAATATGCCGCGCATCAAAGGCATTCATACCGCGATGAAATCCGCCATGCTCGCCGCCGAAGCCGTGTTCCCCTTGTTGGAAAACCTTGAAGAAGTGGAAAACTTCGACAGCGGCAAAGAGGCGGCGGATTATCAGCAACGTTTTGAACAAAGCTGGCTGTATCAAGAGCTTTACGCCGCGCGCAATGTCCGTCCGTCATTCAAATGGGGCGTTTACCTCGGCTCGCTTTATACCGGTATCGACCAGATGATTTTCAGAGGCAAAGCCCCGTGGACCTTGAAACATCACGGTAAAGACAACGAGCAGCTCAAAAAAGCTGCCGCGTGCACACCGATTGATTATCCGAAACCCGACGGCGTGTTGACCTTCGACCGCTTGAGCAGCGTCTTCCTTGCCAATCTTGCGCACGAAGAAAACCAGCCCGACCATTTGGTGCTGAACAATCCGCAAACGATGATAGACGTGAACTACAAAGAATACGCCTCGCCCGAAACGCGCTATTGTCCGGCGGGTGTGTATGAAATCGTCGAAGAAAACGGCAGCCCGCGCCTGCAAATCAACGCGGCAAACTGCGTGCACTGCAAAACCTGCGACATCAAAGACCCGACGCAAAACATCACTTGGATTTGTCCCGAAGGCGCGAGCGGGCCGAATTACGGCGGGATGTGAAGGTTCTTTCCTGCCGACACTATACCGAACAAGAAAAGAAAAACCGACCGAAACTCGTTTTTAAAGTTTCGGCCGGTTTTTTCAATATTATTTGAAAATATAGGTATCAGGCATATCGTCGAAACCGACAACCTTACCGCCTTTATCCTTTGCAAATTTCTCAGCCTGCTCTTTGTTGCCGAACGGCAGCGCGTCTTCCGCACCCATACCGCCGATAAAGCCGCTGTCGATGACGTAAAAGGCTTTTTTCGCATCCATCCACTCCGTGTCGGCATTGGGATTCGTCCAATCGGTAACATTGCCCATATCGGTAACGTAAATCACGCGGATGCCTTTAGGCTCTTCGGGCAGCTTGGTATAGCCGAACATCTGCTTGATGGTGGAGAACCAAACGGGCTGATCGGGTTTGCCGTTCAAGAAAATCTGGGCTTTGGGGCCGTTGTGTTCGGTCAGGTTCATACTGCAATAGTGTCCGACCGAACGGTCGCTAATCTGCCGGGGTAAAGGCGGCGGTCCCTCTTCCGCCTGCCGGCAGGCACTTAAGGCGGAAACGGCAACAATTGCCAACAGGGTTTTTTTCATATTTGTCGCTTTCTAAAAATTCCGGCTGCCAAAACAAGCGGAATGATAACCCATAAAACCTGAGCGGTCAGCAAAACGGGGACGGTCAGGCTGATTTGTCCGCTCAAACCCGCCATACCCGCATATAGTGGATTAAATTTAAATCAGGACAAGGCAACGAAGCCGCAGACAGTACAAATAGTACGGCAAGGCGAGGTAACGCCGTACTGGTTTAAATTTAATCCACGATAATGCGGTCGGCGTGTCCGTCCAACTCGGCAAGGGCGTGGGTGCTGAGCAATACGGTCGCGCCGCGCCCGTTGAGTTCGCGCACGACTTCGTAAAACATTTGCCTTGATGCAGGGTCGAGGCCGGTTGTCGGTTCGTCAAACAGCAGGACTTTGGGCTCGCCCAGCAGGGCTTGTGCCAAGGCAAGGCGTTGGCGCATCCCTTTCGAGTAGGTGCCGACGCGGCGGTGTGCCGCCTGTGAAATGCCGACGCGCTCGAGCAGCCCCCTGTTCTGGGTGAGCGGCTGTTTTTTAAGTTTGGCGTAAAAGTCCAGCGTTTCGATGCCGGTCAGCGAAGGGTGCAACGCAACGGTTTCGGGCAGGTAGCCGATTTGGCTGCGAAGCCGCGCCCCCGCTTTGCTGCCGGTACGTTCGCCCAAAAGCATCACTTCGCCTTCGGTCGGGGTAATCAGACCGAGTATCAGCTTCATAATGGTGGACTTGCCCGCACCGTTGTGTCCGGCAAGTCCGACGCTTTCTCCGGCCTTCAAAACCAAATCGACTTGGTTGACGGCTTTTTGCGCGCCGAAGCGTTTGGTTACCTTCCTCAATTCGACATGATGTGTGGTCATGGTTGTTCCTTTTGTGTTTTCAGACGGCATTTGAATCCGGATGCCGTCTGAAGCAGACTAGTTCAAAGAACCGTTTTCCGCCCTGCCCCATTCCAACTGCCGCGTTTCGACTTCTTTGAGCAGCCCGTCCTTCATCGCCTGATAACGGGTTTGAATTTTGGGGGCATAAGGCTTCATCAGCGGTTTGCTGTCCACCACGCCGCCAGGCAAAACGGCGGGAAATTGCGCCTGCGCCCATTTGACGATGCTGATTGCGGGACTGTTCATCAAGAGGCGCGATACGGGTGCGCGCCAGATGATTTGGTCGATGATGCCGTTGGGACGGTACGCGCTGTCTCCGAAGCCGTCGCCGTTCAAATCGAACGCGCTGTTGTCGCTCCAATAGTTGCCGTGTCCGCCCTCGCTCCAGTCGAGAAAGCGCGTGCTGACGTATTTGACCTGGCTTTCGTTGTTGATAAAGGAATTGTCGTGCAGGGACGTGCCTTCGATGGCGGCGGTAAAGTGTATGCCGATTTGGCAGTTTTCAAAATGATTGGCGGACAGTTTATCGTAGTTGGCATTGTAGGCAAAAACGCACTTGCCCGCTTTGTTGATAATGTTGTCGTGAATATCGGAATAGTTGACATAGTTGAGCATGATGCCTTGGTCGCGGCTGCCGACGGCGATATTGTCAAACACTTTGAGCCGCTCGGAAAACATCAGCACATAGCCCATATTGTTGCCCACGGAAATATTGCCGCTGATTTCGCTGTCGTTGGTGTACATATAGTGGACGGCGAAACGCAAATCGCTGAAGCGGTTGTTTTTATAGGTGTTGTGCGTGCTGGTATTGGAAAAAATGCCGTCCCGCCCTTTGGAAATATCGTTGCCGACGACCTGCGCGCCGGGCGCGTTCCAAACGGTAACGCCATTGCCGCGCTCGTTCACGCGCAAAGTCGCGTCGCCGACGATTTTATTCTCCCGCACCATCGCATCGGCAGAACCATGCAGATAGACGCCGACCGAATTATCCAAAATATTATTGTGTTCAATCAGGGCGCGCGGGGCAGTTTCTTCGAGATAAATACCGGCATCCATTGCGGGCAGGCTCATACCGGAACGGGTAACGGTCAGGTTGCGGAGCGTTACGTCCGGCGCGTGTACGGCTATGGTACGCCCGCTCCTGTCTCCTTCGATGGTTGCAGAACGGTCGGCAGGCCCTTCAATCGTAATCGGTTTGTCGATGTGAAGTTTGGTTTGATATACGCCGGAAGCCAGTTTGAGCGTATCGCCCGCCCGGGCGCGGGCAAATGCGGGATACCGATCAGCATAATCGACTCATGGTGATCAACCAATTTCGCTCCGGCTATCGTACCGTCTTTAGCCAACGCCATCAGCGTATCAATCGGTTTGCTCGAATAACCGCGCGTATTGACCGCATCGGTCGTGATATAGACCAAGCCCAACTGCTCATCGCCTTTGTAAACGCGGGCAACCATAGGCTTACCTTCCGGCTTGCTGTAACGGTCCGCACCCGGAACAATTTCCGAAGGCTGTATTTTCGCCAGAAAATCAGGCAGACGCTCCGCATAAGCGGGCAGTGCCGCCGTCAAAAAGACAAAGGCGGCAAAAAACGCCGTTATCCGCGCCCGAAACGCGGACATACGTTTGATTGAAAAACAGGACATGACTATCCCCGATATACCGATACTCTTTAATATTGATATTATATGAATCATCTATCGGCGATTTTTTGATGCAAATCAAATTTACAAATCTTAAAACCAATCCGCATACGGGATAATATAGTGGATTAAATTTAAACCAGTACAGCGTTGCCTCGCCTTGCCGTACTATCTGTACTGTCTGCGGCTTTGTCGCCTTGTCCTGATTTTTGTTAATCCACTATACTTTGTGATTACATCGATATAATGTGGGATTTCACGATGTTGCCGGCCTGCACAAAAAATGCCGTCTGAAACCCCTTCAGACGGCATCCTTTTCCGGCGCACCGTTATTTGTCCAAATGATAAATCTGCGCGACGGCGTGAACCAAATCTTTATCTTCTTCCCCCGCCTTATTCAAGGTTTGGGTCGGCGAATGCAGCAGCTTGTTGGTCAGTTGGATCGACAGCCTTTCCAAAACCTCTTCTGCCGTTGCGCCTTTGGCAAGCTGTTTCATCGCATTTTCCAAGACCTGTTTGCGCGCTTTCTCTCCCTCATCCCTCAATGCCCTGATTAACGGGACACTCTGCCTGCCCTGCTGCTGCCTGACAAATTCGGCAACCTTCTCGGACACCAGCGTTTCGGCGGCGGCGGCGGCCTTCTGCCTTGCCTCCTTGCCGCTTTGGACGATATTGACCATATCGTCCACCGTATAAAGATAGGCATCGTTCAAATCTCCGACTTCCGCCTCAATGTCTCGCGGCACGGCCAAGTCAAGCATAAACAACGGCATACTCTGCCTTTGTTTCAATGCGCGCTCCACCATACCTTTGCCGACAATGGGCAACTGGCTTGCCGTTGAAGAAACCACCACGTCGTACTCATGCAAAATGGCAGGCAGATCGGACAGCAGGCACGGTTCGGCGTTGACACCGAGCTTGTCGCACAACTCCTGTGCACGCGCCAGCGTCCGGTTGGCAACCGTCATCAGCCGGGGACTTTTGGCGGCAAAATAAGTGGCAACCAGCTCAATCATCTCACCCGCACCGATAAACAAGACATTCAAATCGCCGATGTCGGGGAAAATCTGCTCTGCCAACTTGACGGAAGCGGAAGCCATGGAAACCGAGTTTTCGCCGACGGCAGTATCGGTACGGACCTCTTTAGCAACAGAAAAGGTTTTTTGGAACAGGGCATTGAGTTTCTTACCCATACTTTCCTGCTCTTGAGCAACCCTGACCGCATCCTTAATCTGTCCTAAAATCTGCGGCTCGCCCAACACCATCGAATCCAAGCCGCAGGCGACGCGGAAAGCATGGCGCACAGTCTCCTGCATCCCCAAAGTATAAAGGTAGGGGCTGATTTCTTCTATGGGAAGGCTGTGATAGTCTGCGAGCCAACGGATGATTTCTTCCGAATCACCTACACAGTAAAGCTCGGTACGGTTGCAGGTAGAAAGGATTACCGCCTCCGTTGCCGCATTGCTTCGGGCAAGATTGCGGACGGCTTCGGGCAGGCAGGCCGCGGCAAACGCCAGCTTTTCCCGTATGCTTAAAGGTGCGGTTTGATGATTGAGTCCGACAGCGGTAAGTTGCATGAAAAAATCGGTAAAGATGAATATAGACCGTTATTATAGCCTAACTGCTTCCTTAAAACACGGACAAAAAACTGCACCTCCGACCGCAAAAATGCCGTCTGAAGGTGCAGTTTCCGTTTGTCCGGCGGTTGCCATCGGGCAGCCGGGCGGTTTAATCCACTTCGCCCGCGTATTGTTCGGCAGTCAGCAGAACGTCGTAATCGGCAACGTTTGCCGGTTTGAGTTTGAAGAACCAGCCTGCACCGTAAGGATCGCTGTTGGCAGTTTCCGGAGCGCTTGGCAAATCTTCGTTGACGGCAACGACTTCACCTGCAATCGGTGCGTACACGTCGGACGCGGCTTTTACAGACTCAACCACACCGGCTTGTTCTTCGGCGGCAAGGTTTGCGCCGACTTCAGGCAGCTCGACAAACACGATGTCGCCCAACAGCTCTTGCGCGTGGTGGGTAATACCGACGGTGATGATACCGTCTTCTTCAAGGCGCAGCCATTCGTGGCTGGCAACGTATTTCAGTTCTGCCGGGATGTTGCTGCTCATGGTTTGATACTCCATTGATAGGGGGTTATTTTCAGACGGCATCTGCATGAATCAATATCCACAGATGCCTTGTTCAATGCTTTCTACAAACGTCCGTATCGGACGACAATTAAAACCTGCTTTCAGACGGCATATGAAATGAAAATGCCGTCTGAACCGATATTAATCAAACTGTTTTTGACCGTTGCGGACGAACGGCAGCTTCAGTACGCGCACGTCCGCTTCCTTGCCGCGAATCAGCACTTTGGCGGTATCGCCGTCAAAATCTTTCGGTACGCGGGCGATGGCGATGGATTGTTTCAGACTTGGAGAGAATACGCCGCTGGTGGTTTCGCCTTTGCCTTTGTCGGTCAACACTTCCATATGCGCGCGCAGGATGCCGCCTTTGCCGAGCAGCAAACCGACCTGTTTGACGGCAACGCCTTTTTCTTTCAATGCCAACAAGGCAGCTTTGCCGACAAAATCGCGGCTTTCGTCTTTCAAATCAACGGTCCAACCCATGCCTGCTTCGAGCGGGCTGGTATCGTCGTCCATATCGTTGCCGTAGAGGTTCATGCCGGCTTCCATGCGCAGGGTGTCGCGCGCGCCGAGACCGCAAGGTTGTACGCCTGCTGCTTGCAGGGCTTTGAAGAATGCGACGGCTTCGGTGCCGGGCAGGATGACTTCGACGCCGTCTTCGCCGGTGTAGCCGGTGCGGGCGACAAACCAGTCGTTGCCCAAATCCGCGCCTTGGAACGGTTTGAGGTTATGGACGACATCTGCCCATTCGGGTTTGACGGTCAGGAGTTTTTCAATGGCTTTAGGGCCTTGTACGGCGAGCATGCCGAGGTCGTAGCGCGGATTGAAGGAAACACCGAACTCTTGTCCGACTTTGTGGAATTGTGCCGTATCTTTTTCGCGAGTCGCGCCGTTGGACACGATGCGGTATTGGGTTTCGGCTTCATTGGTGCGGTAAACGATCAAGTCGTCAATCACGCCGCCGTTGTCGTTGAGCAAAGCGGAATAAAGGGCTTTGCCGACAAAAGCGAGCTTGGCGACATCGTTGGCAATCAATTTGCGGAAAAAGGCTTTGGCATTTGCGCCTGCTACGTCGGTAACAAGCATATGGGATACGTCAAACATACCTGCGTCGGTGCGCACGGCTTCGTGTTCGGCGATTTGCGAACCATAATGGATGGGCAGCTCCCAGCCGGCAAAATCTACCAGCTTCGCGCCTGCATCTTGATGGGCTTGATGAAATGGGGTGGTTTTCAGAGTAATCATTCTCAAGTTTCTCCGGATTTTTTGTTCAGATGCCACCCGCGCACCTGTGCGCGGATGACCCTATCTGTCCTTGAACCTGAGATTTTCGGCCGTATCCGCATGATGGCAAACCAGTCTGCTCACTGCTTTGCGCGGTTGTCTGAATGGTGGTTCAGACGGCCTTCTCCCCTTCGGTGGACGTTATTCCAACGCCGCTCTCCAGATTGTTTGTTTCAATGTGCAGTCCCTGATACCTGAGCGATTTAAGGGTGTCTGCGCCTTCGGTGGTTACATTGTAGTTGGGTGTAACACTCTCCTGCACATTTCCCGATTATGTCTTGAATCGGCGGTTTGGGCAAGCCGTCTTAAAAGAGATGCAAACCGACCGCCTCTGTTTTCACATGATTTTCCGAAAACAAAATTTGTCCCGGATGACGGTATAACTTTTTATATGTTAATATGGTCTCCATCTGTGCGGATTGCCGCAAACATACGGACAGACAATCCGAATTCCTTAAAACGGAACGCAAATATGCCCCAACTCACTTTAGACAAAACCGATATTAAAATCTTACAGGTTCTCCAGGAAAACGGCAGGCTGACCAATGTCGAACTGTCCGAACGTGTCGCACTTTCGCCTTCTCCGTGCCTGCGCCGTCTAAAGCAGTTGGAAGATGCCGGCATCGTCCGCCAATATGCCGCGCTGCTGTCTCCGGAATCCGTCAACCTGGGGCTTCAGGCATTTATCCGCGTTTCCATCCGCAAAGCAAAAGACGCGCGGGAAGACTTTGCCGCATCGGTCCGAAAATGGCCGGAAGTCTTGAGCTGCTTCGCCCTGACAGGGGAAACCGACTACCTGCTTCAGGCGTTTTTTACCGATATGAACGCGTTTTCCCATTTTGTTTTGGATACGCTCCTGTCCCACCACGGCGTACAAGATGCACAATCGAGCTTTGTTTTAAAAGAAATCAAACAAACCACCTCCCTGCCGCTCAACCACCTGCTGAAGGAATAGTGCCCTTCCCGATTTTCCCGCACGTGCAATCTGCAAACACATTTACATGACAATAATGAATATCAATACTTCCGAAAATAAAGATGCTGTTGCCGAACACACCGGACAATGGTTGGAAAAAGCCGTCATCGGTCTGAACCTGTGTCCCTTTGCCAAAGCCCCCCACGTTAAAAACCTTGTCCGCATCGCAATCAGCGAAGCCAAACACCTTGACAGTTTTTTGGAAGACTTGGACGAAGAACTGCAGCGACTGGGCAATACACCCGCCACCGAACTGGAAACTACCCTGCTGGTTCACCCGACCCTATTCCCCGATTTCGACGTATTCAACGATATGCTCGACATTGCCGATGCCGCCGTTGTCGAAAACGGCTTGGAAGGCATCATCCAAATCGCCCCGTTTCATCCCGATTTCCAATTTGAAGGCACGGATTCAGACGACATCGGCAACTACACCAACCGTTCTCCCTATCCGACGCTGCACCTCATCCGCGAAGACAGCATTGCCAAAGCCGCACAAGCCTTTCCCGACGCTTCGGCAATATTCGAACGCAATATCGCCCTGCTGGAAAAAATGGGACATGAGGGCTGGGCAAAACTCGGTATCACATCCTGCCCTTATCCGCACAATAAGAAAAATATTTCAAAATGATACGTTATCTTTTAATTGCCTGCGGCTGCATTTCCCTGCTGTTGGGTATCATCGGCATTTTTTTGCCGCTGTTGCCGACCACGCCGTTCGTACTGCTCTCCGCCGCCTGCTGGGCAAAGGCATCCCCGCGCTTTCACCGCTGGCTGCACCGGCACCGCTATTTCGGTCCGATGGTTCATAACTGGGAACAAAACGGCGCAGTGCCGCGCAAAGCCAAAATATTCGCCATCAGTATGATGACCGCATCCTGCCTGATAATGTTTTGGCAGTTTCCCCAACGCTGGTGGGTCGGGGCGGTTTCATCGGTTTTTTGTTCCCTTGTCGCCATATGGATGTGGCGCAGGCCCGAATCTTGAATGCCGTACTGAAAGGGATAAGGGCAAACAAACGGGGGGCAAACCTGTTTCATTGCAAATATATGTTAAAATAAATTCATTTTTCGTTTTCGATAGATTATTTATTAAAGACATATATTTATTTGTTTTAAATAAAATTATTTATCAAAAAGAACATATATTCCCAAGCACAGCAATCCGCCTTCCCGCCGCCTTCCGGTTTGGGAAACTGGTTTATCCTGATTATTTACTTTACAATCAATCGGAAAACTTTTTTCAAAAACAAACAGGCAGCACAGTCCGCCTATGTCCGGGCGGCACGGTGCCTGTATCACTCCCACGCGCCGCGCAAGGCAGTGCTTGAATCGAGGAAACACGATGCGCCACCTACCCCTGTTTTCACTAATGCTTTTCCCCGCATCGGTTTACGCCGCAGATTTGGACGGCGCAAACCTAAACCTGCTGTGGAGCCTGCCCTTTGCCCTGATTTTGCTGTCTATCGCATTGGGTCCCTTGTTTTTTTCGCATACCTGGCATCACCATTACGGCAAAATTACCGCCTTTTGGACATTGCTCTTCCTCATTCCGTTCAGTTTGGTTTTTGGCGCGTCCGCCGGTATCCATACCGTCGCACACGCACTCGTTGAAGAATACATCCCTTTCATCCTGCTGCTGCTTGCCCTGTACACCATTTCAGGCGGCATTTTGGTTTGGGGCGACTTGAACGGCACACCCAAGCTCAACACCGCCCTGCTTGCCGTCGGTACGGCACTTGCCTCTATCATGGGAACGACCGGCGCAGCAATGCTGATGATTCGTCCGCTGCTGAAAGCCAACCAAAACCGTACCCGCCGCGTGCACATCGTCATCTTCTTCATTTTCCTGGTTGCAAACATCGGCGGCGGTCTGACCCCTTTGGGCGACCCCCCACTCTTCCTCGGCTTCCTCAAAGGCGTAGATTTCATGTGGACGGTCAAACATATGTTCGCCCCCGTCCTGATCAGCACCGCTGTCCTGTTGACCGCCTTCTATTTCATCGACAACCGTTTCTTCAAACAGGAAAGCATTGCACAAGATACGCCGGCACAACAGGAAAAACCCGAAAAAATCGCCATCTTCGGCAAATGGAACTTCCTCCTGCTTTCGGGCGTGGTCGGCGCGGTTCTAATGTCCGGCCTTTGGAAACCCGAACACCCGGGATTTGAAATCCTCGGCAGCCGTTACGCCCTGCAAAACCTCGTCCGCGATGTCATCCTGATTGCATTGACCGCCGTATCTATGGCAATCACGCCCAAACAAGTCCGCGCAGGCAACGAATTCAACTTTGAACCCATCGCCGAAGTGGGCAAACTCTTCCTCGGCATCTTCATCACCATCTTTCCCGTCCTGAGCATTCTGAAAGCAGGCGAGGCAGGCGCGCTGGGCGGGGTGGTATCGCTGGTTCACGATACGGCAGGTCATCCGATTAATGTGATGTATTTTTGGATGAGCGGCATATTGTCGGCATTCTTGGATAACGCGCCCACTTATCTCGTTTTTTTCAATATGGCGGGCGGCGATGCCCAAGCCTTGATGACGGGTTCCCTGTTTCATTCGCTGCTGGCGGTTTCTATGGGTTCGGTATTCATGGGCGCACTGACCTACATCGGCAACGCACCGAACTTCATGGTCAAGGCCATTGCCGAACAGCGCGGCGTACCGATGCCGACTTTCTTCGGCTATATGATGTGGTCGGTCGCCTTCCTGACACCCGTCTTCATCGTACATACCCTTATCTTTTTCGTTTTCAAACTGCTGTAAACGCTATGCCGTCTGAACATTCAGACGGCATTTTAAATTCCGGCATAATCAAATCAATATCCCCCCTTCCGACAATTATAGTGGATTAACAAAAATCAGGACAAGGCGACGAAGCCGCAGACAGTACAAATAGTACGGCAAGGCGAGGCAACGCCGTACTGGTTTAAATTTAATCCACTATAAAAACAGCTTCCGCAAGGAAAAAAGCAGCAAATCTGACAAACAGGTACAATTCCTGATAGAATCTAACACTTTGCTACATTAATTTATTCAATGCTTTTGATGCCACGCGACACGGTATCAAAACACGCCGTTTTTACCTTAACCATCACAAGTAATGCAAATATATGATTAAAATCAAAAAAGGTCTAAACCTGCCCATCGCGGGCAGACCGGAGCAAGTCATTTATGACGGGCCCGTCATTACCGAAGTCGCGTTGCTTGGCGAAGAATATGCCGGTATGCGCCCCTCGATGAAAGTCAAGGAAGGCGATGCCGTCAAAAAAGGCCAAGTGCTGTTTGAAGACAAAAAGAATCCGGGCGTGGTGTTTACCGCGCCGGTTTCAGGCAAAATCGCCGCCATCCATCGCGGCGAAAAGCGCGTACTTCAGTCGGTCGTGATTGCCGTTGAAGGCAACGACGAAATCGAGTTCGAACGCTACGCGCCCGAAGCGTTGGCAAACTTAAGCGGCGAAGAAGTGCGCCGCAATCTGATCCAATCCGGTTTGTGGACTGCGCTGCGTACCCGTCCGTTCAGCAAAATCCCTGCCGTCGATGCCGAGCCGTTCGCCATCTTCGTCAATGCGATGGACACCAATCCGCTGGCGGCAGACCCTGTGGTTGTGATCAAAGAAGCCGCCGAGGATTTCAGACGAGGTTTGCTGGTATTGAGCCGTTTGACCGAGCGTAAAATCCATGTGTGTAAGGCAGCTGGCGCAGACGTGCCGTCTGAAAATGCTGCCAACATCGAAACACATGAATTCGGCGGCCCGCATCCGGCCGGTTTGAGTGGCACGCACATTCATTTCATTGAGCCGGTCGGTGCAAACAAAACCGTTTGGACCATCAATTATCAAGATGTAATTGCCATCGGACGTTTGTTTGCAACAGGCCGTCTGAACACCGAGCGCGTGATTGCTTTGGGTGGTTCTCAAGTCAACAAACCACGCCTCTTGCGTACCGTTTTGGGTGCGAAAGTATCGCAAATTACTGCGGGCGAATTGGTTGACGCAGACAACCGCGTGATTTCCGGTTCGGTATTGAACGGCGCGATTACACAAGGCGCGCACGATTATTTGGGACGCTACCACAATCAGATTTCCGTTATCGAAGAAGGCCGCAGCAAAGAGCTGTTCGGCTGGGTTGCGCCGCAGCCGGACAAATACTCCATCACGCGTACGACCCTCGGCCATTTCCTGAAAAACAAACTCTTCAAGTTCACGACAGCCGTCAACGGTGGCGACCGCGCCATGGTGCCGATTGGTACTTACGAGCGCGTAATGCCGCTAGACATCCTGCCTACCCTGCTTTTGCGCGATTTAATCGTCGGCGATACCGACAGCGCGCAAGCATTGGGTTGCTTGGAATTGGACGAAGAAGACCTCGCTTTGTGCAGCTTCGTCTGCCCGGGCAAATACGAATACGGCCCGCTGTTGCGTAAGGTGCTGGAAACCATTGAGAAGGAAGGCTGATTATGGGCTTGAAACATTTTCTGGAAAAAATCGAACCGCACTTCCTGCCGGGCGGCAAACATGAAAAATGGTATGCCCTCTACGAAGCTGCGGCGACGATTTTCTATACATCCGGTGCGGTAACGCGCAAAGCGGCACACGTCCGCGATGCGCTCGACTCCAAACGCATGATGATTTTGGTGTGGCTGGCTTTGTTCCCTGCCATGTTCTACGGTATGTACAACGTCGGCGCACAGGCATTCGGTGCGTTAACGCCCGATTTGCTGCAACAAAGCATCGCCAACGACTGGCATTACGCCCTTGCCAACGCTTTGGGCATCAATATGTCGTCTGAAGCGGGCGTGTTGGGCAAAATGCTGTTCGGCGCGATTTACTTCCTGCCGATTTACGCGACCGTATTTATTGTCGGCGGTTTCTGGGAAGTTTTGTTCGCCACCGTGCGCAAACATGAAATCAACGAAGGTTTCTTTGTTACCTCGATTCTGTTTGCCTTAATCGTTCCGCCCACGCTGCCGCTGTGGCAGGCAGCTTTGGGTATTTCTTTCGGCGTTGTGGTTGCGAAAGAAGTATTCGGCGGTACAGGTAAAAACTTCATGAACCCTGCGCTGGCAGGCCGTGCCTTCCTGTTCTTCGCCTACCCTGCCAACTTGAGCGGCGATGCGGTTTGGACGGCGGTTGACGGCTATTCCGGCGCAACCGCGCTGGCGCAATGGGCGGCACACGGTGCAGACGGCCTGAAAAACGCCATAACCGGTCAAACCATCACTTGGATGGATGCGTTTATCGGCAAACTGCCCGGCTCCATCGGCGAAGTCTCCACTTTGGCACTCTTAATCGGCGGCGCGTTTATCGTGTTTGCCCGCATCGCTTCTTGGCGCATTATTGCCGGCGTGATGATCGGTATGATTGCCATGTCTTCGCTGTTCAACTTCATCGGTTCGGACACCAACGCTATGTTTGCTATGCCTTGGTACTGGCATTTGGTCGTCGGCGGCTTCGCCATCGGTATGCTGTTTATGGCGACCGACCCCGTTTCCGCTTCCTTTACCAATGTCGGCAAATGGTGGTACGGCGCACTGATCGGTGTGATGTGCGTATTAATCCGCGTGGTCAATCCGGCTTACCCCGAAGGCATGATGTTGGCGATTCTGTTTGCCAACCTGTTTGCCCCGATTTTCGACTATTTCGTCGCACAAGCGAACATCAAACGCAGAAAGGCGCGCAGCAATGGCTAAGAAATTCGATAAAGACAGCTTCAGCGGCACGCTGATTGTCGTGTTGGCGGTCAGCCTGATTTGCTCGGTCATCGTTGCCGGTGCGGTCGTCGGCTTGAAACCCATCCAAGAGAAACAAAAACTCCAAGACAAACAAGGCTATATCTTGAGCGTAGCCGGTTTGATGGATAAGGACACCGACATCGGTAAAACTTTTGCCGAGCGTATCGAGCAACGCGTGGTCGATTTGGCGACCGGCGAATATGTGAAAGACGCGCCGAAAGACTTCAGTGCGCGCATCGCAGGCAAAGACCCCGCGCAAAGCATCCGCATCAAACCCGAAGACGATTTGGCAGGCATCAAAAGCCGTGCCAAATACACCGAGGTTTACTTGGTAAAAGGTGAAGACGGCAAAATCGGCCAAATCATCCTGCCTATGCACGGTAACGGTTTGTGGTCGGTCATGTACGGCTTTGTCGCCATCCAACCCGACGGCAACACCATCAACGGCATTACCTACTACGAGCAAGGCGAAACCCCGGGCTTAGGCGGCGAAATCGGCAATCCTTTGTGGCAGCAAAAATTCGTCGGCAAAAAACTGTTTGACGGACAAGGCAAACTCGCCCTGCACGTCGGCAAAGGCGCGGGTTCGGACAAAGAACACGGCGTAGATGCCCTCTCCGGCGCGTCGCTGACATCCAAAGGCGTACAAGGTTCGTTCGCCTACTGGTTCGGCGAAAACGGCTATATCCCCTACCTGAACAAATTGAAATCAGCAGGAGCGCAATAATGGCTGATATGAAACGCTTGAAACATTTGATGTTTTCACCCTTTATCGACAACAACCCGATTGCCTTGCAGGTTTTGGGTATTTGTTCGGCTTTGGCGGTTACCACCAAACTTCAGACGGCCATCGTGATGGGTATTTCCGTAGCTTTGGTAACCGGTTTTTCCAGCTTCTTCATTTCGCTGGTACGCAACTACATCCCCAACAGCATCCGCATCATCGTGCAAATGGCGATTATCGCGTCGCTGGTTACGCTGGTCGACCAACTCTTGCAGGCATTTGCCTACGAATTGTCCAAACAGCTTTCCGTATTCGTCGGTCTGATTATTACCAACTGTATCGTGATGGGCCGCGCCGAAGCATTTGCGATGAAAGAGCCGCCGCTGGAAAGCCTGATCGACGGCATCGGCAACGGCGCGGGCTACGGGATGATGCTGCTTGTCGTCGCCACCGTCCGCGAACTGATTGGCTCGGGCAAACTCTTGGGCTACACCGTTTTCCAAACCGTGCAGGACGGCGGCTGGTATCAGACCAACGGCTTGTTCCTGCTCGCCCCCAGCGCGTTCTTCATCATCGGCTTTTTGATTTGGGGACTGCGTACCTGGAAACCCGAACAGGCGGAGGAATAAGCTATGGAACACTATTTGAGCCTCTTTATCAAATCCGTCTTCATCGAAAATATGGCGCTATCCTTCTTTTTGGGTATGTGTACGTTTTTGGCGGTATCCAAAAAAGTATCCACCGCATTCGGTTTGGGTGTGGCGGTGATTTTCGTACTCGGACTGTCCGTCCCCGCCAACCAATTGGTTTACTCGCTGCTCAAAGACGGCGCGATTGTCGAAGGCGTGGATTTGACCTTTTTGAAATTCATCACCTTCATCGGCGTGATTGCCGCTTTGGTGCAGATTTTGGAAATGTTCTTGGATAAATTCGTCCCCGCCCTCTATAACGCGCTGGGCATCTACCTGCCGCTGATTACCGTAAACTGCGCGATTTTCGGTGCCGTATCGTTTATGGCGCAGCGCGAATACGGCTTCGGCGAATCCGTCGTGTACGGCTTCGGTGCGGGCTTGGGCTGGATGTTGGCGATTGTCGCTTTGGCGGGCATTACCGAAAAAATGAAATATTCGGACGCTCCCAAAGGCCTCAAAGGCTTGGGCATTACCTTTATCGCCGCCGGCCTGATGGCGATGGCGTTTATGTCGTTCTCTGGCATCCAGTTATAAGAAAGGGATCGGTATGGAGATTATTTTAGGTATCGTGATGTTTACCGTCATCGTTTTGGTTTTGGCACTGATGATTCTGTTTGCCAAATCCAAACTGGTCAGCGAAGGCGACATCACCATCAAAGTCAACGGCGAAAAAGAGCTGACGATGCCCGCCGGCGGCAAACTCTTGGGCGCGCTTGCCAACGAAGGCATCTTTATCCCCTCCGCCTGCGGCGGGGGCGGTTCGTGCGGACAATGCCGCGTCGTCGTAAAAAGCGGCGGCGGCGACATCCTGCCGACCGAGCTGTCCCACATCAGCAAACGCGAAGCACGCGAAGGCTGCCGTCTGTCGTGCCAAGTCAACGTCAAAACCGACATGGACATCGAAGTCCCCGAAGAAGTGTTCGGCGTGAAAAAATGGGAATGCACCGTCATCTCCAACGATAACAAAGCCACGTTCATTAAAGAACTCAAGCTTGCCATTCCCGAAGGCGAAGAAGTCCCCTTCCGCGCCGGCGGCTACATTCAAATTGAAGCCCCGCCGCACACCGTTGCCTACAAAGACTTCGACATTCCCGAGGAATACCACGAAGACTGGGACAAATACAATTTGTGGCAATACGTTTCCAAAGTGGACGAGCCGATTTTGCGTGCCTACTCTATGGCTTCGTATCCTGAAGAAAAAGGCATCATTATGCTGAACGTGCGTATCGCCACGCCGCCCCCGCGCGTACCTGATGCGCCTCCGGGACAAATGTCGTCCTACATCTGGTCGCTCAAACCCGGCGACAAAGTTACGATTTCCGGCCCGTTCGGCGAATTTTTCGCCAAAGACACCGATGCCGAAATGGTATTTATCGGCGGCGGTGCGGGTATGGCTCCGATGCGTTCCCACATTTTCGACCAGTTGAAACGTTTGAACTCCAAACGTAAGATTACCTTTTGGTACGGCGCACGTTCCAAACGCGAGATGTTCTATGTCGAAGACTTCGACCAACTCGCAGCAGAATTCCCGAACTTCACGTGGCACGTCGCCCTGTCCGACCCGCTGCCGGAAGACAACTGGGACGGCTACACGGGCTTCATCCACAACGTGGTTTACGAAAACCATCTGAAAAACCACGAAGCACCGGAAGACTGCGAATTTTATATGTGCGGTCCGCCAATCATGAACCAGTCCGTGATCAAAATGCTCAAAGACTTGGGCGTGGAAGACGAAAACATCCTCTTGGATGATTTCGGCGGTTGAGTATTCGGCTTCAAATACAAAAGGAAGAAACCTCGGTTTCTTCCTTTTTCTATGCCGATGCCATCCGAACACCCTTCAGACGGCATCGGCATAGAAACATACCGGCCGTTTTGCGATATAATTCAAACCATTTGCCAAAACCGTCAAACACTATGCCGTCTGAAACACGCCTGCCGAACTTTATCCGCACCTTGATATTTGCCCTGAGTTTTATCTTCCTGAACGCCTGTTCGGAACAAACCGCGCAAACCGTTACCCTGCAAGGTGAAACGATGGGCACGACCTATACCGTCAAATACCTTTCAAATAATCGGGACAAACTCCCCTCACCTGCCGAAATACAAAAGCGCATCGATGACGCGCTTAAAGAAGTCAACCGGCAGATGTCCACCTATCAGCCCGACTCCGAAATCAGCCGGTTCAACCAACACACAGCCGGCAAGCCCCTCCGCATTTCAAGCGACTTCGCACACGTTACTGCCGAAGCCGTCCACCTGAACCGCCTGACACACGGCGCGCTGGACGTAACCGTCGGCCCCTTGGTCAACCTTTGGGGATTCGGCCCCGACAAATCCGTTACCCGTGAACCGTCGCCGGAACAAATCAAACAAGCAGCATCTTATACGGGCATAGACAAAATCATTTTGAAACAAGGCAAAGATTACGCTTCCTTGAGCAAAACCCACCCCAAGGCCTATTTGGATTTATCTTCGATTGCCAAAGGCTTCGGCGTTGATAAAGTTGCGGGCGAACTGGAAAAATACGGCATTCAAAATTATCTGGTCGAAATCGGCGGCGAGTTGCACGGCAAAGGCAAAAACGCGCGCGGCGAACCTTGGCGCATCGGCATCGAACAGCCCAACATCGTCCAAGGCGGCAATACGCAGATTATCGTCCCGCTGAACAACCGTTCGCTTGCCACTTCCGGCGATTACCGTATTTTCCACGTCGATAAAAGCGGCAAACGCCTCTCCCATATCATTAATCCGAACAACAAACGACCCATCAGTCACAACCTCGCCTCCATCAGCGTGGTCGCAGACAGTGCGATGACGGCGGACGGCTTGTCCACAGGATTATTCGTATTGGGCGAAACCGAAGCCTTAAAGCTGGCAGAGCGCGAAAAACTCGCTGTTTTCCTGATTGTCAGGGATAAAGGCGGCTACCGCACCGCCATGTCTTCCGAATTTGAAAAACTGCTCCGCTAAACATACAAACCGATTAGGAAACACCATGAAAACCCTGCTCCTTACCTTCGGCATCTTCCTGACCGTCATCATCGGTATGGCGGTCGGCTATATTTTCTCCAAACGCAGCATCAAAGGCAGTTGCGGCGGCATTACTGCCTTGGGTATGAAAAAAATGTGCGACTGCGACACACCTTGCGACACCCTGCAAAAGAAACTGGATGAAGAAAAACAGGCAGGCGGCATACGGGTTGACCGTTAACGCCGAAACAAAATGCCGTCTGAAGCCCGACAGGCGGGTTCAGACGGCATTGCCGCTTTACTTCGATCGGTTTATACGCAAAACGCGCTTCAGGAAATAAATCAGATTATTCCCCAGACGCCTTCAGGCTTCCTTCTGTGCCACCGTAACCATAGCCGGGCGCAACACGCGGTCGGACAGCGTATAACCCTTCTTCATCACGCCCACCACGGTATTGGGTTCCTGTTCGCTTGCCACCGCCTGCATCGCCTGATGGATATTCGGATCGAGCTTATCGCCCGCTTTAGGATTGATTTCCTTGATTTGCGTAGCATCAAATGCTTTCTGCAACTCGTTCAAAGTCATCTGCACGCCCATTTTCAGCGCATCGAAATTGCCGCTCTGATCCAAAAGCGCCATTTCCAGATAATCCTTGACCGGCAGCATTTCCACGGCAAACTTCTGTCCGGCGAACTTGTGCGTATCCGCAATTTCCTGCTGGTGGCGGCGGCGCAGGTTTTGCTCGTTTGCCAAAGCGCGCAGCTGCTCGTCTTTCAACTGCGCTTCCAGCTCGGCAATCCGCGCCTGCAAATCCTCATAAGCCGGCTCTGCGGCAGCCTGTTCCTGCACACCGTCCGCATTTCCTACTGTCTCGACGGTTTCCACCGCCTCCACATTTTCAACCGCTTCTTCACTGTTTTGCTGCTGTGTCTGTTCGCTCATATCGTATCCCTTAAAACAAATTGGAAATCAAAATCCAGTTATTACCCGCGCAAGATAAGGACATTTTCAAGAAACTTCAAGCAAAGGCAGAGAATTTCAAATTCATTTTCAAATCCCCTACCGAAAAAATAATATAGACGGTAAGATACTGCCGACCATATCGATTTTCAAACGTCATCACTCATGAAAAAAGACCATTTAAACACAACCGGTTTCGACCTCTGGCACACCATCCGCGAAGAAACCGCGGCCGCGGTCTCCGCCGAACCGATGCTGGCAAGTTTTTTGCACCAAACCGTGTTGCGCCACGAGTCCCTCGGCTCCGTCCTTGCCTACCACCTTTCCAGCAAACTCGGCAGCCCGATTATGGACGTGCGCGCGCTGTTTGAAATCTACCAGCAGGCGTTGGGCAGCGACACCCAAATCGGCAAATGCGTCGAAGCAGACTTAAAAGCCATCTACGAACGCGATCCCGCCTGCGACGAATATTCGCTGCCGCTTTTATATTTCAAAGGCTTCCACGCGATTCAGGCACACCGCATCAACCATCGGCTGTATCTCGACGGGCGCAAAACGCTGGCGTATTTCCTGCAAAACCGTATGTCCGAAGTATTCGGCGTGGACATCCATCCCGCCGCCCGTTTCGGATACGGGCTGATGCTCGACCACGCCACCGGCTTTGTTGCCGGCGAAACCGCCGTGTTGGGCAACAATATTTCGATTTTGCACGGCGTAACGCTCGGCGGTTCGGGCAAAGAAGGCGGCGACCGCCACCCTAAAATCGGCGACGGCGTGATGATCGGCGCAAACGCCTCGATATTGGGCAATATCCGCATCGGCAGCAATGCCAAAATCGGGGCGGGCAGCGTCGTGGTTTCAGACGTGCCGCCGTCCATCACGGTTGTCGGCGTACCCGCCAAACCCGTGGCGCGATCGCTCAAAACACCGTCGGCGGATATGGATCAAAATATCCAGTTTACCGAAATCGACTTTATGATTTGAATATCCGCACCAATGCCGTCTGAAACGCCAAACGGGCTTCAGACGACATTGCCCGCTTCAAGCCTGCGCCTTGATATGCCGCCGATGTCGGCACTTGCCAGTCGGACAAAATGCCTTTTATTCGATACACCCGATTCCCACGCAACCGGAAATATAGTGGATTAACAAAAATCAGGACAAGGCGACGAAGCCGCAGACAGTACGGATAGTACGGAATCGATTCACTTGGTGCTTCAGCACCTTAGAGAATCGTTCTCTTTGAGCTAAGGCGAGGCAACGCCGTACTGGTTTTTGTTAATCCACTATAACCGATTTCCTTATAAACGGGCGGAGTCGGGCGATGATTCGGACAAAGCCTATTTCAAAAGCAAAATCAGCAGCAAAACAACCGCAATCACAGCCAGCCACAGGCTTTGCCGCTGCTGCACTTTGACCAAATGGATATAGGCATCACGCATTTCCTGCTGGCGGTTTTCATCAATCAACGCACTGATTTTGCGCGGCAATGAAGGAATGATTTGCGCCCAGTCGGGGGCTTCGTTTTTGAGGTTGCGCCAAAGGGCTTTAGGGCCGACCTGCCCGTTCATCCATTTCACCAAAAACGGTTTGGCGGTTTTCCACAAGTCCAAATCGGGATCGAGCTGGCGGCCCAAGCCTTCGATGTTGAGCAGCGTTTTTTGCAGCAGCACAAGCTGCGGTTGGATTTCGACATTGAAGCGGCGGCTGACTTCAAACAGGCGCATCAGCACCAAGCCGAAGGAAATCTGCGAAATCGGTTTGTTGAACACCGGTTCGCACACGGCGCGGACGGCGGCTTCCAATTCTTCCGCACGCGTGTCGGCAGGCACCCAGCCCGATTCGATGTGGGCGGTGGCGACGCGCCGGTAATCGCGGTTGAAAAAGGCGAGGAAATTGATGGCGAGATAACGTTTGTCGTAATCGGTCAGCGTGCCGACGATGCCGAAATCGAGGGCGATGTAGCGGTTGTCGGCGGCAACCAAAATATTGCCGGGGTGCATATCCGCGTGGAAAAAGCCGTCGCGGAAGACCTGCGTGAAAAAGATTTCCACGCCGTAATCGGCGAGTTTGTGCAAATCGATGCCGTCTGCTTTGAGTTTGGCGATGTCGGCAACCGGCGTACCGTCCATCCATTCAATCGTCAGCACGTCGCTGGTGCAGTAGTCGTAAAACACCTTGGGCACAATCAGCATATTGCTGTTGTGGAAATTGCGCCCGAGCTGTCCGGCATTGGCGGCTTCGCGCATCAAATCCAACTCGTCGTGCAGGTATTTGTCGAACTCCGCCACCACTTCGAGCGGCTTCAGACGCCTGCCGTCTGAAAACAAGCGTTCGACCCAGGCCGCGCCGAAACGCATCAGCGACAAATCCTGTTCGATAAGGGGCAAAAGGTTGGGGCGCAAAACTTTAACCGCCACTCGTTCGCCCGAATGCAGGCGGGCTTTGTGTACTTGGGCGATGGACGCGCTGGCGATGGGCTCGGTTTCAAATTCCGCATACAGCTTTTCGATGGACTGACCCAACGATTTTTCGATTTGTTCACGCGAAAGCCGCGCGTCAAAAGGCGGCACTTTGTCTTGCAGCTTTGCCAGTTCGACGGCGTAATCGTGCGGAATCAAATCGGGGCGTGTGGACAAAACCTGCCCGAACTTGATGAAAATCGGCCCCAGGCTTTCCAAGGCAAGGCGCAGACGGACGGCAGGCGGTTCGTTTTTCAATTTGGACGACTGCGGCATCATTTTCAGCAGAGCGCATATCCAACCGCTACCCATCAGCGAAGCACACAGACCTGCCAGCCGATAGCGGTAAAAAGTCCCGACAATGACCGTCAGGCGTTTCAACCATTTCATATATAAAATCCCGAATACAGCATTTATCGGACAATCAAAAAATCTTACCGAGCAGATAGCCCAAAAAGGCAATCAGCAGCCCGAAAAGCAGCGGTTTGATATTGCGGGTCGGCAGTTCGGGTTGCGAAGGTGCGGAAATATCATCTTCCCGCCCGCCATGAAGTTCAAGATATTCGGGCATTTCCCCATCCGCGCCCTCTCCTTCGCCCTCACCTTCCTCCGGCGGCACGACCGTTTCTAACTCCATATATCTCCGGGTAATAATATCCAAACCCAAATAGCTGAAATAATCATGCAACTCTTCCCGTTTCGCCCAAGTGCATTTTTCCTCAACCAGCACTTGAGGTTTGGAATCGAGCGATTCGATCAATCCTTCCGCCTTTTCCTCGCCGAGATTCTCCTTAAGGCACTCCCGGATAAGCCCGCGATCCACTTGGGGCGGGTAAGAAACATATACATCGTACAAATCGTTTCGGTAATCTTTACTCATCTCAATCATAAGGGAACAAATACGCCTGATACCGTTCCGCCCGTTCCTTTCGGGAAACCCGATTCATCTTCAAACAATCGGATTATATGTGAATTCATCCCGATAATATATTTTCTAAAAGTAAAAATGCCGTCTGAACGTTCAGACGGCATCACACAAACCAAGCGGTCATACGGAAAACGACGATCCGCAACCGCAGGTTGTTTCCGCATTCGGATTGCGGATGACGAATTGCGAACCCTGCAAACTTTCCGTATAGTCGATTTCCGCACCGACCAGATATTGATAGCTCATCGGATCGACCAAAAAGACCAAACCGTTTTTCTCAATTTCAAAATCGTCGTCGTTTTTGATTTCGTCAAAAGTAAATCCGTACTGGAAACCCGAACAGCCGCCGCCATTGACAAAAACCCGCAATTTCAAATCGGGATTGTTTTCTTCGGCAATCAAATCGGCAACTTTGGCACAGCAGCTGTCAGTAAAAATAATAGGGCTTTCATCCGACATGGTGTGATTCCTTAATATAATATTTTCTGCATTCTCTCTCAAACCCCCTTTAAAGGCAAGCAGGCTTCGCCTTTGAAAAAGGAATTGTTCCAATAGATAAGTTTGACCGCCTGCAATTTCAAGCCCCAAACTCAAATCGTCCTGCCGAACCACTCGACACGCCCGATAATCTCCACATCATCGGTCAAATCGTTCAAATTGATTTCAAAAGCAGGATAAGCCTCGTTTGCAGAAATCACATTGATAATCCCGCCCGGTACAATCTGTAAACGTTTAACCAGCAGATTTTCATTAATCCGCAACACATACAGACCGTCCCTCGGCGTATTTTCACCATGATTGACCAAAATCGAATCGCCGTCATTCAAAACCCCCTCCATAGAATCCCCCTTGACGGAAATTACAGACAGGTTTTTCGTATCGCGGGTAACATAATTCTCAATCCAATGCCGTCTGAACGCCATTGTAAATACCGGTTCCTCATGATCGACAAACTGCCCGTATCCCGCAGCCGCCCGAATATCATATCTCGGCACAAAGACAAACTCGTCCGTATCAACTTCATTGCCCAAGGTATCGTAAGCAAGGGATTTTTTTGGGGCTTCATCCGGAAACGGATTACCCTCCCCGGTCAGCAGCCAATCGATACTACACCCCTTCAACTGCTTGATTTTTTTTAATGTTTCAGACTTCGGCAGACCGCCTTCATTCCATATCCTGCTGAAGCCCGCAATCGTCATTTCAATATCGGATGCGATTTTTGCCTGCTTCGCTTCGCTTTTCCATAAAAAAACCAGTCTGTCTTTAAAGGTTTCCATAAATATCCTTCCGCTCCCCTTCATTCAATCATCTAAAGTAAACATGAAATATATTTTACCTTAGCTATCCCAAAAACGGAACAACTATGATAAACTAAATTTAAATTATGATTTTTCTTACTCAATACATAATTTTTAAGATTTTCCATAGGTTTAATCCTGAGTTGACAGAAAAAGGATAGAAAATGAAGAAAACCGGCAAATATCTTATCTATGCTGCGGCATTTACCGCATTCTGCTTTGCCTTCCAAGAAAACCGTTCTGAAGCCAAACAGCCTGACATCACTTTATCCGCATCCCTGTGCGAAAAATTCAACATACTGAACGCCAAAGATATGGATGCAGAACAAGTCTCCCTTTCCAAAGAATGCGACATCATCGAGTCTTCACACGACTGGGAAAAAGAGTACGGCAACTTGAACGAACAGGAAATGCTCGCCGGCATCGTCTATGAATAAACCTGCCTGCCATTTGAAATATTATGCTTAAATGCATTGGAGCCAAATGTATTAAATCAAATATAAAACCAATATATTCATAAAGTTATATACTTATAGCCATGCTGTAGCTTGAAACAGCCCGCCGCCCGCCCTATTTACAGCCCATCGGGACAAAATGTTCCAACATATTTCTCAAAATAAGCAAAATCAAATAGGATTATCCACATGGCAAAAGTAATCGGTATCGACTTAGGTACAACCAACTCTTGTTTGGCCATTTCCGAAAACGGTCAAACCAAAGTGATCGAAAACGCAGAAGGCGCACGCACCACGCCGTCCGTTATCGCTTATTTGGACGGCGGCGAAATCCTCGTCGGCGCGCCTGCCAAACGCCAAGCGGTAACCAACGCCAAAAACACTATTTACGCCGCCAAACGTTTGATCGGCCACAAATTTGAAGACAAAGAAGTCCAACGCGACATCGAATCCATGCCTTTTGAAATCATCAAAGCCAACAACGGCGACGCGTGGGTGAAAGCGCAAGGCAAAGAGCTGTCTCCTCCTCAAATTTCCGCAGAAGTCCTGCGTAAAATGAAAGAAGCCGCCGAAGCTTACTTGGGCGAAAAAGTAACCGAAGCCGTGATTACCGTTCCGGCCTACTTCAACGACAGCCAACGTCAAGCCACCAAAGACGCAGGCCGTATCGCCGGTTTGGACGTAAAACGCATCATCAACGAGCCGACCGCAGCCGCTTTGGCATTCGGTATGGACAAAGGCGACAACAAAGACCGCAAAGTAGCCGTATATGACTTGGGCGGCGGTACTTTCGATATTTCCATCATCGAAATCGCCAACCTCGACGGCGACAAACAATTTGAAGTATTGGCTACCAACGGCGATACTTTCTTGGGCGGTGAAGACTTCGACCAACGTCTGATCGACTACATCATTGACGAGTTCAAAAAAGAACAAGGCATTGATTTGAAACAAGACGTCATGGCTCTGCAACGTCTGAAAGAAGCTGCCGAAAAAGCCAAAATCGAATTGTCCAGCGGCCAGCAAACCGAAATCAACCTGCCGTACATCACCATGGACGCAACCGGCCCGAAACACTTGGCAATGAAAATTACCCGCGCCAAATTCGAAAGCCTGGTTGAAGACCTGATTGCCCGCTCTATCGAGCCTTGCCGCACCGCATTGAAAGATGCCGGCTTGAGCACCGGCGACATCGACGACGTAATTTTAGTCGGCGGGCAGTCCCGTATGCCGAAAGTACAAGAAGCCGTGAGAGACTTCTTCGGCAAAGAACCGCGCAAAGACGTGAACCCTGATGAAGCCGTTGCCGTAGGCGCAGCGATCCAAGGCGAAGTATTGAGCGGCGGCCGCAGCGACGTATTGCTGCTGGACGTAACCCCTCTGTCCTTGGGTATCGAAACCATGGGCGGCGTGATGACCAAGCTGATTCAAAAGAACACGACTATTCCGACTAAAGCGTCTCAAGTGTTCTCTACTGCCGAAGACAACCAAAGTGCAGTAACCATCCACGTACTGCAAGGTGAACGCGAACGCGCCTCCGCCAACAAATCTTTGGGTCAGTTCAACTTGGGCGACATCGCACCCGCACCTCGCGGTGTGCCGCAAATCGAAGTCACCTTCGACATCGACGCCAACGGTATCCTGCACGTTTCTGCCAAAGACAAAGGCACAGGCAAAGCAGCCAACATCACCATCCAAGGTTCTTCAGGTTTGAGCGAAGAAGAAATCGAACGCATGGTGAAAGATGCCGAAGCCAATGCTGAGGAAGATAAAAAGCTGACTGAATTGGTCGCTTCCCGCAACCAAGCCGAAGCCCTGATTCACTCCGTGAAAAAATCTTTGGCCGACTACGGCGACAAACTCGATGCAGCCGAGAAAGAAAAAATCGAAGCCGCGTTGAAAGAAGCTGAAGAAGCAGTTAAAGGCGACGACAAAGCAGCTATCGATGCCAAAGCCGAAGCGCTGGGCACAGCCAGCCAAAAACTGGGGGAAATGGTTTACGCGCAAGCACAAGCTGAAGCCCAAGCAGGCGAAAGCGAACAAGCCAATGCTTCTGCAAAGAAAGACGATGACATCGTAGATGCCGACTTTGAAGAAGTAAAAGACGACAAAAAATAATTAATGCCGTCTGAAAAAACGCGAACCATTCGGTTCGCGTTTTTTTCAATTGCGACAAAAGACCATAGCATAACAGAGTTTCCAAGTTTATCTACCGTAATATTCCCAAGCCCAAGTTCCAACTGTTGTATCGGTTCTCTGGAAATTTTTTATATAGTGGATTAAATTTAAACCAGTACAGCGTTGCCTCGCCTTAGCTCAAAGAGAACGATTCTCTAAGGTGCTGAAGCACCAAGTGAATCGGTTCCGTACTATCTGTACTGTCTGCGGCTTCGTCGCCTTGTCCTGATTTTTGTTAATCCACTATAAAGACCGTTGGGCATCTGCAGCCGTCATTCCCGCGCAGGCGGGAATCTAGTCTGTTCGGTTTCAGTTATTTTCGATAAATGCCTGTTGCTTTTCATTTCTAGATTCACACTTTCGCGGGAATGACGAATTTTAGGTTTCTGATTTTGGTTTTCTGTCCTTGTGGGAATGACGGGATGTAGGTTCGTAGGAATGACGTGGTGCAGGTTTCCGTGCGGATGGATTCGTCATTCCCGCGCAGGCGGGAATCTGGAATTTCAATGCCTCAAGAATTTATCGGAAAAAACCAAAACCCTTCCGTCATCATTCCCGCAAAAGCGGGAATCTAGAAATGAAAAGCAACAGGAATTTATCGGAAATGACCGAAACTGAACGGACTGGATTCCCGCTTTTGCGGGAATGACGGCGACAGGGTTGCTGTTATAGTGGATGAACAAAAACCGGTACGGCGTTGTCTCGCCTTAGCTCGAAGAGAACGATTCTCTAAGGTGCTGAAGCACCAAGTGAATCGGTTCCGTACTATCTGTACTGTCTGCGGCTTCGTCGTCTTGTCCTGATTTTTGTTAATTCACTATATCGACATCGCCAAACGAAACTTCGTCATCGCCGTTTCGTCTTTGTCTAAAACCAAAACCGAAACCAACAACCCCAAAGGTATCGCCCATACTATCGAATACCTTAAAAAACACAAGGTCGAGACCTTTGCAAAATTCCCCAAAATCCCCTAAATTCCCACCAAGCCATTTAGGGGATTTTCCATGAGCACCTTCTTCCGGCAAACCGCACAAGCCATGATTGCCAAACACATCGACCGTTTCCCGCTATTGAAGTTGGACCAGGTGATTGATTGGCAGCCGATCGAACAATACCTGAACCGTCAAAAAAACCGTTACCTTAGAGACCACCGCGGCCGTCCCGCCTACCCTCTGCTGTCCATGTTCAAAGCCGTCCTGCTCGGACAATGGCACAGCCTCTCCGATCCCGAACTCGAACACAGCCTCATCACCCGCATCGATTTCAACCTGTTTTGCCGTTTCGACGAACTGATCATCCCCGATTACAGTACCTTATGCCGCTACCGCAACTGGCTGGCGCAAGACGACACCCTGTCCGAATTACTCAAACTGATTAACTGCCAACTGACCGAAAAAGGCCTAAAAATAGAGAAAGCATCCGCCGCCGTCGTTGATGCCACCATTATCCAGACCGCCGGCAGCAAACAGCGTCAGGCCATAGAAGTTGACGAAGAAGGACAAATCAGCGGTCAAACCACACCGAGTAAGGACAGCGATGCCCGTTGGATCAAGAAAAACGGCCTCTACAAACTCGGTTACAAACAACATACCCGTACCGATGTGGAAGGCTATATCGAGAAACTGTACATCACTCCCACCAATGCCCATGAATGCACACACCTGTCGCCGTTGTTGGAAGGACTGCCCAAAGGTACGACCGTCTATGCCGACAAAGGCTATGACAGTGCGGAAAACCGGCAACATCTGGAAGAACATCAGTTGCAGGACGGCATTATGCGCAAAGCCTGCCGCAACCGTCCGCTGTCGGAAACGCAAACCAAACGCGACCGGTATTTGTCGAAGACCCGTGGCGATGTGTTTGAACCTGTTGAAAGCCGCCAACAGGCTAAGTGCGCCTGCTGCCGCCTAAAAGGCGGCTCGGATGCCTGATTATCGGGTATCCGGGGAGGATTCAGGGGGTATTTGGGTAGAATTAGGAGGTATTTGGGGCGAAAACAGCCGAAAACCTATGTTTGGGTTTCGGCTGTCGGGAGGGAAAGGAATTTTGCAAAGGTCTCAGGTCGCCCTCGTCGTGACGGAAAGTACCGGCGGTCTCGAAATCCCCGCCGCCAAAGCCATCCGCCGAGCAGGCATAGCCGTGATTATCGCCAACCCGCGTCAGACGCATCAGTTTGCCCAATCGCAGCCGCTGACCAAAACCGACGCCAAAGATGCCAAAATGCCCGCCTTCTTCGCACAGATGACGGCACAGAAAGAAGATTCGCAAACCATGCCCTACCAACCGCCCACCGAAGCGGAAGAAGTGTTGGAAGCCTTGGTTAACCGCCGCAACCAACCGGCGGATATGCGGACTGCCGAGAAAAACCGTCTGCATCAGGTTCACGAAACGCAAGTCGGAAGCGTCAAACAACTGATTGCCCATTTTGACCGGCTGATTGACGAATTGGACAAACAAATCGACGACCACACCCACACGCATTTTGACGGCAAAGCCCAAGTGGCAGAACAAATCAAAGGCATCGGTTCGATAACGACGGCTACGCTGATGGCGATGCTGCCTGAGTTGGGGCGGCTGTCGCACAAACGGATAGCGAGTTTGGTCGGCATTGCCCCGCACCCGAGGGAGAGCGGGGAAACCAAATTCAAAAGCCGCTGCTTTGGCGGAAGGTCTGCGGTGCTTAAGGCACTGTATATGGCTACCGTGGCAGCGACACGTTTTGAACCGCTTATTCGGGATTTCTACCAACGCCTGCCGTCCGAGGGTAAGCCGTATAAGGTTGCCGTTACGGCATGTATGCGTAAACTGCTGACGATATCGAATGCCCGGATGCGTGATTATTTTGCCGAAAACGATACCGCCGAAAACGGTATCCGGACGGCTTGATTTGAGTTTTGGTATTTTTGCCCGACGGGGTGAAAAATACTGTTGCTATGCGCCCGTTTTGCGTCGGCGCGACAGTGCTTGCCATACTCGGCGCGTTGGTGTTTTTCATCAGCCCCGGTGTCGTCGTCCTGCACCGCCAAATCTTCTTAGAACTCATGCTGCCTGCAGCATATGGTGGTTTCCTGACTGCGGCTTTGTTGGACTGGACGGGTTTTTCGGGCAACCTGAAACCTGCCACTACTTTGATGGCGGTGTTGTTGCTTGTTGCGGCTGTTTTATTGCCGTTTTTACCGCAACTTGCCGCATTCTTTGTAGCGGCTTATTGGCTGGTTTTATTGCTGTTCTGCGCTTGGTTGATTTGGCTGGCCCGCAACACGGATAACTTCGCCCTGCTGATGCTGCTTGCCGCGTTCACCGTTTTTCAGACGGCATACGCGGCAACCGGCGACTTGAACCTGTTGCGCGCGCAAGTGCATTTAAATATGGCTGCGGTGATGTTTGTTTCCATACGTGTGAGTGTTTTGCTGGGCGCGGAAGCCCTTAAAGAATGCCGTCTGAAAGACCCCGTATTCATCCCCAACATCGTCTATAAAAACATCGCCATCACCTTCCTGCTGCTGCACACCGCCGCCGAACTTTGGCTGCCTGCGCAAACCGCCGGTTTTACCGCGCTTGCCGTCGGTTTCATCCTGCTCGCCAAGCTGCGCGAACTGCACCATCACGAACTCCTGCGCAAACACTACGTCCGCACTTATTACCTGCTCCAGCTTTTTGCCGCCGCAGGCTATTTGTGGACAGGTGCGGCGAAACTGCAAAACCTGCCCGCCTCCGCGCCCCTGCACCTGATTACCCTCGGCGACATGATGGGCGGCGTGATGATGGTGTGGCTGACCGCCGGACTGTGGCACAGCGGCTTTACCAAGCTCGACTACCCGAAACTCTGCCTCATCGCCGTCCTCCTGCTCTTTATGGCTGCCGTCTCGCGTGCTTTCTTGATGAACGTGAATCCAATATTCTTCATCACCGTCCCCGCGATTCTGACCGCCGTCGTGTTCACGCTTTATCTTTTCACGTTTGTTCCGATTTTTCGGGCGAATGCGTTTACGGGCGACCCGGAATAAAAATGCCGTCTGAAACGGTTTCAGACGGCATCGTATTGCCGATAATCAAGCCTCCTGCGGATCGACATCCACCGACCATCTGATTTTGCTGTCGCGGTTTTGCTGCAACACCTGCACCCACAAACTCACGGCGCGGTGCAAATCCTGTCGGGATACCGATTCGAGGAAGATTTGCGCGCGTTCGCGTTCAGCAAGGCGCACCATCAGCATAGGGGCGGCGCCAAACTGGGAAACGCTTTCGGGCAACAGCGGGGCGAGGGTTTCTTTGGCGGCATTGAGAAATTCCATCGCATCGGCAACACGCGGCGCATCGGCGCGGACGGCGGTCTGGAAACCGAAGGGCGGCATCGCGAACATTTGCCGCTCGTTCAATTCATTTTCGGCAAACACGGCATAATCCTGCGCTTTGACGGCGGCGAAGACGGGATGTTCGGGCAGTTGGGTCTGTATCAGCACCTTGCCGGGTTTGTCGGCGCGCCCCGCCCTGCCGGACACTTGCATCAACTCGGCAAACAACCTTTCCGGTGCGCGGAAGTCCGCGCTGTACAGGCTGCCGTCGGCGTTCAACACGATAACGAGGTTGAGCCGCGCAAAATCATGGCCTTTGGCAAGCATCTGCGTGCCGACCAAAATGTCGATTTCGTTGTCGGCGATGCGGCGGTACAAATCCGCCCAGTCGTTTTTGTGCGCGGTGCTGTCCCTGTCGACGCGGACGACGGCTGCCTTGGGCAGGAAGGCGCGCAGGGTTTCTTCGACGCGCTGCGTGCCGTGTCCGACGGCGGTCAGGTCTTGGTTGCCGCAGTCGGGACATTTGAACGGGACGGGTTCGCGGTGGTCGCAGTGGTGGCAGCGCAGTTGGCGGGCGCGTTGGTGCAGCACCATTTTGGCGGAGCAGTTCGGGCAGCCGAAGGTATGGCCGCAGTCGCCGCAAAACAGCGCGGGCGCAAAGCCGCGCCGGTTGAGGTACACCAGCGACATACCGCCTGCTTCAAAATTCTGTTTCAGAAGCTGCAAGGCTTGCGGCGAGAAACCGTTGTCGAGTTTCAGACGGCCTGCGTTGAGGATTTCTACTTGCGGCAGTTGCGCGGCGGCATGGGCGCGTTCGGTCAGTTGCAAGAGGCGGTACGCGCCGCTTTGTGCCTTGTGCCAGCTTTCCAAGCTTGGGGTCGCGCTGCCCAACACGACGGGACAGCCGCCCTGCTTCGCACGCCACACCGCCAAATCGCGGGCGTGGTAGCGCAATTCGTTGTCCTGTTTGAACGAGCCGTCGTGTTCCTCATCGACCACAATCAGCCCGACATCATCCATCGGCGTGAACACCGCCAGCCGCGTGCCGATCACCAGCTTCGCCTGCCCCGACATCGCGCGCAGATAATCCTGCGTTCGCCTGCCTGCCGCCATCCGGCTGTGCAACACGGCGGTCGGCACGTCGGCAAAACGGTTTTCCACCCGCTTCAAAAGCTGCGGCGTAAGATTAATTTCGGGCAACAGAAACAACACCTGCCGCCCCTGCGCCAACACTTTCGCCATCGCATCAAAATACACCTCGGTCTTGCCGCTGCCGGTGATGCCGTACAGCAAAAACGGCTGAAACCGTCCCAATGCCGTCTGAATCTCATCGGAAGCCTGCCGCTGGCCGGCGTTCAACACAAATCCGGCGTGCGAAGCCTGCCCGTGGTACGACCTTAAAATGGGCTTCGCCGCTTCCGTCGTTTCGATCCAGCCCTGCTCCGCCCAATCTTCGATTAATTTCGCCGCCTGCGCGTTCACCTGCTTCAACGCCGCCATCGTCATCCCGCCCGACAGCAGCGCGTCCCACAGAGCCGCTTTTTTGTTGAACCGCGCCGGCGGCGGCGTTTGCGCCCTGCCCGCTTCGTTCAACGCGTAAAACAACGGCGGCTGCGGCATTTCCACCGCGCGCGTTTCCTTCAAACCTTGCGGCAATGCGGCAAATACTGCCTGCCCGGTCGGATAGTGGTAATAACGCGACGTAAACGCCAACAAATCACGCCAGCTTTCGGGCAGCAGCGGCTCGTCCGAAAAGGCCGTCCGAACGCTCAAAATCCGCGCCGTATCCATATCCGGCGCAATATCCGTTTCCCACACCATCCCGACCACGGTTTTATTGCGGAAAGGCACAAGCACCCGCGTTCCCGGAGGAAGCGGATCGGAATGGGAATAAGTCAAAAGGCCGTCTGAAAGCGGCACGTTTACGGCGATGCGGTGGTAGATCATACAGGCAGGCAAATCATTTTTTTGCGTATTTTAACAGGCGGAAGCTATTTTCAGACGATAAATTGAGCCTAGGCGCAATGCAGGCGCAACAGAGATTTGATACAATTCCGCTTTTCCAACACGCGCAATCATCTTTATATGAAAACCAAGTTAATCAAAATCTTGACCCCCTTTACCGTCCTCCCGCTGCTGGCTTGCGGGCAAACGCCCGTTTCCAATGCCAACGCCGAACCCGCCGTCAAAGCCGAGTCCGCCGGCAAATCCGTTGCCGCCTCTTTGAAAGCGCGTTTGGAAAAAACCTATTCCGCCCAAGATTTGAAAGTGTTGAGCGTCAGCGAAACACCGGTCAAAGGCATTTACGAAGTCGTCGTCAGCGGCAGGCAGATTATCTACACCGATGCCGAAGGCGGCTATATGTTCGTCGGCGAACTCATCAACATCGACACGCGCAAAAACCTGACCGAAGAACGCGCCGCCGATTTGAACAAAATCGACTTCGCCTCCCTGCCTTTGGACAAAGCCATCAAAGAAGTGCGCGGCAACGGCAAGCTGAAAGTCGCCGTCTTCTCCGACCCCGATTGTCCGTTCTGCAAACGCTTGGAACACGAGTTTGAAAAAATGACCGACGTGACGGTTTACAGCTTTATGATGCCCATTGCCGGCCTGCACCCCGATGCCGCGCGCAAGGCGCAAATCTTATGGTGTCAGCCCGACCGCGCCAAAGCGTGGACGGATTGGATGCGTAAAGGCAAATTCCCGGTCGGCGGCAGCATCTGCGACAATCCCGTCGCGGAAACCACTTCCTTGGGCGAACAATTCGGCTTCAACGGCACGCCGACCCTCGTCTTCCCCAACGGGCGCAGCCAAAGCGGCTACAGCCCGATGCCCCAACTGGAGGAAATCATCCGCAAAAATCAATAATCCATCCGCAAAAAAGGCTTGGAAAATTCCAAGCCTTTTTTGCGGGAAATGCCGCCTGAAAACCAATCCGCCCTGAAAGTTAGCAAGCCAACAAACACATCCTAACCCATTGAATGATTGAAAATAATAAATTGAACAATACGAAGCCCCGCCGCCGTCATTCCCACGCAAGTGGGAATCTAGAACGTAGAATCTAAGAAACCGTTTTGTCCGATAAGTTTCTGCTCCAAAATGACCGGTCCGGCAGCTTCAAACGGCATCTTTGTGCCAACCTCAATCCTGCGCCAATGCGTCTATCGGATTGAGTTTGGCTGCTTTATTGGCAGGCATAAAGCCGAACGCGATGCCGATTCCGGTCGAGCAGGCGACCGCCCCGATAACGGATGCCGCCGAAATGTCCATCGGGAAGTCGGTTACAAAATGATTGAACACGAGGCTGACGGCGGCGGACAAACCCACGCCGACCAAACCGCCGATGACGCAGATTAACACCGCCTCAATCAAAAACTGCTGCAAAATATTGCCGCGCCGCGCGCCGATTGCCATCCGTATGCCGATTTCTTTGGTGCGCTCGGTAACGGACACCAGCATGATGTTCATCACGCCGATGCCGCCGACTACCAATGAAATCAGGGCGATGGAGGAAATCAGCAGCTTCATCGTACCGGTGGTGCTTTCGACTATCTGCCTGATGCTGTCGCTGTTGTTCATGAAGAAATCTTCCGTGCCGTGCCGCGCTTTGAGCAGATCGGTCAGCCCTTTTTCGGCAACCTGGGTATTGGCATTGTCTTTGATTTTGACGGTGATGGAGTTGGTGTGGCTCTCGCCTGTGATTTGGTGCATCACCGTCGTATAGGGCGACCAAAGCATCAGCACGTCGGAATTGCCGAAAGCGTTTTCGTCTTTTTTCATCACGCCGATGACGGTCAAGGGGCGTTTCCTGAACAAAATGGTTTTACCCAACGGATCCGAGTCCGCAAAGAGTTTGTCTTTGACATTTTGGTCGATGACGACGACCTGCGCGTCTTCTTTCACATCGTTTTCGTCAAACAGCCGCCCCGTTTCCAGCTTCAGTCCGCGCACGTCGAAATATTGTTCGCCCACGCCGTACAAAGAAGCGGTCAGGTCGGTATTGCGGTAAGTCAGCGTGCCGCCGCTCGAAGTCATGGGCGTGGCGGAAGCAACGTAGCTTTGTTTGGCGATGATTTTTGCGTCGTCTATGGTCAGGGTTTTAATCCTGCCGCTGCGCCTGTCGCCGAAGCCGCGCCCCGGGAAGATGCTGATGGTGTTCGTCCCTATCGAACTGATGTCTTCAAGGATTTTTTTCTGCGAACCGTTGCCCAATGCGACGACGGAAACCACCGACGCGATGCCGATGATGATGCCGAGCATCGTCAGAAGCGAACGCATTTTGTGCGCCAATACTGCTTGCACCGACATTCTGAAGGCTTCGACAAACTGGTCGTAATAAAACGACCACGAGGCTTTTTCCCGAATCCTCCCGACATTGCTTGCGGGGATTTCGGGATTTTTCGAGGTGTCGGAAATGATTTCGCCGTCCCGGATTTCGATGACGCGGTTGGCATTGGCGGCGATGCCGGGGTCGTGCGTGACCATAATGACGGTATGCCCGGCTTCGTGCAGCTTATGGATGATTTCCATCACGTTTTTGCCGCTGGCGGTATCGAGCGCGCCGGTCGGCTCGTCGGCGAAGATGATTTCTCCGCCGTTCATCAGGGCGCGGGCGATGGAGACGCGCTGCTGCTGTCCGCCCGAGAGTTCGCCGGGCTTGTTGCCCTCTTTGCTTGCCAAACCCAAATCCTGCAAGAGTTTGTCCGCCCGCGCGGAACGCTCTTTGCCGCCCGCGCCCATATAGACGGCTGGCAGCGCGACGTTATCCCTTGCGGTCAGCGAGCTTAAGAGGTTGTAGCGTTGGAAGATGAAACCGAAGCGTTCGCGGCGCAATGCCGCCAGCTCGTCAGGCTGCATTTTGGCAGTTTCGATGCCGTCGATTCGGTACGAACCGGAACCGGCGGTATCCAAACAGCCGAGTATGTTCATCAGCGTGGACTTGCCCGAACCGGACTGCCCGATGATGGCGACAAAATCGCCCTTCTCTATCGACAGGCTGATGTCTTTCAAAATATGGACGCGGTTCTCGCCGCTGCCGAAATAGCGGTTGATGTTTTTACATTCGATCAAGCTCATAATATTCCGTAAATCAATAACAAATGCCGTCTGAAACCGTTTCCGTGTTCAGACGGCATATTCGTTTATCGGCGCGGCTGGCCGCCTAGGGCGCGTTCGCCGCTTTCCTGCTGCTCGGCGGCGGTTATTTCGGAGATGACCACTTTGTCCCCCTCTTTCAACCCGCTTTTTACTTCGGTATTCATACTGTCTCTCATACCGGTCCGGATTTCGCGTTCCGCCGCCTTGCCGTCCGCACCCAACACGCGCACAAACGCCTTGCCGCCGCGATTTTTCACGGTCAGCGACGGAATAATCAGCACATTTTTCACGCCGTCGATTTCAACCGTATTCTGCGTCGTCATCCCCGTGGCGAGTTTGCCGTCCGGATTCGGCACAAACGAACGGGCATAATAGTAGACCGCATTGGAAGCCGTATCCGTACTGCTGTTGTAGCCGCCCGACGACATCGTGGTCAGCCCGGGGTCGACGCTGTCGAGCTTCGCCTTAATCGGCGTATCCGGTTCGGACAAAATCGTAAACGAAATATCCTGCCCCGCCTTCACCTTGGTAATATCGCCCTCGGCAATCTGCATTTTGTTCAACATCATATCCAGATTCGCCAATTGGACAATCGTCGGCGTAGACTGCGCCGCGTTCACAGTCTGCCCCTCTTCCACGAGAATCGCCACCACCGTGCCGTCCATCGTCGCGGTAATGCGCGTGTAGCCCAATTCCGACTCGGCGGTATTGATGGAAATTTTGCTCTGTCTGATTAGAGCCTTCAGCTCGGCAACATTGGCTTTGGCGGCGGCAAGCGCATCCTGCGCGCTTTCCAAATCTTCTTTAGAGGTCGCATCATCCTTCCACAACGCCGCCTGACGCTTATATTTCTTCTCCGCGCTGCCCAATGCAATCTGTGCCGACACCAGCTTCGCCTGATACGTTTCCAACTTGGATTTTTCCGTATTGAGCGTATTGGTCTGCGAGGTCGAATTGATTTCCGCAATCAAATCGCCCTTTTTAACCTGTTGCCCGAGTTTGACATAAAGTTTCTTAATCTGCCCCGATGCCTGCGCGCCGACCGATACCAGGTTGGACGGCGAAATCTCCCCTGTTGCAGAAACCGTCCGGCTGATGTCGCCGCGCCTGACCGTTTCCGTAATATAAGCAGCCTGCGGCTCGGGCTTCAGATAAGACCATCCGCCCCAAACCGCTGCCGCCGCGACCGCCGCAACAGCCGCCCATTTCATCATTTTTGCCATGTTTTCAATTCTCTGTATGCGTCAATCCCATAAATCGGAAGCGGATTCTACCGCAAGTCCCTGCCCCATCCAAGGCGGCAAACTGCCGACAATAAAAATAACCATTTGTTTTAAATGGCTTATACAATCTGCTTTCCCGAAAATTTCAATCCGTTTACATATTCCGCCATTTCCGATACGGCGTTATAATGCCGTCGACCGATAAACAAATGGAAACACATTGCTATGAAAAACGTTCAAAAAGGCTTTACGCTGCTCGAGCTGATGATTGCCGTCGCCATCCTCGGCATCCTGACGCTCATCACCTACCCTTCCTATAAAACCTACATCCGGCGCGTCCGCCTGTCGGAAGTCAGGACGACCCTGCTGCACAACGCGCAGACCATGGAACGTTACTACCGCCAAAAAGGGAGGTTTGACAACTACGACAAAAACAAACTGAAACAAAACAAATATTTCAACATTACCTTAAGCGAAGTCAGCCCCGACCATTTTACCCTTAAGGCAACGCCCAATCCCACCACCAACGACGGCGAAACCTGCGTCGTTACGCTCAACGACGGCGGTACCATTGCCGCTTCCGATACAAACCAATCCTGCCCCGGCTTCGACTAATCCTCCGCCGAAGCCCGCAAACCCGTAAAGATGCCGTCTGGACACAGCTTCAGACGGTATCTTTACGGGTTTGCCGTCCGGTTTTTCAAACTTGAAACCTGCCGCCCCTCATCCGGCAACCGCCCCGATGCCGCGCCTTTCCAAGCTGTTATAATATAACATATAATCTATATTTTTCAACAACATACCACTTGACCTGTGAGATGCGGAAGCGTATGCTTACCCTTATATCGGACAACATTCCGTTTACAGGTTTTTTTGCCGTAACTAAGGAGCGCAATCATGAAAATGCAGGCAGTTGTTGTGAATAAAAATGTAGCGGGCGATGTGGAAATAGTCGAACGCGAGGTTCGCCCGTTGAAATACGGCGAGGCGTTGGTCGAAGTCGAATATTGCGGCGTGTGCCACACCGACCTGCACGTTGCGGCAGGCGACTACGGCGAAAAACCGGGCCGCGTGCTGGGACACGAGGGCATCGGTTTGGTTAAAGAAGTTGCCGACGGTGTGAAAAATCTGAAAGTCGGCGACCGCGTCAGCATCGCCTGGCTGTTCCAAAGCTGCGGCTCGTGCGAATACTGCAATACCGGCCGCGAAACCCTGTGCCGTTCCGTATTGAACGCGGGCTACACCGCCGACGGCGGTATGGCGACCCACTGCATCGTCAATGCGGATTATGCGGTCAAAGTCCCCGACGGTCTCGACCCCGCCCAAGCGTCCAGCATCACTTGTGCCGGCGTGACCACTTATAAAGCCATTAAAGTTTCCAGTGTTCGTCCGGGACAGTGGATTGCCATCTACGGCGCGGGCGGTTTGGGCAACTTGGGGGTCCAATACGCGAAAAAAGTATTCGGCGCGCACGTTGTCGCCATCGACATCAACGACGACAAACTGGCGTTTGCCAAAGAAAGCGGCGCGGATTTGGTTGTCAACGCCGCCAAAGAAGACGCTGCCAAAGTGATTCAGGAAAAAACCGGCGGCGCACACGCTGCGGTCGTAACCGCCGTATCTGCTGCCGCATTCAACTCTGCCGTGAATTGCGTCCGCGCGGGCGGACGTGTGGTTGCCATCGGGCTGCCGCCGGAATCGATGGATTTGTCCATCCCGCGTTTGGTTTTGGACGGCATCGAAGTGGTCGGCTCTTTGGTCGGCACGCGCAAAGATTTGGAAGAAGCCTTCCAATTCGGCGCGGAAGGTTTGGTTGTGCCGAAAGTCGAGTTGCGTGCTTTGGATGAAGCGCCTGCCATCTTCCAAGAAATGCGCGAAGGTAAAATTACCGGCCGTATGGTAATCGATATGAAAAAAGAATGCGGCTGCGGCCATCACCACTGATTTGACGTGGCGATACACATCGAAATGCCGTCTGAACGCTGTTCAGACGGCATTTTTTATGGATTTGGATTTGATTTTAATCCGTTCTGTTTGAAATGCCGTCTGAAAACCCGTATCGCAACACGTCATTAAGAACGGCAAGATTCAACCGTTCTGCAACCCGTTTAGACGGATTCCGCCATTTCCAACGCCTGTTTGATGTCCACGGCAACGACGCGCGACACGCCTTTTTCCTGCATGGTTACGCCGACCAGCTGCTCCGCCATTTCCATGGTCAGGCGGTTGTGGGAGATGTAGAGGAACTGGGTTTGCGCCGACATTTCTTTGACCAGGTTGCAGAAACGCGAGGTGTTGGCATCGTCCAGCGGGGCATCGACTTCGTCCAGAAGGCAGAAGGGGGCGGGGTTGAGGCTGAACAGGGCGAACACGAGGCTCATGGCGGTGAGGGCTTTTTCGCCGCCGGAGAGGAGGTGGATGGTGCTGTTTTTCTTGCCGGGCGGACGCGCCATGATGGATACGCCTGCGGTCAGGAGGTCGTCGCCTATCATTTTGAGGGTGGCTTCGCCGCCGCCGAACAGGGTGGGGAAGAAGGTTTGGACTTTGCCGTTGACGGCGTCGAAGGTTTCTTTGAAACGCGCTTTGGTTTTGTCGTCGATTTGGGCGATGGCTTCTTCCAAAAGGGTGATGGCTGCCTGCACGTCTTCGCTTTGGCTGCGGTAGTAGCCGTCGCGTTCGCGCGCTTCTTCGAGTTCTTGCAGGGCGGCGAGGTTGACCGCGCCGAGTGCTTCGATTTGTTGCGAAAGGCTGCCGATGCTGCTGTTCAATACTTTCGGCGATTCTTTCGCCAACGCTTCGAGCGCGTCCAAATCGGCGGCGCGTTCGGTCAGGTTTTGATGGTAGCGTTTGGCGTTGATCAGGGCTTCCTGCTGCTGCAACAGGGCGGTTTGGGTGGCGGCCTGAAGCTTCGGCAGCTTGGTTTGCAGGGTTTGTACGCGGGCGTATTGTTCCCTACCCTGCTCCTGAATCTGCGCGAGTTTCTCCTGTACGACAATATATTCTTCGTCCAAACTCTGTACGGCTTCGCTCAACTCTTCGAGCTTGATGTGCTGCTCGTCGTTTTGGAACTCGGTTTCATAGGCGAGGGCAAGCTCTTGCTGGCGTTCCTGCCAATCGAAGGTTTGTTGTTCAAGCTGGGCAATTTGCTGTTGGTAGTTTTGTTTTTGCTGGTTGAGCTTGTGGACGGCGACTTCGGCCAGCCCGTATTGGCGGTTGGCTTCCAACAGGGCAAGCTGCGCCTGTTTCAGACGGCCTTGCTGCTCTTGGCGGCTGTGTGCGGTGGTCTGCTGTTGGTGTTCGAGTTCGGCGGCGGCTTCCTGCAAAGTAGCGATGTCGTCTGAAAGCCCGTCGGACGTGTGTTGCAACACGGTCTGCTCTTCCGCCAACTGCGCCAGTTCGCGCTCGATGTGTTCGCGGCGGATTTGCCCTTGGTTGGTACGCGCTAAGAGTTCGGCGGCGCGTTGCTGTGCTTGACTGTATTGGCGCGTGTGCTGCTGTTGCTGCTGCATCAGGTTTTTATGTTGCACTTCAGACGAGCGCACGGCGGCTTCCGCCTGTTTGAACGCGGCTTCGGCGGCGGAAAGTTCGGGGGCGAGGTTTTCCAGTTCGGACGCGATGCCGTCGAGGCGCGCTTTTTGGGCAATCAGGCTTTCCTGCGCGGGTTTGGCATAGAGCAGGACGCTGACTTTATCGACCTGATGACCTTCGGGCGTGAGCCAGATTTGGTGTGCGCCCAAATCGTTTTGATGCGCGAGGGCATAGCTCAAATCGGGCGCACACAATACGCCGTCGAGCCAGTGGTGCAATGCCGTCTGAAACGGCGGCTGCGCTTGGATTTGGTTCAGCAATGCCTGTACGGGCAGGGATTTTTTGATGCCGCCTGAGAGGTCGTCTGAAAGCCATGCCGCCTGCCCCTGCGGCAAAGGCTCGGGCGGCACGAAACCTTGCGGCACGGCGCGGGCGTGCAGGCGTTCGGCAAGAATGACGGACAAGGCGTGCTGCCACTCGGCGGGCGCGGTGATGTGTTGCCACAGTTGCGGCGCGGCGGCGTGGTCGGTTGCCTGCCAGAAATCGGCGGCTTCCTGCTGTTGCGACAGGATTTGCGACAACGCCTGCTGCTGCGCCTGCAAGGTAATGTGTTGCTGCTTCAGGCTTTGGAAGCGGCTCGATGCCGTCTGAAACGCCTCGCGGGCGGCGTGTAGAGCTTCTTCGGCGGCGATGATTTGTTCTTCGTAATGCTCTTGCCGGTTTTGCAACAAGGCGGCGGCTTCCTGCGCGGCGGCGGTTTCGGCTTCGTCGGGCAGGTTCAGGGCTTGGTTTTCCTGTTTCAGACGGCCTTTGTGCTCTTCGTGCCCGGCAATCGTTTGTCCGGTATGGGCAAGCTGCTGCTGTTTCAACGCCAGTTCGCGGCGGATGCGGTTTGCCTCGTCCTGCTGGGTTTGGAAGGCGGCGTTGAGCGCGGTTTGGGCTTCTTCCAATTCGGGCAGACGCTCTTCGTGTTCGGCAACCTGCATCGCCCATTCCGCCAATTCGGTTTGCTTTTCTTCGGTCTGCGACTCGTTTTCTTCCAGCTTGACGCGGATTTGCTGCTGCTCTTGATGGATGCGTTGCATCTGCGCCTGCGCCGCCTGCTTGTCGCGTTCGATGCGTTGGTGCAGGTTTTGCTGATGGCGGATTTGTTCTTCCAAACGGGCAATCTGCTCGCGCAACACGCCGCGTTTGTTGCCCAGTTCGTGTACCGCCTGCTGCTGCGACTGTTCGGCGGTCTGCAATGCGTGTACTTCGTCGTTTAACGCCTGAACCTGCGCGGCGGTTTCGTCCTGCTGCGCCTGCAAAGACTGATGCTGCGCGGTCGCCTTGTCGGCGGCGGCAAGCGATTGCTGCCATTGGGCGTAATCGAGCAAATCCTGCTGTTGGTTCAACTGCGCGGTCAGGGATTTGTAGCGTTCGGCGGTTTCCGCCTGTTTTTCCAGCTTTTCCACCTGACGCGCCAACTCGTTCTGCAAATCACCCAAACGCTGCAAATGCTCGCGCGTGTCTTTCAGACGGCCTTCCGTCTCCTTGCGGCGTTCCTTATATTTGGACACGCCCGCCGCCTCCTCGATATAGGCGCGCAACTCCTCCGGCCGCGCTTCGATGATGCGCGAAATCATCCCCTGCTCGATAACGGCATAACCGCGCGCGCCCACGCCAGTACCCAAAAACAAATCGGTAATGTCGCGGCGGCGCACGGTCTGATTATTGATGAAATAAGTCGATTCGCCCTGACGCGTCAACTGCCGCTTGATGCTCACCTCGGCATACTGCCCCCACGCCCCCTGCAAACTGTGGTCGCTGTTGTCAAACACCAGCTCCACCGAAGCCCTCGGCGCAGGACGGCGCGTCGCCGCACCGTTAAAAATCACGTCCTGCATACTCTCGCCGCGAAGCTGCTTCGCCGAAGCCTCACCCAACACCCAGCGCACCGCGTCAATCACATTCGACTTGCCGCAGCCGTTCGGCCCGATAACCGCGACAAGCTGCCCCGGCACATGAATCGTGGTCGGGTCGGTAAAAGATTTGAAGCCGGAGAGTTTGATATGGGTCAGGCGCATAATGGTCGGAAAAAATAAAAAAGAAGCGTATTTTAACGGAAATCCCGCCGCACCACCCCATATCTTGCCGGCAAAACCTTACCGCATCCCGCACCCTCGATGCCGTCTGAAGCCTTCAGACGGCATTTTTAACGCGCCCGAACCCCGATTCCGCCAACGCCCGATGCTTGGCGCGGCATTTGCCGTATTGCCCCGCCGCCGGGCGCGTTATAATCCGCCACGACATCCGCCCGATTTGGAAACCTGCCTATGAAACCCGCCTATTTCATCTCCGACCTGCATTTGAGCGAAAAGCACCCCGAACTGACCGCGCTGTTGCTGCGTTTTTTACGTTCTTCCGCCGCCGGGCAGGCGCGGGCGGTTTATATTTTGGGCGATTTGTTTGATTTCTGGGTGGGCGATGACGAAGTTTCCGAATTGAATACTTCGGTTGCGCGTGAAATCAGGAAATTGTCCGACAAAGGCGTTGCCGTGTTCTTCGTCAGGGGCAACCGCGATTTCCTGATTGGGCGGGATTTTTGCCGACAGGCGGGTATGACGCTGCTGCCGGATTACTCGGTTTTGGACTTGTTCGGCTGCAAAACCCTCATCTGCCACGGCGACACTCTGTGTACGGATGACAGGGCATACCTGCGTTTCCGCCGCATCGTGCATTGCAGGCGGCTGCAAAAACTGTTCCTAATGCTGCCCCTGAAGTGGCGCACGCGCCTTGCCGCCAAAATCAGGCGTGTCAGCAAAATGGAAAAACAGGTCAAGCCCGCCGATATTATGGATGCCAATGCCGCCTTTACCGCGCGGCAGGTGCGCGCCTTCGGTGCGGAAAGGCTGATACACGGGCACACCCACCGCGAGCATATCCATCACGAAAACAGCTTTACCCGCATCGTTTTGGGCGACTGGCATAACGACTATGCTTCAATCCTCCGCGTGGACGGGGACGGCGCGGTATTCGTGCCGCTGGAAAAATGCTGAAAATGCCGTCTGAAGCCTTTCGGGCGGCTTTTTTTACACGCCCCTTTCCCACACTCCCTCCGCCGCATCATCACCATCCTTAACCCGCATTAATAGCCATTATCGATAAAATGCTTGACCGATTACATAAGATTACGTAAAGTGTGCAAACGCATAACAATTGGTCTTACCAATTTATCTTTTAACCAAAATATCGGGTGTACGGGATTTGAACGTCTTTCCAAACCTCGACGCGCCTTATGATGCAAATGCCTAAAAAGGATTCGTTATGGCACTTTTCCTCAGCATATTCCCCATCGTCCTGCTGATTTGGCTGATGGTGAAAAAAAACAGTATGCCCTCCTACGTCGCGCTGCCGATTACCGCAGTGCTGATTTACGCCATCAAACTTTTCTACTTCGACGATGCGGGCATGCTGCTCAACGCCACCGCCGCTTCCGGCCTCGTCAAAACGCTCACGCCGATTACCGTGATTTTCGGCGCGATTATGTTCAACCGTATGATGGAAACCACGGGCTGCATCGATGTCATCCGCAAATGGCTGGCGACCATCAGCCCCAACCCCGTAGCGCAACTGATGATTATCGGCTGGGCTTTTGCCTTTATGATTGAAGGCGCATCCGGCTTCGGCACGCCTGCCGCGATTGCCGCGCCGATTCTGATGAGCTTGGGCTTCAACCCGTTGAAAGTGGCGATTTTCACTTTGGTGATGAACTCCGTCCCCGTCTCTTTCGGCGCGGTCGGTACGCCGACCTGGTTCGGTTTCGCACCGCTGAACCTGAGTGCCGAAGACATCCTCGCCATCGGCAGGCAGACCGGCGTAATGCACTTCTTCGCAGGTTTCGTCATCCCCGTCATCGGCTTGGGCTTCATCGTACCTTGGTCTGAAATCCGCAAAAACTTGGGCTTCGTCGCCATTGCCGTCTTCTCCTGCACCATTCCTTATGTCGCATTGGCGATGGTCAACGAAGAATTCCCGTCGCTCGTCGCCGGCGCGATCGGCCTGATGGTGTCCGTATTCGCCGCCAACCAAGGCTGGGGCTTGAGCAAAGACCACGCCAAAGACCCGAATGCCGAAAAAGTGCCGTTCGCCCAAGTCGCCAAAGCACTCGCCCCTTTGGGTATGCTGATCGGCATGCTGGTGGTTACGCGCATCAAACAGCTCGGCATCAAAGGCATTTTGACCAGCAAAGAAGAATGGTTCAGCTTCCAACTGCCGTTTGATTTGTCCAAAATCACCGTCAGCGACTCCCTGACGATTACTTTCGGCAATATTTTCGGACAAGATGTCAGCGCGTCTTACCAAACGCTGTACGTCCCGGCTTGGATTCCGTTTGTGCTGACCGTTTGGATTTGCATCCTGCTGTATAAAACCAAATTCAAAGATGCCTGGACGATTTATTCCGTAACTTTCAATCAAACCAAAAAACCGCTGCTTGCCCTGATGGGCGCGCTGATTATGGTTCAGCTGATGCTGGTCGGCGGCGACAATTCGATGGTGAAAATCATCGGTAAGGAATTTGCCGCAATGGCGGGCGAACACTGGGTTTATTTCTCGCCGTATCTGGGCGCGATCGGTGCGTTCTTCTCCGGTTCCAACACCGTGTCCAACCTGACCTTCGGCCCGATTCAGCAGCAAATCGCCTTGGATACCGGCCTGTCCGTTACCCTGATTCTGGCGTTGCAGTCCGTCGGCGGCGCGATGGGCAATATGGTGTGCCTCAACAACATCATCGCCGTATGTACCGTATTGGATGTGAAAAATTCCGAAGGTGCGATTATCAAGAAAACCGTTATCCCGATGGCGATTTACGGCGTGATTGCCGTCGTCGCGGCAATGATTTTCTTCCTCTAGGCGAAACGCCACCATCCATAGCGGCAGCACGCGGGGAACGGAAACCGCCGTTCCCCGTCTGGGCGGCGCATCGGGCAGAATCTCGGTGCCGGAACAGCCCGCCCCGCCAAACAAATGCCGTCTGAAACCGGAAAAGGCTTCAGACGGCATTTTTCCGCCGTTTGCATTCAGGCGTAATGATGATGCGGCATCTTTCCGTCAAGGCGGTAGCGCGTGCCGCAATACGGGCAGGCAACGCTGCCCGATTCTCCTTCGCCCAAAGGCAAAAACACTCTCGGATGCCCGTTCCACTGCTCGTTGTCGGGTCCCGAGCAATACAGCGGCAGATTTTCCGGCAACACGGAAATTTCCTGCAGATTCAGATTGTCCATTTGATTTTCCTTTGCGTGGTTGGCGTGCGCCCATTTTACGCCATCGGCAGGCTAAAGGATATTTTCGGCGCAAAGCCGCAATCCGCTATAATCCCCACTTTTCAGACGGCATACCATGACTGAGCTTACCCTTCCGGAAGACATCCGCCAACAAGAACCATCCGTTCTGCTCTATACCCTCGTTTCCGCCTACCTCGAACACACCGCCCAAACCGGCGACGAATCCCTCTCCTGCCTGTCCGACGACCAGCACACGCTGACCGCATTCTGCTACCTCGACAGCCAAGTCGAAGAAGGCGGCTTCGTGCAACTCATCGCCTCCGGTTACGGCGAATATATTTTCCGCAACCCGCTTGCCGACAGCCTGCGCCGCTGGAAAATCAAAGCCGTGCCGAAAGTCTTGGACAAAGCCAAAGCCCTCTACGAACAACACGGCAAAACCATCGAAACGCTCGCCGACGGAGGCGCAGACATCGAATCCCTGCGCAAACAGTTCCCCGACTTTGAAGAATGGGACGGCGCATACTACGAAGCCGCCGAACAAGACCTGCCCCTGCTTGCAGAACACATACAGTCAAACTGGGAAACCTTCGCCCATATCGGGCAGGCGTGATTGCGTCTGTTTCCAGCCCGTGTAAAACAGCGTAAAATCGGCAAACCCGAATGACCTTCCGTCCCCATCAAGGAGCAAGCTATGTTCTTCAAGCACATCGAAGCCGCCCCCGCCGATCCGATTCTCGGTTTGGGCGAAGCGTTCAAAGCCGAAACCCGCCCCGAAAAAGTCAACCTCGGCATCGGCGTTTATAAAGACGCATCCGGCGCGACACCCCTCGTCAAAGCCGTCAAAGAAGCCGAAAAACGCCTGTTGGAAAGCGAAACCACCAAAAACTACCTCACCATCGACGGCGTTGCCGACTACAACGCGCAAACCCAAATCCTGCTGTTCGGCAAAGACCACGAAATCATCGCCAGCCGTCGCGCCAAAACAGCGCAAAGCCTCGGCGGTACGGGCGCATTGCGTATTGCGGCCGAGTTTGCCAAACGCCAGTTGAACGCGCAAACCATCTGGATTTCCAATCCGACTTGGCCCAACCACAACGCCATCGCCAAAGCGGTCGGTATCCAAGACAAACCTTATCGTTACTATGATGCCGCCAAACACGGTTTGGATTGGGACGGCATGATTGAGGACTTGAGCCAAGCGCAAAAAGGCGACATCGTCCTGCTGCACGGCTGCTGCCACAATCCTACCGGCATCGACCCTACGCCCGAACAATGGGAAACTTTGGCAAAACTTTCTGCCGAAAAAGGCTGGTTGCCGCTGTTTGACTTTGCCTACCAAGGCTTCGGCAATGGTTTGGAAGAAGATGCCTACGGCTTGCGCGTGTTCTTGAAACACAATACAGAATTGCTGATTGCCAGCTCTTATTCCAAAAACTTCGGTATGTACAACGAGCGCGTCGGCGCGTTCACTTTGGTGGCCGAAGATGAAGAAACAGCAGCCCGCGCCCACAGCCAAGTCAAAACCATCATCCGTACCTTGTATTCCAACCCGGCTTCACACGGTGCGAACACCATTGCGCTGGTGTTGAAAAATGATGATTTGAAAGCACAATGGATTGCCGAACTCGATGAAATGCGCGGCCGCATCAAAGCCATGCGCCAAAAATTTGTCGGGTTGCTCAAAGCCAAAGGTGCAAGCCAAAACTTTGATTTCATTATCAAACAAAACGGTATGTTCTCTTTCAGCGGCTTGACTCCCGAACAAGTCGACCGCCTGAAAAACGAGTTTGCCATTTATGCCGTCCGCTCCGGCCGCATCAACGTCGCCGGCATTACCGACAACAACATCGATTATCTGTGCGAAAGCATCGTGAAAGTACTGTAAAAAGCACAGCCATATGAAAATGCCGTCCGAACCTTAACCAGTTCAGACGGCATCTGTTTTTTGTTAAAAAACAATAAACTATAACAATTTCAAACAAGCTAAAAACATCTATAAAATCAACCAAATATGATGAACTCAAATAAAAAATACGAATATCATCATTCTCAAATTCAAAATTTGAACGCCACAGTATTATCCGAAGCCACAAAAACCTTTCCGCCATCATTCCCGCGCAGGCGGGAATCCGGGAATCCAATGCTGCAAGAATTGATTAGAAACAACTGAAACCGAGCAAACTGGATTCCCGCCTGCGCGGGAATGACGAAATAAGGCGAGTGAAACTGATGAAACAAATTGATTAAAAACAATAACTTATATTATTTTATTTAAATTTTCGATAAAATCAATTTTCCGTATTCAATACTGCTCCAATCAATTCCCGCGCACCGTCGTCCGCCAATTTCTTAGCGACAGCGCGTCCGAGCGCGTCGGCATATTCGGCAGGGGCTTGCGCGTCCGCCCGCAACACAACCGAACCGTCGGGGTGTCCGACCAAGCCGCGCAAGGTCAGCAAGCCGTTTTCTTCCGTGCAATATGCGGCCAAAGGCACTTGGCAGCTTCCGCCCAAAGCGCGTGCGAGGGCGCGTTCGGCGGTAACGCAGGCATTGGTAACACCGTGGTTCAAGGGTTTCAAAACTTCATACAAATCTTCGCGGTGCGCGGCAATTTCGATACCCAATGCGCCTTGTCCGGCGGCAGGCAGGCTGTCGGATTCCGACAAAATCATGCGGATGCGTCCGTCCAATTTCAGACGCTGCAAACCGGCGGCAGCCAAGATAATTGCGTCGTATTCGCCGTTATCGAGTTTGGACAAACGGGTTTGCACATTGCCGCGCAAAGGTTTGATAAGCAAATGCGGATAGCGCGCACGCAACTGGGCTTCGCGGCGCAGGCTGGATGTGCCGACAACCGCGCCTTCGGGCATTTCTTCCAAACGCGCGTATTGGTTGGACACAAACGCGTCAAACGGATTGGCGCGTTCGCCGATGGCCGCAAGCGCGAAACCTTCAGGCAAATCCATCGGTACGTCTTTAATCGAATGCACCGCCAAATCGGCGCGCCCGTCATATAAAGCCTGTTCCAACTCTTTGACAAACAAGCCTTTACCGCCGACTTTTGACAAAGTTTTGTCCAAAATCTGATCGCCGCGCGTGGTCATGCCCAAAATCTCGACTTCGCAATCGGGATACAGAGCCTTCAGACGGCCTTGGATATGCTTTGCCTGCCACATAGCAAGCAGGCTTTCGCGGCTGGCGATGACGAGTTTTTTCGGGTTCATGTTCAATGCGTTCAAAGAATGGAAACGGCGTAAAGTCTATCATATTTTGAACGTTTCTTCAGACGGTATGCCGTGGTCTATGTTATATTTACGCCCACAAAACACGAAACCCGCCACAATGAAACGCGCCAAAAAATACCCTTTCTTAACGTTGCAGCGGCAACGTTTCCATTTGAACTTTGAAAACGCCTCTTCCGCCGCCGACATCCCCGCCGAACGTGATTTCTACCGCTGGGCGTGGTCTGCCTTGAAAAATGAATACCGCCGCGCCGACATCAGCCTGATTCTTCTGGACGAAGAAGAAGCCCGAGCCTACAACCGCGACTACCGCGGCAAAGATTACGCCACCAATGTATTGAGTTTCGCGCTCAACGAAGGCGAAATCCTGCCCTGCCAAGTTTCGGAAAAACTGTACGGCGATTTGATTATCTGCCCGCAAGTCGTTTTAAAAGAAGCCGCCGAACAGGGCAAAACGCCCGAACGGCATTTTGCCCACCTGACCATACACGGTACTTTACACCTGATGGGCTACGACCACATCGAAGACAATGAAACCGAAATAATGGAAGCCGAAGAAATCCGCCTGATGCGGGCGGCAGGCTTCCCCAACCCCTACCAAGAGGACGAATATTAAAATGGACGGTACGCAGTCGAAACCCAAGTTTTTCGAACGCCTGATCTCCCGACTTGCCGGCGAGCCCGACTCCGCCGAAGACGTATTGACCCTGCTGCGCCAAGCGCACGAGCAGGAAGTTTTTGATGCGGATACGCTTTTAAGGTTGGAAAAAGTCCTCGATTTTTCCGATTTGGAAGTGCGCGATGCCATGATTACGCGCAGCCGTATGAACGTTTTAAAAGAAAACGACAGCATCGAGCGCATCACCGCCTACGTCATCGATACCGCCCATTCGCGCTTCCCCGTCATCGGCGAAGACAAAGACGAAGTTTTGGGCATTTTGCACGCCAAAGACCTGCTCAAATATATGTTCAACCCCGAGCAGTTCCACCTGAAATCCGTCTTGCGCCCTGCCGTTTTCGTTCCCGAAGGCAAATCTTTGACCGCCCTTTTAAAAGAGTTCCGCGAACAGCGCAACCACATGGCGATTGTTATCGACGAATACGGCGGCACGTCGGGTTTGGTCACCTTTGAAGACATCATCGAGCAAATCGTCGGCGAAATCGAAGATGAGTTTGACGAAGACGACAGTGCCGATAATATCCACGCCGTTTCTTCCGAACGCTGGCGCATCCACGCGGCTACCGAAATCGAAGACATCAATACCTTCTTCGGCACAGAATACAGCAGCGAAGAAGCCGATACCATCGGCGGCCTGGTCATTCAAGAGTTAGGGCATCTGCCCGTACGCGGCGAAAAAGTCCTTATCGGCGGTTTGCAGTTCACCGTCGCCCGCGCCGACAACCGCCGCCTGCACACGCTGATGGCGACCCGCGTGAAGTAAGCACTGCCGTTTCTGCACAGTTTAGGATGACGGTACGGGCGTTTTCTGTTTCAATCCGCCCCATCCGCCAAACATAAAAATGCCGTCTGAAACCGTTGCAAGTTTCAGACGGCATTTCGCTTATCCGCTTATTTTTTGCTCAAAGTCAGCCCCGTCCAACCGAATAACAGGGTCAAAGCCAAACTCAAATAGCAGAAAAAGGCATACGGCAGATATTCCCAAACCGGCACGCCCAGCGCGTGGCTGATGAACACGCCGCATACGCTCCACGGTACGAGCGGGTTAATCACCGTCCCCGCATCTTCGAGCGTCCGAGACAGGTTGCGCGAATGCAGACCGAGCTTATCGTAAACGGGTTTGAACGTTTCACCCGACAACAAAATACTCAAATATTGCTCGCCAATCAGGAAATTAACCCCGACCGAAGTCATAGCAACGCTGAATGTGGCACGCCCGGCATTCGTCAAAAAGCTGCGGACGGCATCCAGCAGGGAAGGAATCGCGCCCAGCGCAAACAGCAGCCCGCCCAAACTCATCCCGAGAATCACGATGGTTTGCGTGAAAAACATACTTTCCAAACCGCCGCGCGAAATCAGTTTGACAACATCTTTAAACGCTTCGCCTTCGAGTTTGTAACCGCCGTAAAACCACGCGCCGAGCTGACGCAGATCGGGCGTGCTGTGCAGATACGTTACGGCAACGGCGGCAATGACGGTAAAGAGCATGGCGACCACGGCATTGACGCGCATCAATGCCAAAACGACCAACAGTGCAAACGGAATCAGCGAATAGCCGTGCACCAATCCCGTGGCTTCAAGCTGGCTGCGGAAGGATTCGACGCTGTTCAAATCCTGCGCGGCGACGCTGGGAAGAAGCCACAGCATCAGTGCCGCACTGATGAGCCACGCGGGAATGGTGGTGTACATCATATTTTTGATGTGTTCAAACAGGTCGATACCGACAATGGACGCGGAAATGCCCGTCGTATCGGAAAGCGGGGACATTTTGTCGCCAAAAAATGCGCCCGAAACAATCGCGCCCGCCGTCATCGCCATATCGGCCTGAAACGCCGCCGCCATACCCATAAAGGCAACGCCGACAGTGGCGCAGGTGGTCAGGCTGCTGCCGATGGACACGCCGATGACGGAACACAGCGCGAAGGCGGAAAAATAAAAATAAGTCGGGGAAATCAGTCCGAAACCGTAATACATCAGCGTCGGAATCGCGCCGCTCATCATCAGCGCGCTGACCATCAGCCCGATGAAGAAAAACAGGTAAATCGCGCCCATACCCTGATTCAACGCGCCTATCATGCCCTGCTGCATATCGTTGTATTTCAAACCGCGCGCCAAGCCGTACAAAATCAGCACGACGATGGCGGCAATAATGGACATATGCGGCAGCCACTCCAATGAAATGATGGTATAGCCCATCGCGGCAATCAGAGCGACGACGACGGCAAGTGCCTCACCGCGCGGCATATCGAGTAAGGATTTGAAAGCGAACATGATTCTTTGCCCGATTTGATATAAAGTTAACGGATTCTAACACACCATACCGAATCCGCCCGACGTTTTCAGACGGCATTTTAGCGTTTTACAAAAGCCGGACAGAAACAAAACGGCAATTTTCTCAATTTAAATTAATTTTTTTGAAATATAATTTTTTATTTTTTTGTTTGTTGACATATAAGACTTTTATGGATTGAAGTATTAAAACCTCGGCACACACGCCGCAAACACCGGTACGCAAAAATGCCGTCTGAAAGATGTTCAGACGACATTTCTCAAGAAAAAGATTATTTGTCCGCCCTATATCCGTACACCGCAAAAAACACGATATACAGATAACAGATGACGGAAACGACAAACGAAGACATCAGGGTGTAAGTATCTGCCACCCAGCCCTGCACGACAGGAACGACCGCACCGCCGACAATCGCGGTACACAGTACACCGGAAGCCGCGTTGGTAAATTTTCCCAATCCTTTGGTTGCCAAAGAGAAAATCGTCGGGAACATAATCGAGTTGAAAAAACCGATGGCAAGCAGCGACCACATCGCCACATCCGCATTGCCGCTACCCGTCGCCATCGCGACGGCAAGCAGTACGACCGCAGCCGATGCGTTAAACGCCAAATAACGGTTGGGCGCGAATTTCGCCATCACCGCCGAACCGAGGAAACGTCCGACCATCGCGCCGCCCCAATAGAACGACAGGTAATGCGCGGCAGAAGCATGATCCAGCCCTTTCAGATAACCCAATACGTTGACCATCAACGAACCGATAGACACCTCCGCGCCGACATAGCAGAAAATGCCTGCCGTACCGAACACGAGATGTTTGTATTGCCATACGCTGGTTTTGCCGTCGTGGTTGTGCGCGCTTTCCTCGGCGGCAATTTTGCGCGCGTCGGGCAGCCGGATCATTTTCACGAAAACGGCAAGGATAATCAGCAGCCCCGCCAGTCCCAAATAGGGAATCTGTACGGAAGAAATCTGTTCCGCCTTGCTGACGGTTTGGGTTGCGTCCGCCAGAATCAGGAACGCGCCGATTTGCGGCGCAATGGTCGTACCCAAAGCGTTAAACGCCTGAACCAGCGTCAGTGTTGCCGATTCCTTGCCGGGTTTCGCCAGCAGGGTAACATAAGGATTACCGGCGACCTGAAGCAGCGTTACGCCGGAAGCCAAAATAAACAACGCGCCCAAAAATACCGCGTAAGAATGGCTACCCGCAGCAGGATAAAACAGCAGGCATCCGACCGCCGTCAGCAGAAAGCCGCCGATAACGCCGTTTTTGTAGCCGACTTTGCCGACAAAAGCCCCCATCGGGATGGACATCACCGCATAGGCGGTAAAGAAACAGAATTGGATCAGCATCGCCTGAACGTAAGACAGGTCGAAAATTTCTTTCAAATGAGGGATAAGGATGTCGTTCATGCAGGTAATAAAACCCATCATGAAGAACAGCGTGGTCAAGACGACCAATGGGGACGTATGATTGTTTTGTGATTGCGCAGACATGATTTGCCTTTCGTGGTGTCGGAATATTACCCGTTTCAAGAAAATAGAAATTGACATTTCTTAACGGCAATGCAAATCATACTGATATTTGAACATTTTGCAAACTTTATCGGATGCAGGCAATGCGCCGATCTGAAATTCAAGCAGCAGAAATTAATATTTTACAGTTGCTTGCATAGATTTTAATAGATTTTAAAAAATTCCGGCGGACTCGCAAAAACCGCTCCCAATAAAATGAAAATCCGCCGCCGTATCCGGAAAATTCGGAAATGCCGCATCGTGGCATCAAAACCGGAGCGGAAAGAATGTCGTATGCCCGACAAAAAAGGGGCATACGGCTGTGCCGTATTTTTTGCACCGTCCTCCGCCCTTCGGCGGGGGCGTGAAAATATAGTGGATTAACAAAAATCAGGACAAGGCGACGGAGCCGCAGACAGTACAAATAGTACGGAACCGATTCACTCGGTGCTTCAGCACCTTAGAGAATCGTTCTCTTTGAGCTAAGGCGAGGCAACGCCGTACTGGTTTTTGTTAATCCACTATACCGTACAATCCGTCGCCGATTTTTGCCTGTTTGAGACTGTTTGCAATGATGCCCGCCTACGCCTACGCCGCGCTCGCCTTTTCCGCCTTCACTTCCGCCACCCTCCTGCCCGGCACATCCGAAGCCGCCTTTGCCCTGTTCGTCCACCGCTTTCCCGAACACGCATACGGCGCGTTGCTGTGCGCCGGCCTTGCCAACGGATTGGGCAGTATGGTTTCCTATTGGATGGGGCGTTTGCTGCCCTCCCGAAAAATGCCGTCTGAAAAAACACTGAATCTGATGCGGCGTTTCGGTATTTGGCTGCTTGCGTTTGCCTGGCTGCCCGTCGTCGGCGACGCACTGCCGCTTGCCGCCGGCTGGCTGCGGTTGAATCCGTGGACAAGCGGGCTGATGCTGGTTATCGGCAAAACGGCGCGTTACGCCTTCATTCTGTGGGGAATGCAATATTACGCCGCCTGAACCATACGTTATAATGCCGAACACACAAACCCACCGTATAAAAAAATGAACAGACACATCCGCCAAGAAATTTTCGAACGCTTCCGCGCCGCCAACCCCCATCCGACCACCGAGCTGAATTTCAACTCCCCTTTCGAGCTTTTAATTGCCGTTCTGCTTTCGGCGCAGGCGACCGATGTCGGCGTAAACAAGGCGACGGCGAAGCTGTTTCCGGTTGCCGATACGCCGCAGGCGATGCTGGATTTGGGTTTGGACGGCGTGATGGAATACACGAAAACCATCGGGCTGTATAAAACCAAGTCCAAGCACATCATGCAAACCTGCCGCATCCTGCTGGAAAAATACAACGGCGAAGTGCCGGAAGACCGCGAGGCTTTGGAATCGTTGCCTGGCGTGGGGCGCAAAACGGCAAACGTGGTATTGAACACAGCGTTCGGACACCCCGTTATGGCGGTCGATACGCATATTTTCCGCGTGTCCAACCGAACCAAAATCGCCCCCGGGAAAGATGTGCGCGAAGTCGAAGACAAACTGATGCGCTTCATTCCTAAAGAATTTCTGATGGACGCGCACCACTGGCTGATTTTGCACGGACGCTACACCTGCAAGGCACTCAAACCGCAATGCCAAACCTGCATCATCAACGATTTGTGCGAATATCCCGCCAAAGCCTGACCGCCGCCGCCCTTCAAAATGAAACGCTTGAAAATTCGGACGGACGTTGTAGAATTTCAACCTATGCCGTCTGAAGCCGACAAAATGCGCTTCAGACGGCATTAAAGCCGGTACCGGCATCCGACAAAGGACAAAACGTGTTCAAAAAATACCAATACCTCGCTTTGGCAGCACTGTGTGCCGCCTCGCTGGCAGGCTGCGACAAAGCCGGCAGCTTTTTCGGTGCGGACAAAAAAGAAGCATCTTTCGTAGAACGCATCGAACACACCAAAGACGACGGCAGCGTCAGTATGCTGCTGCCCGACTTTGTCCAACTGGTTCAAAGCGAAGGCCCGGCAGTCGTCAATATTCAGGCAGCCCCCGCCCCGCGCACCCAAAACGGCAGCGGCAATGCCGAAACCGATTCCGACCCGCTTGCCGACAGCGACCCGTTCTACGAATTTTTCAAACGCCTCGTCCCGAACATGCCCGAAATCCCCCAAGAAGAAGCAGATGACGGCGGATTGAACTTCGGTTCGGGCTTCATCATCAGCAAAGACGGCTACATCCTGACCAATACCCACGTCGTTACCGGCATGGGCAGTATCAAAGTCCTGCTCAACGACAAGCGCGAATATACCGCCAAACTCATCGGTTCGGATGTCCAATCCGATGTCGCCCTTCTGAAAATCGACGCAACGGAAGAGCTGCCCGTCGTCAAAATCGGCAATCCCAAAGATTTGAAACCGGGCGAATGGGTCGCCGCCATCGGCGCGCCCTTCGGCTTCGACAACAGCGTGACCGCCGGCATCGTGTCCGCCAAAGGCAGAAGCCTGCCCAACGAAAGCTACACACCCTTCATCCAAACCGACGTTGCCATCAATCCGGGCAACTCCGGCGGTCCGCTGTTCAACCTGAAAGGACAGGTCGTCGGCATCAATTCGCAAATATACAGCCGCAGCGGCGGATTTATGGGCATCTCCTTTGCCATCCCCATCGACGTTGCCATGAATGTTGCCGAACAACTGAAAAACACCGGCAAAGTCCAACGCGGGCAACTGGGCGTGATTATTCAAGAAGTATCCTACGGTTTGGCACAGTCGTTCGGTCTGGATAAAGCCGGCGGCGCATTGATTACCAAAATCCTTCCCGGCAGCCCCGCAGAACGTGCCGGCCTGCAGGCGGGCGACATCGTCCTCAGCCTCGACGGCGGAGAAATACGTTCTTCCGGCGACCTTCCCGTTATGGTCGGCGCCATTACGCCGGGAAAAGAAGTCAGCCTCGGCGTATGGCGCAAAGGCGAAGAAATCACAATCAAAGTCAAGCTGGGCAACGCCGCCGAGCATATCGGCGCATCATCCAAAACAGATGAAGCCCCCTACACCGAACAGCAATCCGGTACGTTCTCGGTCGAATCCGCAGGCATTACCCTTCAGACACATACCGACAGCAGCGGCGGACACCTCGTCGTCGTACGGGTTTCCGACGCGGCAGAACGCGCAGGCTTGAGGCGCGGCGACGAAATTCTTGCCGTCGGGCAAGTCCCCGTCAATGACGAAGCCGGTTTCCGCAAAGCTATGGACAAGGCAGGCAAAAACGTCCCCCTGCTGATCATGCGCCGTGGCAACACGCTGTTTATCGCATTAAACCTGCAATAACACACATAATTTAACCAAAATATTTTTTAAATGATAAAATGCCCGTCAATACCGATTAACGGGCATTTTACAAAAATCAGTTGGTTGATTTTAAACAAATATTTTTTACGACAAAAAATATTTCCGCCCATTTTGCCAACAAAACCCAAACCGGAGGCGGACAGATACGCTCCCATCCGGACGCTTAACACCCCCATAACCATGCAGCTGATCGACTATTCACATTCATTTTTCTCGGTTGTGCCACCCTTTTTGGCACTGGCACTTGCCGTCATTACCCGCCGCGTACTGCTGTCTTTAGGCATCGGTATTCTGGTCGGCGTTGCCTTTTTGGTCGGCGGCAACCCCGTCGACGGTCTGACACACCTGAAAGACATGGTCGTCGGCTTGGCTTGGTCAGACGGCGATTGGTCGCTGGGCAAACCAAAAATCTTGGTTTTCCTGATACTTTTGGGTATTTTTACTTCCCTGCTGACCTACTCCGGCAGCAATCAGGCGTTTGCCGACTGGGCAAAACGGCACATTAAAAACCGGCGCGGCGCGAAAATGCTGACCGCCTGCCTCGTGTTCGTAACCTTTATCGACGACTATTTCCACAGTCTCGCCGTCGGTGCGATTGCCCGCCCCGTTACCGACAAGTTTAAAGTTTCCCGCGCCAAACTCGCCTACATCCTCGACTCCACTGCCGCGCCTATGTGCGTGCTGATGCCCGTTTCAAGCTGGGGCGCGTCGATTATCGCCACGCTTGCCGGACTGCTCGTTACCTACAAAATCACCGAATACACGCCGATGGGGACGTTTGTCGCCATGAGCCTGATGAACTATTACGCACTGTTTGCCCTGATTATGGTGTTCGTCGTCGCATGGTTCTCCTTCGACATCGGCTCGATGGCACGTTTCGAACAAGCCGCGTTGAACGAAGCCCACGATGAAACTGCCGTTTCAGACGGCAGCTGGGGCAGGGTTTACGCATTGATTATTCCCGTTTTGGCCTTAATCGCCTCAACGGTTTCCGCCATGATCTACACCGGTGCACAGGCAAGCGAAACCTTCAGCATTTTGGGTGCATTTGAAAATACGGACGTGAACACTTCGCTGGTATTCGGCGGCACTTGCGGCGTGCTTGCCGTCGTCCTCTGCACGCTCGGCACGATTAAAATCGCCGATTATCCCAAAGCCGTTTGGCAGGGTGCGAAATCCATGTTCGGCGCAATCGCCATTTTAATCCTTGCCTGGCTCATCAGTACGGTTGTCGGCGAAATGCACACGGGCGACTACCTCTCCACGCTGGTTGCGGGCAACATCCATCCCGGCTTCCTGCCCGTCATCCTTTTCCTGCTCGCCAGCGTGATGGCGTTTGCCACAGGCACAAGCTGGGGGACGTTCGGCATCATGCTGCCGATTGCCGCCGCCATGGCGGTCAAAGTCGATCCCTCACTGATTATCCCGTGTATGTCCGCCGTGATGGCGGGGGCGGTATGCGGCGACCACTGCTCGCCCATTTCCGACACGACCATCCTGTCGTCCACCGGCGCGCGCTGCAACCACATCGACCACGTTACCTCGCAACTGCCTTACGCCTTAACCGTTGCCGCCGCCGCCGCATCGGGCTACCTCGCATTGGGTCTGACAAAATCCGCGCTGTTGGGTTTTGGCACGACAGGCATTGTATTGGCGGTGCTGATTTTTCTGTTGAAAGATAAAAAACGCGCCAACGCCTGACCCCTTTCCCTGTTCAGACGGCATATGCCGTCTGAAGCTTTTTGGAGCAAACCGAAATGACTGTTCCCTGTATTCCGCGCGGCCCCGTCATGGCCGACATTGCCGCCTTCCGCCTGACCGAAGAGGAAAAGCAACGCCTTCTCGATCCCGCCGTCGGCGGAGTCATCCTGTTCCGCCGCAACTTCCAAAATATCGCACAGCTCAAAGAACTCACCGCCGAAATCAAAGCCCTGCGCACACCCGAACTCATTATCGCCGTCGATCACGAAGGCGGAAGGGTGCAACGTTTCATCGAAGGTTTTACCCGCCTGCCCGCAATGAACGTTTTAGGGCAAATTTGGGACAAAGACGGCGCGTCCGCCGCCGAAACCGCAGCCCGGCAGATAGGCTGGGTTTTGGCAACCGAACTTTCCGCCTGCGGCATCGACTTGTCCTTCACTCCCGTCTTGGATTTGGACTGGGGAAACTGCGCCGTCATCGGCAACCGCAGTTTCCACCGCAATCCCGAAGCGGTCGCCCGCCTTGCCCTCGCCCTTCAAAAAGGTTTGGAAAAAGGCGGTATGAAATCCTGCGGTAAACATTTTCCCGGACACGGATTTGTCGAAGGAGACAGCCATTTGGTGCTACCCGAAGACGGGCGCAGCCTGTCCGAACTCGAAGCCGCCGACCTCGCCCCCTTCCGCATTATGAGCCGCGAAGGTATGGCAGCGGTTATGCCCGCCCACGTCGTTTATCCGCAAGTGGACACAAAGCCCGCCGGGTTTTCCGAAATCTGGCTCAAACAAATTTTGCGCCGCGACATCGGGTTCAAAGGCGTGATTTTCTCGGACGATTTAACTATGGAGGGCGCGTGCGGGGCAGGCGGCATCAAAGAACGCGCCCGCATTTCCTTTGAGGCAGGTTGCGACATCGTCCTCGTCTGCAACCGTCCCGACCTTGTGGACGAACTGCGCGATGATTTCCGCATTCCTGACAATCCCGCTTTGGCGCAACGTTGGCAATATATGGCCAACACGCTCGGCAGTGCCGCCGCGCAAGCCGTTATACAGACGGCGGATTTCCAAGCGGCGCAAGCCTTTGTTGCCGGCCTTGCCTCGCCGCAAGACACGGCGGGCGGCGTAAAAGTCGGCGAAGCCTTTTAAATCCGCCCGACACGCGGCAAAAAGGCAAAACGGTATAGGCACGCCGTATTTTTTGCGCTATAATCACGCCTTACTTAATTCGGAATGTAGCGCAGCCCGGTAGCGCACTTCGTTCGGGACGAAGGGGTCGGAGGTTCGAATCCTCTCATTCCGACCAAATCCAAACCGCCTCGGTATCCATTGCCGAGGCAGTTTTTCCTTTTGACGTCAACAGAAAAATGCCGTCTGAAACAGAATGAGACCTTTGCAATAACATAGGTTACTAAAATTTTATGCTCAATCTCATTTTCAAAATGCAAAACTTTTCTGATTTTTCCTACTTTTTGCTCAATATTAGGAAAGTTTTAGGCAATTGAAAATTTTTTGGCACATTTTTATGCGTCAAATTTCGTTAACAGACTATTTTTGCAAAGGTCTCAGAATGCTGTTTCAGACGGCATTTCGTTTTCCCTAACCCTGCCATTTGCGCGCACTGGCACAGAGTATCGGCAAGGTTCAAAAGACCATCGGAATTTAGGAAGCCGGGCTTGTACCCAACGGCGGCATCTTATTCAGTAAGGCTCCGCCTCAATCAGGCAGCGGAAATGTGGGCAGTTTCACGCGGAAGCGGCACACTTTTCCCATATGTCAAACATCGGTAAAACCGTACGCCGTCCCTTTGAGTTACACTGCTTAAACTACTCTATTCCCGCCCATTTGTGCGTCTGCACGCTCAACTGCCAATGCACCGGCGCGTCGGGGCGACTGTTTAAAATACCGATTTGGCGGATGGTGTCGTAGATGTTCATCGCACCGTCTTGTTCGCAGGGCGAAAGGTAGTAATGATGCGCGCGGATTTTGCGTTCCATATTTTCACAGAACGCAACGACATCGCCGTCGGCAACAATCCGCACTTCGTCGGCTGTTTCGATACAGCTTTTTTCGTATTTGGCGGCATAGCAGGCTTTGGGGCTGGTGGCGACATAGTCGATTTGCGGCGGCGCGGGATTGAGTCCGTTGGTTTCGATACAGAGGAAATAACCTTCCGCCTTGAGCATGTCCAGCAGCATATCGAGATGCGGCTGGATGGTCGGTTCGCCGCCGGTGATGATGATGTTGCGGGCGGCATAGGCTTTCAGACGGCCTAAGATGTCGGACAGGCTCATCATGCCGAATGTCAAATAATCGGTATCACACCAGCCGCAGGCGAGGTTGCATTTGCCCAAGCGGACGAAAACGGCGGGCATGCCCGTGTTCCAGCCTTCGCCTTGCAGGCTTTCAAAGATTTCGACGATGCGGTATTGGGGATTTTCGGGGGCGACGCTGATTTTTTTCATACCGCCAACACCGCCGCCGCTGCCAAAAATGCGGGCAAACCTTGTTTGACGAGTATGCCTTTGTTGCCGGAAGAGAACGCGCCCCACGCGGCGGCAATCAGGACGAAGCCGAGAAACAGTACCGTTGCGCCGTACACCGCGTTATCCGGAGCGGCAAACCGCGACCACACCAGCCCGATGCCGAGAAAGCCGTTATACAGCCCTTGGTTGCCGAACAGGGTCTGCACGCGATTTTGTTCCATAAATTCATAAGGCAGCTTGAACGTTTCCGCCGCTTTTTCGCTGGGAATCTGCGTCATTTCAAGCCAGGCGATGTAGAAATGTTCGACGGCGACGAAGAGGACTAGGGGATGAAGAGGAGTTTCATGGATATTCCTTTTAATGGGTGTATTTGATATGGAAGGTCGTCTGAAAAAACGGGGAATCCGTACAGGAGAAAAAACCGTTTTACGGTAAATTCAAATAAGGACGCTCTAAACCGTCCTTTCCGCGCAGGCGGGAATCCAGAGATTTGGAATTGCTGCAATTTTTAAATATTCCTGATAAATCAAGGTCTGGATTCCCGCCTGCGCGGGAATGACGCGGTTGGGCATGTCTTATTGGAATTTACTATATCGATACGTTCAAGATATTCCCTACTCCCCTTCATACTCCGCACACGATGTCGGCGTTTCCCACAATTTCACGCGGCACACGTTCAGCCCCGCGTTTTTCAGACGGTCGTACATTTCGACCGCCATATTTTCGGCAGTGGTGCGGCAGGGCAGGCGCAGGGTTTTCATGTTCCAGCCCTCCAAAAGCGCGGCGATTTGGCATTCGCGGCTGTTGCCGCCGTGGTAGATGAAGGCGTGGTCGAAGGGGTCGGTAATGTGTTGTTTGACAATGGCTTTCAAGTCGGTAAAGTCCATCACCATACCGTCTTTCGCGCCGCCTTTGATAATGCCGTCTGAAACGGTGATTTCGAGTTTGTAGGTATGCCCGTGCAGGTTTTGGCATTTGCCGTCATGCCCGTCGAGCATATGCGAGGAGTCGAAGGTGAAGATTTTGGTGATTTTCATGGGTTCTCAAATGGGCAAATAGCCCTGAAAGCCGATTTCGGCGGGTTTGCCGTGCGGATTCGGGGTCAGGCGGATATGGAAATTGCCGATGCGGTCGAGCGCAAGCAGGTTGTCCACGTCTTTTAAGTTGTCTTTATGCTGCTGAACATAGCTGTCGGTCAACAGGGTTTGCAGGGCTTTTTGTTTGGCTTCGGCAGGCGTGGCGGCGGCGAACAACCCGAAAGCGTGCGCTTCGGCGAGCTGCCCTGCGCGATAGCCGCCGACATTGGCAAAATACAGGCGCGGGGCGTTTTCAGACGGCATTTTCGTTTTGGGCGTTTCGGATACGGCGATGTCGTAACCGTCCGCCCATTCGACAACCTGCCAGCCGTCGATGTGGATTTTGTCCGCATCGCCGAACCACGCGGCTTTGAGTGCGGGGACGGCTTCACGGTAGTCGTCGCACACGGCAAATTGGATGTCGTGCACTTCGATATTCGACCTGCCGGCATTGCCGCCGAGGTAAAACATATGGAGCTTGGGCATATCGTATTCCTTATGGTTTGCGCGTGTTCAGACGGCCTTTTTACTTTCCAGATATTCCGCCAGCCCGCGTTCGCGCAAGATACAGCTCGGGCATTCGCGGCAGCCGCCGACGATGCCGTTATAGCAGGTGTGGGTTTGCTCGCGGATATAGTCCAGCGCGCCCATTTCGTCCGCCAACGCCCAAGTTTGCGCCTTGGTCAGATACATCAGCGGCGTGTGGATTTGAAAATCATAGTCCATCGCCAGATTAAGGGTAACGTTCATGGATTTGACAAACACGTCACGGCAGTCGGGATAGCCGGAGAAGTCGGTTTCGCACACGCCCGCGATGATGTGCCGTATCCCCTGCCCTTTGGCGTAAATCGCGGCATAGAGCAGGAAAAGCGCGTTGCGGCCGTCTACAAAGGTATTCGGAACGCCGTTTTCGGCAGTTTCGATGGCGGCGGTGTCGTCCATCAGGGCATTGTGCGTAATCTGCCGCATCAGGCTCAAGTCGAGTACGGTTTGTTTGACGCCCAAATCCTGCGCAATCCAGCGGGCACGTTCCAGCTCGACGGCATGGCGTTGCCCGTATTGGAAAGTAATGGCTTGGACGTTTTCGCGCCCGTAGGTTTGGATTGCCTGAATCAGGCAGGTGGTCGAATCCTGACCGCCCGAAAAGATGACCAAGGCTTTTTGGTTTGACATATCGAATCCTAGTTTTGGTGACGCGGGAGGTTTTCGAACCGCGAAGTTGGACAGTAAAGACGCGGATTATACAGGCAAACGCGTTCAGACGGCATCTGAACGCCATGCCGTCTGAACACGCGGCTTATGCCGACTTGATGGCGAGTTCCGCCAAGCGTTTGCTTTGTGCGAAGGCGATATTGTTTTCTTCGGCGGTCGGGACGGGGCCGCTGTCGGGAATATCTTTTTCGACGGCTTCGCAGACGGCGGACACTTTGGGGACGGTGCGCAATACGGCTTCGCAACCTTCAACGCTGTCGATGCCGCGAGCGATTCGGCGGGCGGGATTGCGGGTGCTGCCGTTTTGGAAATAGTAGAGGACGAGGATTTTGAGGGGGATTTGGGTTCATGGGCGGATTCCGTTAAAATGGTTCGGTCTTCAGACGGCATAACAGTTGTTCCGATGCCGTCTGAAACAGCCGCAGTTCAGGCATTTGTTCCTGACGGCAAAATTGGCTATAACATCGGGCATCAATGCCCAACTTACTGACCGGGCAAGAAATTATGACCTTTTTACAACGTTTGCAAGGTTTGGCAGACAATAAAATCTGTGCGTTTGCATGGTTCGTCGTCCGCCGCTTTGATGAAGAACGCGTACCGCAGGCGGCGGCAAGCATGACGTTTACGACACTGCTGGCACTCGTCCCCGTGCTGACCGTGATGGTGGCGGTCGCTTCGATTTTCCCCGTGTTCGACCGCTGGTCGGATTCGTTCGTCTCCTTCGTCAACCAAACCATTGTGCCGCAGGGCGCGGACATGGTGTTCGACTATATCAATGCGTTCCGCGAGCAGGCGAACCGGCTGACGGCAATCGGCAGCGTGATGCTGGTCGTTACCTCGCTGATGCTGATTCGGACGATAGACAATACGTTCAACCGCATCTGGCGGGTCAATTCCCAGCGTCCGTGGATGATGCAGTTTCTCGTCTATTGGGCTTTACTGACGTTCGGGCCGCTGTCTTTGGGCGTGGGCATTTCCTTTATGGTCGGCTCGGTACAGGATGCCGCGCTTGCCTCAGGTGCGCCGCAGTGGTCGGGCGCGTTGCGAACGGCGGCGACGCTGACCTTCATGACGCTTTTGCTGTGGGGGCTGTACCGCTTCGTGCCAAACCGCTTCGTTCCCGCGCGGCAGGCGTTTGTCGGGGCTTTGGCAACAGCGTTCTGTCTGGAAACCGCGCGTTCCCTCTTTACTTGGTATATGGGCAATTTCGACGGCTACCGCTCGATTTACGGCGCGTTTGCCGCCGTGCCGTTTTTTCTGTTGTGGCTGAACCTGTTGTGGACGCTGGTCTTGGGCGGCGCGGTGCTGACTTCTTCACTCTCCTACTGGCAGGGAGAAGCGTTCCGCAGGGGCTTCGACTCGCGCGGACGGTTTGACGACGTGTTGAAAATCCTGCTGCTTCTGGATGCGGCGCAAAAAGAAGGCAAAGCCTTGCCTGTTCAGGAGTTCAGACGGCATATCAATATGGGCTACGACGAGTTGGGCGAGCTTTTGGAAAAGCTGGCGCGGCACGGCTACATTTATTCCGGCAGACAGGGTTGGGTGTTGAAAACGGGGGCGGATTCGATTGAGTTGAACGAACTCTTCAAGCTCTTCGTTTACCGTCCGTTGCCTGTGGAAAGGGATCATGTGAACCAAGCTGTCGATGCGGTAATGATGCCGTGTTTGCAGACTTTGAACATGACGCTGGCAGAGTTTGACGCTCAGGCGAAAAAACAGCAGCAATCTTGAGTATTTTTGAAACTGTATTTTTATCCTAAAGACATTTTCCTATCTGCTGATTCCACCGTTTCCTTTCTGTGTGCCGCCATAATTTTTATGATAGACAAGCCATTCAAGTTTGCATTGACTGCTTTTTCATTGGCAATATCCAAATGGCTGGTCGCTTCATCTAAAAATAGGATTTTCGGTTCGCAATATAAGGCCCGCGCCAATACGATGCGTTGTTTTTGTCCGCCTGACAGTGCGCTGCCCATATCGCCGATTAAGGTTTCATAGCCCATAGGCATGGCGGAGATTTCTTCGTGAATCATAGCAAGGCAGGCGCAATGTTCGATTTTTCCTCTATCCGGTTCTGTATCGAAAAAACAAGGGGCTGTACTAGATTAGCCCTAAATCCCACACCAATCCCGCAGGATTTTAAGCTGTTGAGACGGTGTGCCGAAGTTAAATCGAAATTCGCATTCTTTCAAGAACAGCGGGAAAGATTTGCAATCGATTCCGTTGTATTTTCGCAAGACACGTTTAGTCTAGAGTCTGTATATTACATTTATTTTTAGGGTCTGCTAGCCAATTTCTTGTTCCCTTCATTATTTTATCTTCTGAAAGAAAATTATTTTTTTCCATGCTATTAATATTAATGATATGATTTTTATTTAAAATAATTTTTCCATATAAAATTTCCGGTTTGTAATAGCAAGAGTCTGAAGCAAATCCTTGCCCGTCAATATAAGAAAAATAAATGTTATCATCCTCCTTATAATATTCTAAAACCAATCCGGATATTATTTTATCAAAATTCCCTTCATTTCCATCTTTCATGACTAAAATATAATTAGCAGGCCAACCTTTATCGTAAACATATTCAAACTGATAGTTCCCGAAACTCTCGATATCCGAACTAAAAAAGAAGAAAAGCAAATTAATAGCCAACACAAAAACAAATAAGAACAAAAATAGCAAAATTTTCAACTTAGTTAACAATATTTACCTCTCCTTTAAATTCAATCCTGAAAGGTACCCCTTACCCTGGGCTACCAATTATAGTTTCCATATTTCTAAATATTGTTTTTACATTACTTTTTTCTCCCCCCAAAGGAATGCATTTTAAAATCATGCTTTTCAGGTGCTAATCGATACTTACCATTAACATCTTTAATCACAGATATATTTCCATGTATAGCCCAACGTGAAAAATCTGAGTATTATATACAGTTATACCTTACTGAAACAAAGCTAGCTGTACATATCTGTACCATATTTTTACTAAAAACAAAAAATATTTATAATTATTAAGGATAAGATAAAAACCCCCAACGCCAGATTAATTCTTAATAATTTCAAATAAAAAATATTTGAGATTTTTTATTTTCCAAATAATATATTGAAATATTTAAAGTTAAGGTAGCTTGATTTAATTAGAAAATCAAAAAAACCATTAATTAATTTTTCTTCTTTAAATATTTTATATGATATTATAAAATTAAATAACATTGCGAAAACATATGAAATCATCAAAATACCAAATATATAGTGGGAATGCATTATTATTTAGCTCCTTCTTTTGGCTTTGACAAATTGACAGTCCATTGATATCCAATGCTTGCATTTGCAATTGCTGACGCACCTGCCCCTGTTTTCCCTGTTAGTATCAATGGTTCTTTTCTTGCAAGATGTGCACCTGCACAACCACCTAATACTAAACCACCACCTATTGTAAATCCTTCCTGTTGTATCTCTAATGATAACATTTTCTTCTCGTGCCGCCCTTAATACAGATTGTGGAATTGGATTGACCTGAGCAGGAACTTCTAAAATAAGTTTTCCTGTAAGTTTTCTTCCTCTTAGCGGAGCAGGTGTACTTGGAACATTGGAAATGACAAAGTGAGTGCGCAAAGCCACCTGAAGGCGATGTGTTTGAACCTGTTGAAAGCGGCCAACAGGCTAAGTGCGCCCGCTGCCGCCTAAAAGGCGGAGCGGATGCTCTATTATGGGGTGTCCGGTGGAAAAGGGGATATTTGGTACGAAAACAGCCGAAATCCTGTGTTTGGGTTTCGGATGTCGGGGAAGGGCTTTTTTGCAAAGGTCTCAACTCATGTTATTGCAAAGATCTCATGCCTTGTTTTGCCAGCAGGTTGAGTTCTTCTCCGGCAATCAGCGTGGTAAAGCCCCGCCACAACACAGATCTATGTACTGTGGAAAGGCTTCAATTTATAGCTTTCGAAAATCTTTCAGCTTTAAGACGGCCTAAAGTTGTAATCTATAAAACAGGAGCTCAGAGTTTTACGGCTCACTCTCGCTTCGCGTTACCAAATACCAGCTTATCGGTTTTGAACGTATAGTAATCTATCCAATCCTGCAGATATTCATACGGGTAAGACAAGTCATACTGTTTCATAAAATCGAAGATGTCTTGATATTCGTCTGCTGGCAGCGGATCGTAAACAATCAAATCCCTCGGTGCGATTTCGTGGTCTATGCCCAAATCGAAACCGTGCATGGATGCGATTTTGGCATAGGTAACGATTTGCGGCTGCAGGTAGAAATCGAAATAGGACAATGTTTCTTTGGCAGCCATACGCGCGGTTTTTTTATCGAAAAACGGCTCTAAGGCGGCCTTCATCGCCTCGGCATCCTGTTCGGCGAAAGCGAGGAAGAAGCGGTAATCGTACAACCGCTTTTGCAGCCATTTGCTAGGGGTGGGATGCGCCAAGACTTTCTCGCTACGTTGTTTCAACCGATCAAGCTGCTTACCTTCCACCATCAGCAGAGTATTGTAAATCATATGACGGTTGAGGTCGTAGCGGTTTACGAAGGCTTCTGTATCGTTGGCGATGTTGTCGATATTGCGCACCAGAAACTCACGCAGCTGCGGGCTGTCGCTCATCAGCATCAGAAACATCGGATCTTGAATGTTGAGCATGTCACAGGGAAAGAAGAAGGGTTCAGGGTCTGTAGAATTTACACTCCGCAAAATACCCAGCTTTCCTGCAACATAAGCATATTGCTTGAATTTATTAAGATCATGTTCAAATAGATAGGCATGGGAAGCCGCAGCTTCAGTATACATTAAAATATGTCTCATCGCTGCAAGCGGAACGCCTTTTCTTTCATCTACATAATCTATAGCTTCAGGGCAACCGCTATTGAAATTAGCAGTATTGCCTATGATTACATTAGTAATATGCTCATACCATTTTTGGGTGGTCATCATATTGTGCCCCATTGTTATCTCCTTATATTGGTTTTAGAAGGAACTTTGACAGAAAGAATAACGGCCTTACCTGTTTGACGATCAACGCCTGCTATTGCCGTTTTTAATTTGCCTTCCCGCTCCGCTTTGAAGACAGCAGCTTTAGCAGGACTACCATCAGGTAAGCTATTTGCAACTTGTTTAATCCAATCCTCACTCATTTGCGTATATCCACCCGCACCATTCGGATTCAGCTGTACCGTACCGTTCCTAATCTGCTTACTTTCTACAATCAAAACGACACTACCATCGGCAGCCTGCCATACATGATCAAAACCGTTATTTCCGCCGTATTTGCCGCCCGAAAGCACTCTGAAGCCATTTTGTTTAGCTAAAGAGTCAAATAACTGCTCAGTCATTTTACCTGTCGTGTCCCTTCCTTCGCTAATGGTTTTCAGCAATTGTTTGTCAGTTGCTGCAGTAACCCTTAATTCAGTTTGACCGACTTTGATTTTGGTTTTACTGACATAGCCCTGTGCAGTGGCAACGGTTACTGCCTTGTCCAAGGCTTTTTTCATGCCTTGTAAATTTTTTGCCGCTTTCGCTACTTTATAGGCCTGTATCGATTCACCGATACCCGGAACCACACCCAGCAAAGCAAACAGGTGATCGGCAGCGGTCTGTGCTTGTACAAAACTCTGTATATCACCGATAATTGGAATAAATCCTGTCTGAAAAAGCAAAACTTCTCGATATTCTTCAGGATTTTCACGTATCCATTTTTGTTGTTCCTTTTGAAATTCATCACACTTTGCACCAACGCATCTAGGATACAAAGTATTATTCTCCACCGCTATCTGTGCCGCATTCGCCGCTGTATTCACATCCCCGCCTACAACGGCAGACGCAGTGCCGGCAACCAGTTTTGAATAGGCAGTAATCTTCGCTTTAGCTTTTTCGATTTCGGTCGCACTCATACGACTGAAATCAGTATTCTTAACCAAAGCCTCACCAACAATCTCACCGACTGCAGCGCCTATCGCACCATCCTGACACTTGCCCTTATTCGCCGCCGCAGCCGCACAGCCCGCTATGGCATGGGCAATCTTGTGGACTATGTAGTGCTGATCCAACTGTTTGATTTTACTGGCTGCTTCTCCATGCGCGGTATTGACCAAAGCCGCAAGGATATTCGCTTCCAGATTGTCTTTCAGGCTGCCGCCGTTGACAGCGGTATTAATCAGTGCGGCACTGCCCGCATTGGCCAGGTTGACGGTCAGGTTGTTGATCCACTGCTTATCGCTGACATTGTTCAGTGCCGAAGCGCCGATTTTGTCGGCTACGCCTGCGGTAGCGGCGGCAACCACCAGATTTTTCACCGTGCTGCTTCTGCCCAGCTCTTTCAGGGTTTTGCCGACATCGCCTTTGTTGTTGATGAACGATACGGAAGCCTGGCTGGCCAAAGAGGCAAATGCTGCATCGGTTGCGGCGGCGGCCGCACCGTTTAATCCCAATACGGCTCCGGTTCCTGCGCCTGAGGTGACCACGGTAACGGCCAGTGCGATAATCGCCGCACCTGCTTCGGTTAAGCCCTCCTGTTTGTAGTCCCATCTGTCGTAAGCAAGCTGCACCTGATTCCAGTTGATGTTTTTCGCAACTTGAAGTTGTTTCAAATAAGCATACTCGGGCTGTTTGGCGAGTTTTTCGATTTCGGTTTTGAGGTTGCCTTTGGGGATGTCGGCGATATAGCCGCCGGGAGCGGTCAGTACGGGCGCAACGGGACCGGTGAAACTCGGCAATTGCAAGGTTTCGATGTTACTGCCCCATCCTGCCTGTTTTTGCCATAGAGCAGATTTGCTGCTGCTCACGGTTTCTGTGTGGATGCTGCTTTTGATCCCTTCGAGGATAATCTTGGCATCTGCCCGTGCCTGCTCACCTACGCCTGCGCGTATGGTTGCGCCACCCAGTGTGGTTTCAAACTGTGTGCCTTGCAGTTTGGTATCCCAGCCCGATTGGAGGTTGGCTGATTCTGCAACTACCCTTGAGGGCAGCGCGGTTTTCATGACTTGGGTGGTGGTGTCGTGTGCTTTGCTGTAGCTGATGCCGAGAAATCTGCGCCTTTTTTGGCTGTCTAGTTTGTCGTAGTTGAGCTCTTCTACGGCATAGAGTGTCAATTTCCGCCCGGCTTCGATGTTAATGCTGCCTTTGGGGGCATCGAATGCGGTGGCGTAGGCGTCGATGCTGCCACCAGATTTGATGTCGATGCCTTGGGATGCGCTGAGGTTTACTGCGTCGGGCTTGGCGTTTTTGTGTTCTTTGACTTCGGTAATGTGTTTGCGGTTGTACCATTTGCCAGTTTTGTAGCTGCGGCGTTCAAAGGTATAGAGTTCGCTCTGTCTCGCATAGTAATATTGGTCACCGTAAGATTGAATTTTGATTTTGCCGTTTTCCGAACTGATATCCGTGGTGCTGAGCAGGATGCGACTGTTCTCATTGGCATACGGTGCGCTAATGCTCACACCGGTTTTACCCGAAAGTTCTGCAGCAAGCGTAGGGGGTGTCTTCAGCACGCACGCGTCTGGGCAGTATATAGGGAATCTGAATATTTACTTGCATAACAAATGCCGTCTGAAAAATTGTGAGCTTTTCAGACGGCATTGAGCCGTAAATCATGGAACGCGTGCGTGCTGAAGCACACACCTTACGCATGGATTTTAGGTTTCATGCAGGCTACAGCTTGCTTCCATAAATCATTTTTATCAGAGCTCGTAGGTACGGTTAGCCGCCTTTAGCGGCGTAACCGTACGAATGAAATGCCAAGTTGCAAGGCCGTCTGAAAAAGTTGAAAAACAGATTTCAGACGGCCTTGTTATTTTATAAAGTTTGCTGATATGCGTACGGTTACGCCGCTAAAGGCGGCTAACCATACCTACGCTTGCTCATAAATATCAATATTCGGCAAATCGGCCAAATCTATTGGACACGCAATATCCCACCAAAGCCATTCTAAGTAATACCAAGGGTCTTCAGGCCATATTGCTTGGGCATCTTCCAAAGTAGGCCATATGTCTTTCAATTTCTGCACTTGTTCTTTTGAAGTTCCAGTTAGAGGAATTCCGATACCGTCGGTATAATCATGTAAACGGATTGAACCGTCATTTAACAGTTCTTCCATAAAAGAACAGAAATTGTTTTTTAAGTTTTTATCTTGAATATTAATACCCATTTGATTTTTATAAGAGTTAAAAATTGAGGATAAATCGATTTGAAAATCAAGAATCTTAATTTTTTGTTTCTCATCCACGGTAAAATCCTTTGTAAATTATTGGAATTTAAGCTCCAATTTAGTACCTTTAATAAATGATGGAGGATTCTGCAAATCTAATGTCCATCGTGCTTGAGTTGAATTCTCTGTTTTTGAAAAATTTCTTAATGCAATTTTTGTTCCTGCCCATTCTCCAGTACTGATAATGCCATTTGCTAATCTTCCGTCAGGCAAAACTCTAAAATTCGGATTCTGGCCAGTCATCTGCCGATAAAGCGCAAAAATCTCCTGTTCGCTTACGCCGCTGTAAACGGGTGCTCCCTTTAAGCTTATGGCTTGTACAGGTTTGATGGTTTTTCCGTTAATGGTTATCGGAATATTACTTGCATCAAGCAAGCCTGCTCCTTTCCTTACTCTATTGTTAAATCCCGTCTTCCATGCATCCAGTTGCGTATCGCGTTGGGCAATACGGAATAAAATCTGCTGTTCTGCTTTGGCTAAATTTGCCAAATTGTTTATTGTTTCTTTAGGAGCAGCTTGCTTAGTCGCCTTCGCTTTCGACAACGCTCCTACTGGAGCTTCCCAAGCGTTGCCTACCGTTACCGCACCCGTGGCGATTCCCGCGCCCGCTTCGGCAGCCTGAGTGACCATGACAGTACAACCAGAAGGATTAGCCATGCAGGTGCTGATAGCTGCTTTACCAGCTGTACCGATCAGCGGAGCTGTCCAACCTGCTGCATAAACTCCATAGCTGGTAATCACAATCGGGCCTGTGATGCCATTACGGATATTGCTTATCCAAATGGCAGCATCCTTATCCTGCGGATTAGTCATCGCACCTGCCGCATGTGCAGGCATAATACTTTGGATGATTTTTTCCAGTGCGGTTTTGTCGGGCTTCTGCGGTTGATGCTTTTTCGCATTGGTAGGGGTGCTGTCAAAATTCAAAGCATTATTCACCACAGCTACCTCAGCCGCATTCGCCGCAGTATTCACATCGCCGCCGTTGAGTGCCGCCACGCTGCCCGCAATAATCTTCGAGTAACTGATAACTTTATGCTTTTCTGCATCGCTGAGTGTAGCAGGGTTTCTGCCGCCAAGTATGGATTCAGCTACGATTTCCCCAACTGCTGCGCCAATTGCCCCATCTTTACATTTTCCCTGTACCAGTCCGCTAACACAACCCGCCAAAGCGTGGGCGAACTGTTTGGCAACATAATCGTCGCTGAAGGTTGTTTTGATTTTGCTGGCGGCTTCCCCTTGGAAGCTATTAACCAATGCTCCCAATGCGGCATTGCCTAAGTTGTCTTTCAAGCTGCCGCCGTTAACGGCGGTATTGATACCAGCTGAGATACCTGCATTGCTGAGGTTGGTGGCCAATCTGCCTCCAAGGTTGGCAATGGTTTGATTGCCCGTACTGCTGAACAGTTCGGTTCTTACCTTGCTGTTCAATTGGGCAATATCTGCTCCCATCTGGTTTAATGCACCCGCCGTCAGTGCGGAAGTAACAATCTGCTTGACCGTATCACTGGTGCCGAGATCTTTTAATGCTTTGCCTACATCGCCTTTATTATTGATGATGGCTACAGCTGCTTGGCTATACAAGGAGGCTAAAGCTGCGGTTTGCATGGCAGCTGCAGTAGAAACAGTGGTAGTTGCTGCCGCTGTCGTTGTTGCAGCTGCGGCTGTACTACTTCCTGCGGCAGTTACGCTACCCGCTGCAGCCGCTCCGTATCCATAAGTTAGAGCGGTTACAATAATCACCACAATCGCTGCACCGGCTCCGGTCAAGCCTTCCTGTTTATAGTCCCATTTGTCGTACGCCAGCTGTACCTGGTTCCAGTTGACGTTTTTCGCTACTTGGAGCTGTTTCAGATAGGCATACTCGGGCTGTTTGGACAGCTTTTCGATTTCGGTTTTCAGATTGCCTTTGGGGATGTCGACAATGTAGCCGCCGGGAGCAGAGAGCTTGGGCACAACGGGGTCGGTGAAGCTCGGCAGGAGCCGCGGAGCTTCAAACAAGGGGGGCTTAACACTCCCGCGTCTGTACAGCATACAGGGAATCTGAATATTTACTTGCATAACAAATGCCGTCTGAAAAATTGTGAGCTTTTCAGACGGCATTGAGCCGTAAATCATGGAACGCATGCGTGCTGGCGCACACACGCTACACGTGGATTTTAGGGTTCATGCAGGCTACGGCTTGTTTATTTAAATTCATCACGTTTCATTGGAATGGTTAAAGGGGTTTTTAATAAAAATTGTGAATTATCGTTATAAAAAGCACATCCACATTGAGTACAGAGATACACCGTTTCATGCGTATTTTGTTCTTCTAATTTTTGCATTTCACCCCATTCGCAGTAAGGACAGACTCTTTCAATATGTTCAATAAATAAATATTCTAAAATATCTCTAATATATTGTACAAAGTATTGAAATTTAAAATTTCCTGATGATATTTTACGATAAATATTGTTTTTGAGATAAATAATTTCCTCTCTATTCAATATAGATTTTTCAACCGGATAGTCATCGGGATTCATTTCGATATATTTACTAAAGTCATAACCTAAAATTTTAAATTTATCAATGACAATATCGTTTGATAACCATGAAATCAAAACTTTCAATAAATCAAATGAGGTAGAGTTATGATTTAAATGGCTTAAAGCATCATTTAATTCTAAAATATATTTTTTTTCAAAGTTACTCATATTTAGTTAGTTTCCTTTTACTGGGTATGTAGTAATCAAATTTCCTGACTTATCTGTAAATACTTTAATTGTAGTTGTGGGTTGTCCACCTTCTTTAATAGAAGTAGTACCAATAACTTTTCCTACATCGACAGTCCGCATATATTGGCCATCAGGAGTCATCGATACGGGAGAAGAAACTACTTTATTACTTTGAAGTATAACCTTCAATTCATTTGGGGAGATGGTAAAAACTGAACGGTTATTCGCAATAGGCCTATGGAAGTGCCCCTCAAGAACATGCTCAAAGCCAGCAGATACCGGTTGTCCCGTTTGTCTCATTGGTGTATATCGAGTAGTACTATTCGCTATATTAATTCGTGTATTTACAGCACCTATATTTTTTGATTCTTGTAGTAAGCCATCAAGTTCTTTAACTGTCTGGGTTGGTATAGCCTGCTTGGCCGCCTTCGCTTTCGACAACGCCCCCACAGGCGCTTCCCAAGCGTTGCCTACCGTTACCGCACCCGTGGCGATTCCCGCGCCCGCTTCGGCAGCCTGAGTGACCATGACAGTACAACCAGAAGGATTAGCCATGCAGGTGCTGATAGCTGCTTTACCAGCTGTACCGATCAGCGGAGCTGTCCAACCTGCTGCATAAACTCCATAGCTGGTAATCACAATCGGGCCTGTGATGCCATTACGGATATTGCTTATCCAAATGGCAGCATCCTTATCCTGCGGATTAGTCATCGCACCTGCCGCATGTGCAGGCATAATACTTTGGATGATTTTTTCCAGTGCGGTTTTGTCGGGCTTCTGCGGTTGATGCTTTTTCGCATTGGTAGGGGTGCTGTCAAAATTCAAAGCATTATTCACCACAGCTACCTCAGCCGCATTCGCCGCAGTATTCACATCGCCGCCGTTGAGTGCCGCCACGCTGCCCGCAATAATCTTCGAGTAACTGATAACTTTATGCTTTTCTGCATCGCTGAGTGTAGCAGGGTTTCTGCCGCCAAGTATGGATTCAGCTACGATTTCCCCAACTGCTGCGCCAATTGCCCCATCTTTACATTTTCCCTGTACCAGTCCGCTAACACAACCCGCCAAAGCGTGGGCGAACTGTTTGGCAACATAATCGTCGCTGAAGGTTGTTTTGATTTTGCTGGCGGCTTCCCCTTGGAAGCTATTAACCAATGCTCCCAATGCGGCATTGCCTAAGTTGTCTTTCAAGCTGCCGCCGTTAACGGCGGTATTGATACCAGCTGAGATACCTGCATTGCTGAGGTTGGTGGCCAATCTGCCTCCAAGGTTGGCAATGGTTTGATTGCCCGTACTGCTGAACAGTTCGGTTCTTACCTTGCTGTTCAATTGGGCAATATCTGCTCCCATCTGGTTTAATGCACCCGCCGTCAGTGCGGAAGTAACAATCTGCTTGACCGTATCACTGGTGCCGAGATCTTTTAATGCTTTGCCTACATCGCCTTTATTATTGATGATGGCTACAGCTGCTTGGCTATACAAGGAGGCTAAAGCTGCGGTTTGCATGGCAGCTGCAGTAGAAACAGTGGTAGTTGCTGCCGCTGTCGTTGTTGCAGCTGCGGCTGTACTACTTCCTGCGGCAGTTACGCTACCCGCTGCAGCCGCTCCGTATCCATAAGTTAGAGCGGTTACAATAATCACCACAATCGCTGCACCGGCTCCGGTCAAGCCTTCCTGTTTATAGTCCCATTTGTCGTAGGCCAGCTGCACCTGTTTCCAATCGACGTTCTTGGCCGTCTGAAGCTGTTTCAGGTAGGCGTATTCGGGCTGTTTGGCCAGCTTTTCGATTTCGGTTTTCAGATTGCCTTTGGGAATATCGACAATGTAACCGCCGGGTGCGGACAGTACGGGCGCAACGGGACCGGTGAAACTCGGCAATTGCAAGGTTTCGATGTTACTGCCCCGTCCTGCCTGTTTTTGCCATAGAGCAGATTTGCTGCTGCTCACGGTTTCGTTGTGGATCGTGGTTTTGATGCCTTCGAGGATAATCTTGGCATCTGCCCGTGCCTGCTCACCTACGCCTGCGCGTATGGTTGCGCCACCCAGTGTGGTTTCAAACTGTGTGCCTTGCAGTTTGGTATCCCAGCCCGATTGGAGGTTGGCTGATTCTGCAACTACCCTTGAGGGCAGCGCGGTTTTCATGACTTGGGTGGTGGTGTCGTGTGCTTTGCTGTAGCTGATGCCGAGAAATCTGCGCCTTTTTTGGCTGTCTAGTTTGTCGTAGTTGAGCTCTTCTACGGCATAGAGTGTCAATTTCCGCCCGGCTTCGATGTTAATGCTGCCTTTGGGGGCATCGAATGCGGTGGCGTAGGCGTCGATGCTGCCACCAGATTTGATGTCGATGCCTTGGGATGCGCTGAGGTTTACTGCGTCGGGCTTGGCGTTTTTGTGTTCTTTGACTTCGGTAATGTGTTTGCGGTTGTACCATTTGCCAGTTTTGTAGCTGCGGCGTTCAAAGGTATAGAGTTCGCTCTGTCTCGCATAGTAATATTGGTCACCGTAAGATTGAATTTTGATTTTGCCGTTTTCCGAACTGATATCCGTGGTGCTGAGCAGGATGCGACTGTTCTCATTGGCATACGGTGCGCTAATGCTCACACCGGTTTTACCCGAAAGTTCTGCAGCAAGCGTAGGGGGTGTCTTCAGCACGCACGCGTCTGGGCAGTATATAGGGAATCTGAATATTTACTTGCATAACAAATGCCGTCTGAAAAATTGTGAGCTTTTCAGACGGCATTGAGCCGTAAATCATGGAACGCGTGCGTGCTGAAGCACACACCTTACGCATGGATTTTAGGTTTCATGCAGGCTACAGTTTGTTTGAGAATATGTTTTTTGTATTTCTTTACACTTTTTTTGATATTCAGGGTGAGCTATTAAGAAATCAGATATTGCAATATTAAAGTAATGATATGCTAAATTAATAGGTATAATTAATTCTTCAGGATTGAAATCATCTCCAACTGAAAAATAAATAGAAGGAGCTTTATCAATATACTCAAATCCATTTACCTCTTCATAATCTCCAATCCATCTGGTAGCATCTATTTTTTCATATTGAGCACCTATTACTCCAAAATGTCCGGTAGTTGTAATATTTTTAAAACACTCTAAAAGCGTATCTTTAGTTTCAAATTGGTAAATTGTTTCAAAAAAAATCGAAATAACAAAATGGTTGTTATTTATAGATTTTTTATTTAAGTTTAGAAAAATATTATTTTTCATAATTTTTCCTTTAAATTATTCTGGGTGAATGTTTGTAATTCTTCCTGTATTTACATCAAAATATGATCTAAATTTGATTCCGTCAAAGGTTTCTGAGAATTGAATGACATTTTTTCTTTCCGATATTGATTTAGTTCTTTCATTTTGAGCAATTTTAGAGGCTTTTGAATATCCTTGTGAAGCAGCATTTTGAGCCATTTGAAGTATTTTATCATCAGAAAATTTTTTAGGATTATAAACAGTTTTTATACTTGAAATTTCCTTAAATCCACCATCAGGTTTACCTGTCCTGTCTAGTGTAGGAATCTCATATTTAATTCGGGTAATGCCTTCAATATCAGTTTGGGTTTCAGATTTTACGCGTCCTCCTCGTGAATTTAGTTCTGCCATAAAATTGGTGCGGTTATGGGCTCCTTTAATGCCCTGTTTTTGACTAAAACCATCAGCATTTGCCAGATGTCTTTTTAGGTTTGTATCGAAACTGATGCCTTCCGGGTATTTGACATTAGTAATAGGTGTATTTTGTTTTACAAACCCTCTTGGTATTGGAATGAATCTAGGATTAACTCCTGAAATAAGTGTATAACCTTGGTCGGACATCCATTCGGATAAAGGCTTTGTATTGCCCGATTGAAGCCAAGATTTAGCAGCAGTATTCAAATGATAAGACTGTAAAGCCAAATCTGCTTGGGTGTAAGATTTGCTGAATAATTTATACCATTCATCATCTTTACCAATTAGACCTGCTTCCCAAGATGAATGAAGGCTTCTACTATCGATCAAATGTTGTTTTCTGATTGTTCTACATTCAGTACTACGGGATATATCCGTACATATTGCAATCGAAGCAGCAAGTCTTTTATCAGCAACATTTTGATACTTTTTTACAGTATTTTTTCTGCACAGTTGAGGATTATTCTGTTTGGCGCATGCAGTCATTTCGTTATCAAATTCTCTACCCTCTTTGTCGCTAAGCTGATTATTTTTCACCGCTACCTCAGCCGCATTCGCCGCCGCATTTACATCGCCGCCGACCACACCGCTTACCGTACCGGCAACCAGTTTGCTGTATGCCAAAATCTGTTCGCGTTCTTTAGCTGTCAAAGTGTCAGGATTTTTGCCGTTTGTCAAAGCCTCCCCGACTATCTCGCCCACAGCCGCACCTATCGCACCATCCTGACACTTGCCCTTATTCGCCGCCGCTGCCGCACAGCCCGCTATGGCATGGGCAATCTTGTGGACTATGTAGTGCTGATCCAACTGTTTGATTTTACTGGCTGCTTCTCCATGCGCGGTATTGACCAAAGCCGCAAGGATATTCGCTTCCAGATTGTCTTTCAGGCTGCCGCCGTTGACAGCGGTATTAATCAGTGCGGCACTGCCCGCATTGGCTAGGTTGACGGTCAGGTTGTTGATCCACTGCTTATCGCTGACATTGTTCAGTGCCGAAGCGCCGATTTTGTCGGCTACGCCTGCGGTAGCGGCGGCAACCACCAGATTTTTCACCGTGCTGCTTCTGCCCAGCTCTTTCAGGGTTTTGCCGACATCGCCTTTGTTGTTGATGAACGATACGGAAGCCTGGCTGGCCAAAGAGGCGAATGCTGCATCGGTTGCGGCGGCGGCCGCACCGTTTAATCCCAATACGGCTCCGGTTCCTGCGCCTGAGGTGACCACGGTAACGGCCAGTGCGATAATCGCCGCACCTGCTTCGGTTAAGCCCTCCTGTTTGTAGTCCCATCTGTCGTAAGCAAGCTGCACCTGATTCCAGTTGATGTTTTTCGCTACTTGGAGCTGTTTCAGATAGGCATACTCGGGCTGTTTGGACAGCTTTTCGATTTCGGTTTTCAGATTGCCTTTCGGAATGTCGACGATATAGCCGCCGGGTGCGGACAATTTGGGCGGAGTAGGGCTTTCGAAGCTGGGCAGTTTTAGCGTTTCGATAGTGCTGCCGCGTCCGGCCTGTTTCTGCCATACGGTTGAGTTGGTTTCTAATTTTTCTTCCGACTGGATACGGTTCACAATGCCTTTGAGGATAATTTTCGCATCGACACGGGCTTTTTCGCCTACACCTGCCTGAATGTCGGCACCGGCCAGCGTGGTTTTGAATTCGGTACCTTCGAGCACGGTATCCCAGCCTGAACGGGTGGCTGCAGTTTGGGCGACGACGCGGACAGGCAATTTGGTTTCGTTCAGTTCGTTTTTACTGTAATTGCTCTTACCTACCTTGATGCCGATAAAGCGGCGGCTTTTTTGGACATCCAACTCGTGCTTGTGGATGCCTTCTTCTGCCAGCAGTTGCAGCTCTTCACCCGCAACCAGGGTAACTTTACCTGCAGGGGCATTGAAGCGGGTGGTATTAGCTTCGATGTTGCCGCCTGCCTGAAGCGTGATACCGTTGGCGGTCAGCTCGACGGGGGCTGGCATAATCAGGTGGTCGCGGGTGCTGGTAAACTTGGTTTTTCTGATGATTTTGCCGCTTTTACCTTTGGTTTTTAAGAAGGTATAGGCATCGTTTTGTCCAGCCTCCAGTACAATATCACTATGGGCTTTGATGTCTATGCTGCCTGAGGGAGCTTTGATTTCGGATGCACCGATAATAATACGTGCATCATCGAGTGCCGCAGCTGCATGAATACTTACCCCCGTACGTCCGGTCAAACGTGAAGGCTTGTTCAGAGCAGCTTTGTCGTAGTGACTCTTGTAGGTGGGCTTGCCAATTTCATATTGGTCGGTTATGCCGTCAATCAGAATAGCAGCCGCCTCTGAATCTGCTGCCTTTGGCAATACGCCTGCGGCGTGAAGGTTCAGTTTTTTGGAAGC